>JAAYEC010000035.1 GCA_012728915.1 Deltaproteobacteria bacterium | reverse complement strand
GGGCCGTCAAATCCATCGTATTGGGGGGGGGGTTTGGCCGCGGCGAAGGAAGCGTCCTTGTCGACGAGAACGGCTTTCGCCCCGTGAATGACTACGACATCTTTGTCGTGGTTTCCGACGAGGATTCAACGGATTATCGCCCGGTCGGTACGGAGCTTGCGCGGGAGTTGAATGTCCGCTGGGTCGACATCATACCGATCAAGTTCTCTTCCATCGCCACGTTGCCTCCCTCGCAATTCCATTACGATCTCAAGTACGGATCTCGCCACCTGTGGGGTGAATATGTGCTGGACCGCATTCCCACATACCCCGAGGGGCGTGTCGATGGCGAATCCATCAACACTCTTCTCTTGAACCGTCTCGTCTGTGCGCTGGAAGCGTACTCGGAGGAATTCGAGCGAAGGCCGTTGACCCCGCAGGAGGCGTTTTTTCTCATCAATCAAACGGGGAAAGTCGTTTCCGCCTGCGTCGAATGCCTCCTGATGAAAGACGGACAGTATCATCCCAGCTACCGAACGCGGCACGAGAGGTTCCAGCGCATCTTCTCTTCCGAATTCTCTCTCGTACAACTCAACGAGACGGCAACTCAATTCAAGCTTCGGCCTTCCCGTTCACTCGTGACGGACCCGGTCATCTACTGGAAAAATGCGATAAAGGAATACGTCCGGCTTCTCGCCTCGTTCCTTGTCGCCGATTCTAGTCCCTCCATCCCGGCCCTGGTTGAAGCCGTCCTGCACAAACGGACCACGGCAAATCCGATCGAACGTGCGGAGATCCTGCTCCTCCTGTCCAGGGCGCGTCCTGAGGTGGAGCAGTCGCCCATCCTTGCCGCCGTCCGGAGAGAGTTGGAACATCTCTCCGGCATGCCCGTGTGGAAATCCGATTGGGAAGGACTTCGGGCTGAAACGATTGACCTCTGGCACAGGATGTCCCACGGGGAGAACGAGATGAAGCGACAAGGAAAAGAGGTCGTCCTGATGATTTTGATCGATGGCCTCAGGCACGATTACATCAACCCGAATAATGCTCCGTTTCTGCACGCGCTCGGAGAACAGAACATCGAGGGCCGTGTACGTGAGACCTTTGCCTTCGAGCTGCGTCCGGCCTTCTTCGCCGGTCTGCATCCGGACGAATGTGACGTTGCCAACATGTATTGTTACAGTCCCGCATCGTCCCCGTTTGCGGAAATTGATCTTTCCAGCGGTCAGCGAGACGTGATTAACCGCCTACTCAGGGATCTCGCAACCCAAAAGGGGTACACACTGGTAAAGCACGTGGGAGGTTCAGCCGAAATCCCGCTCCGGCTGCTCAAGTACTTCGATTTTTCCGAAAAGTACAATACCGCAGACCCTTCATCCATTCCCGGCCGCAAGACCGTCTTTGACCTGCTCCGTGAAAGGAACAAGCGCTTTCTCTGGATCGGGTACCCTGACGGCCCGGGCACTACCAGAGATGTCAAAGACCTTCTAATGTCTCGATTGACTGAAGATGTCGATTTCATCTACCTGCATTTTTCAGAGCTCGATTGGGTGGGCCACGAATTCGGGCCCCACACAGAGAGGCAGAGAATCGTTCTCAAAGAGATCGACAACGCCGTTCGAGAGGTCTTCGTCCGTCTGAACCGGACTTTCGACCGTTTGCGCTTCATCGTCTTCGGCGACCATGGGCAAGTCGCCATCACGCAACAGATCGATCTTCAATCCCGGCT
This sequence comes from Deltaproteobacteria bacterium, assembly GCA_012728915.1. Lineage (GTDB taxonomy): Bacteria > Desulfobacterota > Syntrophia > Syntrophales > UBA2192 > UBA2192. The sequence goes on along the minus strand of JAAYEC010000035.1, from coordinate 93,613 downwards.
CGACCGCTCCGGGTTGAGTCTGGAGAAGGACTACCTGTATTTCCTCGATTCGACTCAGGCGCGGTTCTGGTTCTTCAACGATCGGGCCCGTGACGTGATCACGGAGATCCTTCTTGGGGTTCCCGAAGGAAAGATTCTATCCCGCGACGACTTGAAATCTCTTCATTTCGACTTCGATCACAACCGATTCGGGGATTTGATCTTCGTCATGCATGAAGGCGTAGGAATATTTCCGAACTTTTTTCAGGCCACAAACCCCTGTAAGGGTCTTCACGGCTTCTTGCCGGAAGTCGAGTCCAATTGGGCTGCCATCATCGTCGGCGGCTGCGGAATCCGGTTCCGTGTAGATTGCGTCGTCGAGATGGTGGATCTGTTTCCAACGCTGCTGCAACTTCTCGGCCTTGGGCAAAGTCCGCATCCGACTGCAGGCATATCCTTGCTCGAACGGTACGGGCTGGAAATCCAAGACACCCGGTACAGAGCCACGCTCGTCATGCCCACCTACAACCGGCTGGAAATTCTCAAGAAGAGCCTTCAGGCGATCGAGGACCAGACACTATCAAAAGATGAGTACGAACTTATCGTCGTCGACGACGGTTCCACTGATGGTACTCTCGAATACCTCGAGAAATATAGCAAACAGACACCGCTGCATTTCACCGTCATGAGACAAGATCACGCCGGACCTGCAGCGGCCCGGAATAAGGGCATCCTGGCCGCATCGGGGAAAATCATAATTTTCGTCGGGGACGACATGATCCCGTCCGAGAACTTCATCAGCAACCATCTGTATTTCCACGATGAAAACCCGCGGTTGGCCGACGCCTGCCTGGGATTCATCGATTGGTCCAAGGATATCGAGATCAATCCGCTGATGGAGCATGTCACATCGATAGAAGGGGGACAGCAGTTCAATTACGGGATTCTCCACGGGCCGATGCCCGACGGAATCGAGGGGGATGTGTTCTGGTTCTTCTGGAGCAGCAATCTTTCCGTCAAGAGAGCATTCCTGCTGACCCATGGCATCTTCAATGAGAAGGTCTTCAAGCATGCCATGTGGGAGGACATCGAACTCGGGTATCGCCTGCAAAAGGCCGGGATGAAGCTGCATTACAAAAAGGGGTGCACGGTTTATCATGATCATCAACTTACCTTGAAAAGCTTCGCGGAGAGACAAAGAATGGTCGGCTGGTATGCCCACGACGCAGGAAGGCTGGGCATCCCGATCGAGGAGTTCAAAAAAGGGCAAACTCAAATCTATTCGATGTCCATTCTTGACGCGCTCGTTTCTTCTCTGTCGGGCATCCGGAAAGGACGTTTTTCCCGTTCCGCGATGGCAAGGATATACAACTATTGCCTGGCCTATGCAGCCCGCCTCGGCTATCGCGAACGGATGTCCGCCCTGGACACGGATGCCGACGTGGTCGCGTCCCTTCTCTTCAACGCATTCGAAGAGAACGTCCCCCACCAACCGGGGTGCGCCGACGCCGGGTCCTTCTCCGCACCATTGAAGGCTCAGGCAGCCTCGACTGCAGTCCGTTCTTGTGTCCCCGAGACAGGGACGGGCGACGTGAGACGGCAAACCGTCGAAGCCCACGAGGGAATCCTCAAGCTGCTCGTCGCGGCCGGAAAGAGGGCGGAAGCCGGTTTCGCGCTGGAAAAACTGGTGGAGTCCTATCCGGGCTACCCCCCCGCGTACAACGACCTCGGAGTCCTCTACGGCGAGTCGGGAGAAGTCTCCAAAGCCCTGGCCGCCTATGAAAAAGCCGTGTCCCTGGATCCGGAGAACGCCACGTTCCGCAAGAATCTGGCCGATCACCTCTACGTGGCGATGAAGCAACCTGAAAAGGCCGTTCTCCAATACGAACAGGCTCTGCAGCTCAATCCGCAGGACATCGAAACGCTGCTGATCCTGGGCAATCTGCGCGTGGAATCCGGCCATTTTCGAGAAGCCCGGGAGCTTTATCTCAGGGCCCTGGAATTGGATTCCTCGAACGAACTTGCCGGCAGGATGTTCGATGCCCTCGATACCGATGCAGCCGCGGCCGGGGAGACGGACTCCGCTACCCTCTACCGAAAGGCACGGTCCCTCGTCCAACGCGGGCGGACGGACCAGGCCATCGTTAGCCTGGAAGAGCTGCTGCAGACCTGCCCCGACCACGCCGAGGCTCACAACGACCTGGGTATCTTGTATTTCGGCAAAGGAAACCGAGAGAAAGCCCTCGTGCATTACGAGAAGGCCGTCGCGATCGACCCGACGAATCGAACGGCGCTGAAAAACCTCGCCGATCTTTATTGGACTGTGTCGGAACGCACGGAGGACGCCCTGAGGCTCTACAACTCGGTGCTGACCCTCGACCCGGACGATGTGGAAGCCTTGTCCGCCGTCGGATCCATCTGCATCCGGCTGGGACGCCTCGAGGATGCCCACCCGTTTTTCGAGAGAATCCTCCGTGTGGAGCCTGCCAATGCAGCCGCACGGGAGATCCTAGGGAAGCTGAATAAGCCGATGCGCGCAGCTTCCGATGCAGGGAGGGATGCGACACAGACCCACGTGGCGCGGGCCGCCGTTCGGGAACCTCAGGAGACACACCGGACTCCTGCTGTATTACCCGAGGGGGTTGTCTGCCTGCAGCCGTTCTACATGATGGAGTTCACCACAAGCGGCCATGTCTATACCTGCTGTCCCGCATGGACGAAGCTGAGCATCGGGCACATCGGGAAGGCGACGATTGCTGACATATGGAATAGTGATCAGGCAAGGCTGCTGCGAAGAAAAATCCTCTCAGGGCAATTTCAAGATGTCTGCAACGAGATCTGTCCTCACATCGCCAAGTATCGGCACACTGGCAAGCTCATCCCCTGGAAGGATCTCGACCGGATGGACACCCTGACGCCGGAACTCGCCGCCGAGATCCGGGCCGGCTGCGACTTTATCACATCGCCGCCAACGGTGTTCAACCTTTCGAACTCGACGGTCTGCAACCTTTCGTGCATCATGTGCTCAAGGCATACCGATGCCTCCGATCCCGCCTTGATCCGAAAAACGGCAGAAGAACTCGTACCCTATTTGCCTAACGCCAGGCGAATCGTCCTGTCCGGCATGGGCGACCCCTTCGCACGGCCCGACACGCGCAGGATCATGCTGGATCTCGCCGGCAAAGGCCCTGTCATCGACCTCATCACCAACGGCCTGCTGATACCCAGGTACTGGAACGACATCGCCGAATGCCGCTTCGGAAACCTGCTCATTTCCGTGGATGCCGCGGACCGCGTCACCTATGAAAAAATACGCCGCGGCGGTTCGTGGACGGACCTGCTCGCAAGCCTCTCCCTGGTTCGAGAAAACCGCCACCGCTTTCAATCCGTGGCCTTGAACATGACCGTGATGAGGGAAAACGCGAGCGCGATCCCGGCATTCATCGACTTCGCCGAGTCCTACGGTTTCCACGCCTCCTTCCAGAGAATTCGGGGGAACCACGGCGACCAGAACATCTTCGAAATGAACGATACGGATATCTTGCGTGGGCTCTCCCGAACGATAACCGGTCAGAAGAACCTGAAGCGGCGGATCTCCGTTTACTGGGGGGATTTGCTCGAGTACGCAAAAGAGGAGCCAACGGAGGCAGCCCTTCCGAGATCGGACAAGATCACCGTGTCCGGGTCGCTGAATCCGGAGCACTCGTCCCCGGAGCCGGATTTCAAGGTCAAGCTGTCATCTCTGAAAGAGTTGAACAAGCAGGGAAACTCTCTCGAGTGTCGCAAGCAAGCCCCCATCATGAAGACAGGACCGCTCACGGTCATCGTTTCCGTCGGCTCGAAATGCAACCTGCGATGCCTGATGTGCTACCGGACCATCCACAAGACCAAAAGGGAATACATGCCCTGGGCCACGTTCGAGAAGGCCATCGAGATCTTCCCCACCCTCCAGCGGGTTAAATTGATCGGAGCAGGCGAACCTTTTCTGAATCGAGACTACTTCAAAATGCTCGATGTGGTGAAACGCTTCGATCTTGAAACGGAAACCGTATCGAACGGCACCCTCATCACCGACGAGATGGCAAAGCGCATCGTGCTCTCCGGCCTGGATTCTCTTTGCATCTCCATGGACGGCGCCACGTCCGAAACGTACGAATTCATCCGTCGCGGCGGGTCATTCCGGAAGACCATCGAAGGAATCGAAAGAATCAACCACTACAAGAAGGAATTCCGCTCCAAGACGCCGGTTCTCGGGTTCTCAACGGTCGCCATGAGGCGGAACGTCGAGGAGCTCCCCGCTATCATCGAACTGGCTGGCCGCCTGAGTCTTTCATGGGTTACCGTCCTTTACATGACCGTCTTTTCCCCCGAACTGATCCCCGAATCCCTGTTCTTTCACCAGGAGCTCTCCGACCGAATGCTATCGGCAGCCAGAACGCGCGCAAAGGAGATGGGAATCGGAATCGACATGCCCGGTCTGTTTCGGGACATCCCGGCCCAGCCCCGGCCCGGTCGGCAGAAGAAGTGCTTCGAGCCCTGGCAGATGGCAGTCATCGAGACAGGAGGTGAGGTCTTTCCATGTTGTACCTACGGTCTGTCCCTCGGCAATCTCAACGAGAACGATTTTTACGATATCTGGAATAACGAGGCGTATCAGGACCTGCGGCGCCGGGTGAACAGCGATGACCCGCCGGAACCGTGCAAACACTGCAGCAACTCCACCGTAGCCCACAGCGTTCAGGACATCCGGTCCCATATCCGCTGCCCGATCCCGCCCGAGTTCGACGAGAAGGCCCAGATCCTCCAATCGGCCGGAACTCCGCCCGACCGGAGAGCCTGCATCGGGTCAACCCGGCAGGCCGTCCCGGCTCCCGCAGACACTGGGGGCGCGGATCTGCTTCAGCATGCCCGGTATGTTGAGGCTCTTGCCTGTGCTGCAGACGGGCGGTCGGAAGATGCCATCCAGAATCTGACTGTACTGCTCAAGGACCATCCCAACCACGCCCAGATTTACAATGACATCGGAGTTCTACATTACAGCCGACAAGAAAAGGACCTGGCGTTTGCATACTTTGAGAAGGCGGTCTCCCTCGCTCCCGACAACACGACATTTCTGAAGAATCTTGCAGATTTCAACTATGCAGAATTGAAAAGAACCGGCGAGGCCGTTTCTCTCTACGAGAAATACATTGCTCTAAACCCTCGAGATTCAGAAACCCTTTTCATCCTTGGCAACGTGGCTGTGGAACAAAGTCGATTCGACCGGGCACTAGACTATTTCCAAAAAGCACTGATCGTAGACCCTTCGAACGACTTGGCACGCAAAGCCGTCGATCAAATGCAGGGGTTGAGCACGCCTGTAACCTCCTCAGATCAGGATACCACGAACTCGATACGTCGAAACAAGGCTCAATGGTCTAACTACGAATGGCCCGAAGGCGGCGATGAGTGGTCCGCCGCATGGGGGGGAACGGAGAATCTCTGGCATCGAACGATCTTCCCTCGTATTCGCCCGTTTCTCCCGTCAGGTCATATCCTGGAAATAGCCCCCGGTTACGGCCGATGCACGCAATTTCTCGTCACGCAGTGCCGGCAATTGACGCTTGTCGACCTGACGGAGAAGTGCATCGAGGCCTGCAGGCAGCGGTTCAAGGCCCATGAACACATCCGCTACTGCGTCAATGACGGGAAATCCCTGGACATGGTCGAGGACGGCTCCGTAGATTTCGCATTCAGCTGGGACTCCCTCGTTCACGTGGAGCACGACGTCATGCAGGCCTACCTCGGACAGCTCGCGTCCAAGCTGAAGCCCGGTGGAGTCTGCTTCCTCCATCACTCCAACATCGGTGCGTTCCGGGATGCCGCAACGGGCCGGCTGACGGTAGAAAACCGTCACTGGCGCGGCGAGAGCATGTCCGCCGGACTGTTCCGGGCCTATTGCAGGGAGGCTGATCTCCGGTGCCTGTCGCAGGAGATCGTCGCCTGGGGTGGCGATGTGTTGAACGATTGTTTCTCAATCCTGGTGAAAGGGGATGATGCCGCTCTCCGAGAACCCCTTGTTGTGGAAAATCCTTCGTTCATGCACGAAACGACGGGAAGGGGCAAACCGCCGGAGCTGTACCAGGTACTTGGCGCGTCCTTGAAAAAGCCCGTTTCAGGGGACCCGGACGTACTTCGCGCCGAAGCACGCCGTTTCATCGACGACTCGAAATTCGCTGAAGCGCCTGAAATGCTCAAAACATACCTGCAGGCCCGTCCGGACGACGCCCTGGCCCACAACGATCTTGGCTGCCTCTATTACCGTCAGGGTGAAAAGGACAAGGCCCTGACGCATTACGAGAAGGCCGTGGAGATCGAACCCGGAAACGCAACCTATCTCAAGAACCTGGCCGACTTTTACCATGTCGAGCAGGGACGGACGGACGACGCGCTCAGGATCTATCACCGCATCCTCGCAGACCATCCCGGCGATGTAGAAACCCTTCTGGCGCTAGGGCATGTCAGCATCGCCGTCGCGCGGCTGGACGATGCGCGCACGTTCTTCGAAAGGGCCATCGCGTCCGACCCGGTCAACGAGACGGCCCGGACGCTTCTCGAGCAACTCCAGAGGCAAGACGCCCCTGTACAGACCTCTGATTCCCGCGAAGGGCAGACATCCGTTTCGATCATCATCCCTGCCGGCGACGACCCGGAGATCCTGTCCCGCTGCATCGGCACAATCCTACAGAACACGGAAGGGACCGATTACGAGATTGTGCTGACATCCGGACTCGCCCCTGCGAGCGGGGAGGAATCCCTCGTCGGGACAGGGGAAAAGAAAATCCGGCTGACGGCAGTGCCCGTGAACGGCAATCCCGTTGCGGCGCTCAACGCAGCCGTCCGGAAGACGTCGGGTCGCTCTCTTGTTTTCATGGATCCCCGCTTGCTTCTCTCAAGAGGATGGCTGGAGCCTCTGCTGAAAGTTGCCGAGGCTAACTTGTTGTCTGGTGCCATTTCTCCCAAAATTGGCATTCCGCCCGATACGCTGCTCGAGGCGGGGTTCACGACTCTCTCCGGCGGCTGCGTGAAAGGCAACGGCGAGGGAGCAAAAATAGACGATCCCCGATACAACTATCTATGCGAAACGCCGGTCGGGTCGCGCTTTACGATCCTGGTTCCAAAGGAGATCTGGGACCGGTGCGGCGGATTCGACGAACAATTGACGGATTTCGGCATGGCCCTTATGGATCTTTCTCTCTCGATCCGGCAAATCGGCATGCGCCTTTTCTATCAGCCTCTTTCAGCCGTCGGCTTCGTGGATCATCCGTATCCAGGGGCGCCCGGCAAACTCCCTCCCCCCGCGGACTCGGGCTTGCTGGGCAAGCTCCGGCCAGTAACGGTGCCGCACGGCCGCTTAGAGGGGACAGAGCGTGAGGGAAAATCCGTCCTCGTGATCGGGGTGTACCTCACCGACCGTTTTAACACTGCGGAAGACATTGTCGCTGTCCTGTCCGGATCAAAGACGTGCAGGGTGACCCAACGCTGGGTCGCGCTTGGCGACACACCTCCGGGCCTGGCCCTGACGTCCGTAACCGTACGAACGATTCGGGAAAAGACACCGAAGTTCCGGATCGTCAACGACCTGCTCGCCGCGGAGGATCTCTCCCGTTACGACTACGTCCTCCTGACGGATGACGACGTCGTTATGCCCGACGGGTTTCTCGACGCCTTCATCGGGCTTCAGGAAAAACTCGGGTTCGCCATCGCACAGCCCGCTCGCACATCCAACTCCTACATCGACCACCCCATCGTGGAGCAGGCCAACGGCTTGCTTGCCCGCGAGACACGCTTCGTGGAGATCGGACCCGTCGTGAGTTTCCATCGGTCGGCGTATGACGTCGTCTTTCCCTTCGACCTGGCCTCGCCCATGGGCTGGGGCTACGAGAACGTCTGGTCGCTCCGCCTGGGAGAGCGGGGGCTGAAAATGGGCATTCTCGATGCCACACCCGTCGACCACAGCATCCGCAAACCCGTCGAGAATTACGACTGGAGCACCGCGGATCGCCAGAGAACGGATTTCCTCGACCGCAACGCGCACCTCCCCATCGATTCCTGTTTCACGACCGTGCAGGCAATTCGCCTCGAAGGAGAACCGGGATGAGCAAGAAAGGCAGACCGCCCCTCATCAGTGTCATCATACCGACCTTCAACCGGGCCGAGTTGCTCCGCCTTTCGCTCAGGAGCCTGACCCGGCAGAGTCTCCCGAAACAGGACTTCGAGGTCATCGTCATCGACGACGGGTCGTCGGATCACACACGGCAGGTATGCCGCGAGTTGGAGAAGTCTCTGAGGCTGCGATACTTCTCACAGGCCAACGCGGGAATCTCGACGGCGAAAAACCTCGGCGTCTTCACGGCACAGGCCCCCATTCTCTTCTTCTTCGACGACGACGACGTGGCCGACCGGAACCTGCTGAAGGAACACCTGCGATCACACCGGGAGCACCCCGAGGAGTACGCCGCCGTGCTGGGCTACACGACCTGGGATGCCTCGCTTGAGGTCACCCCTGTCATGCATTACGTCATGGACGTGGGCCAGTTCCTGTTCGCTTACAAATTACTCCGGGACGGCCAGGAACTCGACTTTACCTACTTCTGGGGCGGGCGCTCATCCTGCAAGCGCTCCCTCCTCGTTCGGCACGGGGTGTTCCGGCAGCAGTTTCGCTTCGGCTCGGAGGATATCGAGCTGGGTTGGCGCCTCTCGAAATTCGGGTTCAAGGTGTTCTTCAACCGCAGGGCCGTCAGTTACATGGTCCGCCCGATCACCTATACCGAATTCTGCCGTCGCTGTGAGAAGCAGGGACGGTCCCAGCACTGGTTTTACAAGGCCCACCCCGACCCCGTCATCCGGGACTACTGCATGATTTCCAAGGCCGAGGAGAAATGGCGATTCATCGAGAAACGGCTGCACGACAAGACGGCGCGCGTGGCCGAGATCGAGGCTCTTCTCGCCTCGTCCAGCGGGAAAGCGTCGCAGCCCCTGATGAACGAACTGCATAGTCTTTACGGGTGGACGTTCAACGCCTTCAAGCTCAAGGGAGTTGTCGAGGAATCGCGTGCCGACCGGTCAACGGAAGATCCGTCTTTGTCTGCTTTGCCGCAGGCGAGAGTTTCCGAGGCGGACCTCCGCCATGTCCTGGAGAAGGGTCGCGGCCTGCCTCCGCTGAGGCAGAAGGAGAACATCCTCGTCTGCGACCCCCTGCTTCCTATGTTCGACCGCGCCTCCGGGTCCCTGCGGCTTTTCCACATCCTCAAGGCCCTCGTGCAACTGGGTTACCACGTGACGTTCATCTCCAGGGACTCCGATCACGCGGAGCGCTACGGGCCGATCCTCCGGGATCTCGGGATCGAGACCTACGCAGGCGACCCCGCAGCCAAGGAGCATGCAGGCGCCCTGATCATCGCCCCCTTCGTGGACCTCGAGGACATTCTCCGCAAGCGCTCGTACAAAGCGGCGATTTTGTGCTTCTGGCACCTGGCAGAGTATTATATGACGCTGATTCGCGAACATTCCCCCGGCACGGCCGTCATCGTCGACAGCGTAGATATTCACTTCCTGCGGGAGGCTCGGGAAGCCGAGTTGAAGCAAGACGATCGTCTGAAGGCCCAAGTCCTTGAAAACAAGAAGCGGGAGATCTCCGTCTACGGAAAGGCCGATCGGGTGTGGGTCGTCACAACCGATGATCGCAGTGCCATACAGCCCCTCGTGCCGGAAGTCCCGATCGACATCATCCCTAACATTCACGAGAAGATCGAGGACACGAAGACATTCGGGGAAACCACAGATCTGCTCTTTGTCGGCAACTTCAACCATCGGCCCAATATCGACTCCGTTGAATTCCTCTGTGACGAGATTCTCCCCCTGCTGCAGGCGGAATTGCCGGATGTCAAGACCCACATCGTCGGCAACAACCCGCCTGAAGCGGTGAAGAAACGGGCGTCGGATCGGGTCGTCGTGACCGGCTATGTAGAGAATCTCGCCCCGTACTTGAAAACCGCGCGAATTTCCCTGAGTCCTCTACGCTACGGCGCCGGCATGAAGGGAAAGGTCGGCGAAGCCCTGTCATGGGGCTTGCCGGTGATCACGACATCCATCGGTGCAGAGGGCATGGGGCTTGTCGACGGCCATGACGCCCTTATTGCCGACGACCCCCGTGAATTCGCAATGAAGGTGATCCGACTTTACAACGATGCCGAGTTGTGGAACCGGCTTTCGGCAAACGGGAAGCGCACGGTAGAAACGCAGTGGTCCCCCGAGGCCATCCGGCAACGCCTGACCGCCGCTCTACAGGAAATCGACCGCAAGAATGAGACGATCTCCATCGTGATCCTCACCTTCAACGAACTGGAGTACACGAAGCGATGCGTCGAGAGCATCCGGCAGCACACACCGGAGGCTCACGAGATCGTCTTCGTGGACAACGGCTCGACCGACGGGACGGTTAAGTGGCTCCGCAAACTCGTCCGTGAGAATTCCCGATACAGGCTGATCGAAAACAAGAAAAACCTTGGTTTCGCGAAGGGCTGCAACCAGGGAATCGAGGCCGCCTCGGGCGGGCATATTCTCCTTCTCAACAACGATACCCTCGTGACCGCGGGGTGGCTCGCCGGAATGATGGAATGCCTGAAAAACGTCGACGACGCGGGCATCGTGGGGCCCATGACAAACCATATCAGCGGCATCCAACAGGTCGGGGAGGTCGGCTACAAGTCCCTCGACGAACTGGCAGACTATGCGATCGCCTTCCGGGGAAAAAACCGTCATCGGCGCATTGAGACGCGGCGGGTGGTGGGTTTTTGCATGCTGTTCCACAAGCGCCTGATCGATGAGATCGGCCCGCTAGACGAGAGTTTCGGCACTGGAAACTTCGAAGATGACGACTTCTGCGCGCGAGCGGCCCTTGCCGGATACCGCAACGTCATTGCAGGCGACGTGTTTATTCACCACTTCGGGAGCCGAAGCTTCATCGGGAACCGCATCGATTACGGCTCGTCGATGTCGGGAAACCGCAGAATCTACGCGGACAAATGGCGCACCCTCGAGCAGAAAGCCGAGGAAGGCAGGAAGATCCGCTGCCTCGCTGCCCGGGAGCAGGCGCGCGAGCGCTTCCTTCGGGGTGACGTAAAAGCCGCCGTGGATCTCTGTCTCGAGGCGATCCGATTTCGTCCGGTAGACTACCGGCCCTATCATGAGCTCGCGGAGTACCTGCTCCAGGCCGGGCGCTTCGAGGAGGCCCTCGAGGCGCTGAAGCAGGCACCGGAAGGCACAGCCGGGGCCGAACGGTTCGTGCTCGAGGGACTCTGCAGGGAAGCGGCGAAGGAGCCGGATGTTGCTGATTCTCTTGCCGATCGCGCCATCGCCGCCAACGCATCTTACGCCCCCGCGTTCAACCTCAAAGGAATCCTCATGTTCGGGAAGGGTGCAACCGAGGAGGCAAAGGCATTTTTCGAGAGGGCGGCGCAGGCAGACCCCTCCTGGGGAGAGCCGCTGACGAACCTGGGGGTGCTCGCATGGGCGGCTGGCCGCACGGCGGAGGCGTTCGATCTCCTGGAGAAGGGATTCATCCTTTCGCCCCACCTGTCCGACCTCGCCGAGCGCTATCACTCGGCGGCGGTTTCCCTCGGGCGGCAGGAAAGCGCGTCGGCCGTCTTCCGCGAGGCGAAGTCCCTCCACCCGGTCTGCCGGCACATCCGGTTCCTTCTCATCGACCTGCTCGTCGCCCAGGAGAGGTACGACGAGTCCATGGCCGAGATCGAGCAGGCCATGCCTCTCTTCGAGATCGACGACGGGTTTCTCGCGTCGGCGTTGCAAATTAGAGACAGGATCGGGCCATACAGCGGGATGAAGGGGGTCTCGAAGAAAAGGGCACGGGTGTCACTGTGTATGATCGTGAAAAACGAGGAGAGCAATGTCGCGCGCTGCCTGACGAGCGCCAAGCCCGTCGTGGACGAGATCATCGTTGTCGACACGGGCTCCACCGACCGGACGAAGGCGCTCTGCCAGGCCCTCGGGGCGAAGGTTTACGATTTCGCGTGGACCGAGGACTTCGCCGAGGCGAGAAACGTCTCGCTTGCGAAGGCGACGGGCGACTGGATCCTCGTTCTCGACGCGGACGAGGTAATCTCGCCCCGTGATTACCCGGTTTTGAGAAAATGCACGGCCAAGGCACCGAAGAAGCCCGGTGCCTTCATGATGACGACTCGAAACTACCTGAACGTCCCCCAGCAGAAGGGATGGCAGGCCAACGACGGGCAGTATGCCGAAGAGGCCGGCAGCGGATGGTTTCCGAGCGACAAGGTGAGGCTCTTCAGCCGGGACAAGCGAATCCGTTTCGATAATCGGGTCCACGAAATCGTAGAGCCCTCGCTGAGAAAACTCGGGCTGGAGCCCGAGACGATCGCCGCCCCCGTCCATCACTACGGAAAGCTCGACACGGGGAAAACCATCGAAAAAGGCAAGACTTACTACGCCCTGGGCAAGAAAAAACTCGAAGATAACGGGGCCGACGTCAAGAGTGTGCGCGAACTGGCCATCCAGGCCATGGAGCTGGGGAACCAAGAAGAGGCGTTTGCCCTCTGGACCCAGGTTGTCGCTCTCACACCGGACAGCGCGCAGGCACACATGAACCTGGCCCATCTGCATCTCGAGGCTGGCAGATTCTGGGAGGCCCTCGATGCCGGACGGAAAGCCATGTCGCTAGACCCGGCCATGAAGGAAGCCTGTCTCAACTGCGCCATGGGGGAATTCTACGCCGGCGACATGGGAAAGACGATCACGATCCTGGAGAGGCTTCTGGAGCGAGTTGAGCACTACCCCCCCGCCACCGCCCTGCTGGCCGCTGCCTGCCTGGTCCGCGGTCATCGGGAGAAGGCAGCCCGGCATCTGGACAATCTCCGGGAGAGGGGGTTCGGGGACTCCTCGTTCCTCCGCGCCTATGCCGAAAGGCTCAGGCAGGCCGGGCGTCCCGTCGAGGCAGGGACCCTGCTCGAAGCGGCGGGCAAGTCTTCCCAGGACTCGCTCATCATGGGCGTGCGGCAAACCGTGCCACCCGATCGCCCTTCCCTGTCCCTCTGCATGATCGCCCGCGACGAGGAGGATTCGATCGGCCGGGCCCTCTCGAGCGTGGCTTCCGTCGTCTCGGAGATGATCGTCGTGGACACGGGCTCGAAGGACCGGACCCGCGAGATCGCCCTTGAACTGGGCGCAAAAGTCTACGACTTTCCCTGGTGCGACGACTTCGCAGCAGCAAGGAACGTCTCCCTGTCCAGGGCGACGGGGGACTGGATCTTCATCCTCGATGCCGACGAGGCTCTTGCCCCGGTGGACGCGGAGCGACTGGTCCGGCTCACCGAAACGGCGGGCGAAGACATTGCCGGGTTTTTCTTCCAGACGAGAAACTACACGACCGAGATGAATGTCGAGGGATGGACGCGCAACGACGGCCGATATGCCGCCGAAGAGGCGGGATCCGGATGGTTCCCGAGCGGCAAGGTCCGCCTCTTCCGAAACGACCCCCGGGTCCGCTACGAGGGAGCCGTCCACGAGATGATCGAGCAGGCGATGGAACGTCAAGGCCTGCGCTGGGCCGACTGCGAAGTCCCGATTCATCACTACGGCCCCTTGACCGGCAGGAGCAAGGGAGAATTCTACTACCGGCTGGGACAGAAGAAAATCGTGGAGAGTGCCGGGAATGCCCGGGCGGTCTATGAGCTGGCCGTCCAGGCAGGCAGGCTTCGTCGATTCGCGGAGTCCATTGCACTGTGGCAGCGCTATCTTGCGCTCGACGTGAAGGACGACTTGCCGCTGGCTTTCTTGAACCTGGGCCATGCCTACCTCGAGACGGGGCAGTACGGCAAAGCGATCGATGCCTCCGGCAAGGCCCTGTCGATCGACCCGGGGCTGAAGGAGGCGGCGCTGAACCTGGCAATGGCCGAATTTTACGAAGGGTGCCCGGAAAAGTCGGCGGAGAGGCTCGAGAACCTCCTTTCGACAGCGGGCGACTACCCGCCTGCGGCGGCTCTTCTCTGCGCCGCCTACCTGACAGCGGGTCAGACCGCGAAGGCCGACGAGCGGATCCGTGCGCTGTCGGAGCAGGCGCTGAACCCGGCCGCCTTTTTCCAGGTTTACGCCGCTCGGCTGCGAGAAGTCGGCCGCTGCCAGGATGCCGAAATCCTCCTGGCAGCAGCCAGCAGGTTGTGGGCAGACGAACTCAGATTCCGCGGCCTCGACGGCTCTCCGGAAGAAGTCAGCCAGATCATGTCTGCCGTGGGGCCCGATATCCCGCCGCTTCAAGCGCCATCGTCCCCCGACGCGCGAGGGGACAGGCTTCGGCCGTGATGTGATCCAGGGCGGAAGGCCGGCGCGGCAAGTCGGTTACAGACAGATCGCGGCAAACCAGGAGGGGCGGTCCGATGGATTCATCGGACCGCCCCTCTTCATTGCGCCCTGCCGCGCTGCTGTCAATCCTCCACAGTCCCTTCAGGTGAGCCCCGCAGGCCGGCGGCCAGATTGAGGTTGATGTTGATGATGGCGTCGAGCTTGCCCGGGTTCGGGTAGGCCATGACCTCGAAGATGCGCCGGTCGATGAACCGGCTCAGGGTCAGGACCTTCTGTCGCAGGTCCACGGGCATAGGATGGTCCCGCCGGGTGATCTCACACTGGAAGATGCTCCAGACGAGCTGGTTGAACCGCAGCGCCTCGTCGAGCATTCCGTTGCTGCCCCCGCGGCTCCAGTTCTCCTGGCAGTCACGCAGCTTCAGGGCCGCCTTCGTGAGGACCGCCGCTTCCGCCTCGCGGTCCGACATGACCATCTTATGGGTGTTCTGGTAAGCCTGAAGCTGTGTCTGCATGCTGAATCAACCTCTCTTCTTCGTCGATGAGTTTCCGGGTCAGCTTGAGGGCCTCGTAGAAACGTCCCCCTACGATTCGGTCACTGATGGCGTCCATGAGGCCCAGCAGGCTGGGCGCCGCCCGGACGATGTCCCGGACGAGGCCCCAGTACGCGTCCTGGTGCTCTTCGAGGTTCCCGCCTTCCACGTACATGAGCTGGATCAGGAAGTAGACCCGCTTGCAGGGCGTGTCCGCCTCCTCGAGACTCAGGATATTCTTCCCCCGGAGGATCGGCACGTTGTTCTCGAGGATCCATTCCGATCGCGCGTCGCCGTTGCGGATGACGGCTCCCCCCAGGATGAACCGCTCCCGCGGTTTCAGTTCGATTCTCAGGGCCATGGGATCACTTCAGCAGCGCCACAAGTTCCGAGCGCAGGGAGGTGATGCTTCCCAGCGACTCGAGGGCCAGGGACTGCTTGAGTTGAATGCTGGTTACCTGCGCCGCCGTCTCGTTGATGTCAGCGGCCTCCCTGCTCTCGGCGAAAGACGTGTGGAACGCGGCGGCCCCGGCGTTGGACGTCCTTGCTCGGGCGATGGCGGCCGCGTCGCTGCCCAGGGAGTCCCTGCGCTGCCGCAGCACGGCCTTCGCGTTTTCGAGATTGGCCGTGATGTCGTCGAGCCGCTGCCGGCTCAGGGCCCCTCCGGCCTGCCCGTTCTCGGTGAGGTCCGCCTCGGTGAGCCCGGGGATGTTTAGCCCCGTCGGCCCCGTGTGGACCTCCTGCCGCCGGATCGTCCTGACGTCCCCCTGTTCGTTGACGACGACCGGCCATGAATCCGGGATGTCGTTCGAGGCCGGGTCGGCCATGATCGCCTGCCCCAGGTCGTCCGTCGGCGGGATCGTCAACTGATCGATGAGTTGCCGGATCCCGTTGAAGCTGCGGAGCATCCGGATCCGCTCCTCGGCGTTGTCTCCCTCCGGATAGGGGGGGAAGAGCTTGACGATCTCGATCATCTGGTCGAGGTGCCCCTCGATGGCCGCCATCGCCTGGTCGGCACCGCGGATACCGATCGCCACGGATTCGAGGCTGGAGTTGACAGTCCGAAGGATCCTGTCGACCGAGCGGCTCTGCCGTGTGGATGCCCAGCGAACCGGGTCGTCGGAGGGGGAGTTGATCTTCTTGCCTGTTGCGATCCGTTTCGTCGCCGCATCCATCGACGATTTTGCCTGCTCGGCTCCGATCAGTGCCCGGTCGATTGCTGTTCGTATTCCGTCCATAGCGTTTCCTCCTGCACGGCAGGCATGGGGAGGGGCGCAAGGCCCCTCCCCATGCCGCGCCTATGCGAGAGTTGAGTCCTGCATGGGGGCCTGTGCCGAGGGGAGATAGGCGCTCCCGCTCAGGTCCCCGCTGCTAAAACAACCTCAGGACCGACTGTGCCGCCTGGGCCGAGAGGCTGAGGGCCGTCGTGCCCAGGGACTGTCGGACCTGGAGCATGAGCATGTTGGCTCCCTCCTCGTTCGTGTCAGCCGCCGTGAGGTTGGTTGCGCCCTCCGTGAGAACGTTGATCATCGACTGCGTGAAGGTACTTCTCGTGGTGATGATGTTGAGGTTCGACGACAGGTTCTTGGCCTGCGCCCGCAGCGTGTTCAGTGCCCCGTCGAGATCCGCAATGGCTCCGTTCGTGCCGCTGATGTTGCTGACGTCTGACCAGTTGCCGACGGCGGCATCGATGCCGAGACTCGCCGTCGAGGCGTCGAAGCCCGAAATGGTGAGCAAGTTGCTGCCGTCCTCGTTGAACTGGACCGTGAGGTTATTACCGCCAAGGAGGTTCGTGCCCTTGTAACCTGCGTCTTCGGCAATCTGGCCGATCTGGCCGCGGATCTGGTCATACTGGGCCGCCAGGACGGAACGTTCTGCTGCCGCCGCCGACAGGGCCGACTGGGCGATACCCTTGGCGCTCGCGATCAGGTCGGTGATGGCCGTGATTCCCGCGTTGGCCGCCTTGACCGTCTGGATAGCCTCGCCCATGCCGTCCTTGCGGACGCTCAGGTCGGTGGCGCGGTCCATGTGGGACTTGGCGACGAAGTAGTTGGTCGCGTTGTCCAGAGGGCTGTTCACGCGCTTGCCGGTGGCGAGGCGTTCCTGGGTGCGGTTGAGGAGTTCGACGGTGCCCTGGAGGCTGACGAGGTTGCTCCGCATGCCGGAGGTCAAAGAGATGTCACTGATAGCCATGAATCAAGTCTCCTTTTCTGGGTTTTGAGGCCGGCATTCTTGCCGGCGGGTTCGAAAGGGCATCGGGTTTTGTATGGATTGAACCCCCTGCTGCGGGTCCGATTCCGGCTGTGTGCTCCACCTCCTTTCCGGATTTCGCGGCCCTTTCACCCTTACCTATCGAACCCGCTCCCGGAAAACTTGAGACCTTTTACCGCAGATAGTCCAGGATCGACATCCTGCCGATCTGGACGGACATAGCGTAGGAGGCCTGCAGTGCGGTCTCCTTCATCTTGAACTCGACGACGAGCCGCTCGAGGTCGACGTCCTCCGTCGCGGAGGTGAGCCCCGCAACCTTGTCGTCGAGCACCCGGTAGTTCTCCCTGGAGATCTCGAGGCTGTTGCGCCTGGCCCCGCTCTCGGCCACGTACTGCCGGATCGAGTCTTGGGCCGCGGTCAGGCGGCCGACCTGGTCGATGGCGCCCTGGCGGTCCCCCTGCTCGAGGGCCGTCTTGAGGGACTCCAGCGCGGCGAAGAGGTCCACGGCGCCCCGGCCGCGGTCCGTGAAGGCCTCCTCCCCCGTGACGTTGTAGACCATGCGGCTGCCCTGTCCCGTGGAGACGGAGAGGTCTTCGCCGTTGCCGCCGTAGACCCCGGGGGCGAAGGCATTCACGTAGAACAGGTCGTTTTCCGCAAAGCCGTCTGCGGCTCCCGAGGCCGTGAACCGGAGCACCTGCTCGTGTCCCGCCGTCCCGTCCACGGTGATCGTGCTTCCCCAGGAGGCTGTCTGCACGGCCCCCCAGGTCCTGCCGCCGTCCGCGGAGACGCGGTAGTCGGCCTCGCCGACGGCGCCGCCGCCGTTGACGAATTTCACGACGTAGGTGCGGTTCCGGTCGCCGCCGTAGCGCCCGCTCGAGGGGTCGAGCGCGACGGCGCCCCCGAAGGTGTTGTTCGCCGCGGCCCGCGGGGCCTCGACGCGGGCATCCGTGGTCCTGCCGCCCGCAGAGGCGTTCACGTAGAAGAGATCGCCCGCCGCGAGGTCCGCCGTGCCGTCGTCGCCGAAGCGGAGCGTCAGGCCGTCGCCGAGGCTCACGATGCCCGATGCGGGAACGGCGACTGCGGCGCTCCAGGTGGCGCCGCCGTCCTCGGACAGCTCGCAGGTCGCCGCGCCGGGCGCGCCGCCCGTTGCAATCCGCAAGGTGTACGTCTTGTCTGCCGTGCCCGTGTAGGTCCCGGCCGAGAAGACGGAGCCGTCGAAGGCGTTGGTCGAACGGGCCACGGGCAGGATGATCCGCCCGAAGGGCGCCTCGCCCGTCCGGGACCCCGCGAAGAGCCAGCGGTCTCCGAACTTCGAATTGGCCAGCGAGAGGATCTCCTCGAGGAGCGAGCTCACGTTTTGCGCGAGGACCTGCCGGGTCCGGGAGGACTGGTCGTTGATCCCCGCCTCGCGGGCCTTGCCGATGAGGTCGCTGATGTTTTCCAGCTTCGTTTCGCTCAGCTTCAGCCAGGCATCGGCGTTTTCGATGTTGCGCCCGTACTGGGCGATGGTGTCGCGCACGCCCCGGAAATCCAGCACGCGCGTCGTCCCCACGGGGTCGTCGGAGGGTCGGTTGATCTTCTTCTGGGAGGCCATCTGCTCCATGAGCGAGCCGTAGCTGCCCTGCGCCCTGCCCAGGCTGTCGATCAGCGACCCGTACCGCATGTTCTCCGTAATTCGCATCCGCGCACCTCTCTGCCGCGCCGCTCCCCCTTATGCCAGATCCAAGAGCGACTGGAGAATCTCGTCGGCGGCCATGGCAAGCTTCGCCGCCGCCTGGTAGCTCATCTGGTACTTGATGAGGTTCATCATTTCTTCGTCGATGGAAACGCCCGAGGTCTGCTCCCAGGTATTGCTCATCTGGGTCATAACGCTCATCTCGTGCGCGTCGCGCCGCGCGGCCTCGCTCACGTCCTGGCCGATCCGGCCCACCAGCGACGCGTAGAACTCCCCGGGGATGCCGACACCGTCGGGGAGGATCTCGTCCCGGATGGCGGCGATCGCGCGGGCATTGTCCCCGTCGGCATTCACGGTCGCGGATGCGGCGATCCGGTTCGGGTCGGCCAGGATGGCGGCCGAAACCTGCATGTCCCGGACCCCCGTGGCACCGAGAGGCTCGAAGAAGCTCCCTCCCGCGTTGCGGTCGTTGTCGTACCCCGAGACATGCTGTGCGTTCACGGCGGAAACCAGCGCCTTGGCCAACTCGTCGAGATCGTCCTGGTAGCCCTTCGCGGCCGCGTCCCGCATGCCGAGAAGCCCCGCCAGCTTTCCGCCTCCGATCGCGCCGTTGATGGGAACGGTCGGGCTGTCGGCGTAGACGACGTCGGAGTAGCCGTCTGCCCGCACCCTGACGCCGAGCTGCCACGAGGCGATCCCCTGCACCAGGGAGCGGCCGTCGGCGGTGAAGACGTTGACGGCCCCGCCCGTTTCCTCGACGTACTGGATATCGACGAGGCCGGCCGCCTTCTTGAGCAGCGCGGAGCGCTGGTCCAGGAGGTTGTTGACGTTCACGCCGCCGCTCAGGCCCTCGACGATCTTCCCGTTGAGGGAGGCAATGTCGGACAGGTACCCGTTGAGTTCGTTGACCGCAGCCGCGACCTGTGTGTCGAGGTCGGCCCGGATGGTGTGCAGTTCGCCCGCGTATTCGCGGAACATCCCGGCCAGGTTGTCCGCGGCGTTGGCCAGGGCCGTCCGTTCGACCTGCCCCGCGGGGTTCGCCGAGAGGTCTTCCCAGGCCTGCCAGAACCGGTTCATCAGCTCGTTGAGGCCCCCCCCGTTCGTCTCGTTGAAGATGGTCTCGATGCGCTCCAGGGTCTCCTTGCGGACCCCGGCCTCGCCGACCTCGGAGGACTGCCCGACCATCTGGAACTCGACGAACCGGCTGTAGAGCCGCTCGATCTTCGTGACCTCGACTCCGGTCTGTGTGTTGTTCGCGGCGAGATCGCCGGGGCTCTTCGCGGCGAGCACGGCCCGCTGCCGGACGTAGCCGGGCGTGTGGGCATTGGTGACGTTCGAGCCCGTCACCCCCAGGGCGACCTGGCTCGCCAGCAGGCCTTCCTTTGCCGTGTTGAGGAGCTGGTAGATGCCGGACATGGGATCATCCTCTCTCGGAGCAGATGCGGCCGCTCACATGGCCGTTTTTCAGTTCTCCCGAATCCATGTAGGTCGGGCCCCCGCCGAGGAGGCTGCCGATGAACTGGTAGCTCGAACGGACCCCGTCGAGAGAGGCATCCAGCAGGCTGCGGTTTCGGCGGTTCTCCTCCTGGATGCGGCCGGCAAGCAGGCGCAGGTCCCGGTGGCATTCCCGCAGGTCCCGGGCCAGGTCTCCCTTCGCGTGGGGAAGAATCGACTGGAGCCCGAGCCCCCCCTCGTCGATCCCCAGGGTCAGGGCGATCCGCCCGACGGTCTTCGACCGGACCTCTTCGAGGAGCCGGGACTTGAGGATGCACGTTTCCTTCCGCGCATTGCTTTCGTGAAGGCTATCGAGGGACGGTTTCCGGAGAACGTCCTTTTCGAGGGCGATGGCCTGCGCGAGCTCCCCGTAGACCTCGATCTCCTTCCGCAGAACGGACAGCAGGGAGTCCAGGAGGGAATCCAGGTCGGCCCTCCCTTCCACCTGGTGGATCGTCTGCAGCTCCGGGTTCATCATGGCGCACCTGTCCTGCGGGGCATGGCCGGCGATCGGACAGACCGGCCTTGTGAGAATCCGGCGGGGGCCGTTTCCGGCGCCCCGCCCTTCTTCCGGTTCCTGCCTTCGGCTGGGGATGCGGACGGGTCTAGATCCCGGGGATGGTTCGGGGGGAAATCAGTCCGGTTCGCTCAGGAAAGGACATCGAGCAGTGATTCTCCCACCATCTTCTCGGCAACCTTCTCCGCATCGACCTTGTAGGCGCCCTTCTCGATCTGCTCGCGCAGGGCCTGGACCTTGTCCTCCCTCACGTCGGGCAGGCTCGAGATGGCATTCTTCAGGGTCTGAACGTCTTTTGCCGTGGTGGAAAGATTCACCTTTTCTTCGGGTACGAGACTGGCGGCGGCCTTCTCCGGTTTCTCCTGCGAGCGGTCCTCGACCCTGTCGGTCCTCTGGTACTGCTGGATCATCTGGAGGGTGGCGTCGTCGATTTTGGAAATCTTCATTTCGTACTCCTGTGCGGGAATCTTACCACACAGATCGGCAAAACCCTAGTCCGTCTTTAGCGTTTTTTTCGCAGCGGCATCCGCTTCCGTTCCGGCCGCCTCCCCCGGTTTCTGGGCGCCCTGGGGCCTCTGCTTCAGCTGCTCGTAGAGGACCTTCTGCAGCCCGATCCCGCCGCGGCGCGCCAGGTCCTCGGAGAGCTTGTGGTCCATGATCATCGTGTAGGTGTCCTTCCCCGGCATCCTGCCCATATAGGCGCTCTCGGGGACGGTCCTGCGCATGGTCTGGAAGATGTAACTGATGAACAGCGCTTCGAAATCCGCGCAGGACTTCCTCAGTTTCCGGTCCTTTTCCGCCTCCTCCGGCGATTCGGAGGAGCTCCGGGCCGACAGCCTGGCCAGGTTCTGCGTCGCCAGGGGCGGGATGTGCCGGATGTTTTCCATGTTCCGTGCTCCTACATCACTTTCAGGTCGGCCTGCAGGGATCCCGCGGCCTTGATGGTTTGTAATATCTGAATGAGGTCCCTGGGGGTGACGCCCATGGCGTTGAGGCCCCGGACCACGTCCTGGATGGTGACCCCCCGGGGGACCACGGTGAGGGATTTCTTCTCCTCGGCGACGTTGATCTGCGTGCTCGGGGTCACGACGGTCTGCCCGCCGGAGCCCATCGTCACGCCCCGCCCCGCGTCGACGACCCCGCCCGTGCCCCGCGGCGCAAAGGGCAGAGGCTGGGAGACATTGTATTCCTCCCGGATCTGGAAGCTCAGGTTCCCGTGGGCGACGGCAATGGTTGAAATCCTCACGTTTTCCCCCATGACGACGGTCCCCGTTTTTTCGTTGAGCACGACGACGGCCGGCGTGTCCACGGAGACGTCGAGGTTCTCGATGGCCGACAGCAGGCTGACGATGCTTCCCCTGTATGAATTCTTCACGGTGATCAGGGCGGAACTCGAATCGACGAGCTTCACGTCCACGTCCCCGATGCGGGAATTCACCGTGCTGGCCAGCCGGGTGAGGGTCGTGAAATCGGGCTGGTAGAGATTGACCGCGAGCTGGCGGGTCTTCGCGAAGTCGTACTGGAGCTCCTTCTCGATGAGGGCCCCGTTGGTGATGTAGCCGACGGTCGTGTGATTCTTCCCCGCGGCGCTTCCCGAGCCGGAGCTTCCGCCGGACAGAAACCCCCCGATCGTCACGGCGCCCTGGGCCACGGCGTAGACCTCGCTGTCGGCTCCCCGCAGCGGGGTCATGAGAAGCGTGCCGCCCAGGAGGCTCTTGGCGTCGCCTACGGAGGAGACCATGACGTCGAGCTTGGCGCCCGCCTTGGCGAAGGGCGGCAGGACGGCCGTGACCATGACGGCGGCGATGTTGTTGGACTTGAGGTCCTTGTCGCGCATGGCCAGGCCCTGCCGGGCGAGCATGTTGGAGAGGGTCTCCTTCGTAAAGCCGTTCTTGACGCTGTCGCCCGTGTTCATGAGGCCCACCACGAGGCCGTAGCCGACGAGCTGATTGTCCCGGATCCCGCCGATCGCGGCGATGTCCTTGATCCGCGCCGCCCCGGCTGAAACGGGCAGGCACAGGCAGACCGCCAGAACGGCCGCGACCCCCGCCAGGATTCCCCTGTTCATGCGATTCCGCTTCATCTCGATCCCCATCGTGAATATCCTGTCATTTGCAAGTTCCCTGCCGTAAGGTTCGCGGCTTAAGGCGAAGGGCCCAGGGAAAGAGTGATATTCATCCGTCCTGTTCATCCCGGCCTTTCGTCCTATGCCTTAAGCCCTGTGCCTGACCCTAAAATGGCCATACCCAGTCCACGACGCGGGCCAGCCAGCCCGGGCGCATCTTGTCGTCTACGACACCCTTGCCGGCATAGACGATCCGCGCGTCGGCGATGTACTGCGAGTGGATCAGGTTTTCCGTCGTGACGTCGTCGGGGCGGCAGATCCCCGTGATGACCATGAACTGGTCCTCGGCGTTGACCGTGAGCATGCGGCGCCCCTCGATGACGAGATTGCCGTTGGGCAGCACCCGGACGACGCGGGCGCTGATCCTGCCCTTCAGAAGGCCGTCGCGGTTGGTCTTGCCCTCGCCCTTGTGGTTGTTGTCCATCCCGCCCCCGAGCTTGTATCCGGACATGTAGGTCTGGCTCGGATTGGTCTGGACGAACCCGGTGATGCCCGCCGCGGTCGTCGAGGTGCGCTTGGTCTCAGTGTTGGCGTTGTTCTCGCCCTCGGTCTTCTCGTCGACGACGATGGTCACGATGTCGCCGACATTGCGGGCCTTGCGGTCGATGAAGAGCAGGTTGTTGGACGTCGGCCCCGCCCAGATCGAGCCGGGCGACGGCGTCGGCCTCGCCTCGGGGGCGGGCGGCGGCAGCACGACGGGCTCACGGTTCATCGCGGCATCGTAGCTGGTGGAAAGGCATCCTCCGAGCAACAGGACCATGGTCATCGCGAGGCAGGCGGCAAAGGTTTTCATGTGTCGAACCATCCTTTTCTCAGAAATCGACGCGGACCAGGGATGAACCCATCACCCGGGCGAAGATGATCTTTTTCGAGGAGATGTTCTGGACGCGGACGAGGTCGCCCTTGGCGCCGTCCTCCTGGCACAGGCCGACGGCCGAGATGACCATGGGGCCGCTCTCGAGGACGATGCGGACCGCTTCGCCCTTCTTCACGACGGGCACCGACCGCAGCATAGTCCTCGAGATCTCCGTGCCCGCGTTGAGGCGCATCACGGCCTTCTTCCCCACGACCTCCGCGGCGTCCGTGAGGATTCCCGCTGGGGCCGTGTCCATCCACTTGCTCGTCACGGTCACGTCGTCGGAGCCGATGACGGCGTCCCGCATGATCTCGCGAGTGCTCACAACGAGGTCGGTAAACACCTCGATCCGCACGCGGACCGCCTCCTCGCGGACAACGGTGTCGCCCTTCGAGAAGCGCACCGTGAAGGACGTGCGCCCGATATAGCGCTCGCCGGCCCGGCTGCGAACCTTCAGGTCCGCCTGCCCGGCGGGGCCTGCCACCTCGGGCATCGGACCGAAAAACTCGACGCGCACGCGCTCCCTGGGCCAGGGCGCGTTGTCCTCGACGTGTTTCCTGACGGCTTCCTTGATCGCCTTCTCTCCGGAGGTCGACGCCCCGCAGACGGGGGCGAACGTGCAGAGCAAGGCGAGCAGGGCGAACAGCACGGATATCCGGGACAGGGTGGCGGCTCGTTTCATCGCATCTTACCTCTTGAGGTTGTTGACCAGCTGCAGCATGTTGTCCGCCGTCTGGATGGCCTTGGAGTTGATTTCGTAGGCCCGCTGGCCCACGATCATCTGCACCATTTCATCGACGACGTTGACGTTCGACATCTCCAGGAAGGTCTGGGAGATGGTCCCGAACCCTTCCGTGTCGGGGTTGCCCGTCACGGGGTCTCCGGAGCCGTCCGTCCTGGCGTAGAGGTTGCGGCCCAGGTTCGTGAGGCCCGCGGGGTTGGCGAACTTGGCCAGCTCCAGGCGCCCCGACGCGAGGGTCGCACCGCCCTTGTCCTTGGCCGTCCACGTGCCGCCGGCATCGACGGTGAAGGTGACCGTCCCCGCGGGCACGGTGACTTCGGGCGTGAGCTTGAGGCCCTCGGAGTTGACGAGGTAGAGGTCCTTGCTGATCTTCCAGCTGCCCGCGCGGGTGTAGAGGGTCTTGCCGTTTCCGTCGTCGATCTGGAAGAAGCCGTCTCCCTCGATGGCCCAGTCGAAACGGTTTCCCGTCTGCTGGTAGTCGCCCTGGGTGAAGGTCTTCTGGATCGACGTGAGCTTCGAGCCCAGTCCCACCTCCATGCCCAGGGGCAGGGCGGTCCCGGACGTGGTCTGCACGCCGGCCTGCCGGCTGACCTGGTACATGAGGTCCTGGAACTCGGCCCGGGAGCTTTTGAACCCGGGTGTCTGGACGTTTGCCAGGTTGTTGGCGACGACGTCCTGGTTGATCTGCTGGGCCAGCATGCCCGTGGCGGCGGTGTACAGGGATCGGATCATATGCTTCCTCCGGAAAGGGCTGAAGGCTTGCGGCGTGCGGCTTACGGCAATTACAGGATTCTTTCTTTTGCCGTTCGCCTTTCGCCCTTTGCCTTATGCCAGTTTTTATGTCAGTTTGCCGAGCCGGCCCGTGGCCAGACGGTCCTGCTCGCTCATCGTCTGCATGATCTTGAGGTAGGCCTCGAAGGAGCGCTGGATGTCGATCATTTCGATCATTTCCTTCACGGCCTGGACGTTGGAGGTCTCGAGGTAGCCCGACCGGACCTCCGGGTTTTCCAGCTCGGCCCGCTCAGCCTCGTCGGAGGCCTCGAACAGGCCCGCCCCTCGCTTCACGAGCGCATCCTTCTTCTTGAAATCGACGATCTTCAGCTTGCCCGTTTCACTGCCGTCGACGCTGACGGTCCCGGCGTTGGAAATCTCGATCTTCTTCCCGGAACAGGTGATCCGGCCGCCCTCGCCCATCACGGCGTCGCCGGACATGGTGACGAGTTCCCCGTTCTGGTTGAGGGTGAAGCTGCCGTTTCGCGTGTAGCGCTCCCCGTCCTTCGTCTCGATGACGAAGTACCCCTCCCCCTGGACGGCCACGTCGAGCGGGTTGCCGCTCTTCTGCAGCGTCCCTGGCGAGTGGTCGACGAGGACGACGGGATCGTGGCTGAAGCTGTCCTCGGCCATGAGGTCCCGCTCGGGCCTGCGCACGAAGATGAGCCGTTCGGCCTTGTAGCCCGGCGTGTTGGCGTTGGCGAGATTGTGGGTCACGTAGTCGTGCTGCGAGAGCTTTTTGACGGCCGCGCTGACCGCCGTGTTCACACCGTACATCATGGCAATCGTTTCCGCTCCTGGGGATGTTGACCCCATAGAAGGCAACGGGTGTGCCACGGGACAGGGTTCAGGGGACAGGGTTCAGGGATCCGGCGGAGGAGTGCATAACCTCTCGATATTATTTACGTTATATTGTGGCGTGGTTTTCCGCGTAGAATCGGGAATACAGGGAACAGGCGGTCATCAGGCCGTCGGGTGGGTAATTTTGGGAAGGACGGGAAAATATTGCCTCGTTGGAATGAGTTCCCTGTCTTTTCCATGCCGGGAGAAAATCAGGATGACGGGATGGCGGATGACCGACTTGCGGCGACGGGGTCCGCAGGACCGCCCTGCCCCGGACCCTGCTGTTCTCGGTACTGCCCGTTGGCGGAATAGACGAAGGCAAGAATCTCCGCCACGGCCCGGTACAGCTCGGGGGGGATCTGCCGGTCGATATCGAACTGGCTCAGGATCTCGACGAGGGCCCTGTCCTCGCGGATGGGGACGTCATGGCGCCGGGCCAGTTCGATGATCCTCCGGGCCACATGCCCGCTGCCCTTTGCGGTGACCCGCGGGGCATCGTCCTTTGCCGCATCGTAGCGGATCGCCGCCGCCCTCTTCGGGCGGTCCGGTTTCGTTTCGGGGATCTCAGGCTTCGTTCTCTTCACGCTCGTTCGGCCTTTCGTTTTTGCCTTCGCCTTTCCCTATGCAAAGACGCTCAGCGCCTGCCCGTCCCCGTGCAGCTCCTCCCGGATGCTGTCCTGCATTCTTTCCCGGACCCGGCTGTCCGCGCGGACCCCGAGATGCTCCACGCGGTAGCCCGCTGCCGCCAGCCGCCTTTCCAGATCCGGCAGAAGCCCGGCGACGAAAGACACCGCGGCCCCGCTTGCGCAATCGATGCGGCAGGCCACCGCCTTGCCGCTGAAGCGCGCCTGCGCCATCACGTCGCCCAAGGCGTCCATGTCGAGGGCAAAGAGCGCCCGAAAGACGCCGTCGCGGCTGTCCGACCCGGGGCCCCCGCCCTCCTTGCGGACGAGGATATCCGCCTTCCCCGTGAAGCCCTCGAACAGGAGGGGAACCTGGAGAAAGAGCCCGCCCTCGTTTTCCTGCAGGTGAACATTGAGAACCTGGAGATTTTCCACGGCCCGAAGCGCCTTCTCCAGGGCCGGCGCCCATTCGCGGATCATCCCGCCGCCCCCGGGCGCGGTCTCCCGCAGAATGCCCGCCAGGCAGGACTTCAGGCTCGCGGGCAGGAGAGGTTTTTCGCCGGGTCTTTTCAGGGCCTTCTTTAGATCGTGTTCCGTGAGCAGGCCGAGCGCCCGTGCGAAGTCCCGCACCGTCAACCCTTCCCCGGTCCGGCCGAGTTCCGCCAGGACCGACCGCAGCGCGGCCAGGAGAGTCTCAAGGCGGCCGGGATCCGAAGGCGGCGTCGCCCCGCCGGGGCGGCTGCCGTTGAAGAGGCCGGTAATTTCGGCAATACTTCGGGCGAGGGCATCCGGGTTGGCGCGGAAGGCGCGCAGGCGCTCCGCGGCCACGCATGCCACGGGCGGCGGAAGGACCGACAGGACGACCCGGGGATGCAGGCTCTCCACCCGCATGGCCATTGCCTGGCCGGGCCGCAGGGGCTGCTCCGTCTCCGCCGTTAGACGGTTCCCCCCGGCCTCGATGATGAAGCTGCCGTCATGGAGCCTCTCCAGCACGCGGACCTCCACGATGCGTCCCGTAGACAATCCGGGCGGCGGCTGTGAAGGCCTGCTCTGCAGAATGCCGTCTGGAGCCGGTTTGAGGGCGGGGGGGAATCGGACGTCGGGGGGCATCAGCGGCTGTCACTTCTGCGGCGGGCAAGGTCCAGGATGAGGCGGATCTCCCCTTCCGCAAGCCCTAGGGTACCCGCAATCTCCGCCGGTGTGAATCCCTGCCGCGCAAGCCGGATCACCTCGTCGTTTCCCCCGTCGTGGCGGGGTTCCCCTGCAGCGGCCCCGGCGCCGTCGAGCTCGTCGATCCGGGCGGATGCCGTCTCCATGAGACCGCGGAGGCGGGCCTCCTTCTCGTCGATCGATCGGGAAATGTCCCGGAGGGCCTTCTTGCTTTCCTCCATGGCCCCGATCAGCGCCGCTGTCGCGTTCTGGGAATCCTCGATGACGCGCTTGAGCTCCGTGATGCTCCCGGCGTCGATACCGGCCGGTCTTCGCTTCAACTCGCGGTTGACCTTCCCGAGGATGAAGACGACTGCCGCGCAGAGAACCACGTCGGCCACCGCCTGGATGGCAAAGAAAAGCTGGGGATTGAGGTCTGTCCAGTGCATGGGACGCCGCCGACCGCCGTGCTGTGCATGTGAAAGGGAAATGCCGGAGTGAAACCGATCAGACCCGGATGTTGATCCGGCCCCCGTGCTCGTCGCAGGGGGTCTCATCCTCCCCCGGGGGACGTTGGGCTCCCTCGTCGACCGGCTGGGAATGCCGGAACGATCTGCGCTTCCGCTCCCGATCCTCCTCGCGCTGGATCCGGGCCTTTTCGGTTTCGTCCGATTCCTTCACTTTTTCCTTGAGGAGCTTCTTCTCCTCGCCCGTGTGCACGGCCATGTACCGCTGCTGCAGGTCGGACTGCTGCTGCTGCGCCTGCTGGATTCGCTCCACCGACGTCGTCTGCAGCAGGATCTGTTGTACATCGACCGCCCTCAGCATGACCGGATCTCCCGCCTCCCGCGTATCGTGCCGGGAAGCCGTCCTGTCGGACATTCAGCGGATTCAGAACATGGTTCTGACGTCCCTGTTCATGCAATCGACGGATCGGGCGGGAATCTTTAATCCCGCCCTGCCTCGTTTATGTGAAGGAACCCCTGCAACCCTCTGTTTTCCGTTCTTTGTGCCCTGCCCCCCGGGGTCCGGACCCGGGCCTACCTCCTGGCCGTCTTCTTCCGCATCCCGGCCGGCTGGCAGGGGATCTCCAGCGAAAAGATGTTGATTCCCGCCTCGTGGCCGATCGCGAACTCGACGTCGTACTTCCGCAGGAGCGAGACGGCCAGCAGAAGTCTCGAGGCCCTCTCGTCCTTGATATCCCGGCCCGGGCGTCCCTTCAGGATCGCTTCCTTGAGCTCGGACGGCATGGGGCGTCCCGTGTCCTGGAACTTGAGCGCCACGCGGCCATTGCGGCGGCCCGTCGACACGAAGAATTCCTTCACGGGGCTGTCGCTCATGGCCTCCATGGCGTAGCGCACCCAGGTGGAGACGAACATGGAGAAGTCGGCGGGGGAGCCGGCCACGTCGTGAAGGTCCCCGTCGAGGTCCATGATCTTCTTCACGTTGTGCTTAAAATCGAGGTAGAAATCGAAGAACCGGATCTCGTTCTCCACGAGCTCCGAGAGATTGACCTGCTGGAGGTTGCGGTCGCCGATGGCGTAGAATTTCCCCGAGACGTGCTTGAAGAGATCGAAGAGGCGGTCCGACTCGCGGGTGATCAACTCGATGTCCTTCAGGAGCTTCGCGTGATCCTCCCCCAGGACGCGCTCCGCCTCCGGGCAGGCCTCCCGGGTCTTGCGGATGGCCTCCTCGAGCCGCCTCTGGAGCAGCCGCGTGCGTCCGATGATCCCGTTGAGAGGATTGGCGAAGTTGTGCAGGATGCCCGGGATGAGCTCCTCGATGAACGTTCCTTCGAACTCCCTCTCCAGAAGCCGGTATGCATCGGCCTCCCTCGTCTCTTTCGCTTCCCTCGTCTTGATCATGTCCTCTTTCTCCGGTTTTCGGCATGGCGCCCGGCCAGCCCGAAACACTAAACCATCGGATCGAAAAGCTCAAGGAATTCCCTCGAGCGCAACGGCCGGCGGCCGCAGCCGCGCGCCCTCACCGGCGGCGGTCGTCGATGATGACATTCTGGTTCCGTAGCATTTTCCATGCCCTGTCGACCTTTTCCTGTTCCGACTCGTTCTGGCCGGGGGCGGACGGCTTGCCCGTCGAGTAGAGGACCGATCGGGCTCCGTCGGCATCCTTGACCTCCCGGACCCCGATCCGGTCGGCGGGGTTGTCCTGCCGGTCCGCGCGCTCCTGTTCGATCATGAGGCGGATCGTCTCGTCGCTCACGCCGGCCTTCCTGAGCTTGATGACCTCCTCCGCCGTGAGGGCAAAGGCCGACCCGGCATAGAGCACGATGAGCGTGAGCGCCAATGCCGTTCGTCTGAGCTTCTTCATCGTTTTTCTCCTGCCCGTTGGCTTTCAGCCCCCGGCCTTTAGCCCTTTGCCTCGTTCAGATCAGCACGTAGCGCGTCACGTAGATCTCCTTGAGGGCTCCCTCCCCCAGGAGGGCTCCCAGCTCTTCGCGCACGCCCTTCTTGAAGCGCACGGCGGAATCGGGGCTGCCGATCCATTCAGTCACTCCCCTCCTGCCCGCGAGGTAGATGGCCTTCCGGATCTCCACCCTGCGTTCCTCCGTCAGGTCCACAGCCTCGCGAAACTCGACCGTCACATCGCACTGCAGGAATCGGTAACGGCCCTTGCCGTCCTTGATGTCGATGCTGAAATCGGGGAAAACGGCCTCGCGCACGGCCGGGGCGGCCGCCGCGGCCGGGGTCCCCTGTTCGGAGGCGATCCGCTCCGATTCCTGCTGCCGGACATAAACGAAGGACCCGGCGGCGGCCGAGACGAGAAGGATCGCCGCAAGCCCTGCCGCGAGGACTTTCCAGTTCAGGAGAACCCTCCAGTCGAAGGGGGCGTCGGGGCGCTTGAACCATGAACGGACGCCGAGCAGGAGAAAGCGGAACCGGAAGAGAAGCGACAGCCGACCCGGAGGGGCCGGCGCCGTCTCGACGGCCGGCTCTGCGGCTTCGCCCCTCGGGGCCTCCGCCGCCCCGTCGTTGTCCGGAAGATCGAGTTCAACGCGCCGCGCCATGAGCTGCCCCGCCTATCGGAGTTCCTTCACCCGGCCCCGAAGCCGCAGCACCGCCTGCGAATGGAGCTGGCAGACCCGCGATTCGGTGAGCTTGAGAACGCATCCGATCTCCTTCATGGTGAGTTCCTCGTAGTAGTACAGCGACAGCACCAGCTTCTCCTTTTCCGGGAGCGCCCCGATGGCGTCCTTGAGGATCTTCTTCACCTCGCCCCGGGCCAGGATCGACAGGGGGCTGCCCTGATCCATCTTTTCGAGCACGTCGTAGGCGGCGTACTTTTCGCAGTAATCCGGCGGCAGGTCCTCGCTCGAGAGCAGCGAGACGCCCGAGGCCTCGTCGAGGAGCTGGTGGTAATCCTCGAGCGACAGCTCCATGTACTCGGCCAATTCGGCCTCGTCGGGGGGACGGCCGAGCTGGCGCTGGAGGGCGAGCATCGCCTTCTCGATCCGGGCGTCCTTGTTCCTCGCCGAGCGCGGCTGCCAGTCCCTCGCCCTGAGCTCATCAAGGACGGCGCCGCGGATGCGGAAGCGGGCATACGTCTCGAACTGGACGTTGCGCCCCTTGTCGAATTTCTCCAGGGCGGAGATCAGACCGATCACCCCCACGTTGATGAGGTCGTCGCGCTCGGCCACGTGCCCGGGAACCTTGCAGGCAATCCGGTCGACGATGCTCTTGACGAGGGGGGCGTATTTCAGAATCAGCTTGTCCCGGTCCTTCTTGTTCACGTGACCCCTTACCCGCATGTCTTCTCGACGATGGACTTCCAGAAAAATTTCAGGCTTCCCGCCTCCCCGGTCTCGGGCTGGCGCTTGCAGAGTTTCCGGGCGATGGTCTCGATGCAGCGGCTCGCCGCGGCGTCGGGATAGGCCTCCGCGAGCGCCTTCTGCCGTCGCACCGCCTCGGTCACCCGGGTGTCCTCCGGGACGTGCCCGATGAACTCGATGGAGAGGTTCAGGAAATGCGAGGTGGCGTTGCTCACCTTCAGGAACACCTCACGGGCTTCGCCCGAGTTCTTCACCATGTTCGCAAGGAGCATGAAGCGCTTCTCGCCGTGCTGGCTGTAGAGGACCTTGATCAGCGCGTAGGCGTCGGTGATGGACGTGGGTTCCGGGGAGGCGACGACGATGATCTCCCGGGCGGCCACGTTGAAGTAGATCACGTTGCCCGCTATGCCCGCCGCCGTGTCGATGAGCATGAAGTCCAGTTCGCTGCCCAGCCCGTCCAGTTCGTCCAGCAGGGCAAGCTTCTCGCCCCGGGACAGCTCCGCCATCTCCGGGATGCCCGACGTGGCCGGCAGGATCTTCATGCCGCCGGGCCCCTGGACGATCACGTCGGAGAG
The DNA here is from genome assembly GCA_012728915.1 of Deltaproteobacteria bacterium. Taxonomy (GTDB): domain Bacteria; phylum Desulfobacterota; class Syntrophia; order Syntrophales; family UBA2192; genus UBA2192. The sequence continues at coordinate 61,360 of JAAYEC010000035.1, read as the reverse complement.
CGCCTTCTCGCCCCGCAGGACGTGATACAGGTTGTACTTCGGCGCAAGACCCAGGATCACGTCGATGTTGGCAAGCCCCATGTCCGCATCCAGGACGAGCGTCCTCTTCCCCATCCGGGAGAGATGGTAGGCTAGATTGGCGGCGATGTTGGTCTTTCCCACGCCGCCCTTGCCGCTCGTGACGGCGATGACGCGGGTGGACCGCCGGGGCGCGTGCGCCTTCGGCGCGGCACCCGGCGGGGGAGCGGCCGCTCCGTCTCCGGGCTCCGATGCTTTTTTCATCCGCCTGAGCATTGACGCCTGATCCAAGTGAAAAGCACCTCCCTTTGGTGACATTCCCGCTTCAGCCGCCGACCTCTAGGCAGCCGGAGCAGGAACCTTCTTCCCTTATTCCCCTCTGCCTTCTCACTGCAGGGTGCTGGTCATGATCATGTTCGCCAGGCGTCCCGGGTCGATTCTCTCGATGTCCTGCGGGACGTTCTGACCGCTGGTGACCCAGGAGACGGGCTTGCGCTCCTGGTCAATGACGTTGTAGATCCTGCCGAAATGTCGGCTCTCGTCGAGCTTCGTAAAGATGATCGACTGGTAGCCGACGGGTCTGAACCGCGCGACGTTCTCCGCCAGGTTGTCCTGGCTCGACGTCAGCGGCAGCAGCAGGCTCGTCTCCACGGGGGCATCGAGCTGGAGGAGATCCCGCAGCCTGTCGATATAGCCGGGCTCCGCCGAGTTCTTGCCGGGTGTGTCGACGAGGACGAGATCCCGGTCCGACAGTTTCGCGAGGGCCACGCGGAAGGCCGTCTTGTCGGAGGCGACCTCGATGGGGACCTGCATGATCCGCGCGTAGGTCTTCAGCTGTTCGGCCGCGGCGATGCGATAGGTGTCCGTCGTGATGAGGCCCACCCTCTTCTTCTCCTCCAGGGTCGCGCGGGCCGCGATCTTGGCCAGGGTTGTCGTCTTGCCCGCGCCGGTGGGTCCCACGAGGGCGCAGATCCGTTTCCGCTCCGCGCCGCGGTAGGACAGGCCGATGGACATGGACAGCAGCTTCTCGGCCGTTCGGCCGAGCGCCGTCTCGTCCTGCAGCTTTCCGGGAGGCAGGTTGCGGTTCAGCGTGCTCACGAGCAGGAAGGCCTTCGGGCGCGACACGCCGATGGAGACGAGGTGATGATAGATCTTCTGCAGGGCCCCTGGGAACTTCTCCTTGCGCTGGAAACCCATGGTGTCGAAGAAGGTATCCAGCATCTCCCGCATCTCGAGGAACTCCCCGTAGGGAAAAGACCGCAGGGCCGATTCGGCCAGCAGGGTCTTGATCTCCCCGAGATCGCGTCGCAGGTCGCCGGCCGCCGCCTCGCCCTCCTCCCGCGGGGGCGGGGGGGCCGCCTGCGCCTTGCCGGGTCGCGCCTTCCCGGCGCCTGCCACGGGGCCCGCATCGACGGCGGCGGTGACCTCGAGCAGCGGGGACCGCCCGCCGCGGAGCTTCCGCGTCGAGAGCACGACGGCATCCGGTCCGAGTTCGCTCCTGATCTTCGACAAGGCTTCCTGTGTGCTGGCGGCTTCGAAACGCTTGATCTGCACGGCCCTACTCCACAATCCCCAGGGATTTGATGTTCACGTCGTGCGTGATCTCGTTGTGCGAGAGCACGATGATGTTCGGGACGAATTTTTCCAGGACTTTCCGGAAGTGGATCCGGGCCCCCGGCGAGCACAGCACGATGGGCTGCAGCCCCCGCGACGCGAACGTCCCGAGGAACTTCTGGACGCCGCGGACGACTTTCTGGACCCAGTTCGGATCCACCGAGAGGTACGACTCGTATTCCGTGTGCTGGACGGACTGGCTGATCTTGTCCTCGATCTCCGGCGAGAGCATGACGACGGTGATGCCGCCCTCGCCGTCCCGGTACTGCTTCGTGATGGTGCGGGCCAGCGCCTGGCGGACATAGCCGGTCAGGATGTCGAGGTTCTTCGTCAGCGGCGCGTAGTCGGCAAGCGTCTCCAGCACCGTCAGCAGGTCCCGGATGGAGATCCGCTCGCGCAGAAGCCGCTGCAGCACGCGGTGGAGCGTCCCCGCGGAAACCACCTTGGGGATCAGTTCCTCGATCACCCGGGGGTGCGTCTTCGCGAGGTTGTCGATCAGGGACTGCACCTCCTGCCGGCCCAGCAGTTCGTCGGCATGGGCCTTGACGATCTCCGTCAGGTGGGTCGTCACGACCGTGGCGGGGTCGACCACGACCACGCCGCGCGCCTGGACGCTCTCCTTCTCCTTCTCCGCGATCCACACGGCGGGGAGCCCGAAGGCGGGCTCTTTCGTCTCGATTCCCTTGACCCGGGGCGTCTTGTCCGACGTGAGCGCCAGCCAGTGCCCGGGCAGCAGCTCGCCGCGGGCGATCTCGACGCCCTTGAGGATGACGGTATACTGGTTGGGCTTGAGCTGCAGGTTGTCCCGGATGTGGATGGCGGGGATCACGAACCCCATTTCGACGGCCAGCTGCCTGCGGAGCGACTTGATCCGCTGAAGCAGCTCGCCCCCCTGGGCCACGTCGACGTACCCGATGAGCCCGTACCCCACCTCGATCTCCAGCGGGTCGAGCGGAAGAAGCAAATCCACCGTTTCGATCGCCGAGGGCGGCGCCGCTTCCGCTTCGGCGCTTTCCTGCACGGCCGGCGCTGCCCTGACCAGCCTCCAGGCCAGGAGCCCGGCCCCAGCGGCGATGAGGAGGAAGGAGACCTTGGGCATCCCGGGAATCAGGGCGAAGAAGAAGAGGATGGCGGCCGCCGTGCCGATGGCTTTCGGCTGCACGAAGAGCTGCTCGGTGATGTCCTGCCCGAGATTGGACGAGGAGGTGGAGCGTGTCACGAGCATGCCGGCCGCCGTCGAGATGATGAGGGCCGGGACCTGCGTGACCAGGCCGTCACCGATCGTCAGCAGCGTGTAGTTGCGGGCCGCATCGGTGATGTCCATTCCCTGCTGCAGCACGCCGATGATCAGGCCGCCCACGATGTTGATGAAGATGATCACGACCCCGGCGATGGCATCGCCGCGCACGAACTTGCTCGCGCCGTCCATGGCGCCGTAGAAATCGGCCTCCCGTTCGATTTCGCTGCGCCGGCGCCTCGCGTCGGTCTCGGAGATGAGACCGGCGTTGAGGTCCGCGTCGATGCTCATCTGCTTGCCCGGCATGGCGTCCAGGGTGAACCGGGCCGCCACCTCCGCGATGCGGGTGGCGCCCTTGGTGATCACGACGAAGTTGATCAGCGTGAGCACGGTGAAGACGACGAGGCCCACGACGTAGTTGCCCCCGACCACGAACGTCCCGAACGCCTTGATGACCTGGCCCGCGGCCCCGGTCCCCTCGCTGCCGTGGAGCAGGATGAGCCGCGTCGAGGCCACGTTGAGCGAAAGGCGGAACAGGGTCACCGTCAGCAGGACGGAGGGGAAGACGGAGAACTCGAGCGGTTTGAGGACGAACATCGACATGAGCAGGATCACGATCGCCATCGTGATGCTCAGCGAAAGCAGCAGGTCGATGATCAGCGGCGGGAGCGGGATCACCATGACCATGAGGATGGCGATCACCCCGACGCCCATCAGCATCGCCGGGTTTCTCACCCACTGGGGAGCAACCCCCGCTCTTTCAACCGCTTCTGCCATTCTTCCGTTCTGCTCCGGGTTCCCGGGATTCCTCCCTCGTGAATCTCCGCGCGGGTCCTCTGCACAACAGAGGGCGAGAGGGGAAGGGGGTGAGCGGGTTCCATACCCGTACCGGACGACCCCCTAGATCGCCCGCTCCTTGAGTCCGTACACATAGGCCAGGATCTCGGCCACGGCGCGGTACAGGTCCTCCGGGATCGCCCGATCCACATCGACCGTTTTATACAATAGTTGTGCCACGGGTTTGTTCTCGACAACCGGCACCCCGTGGGACCGGGCAATCTCCCGGATCCGCTCCGCCACGAAGCCCGCGCCCTTCGCCACGACGGTGGGTGCATACATCTTTTCCGGGTCGTAGCGGACGGCCACGGCCAGGTGTGTCGGGTTCGTGATGACCACGTCGGCCCTGGGCACGGCGGCCATCATCCGCTTTCTCGCCGCGTCACGCTGGATGCGGCGGATCCTCGCCTTGACCGTGGGATTTCCCTCGGTCTGCTTGTATTCGTCCTTCACCTCCTGCTTGGACATCCGGAGCCCCTTCTCGTGCTCCCAGCGCTGGTAGATGTAATCCAGGATGGCCAGCACGATGAGAATCCAGCAGGTCGTGATCAGGATCTTGAAGGAGACCCTCCCCGTGTACACGAGAATTCCCCAGACGGGCTCCTCCATCAGGGGGGTCATGTTCCGGAATTCGCCCTTCAGGGTATGCCATACGACGGCGGCGACCACGGTCATCTTCAGGACGCTCTTGAACAGCTCCACGAGCGACCGCAGCGTGAAGAGGCGCTGGAATCCCTTGAGGGGGTTGATCTTGTCGAATTTCGGGGCCAGCGCCTGGGTGGAAAAGACGAATCCGATCTGGAGATAGTTGGCCAGCAAGCCGGCCGCCACCACGGTGATCAGGACGGGCCCCATGACCAGCAGGAGTTTCCAGGACCAGCCCCACAGCAGCGAATGGATGTTGTTGAGGGTCACGGCCGTCGTGCCGCACTCCCGAAGGGTCCAGCGCGTCAGGCCCATGAGGCGCTCCACCATGCCGCCGGAGAAGAAGTAGAAGAGGATCGTGCAGGAAAGCAGGATCGCCGCCGAGACCGCCTCGCGACTCTGGGCGACCTGGCCTTTCTCCCGTGCTTCCTCGCGTCGCCTGGGCGACGCCTGTTCGTTTCGTTCCTGGTCCTTGTCGATGTCAGCCATGCATTCAGGGTTCAGGGATCAGGGTAAAGGGTTCAGGATCAAACGAAGCGCCGTGATCGACTTCCGTCATGCCATTCTGCAACCTGTGCAACGGCTTTCCGGGCTGCTGACGCTCGCGTCAAAAAACGGTCGAAAAACCCGCAATATCGAGCGAATAGCATTGCCGGAATGAATTGCAGACTTCGTGCCGGAAAGGGGGAGTTCCGCGGAAGAGAAAAGCGTCTTTTCCTTCCGCCCCGCGCTCCTTGTCCGGCGCCTTCGGCGCCTACATCGCCCTGAGCAGGAGGCTGATTTCGGCGGGAAGGTTCGAAAACAGGCCCGCCGAGAGGTGGAGAAACAGCGGCAGGGTGACGCCCACCCCGATGAGGCCGATGGCGATCTGGAGGGGAAACCCGACGATGAAGATGTTGATCTGGGGAACGGTCCGCGCGACGAGCGCCAGGCCGATATTGGCGAACATCAGCGCCGCCACGATCGGCGCCGAGATCTTCACGGCAACGACGAACATGTTCCCCGACAGCGCGACGAGGTTCTGCGTCAGCCCGCCCGTCACGTGGAACCCCAGGACCGGCAGCGCCCGGTAGCTTTCCGAGATGGCCTGGATCATCATGTGGTGGCCGTCGACGGCAAGGAAGAGGAGGCCCGCCAGCAGGTACTGCAGCTCGGCGATGATGGACACCTGGCCGCTCGTCACGGGGTCGATGATGTTGACGATCGAGAAGCCCATCTGGAAACCGACAAGCTGCCCCGCCAACTGGATGCCGGCAAAGACGATCCGGCCGGCGAAACCCAGGACGATCCCGGTGAACACCTCCCCGGCCATGCTCAGCCCGAGGCCGAAGGGATCCTGCGGGTACGCCGCGGGCCGCTCGACAAAGGGGACGACGAGGGCGGCGACGAGGATCGTCAGCCCCGCCTTGACCCGCATGGGGGTGGTGCGGTCCCCGATAATGGGGATCATCGCCAGGATCGCGCCGACCCGGATGAAGACCAGGAAGAAGAGCTCGACCTGCTCGAGGGTGAACACGGGGAATTTCACGCCCGCCCTCCTCCCCCCTGCTCTCTCGGGCCGGCATGGGCGCCTTCGGACGGCATCGGGTTTCTGATCGCGGCGAGAGGCTCAGGGCAACGGCCGATCATCTCATTTCACCGGTCCTTCTGCCTATCTCAGGTAGTTCGGGATGTTCGAAAACAGGTTGTGCGTGAAGCCCACGAGCATGTCCAGCATCCAGGGCGCGGCGACGAGAAGGGCCAGCATGACGGCAATGATCTTCGGCACGAAGGTCAGGGTCATCTCGTGCACCTGGGTCACCGCCTGGAAGACGCTGATGGCGATGCCCACGGCGAGCCCGACGAGCAGGATCGGCGCCGAGACGAGAAGGGTCACCTTCATCGTTTCGCCGGCGATGCCCATGATCAGATCCGTTGTCATCCCTTTCCCTCCCGGGGCCTTCTCAATGGAAGCTCTGGACGAGCGAGCCGATGATGAGATACCACCCGTCGACGAGCACGAACAGCAGCAGCTTGAAGGGCAGGCTGATCATGATCGGCGGCAGCATCATCATCCCCATCGACAGCAGGATGCTGGCCACGACCATGTCGATGACCAGGAAGGGGATGTAGATGAGAAAGCCGATCTGGAAGGCCGTCTTCAGCTCGCTGATGACGAAGGCCGGGATGAGCGCCGCGAGAGCCACGTCGGCGGGCTTTTCCGGCTTCTGGCCCCCCGAGACCTTGATGAACAGCTCCATGTCCTTCTCCCGGGTCTGCTTCATCATGAAGTCCCGGATCGGCGACGACGCCTTCTCGAAGGCCTGCTGGGTCGAGATTTCCTCGTTCAGGTAGGGCTGGATGGCGTCGCTGTTCACCTTCTGCCAGACGGGCGTCATGATGAAGAAGGTCAGGAAGAGCGCCAGCCCGATGACGATCTGGTTTGCCGGCATCTGCTGGGTGCCCAGGGCATGCCGCAGGATCGACAGGACGACGACGATCCGCGTGAAGGAGGTCACCATCATCAGGATCGCCGGCGCGAGCGAGAGGACCGTCAGCAGCAGCAGCAGCTGCATCACAACGGCCACCCGGCCCGGCTCGCCGGAGCCCTCGCCGATGCTGAGGCTGACCGACGGGATCGGCATGTTCTGGGCGGCCGCCGGCGCCGCGGCCAGGAGGAGCGCAACGGCCGCCAGCAACGCCAGGGCGGAAATGGTCGGGAACGGCTTTTTCATGTCGCCTACGCCGGCACACCTCACGGGCGGGGCCTCACTTCCGCTCGCCCTGTCCGCCCACGAGGCTGAGCGTCTTGAGCTTGCGCTTGTAGAGGCTGATCGGGTCGAGAAACGGCTGCGCCTCGATCTCGCCGGGGCCTGTCGACCGGAGGCGCTCGAGGGAGTCCTCGTCGGTGATCGTGGTCAGCAGGCTCATCCGGCCGCCGGACACGCCGACGACGATCACGCTGCCCAGCACGTCGAGCAGCAGGATGCTCGACTTCGGGCCCAGGCACCGGGTGGAGAGGACCCGGATCATCTGGCCGCTGTCGACCCCGGAGCCCGTCTTGTTCATGAACTTGCGGACCGCCCAGAGCCCGGCCAGCATGACCCCGAGCACGACGGCCAGGGCCGAGATCATCTTCAGCAGCGATGCGAGGAAATCGAGCGTGCTCATGCCGTCCAGGCCCCCTTCAGCGAAGCTTGAGGATCCGCTCCGCCGGCGAAATGATGTCCGTCAGGCGGACGCCGAACTTCTCGTTGACGACGACGACTTCCCCGCGCGCAATCAGGCGCTGGTTCACGTAGACGTCCATGGGCTCGCCCGCGATCTTCTGCAGCTCGACGACGGAGCCCTGCCCGAGCTGCAGCAGTTCGTTGATCAGCATCCGGCACCGGCCCAGCTCCACCGTGAGGGTCAGCGGGATGTCCAGGATGAAGTCGAGATCGAAGCCCCCCCGGGCGGCCGCGGGCTTCTGCAGTTCGTTGAAATCGGGGTCGCTCACTTCCGTCGCCGGTTGGGCTTGCCTGGATTGCTCCAGCTCGTCCTTGACGTCGTCCCAGCCGATCTCCCCTTCCTGCCCGGGCGGTGCGGCGGCGCTCTCCCGGTTGATCTCCTGCATCAAGCTGTCCACTTCATTCTGTTCCATAGTACCGGGCCTCTTTCCCCTGAATCGTTCCTGCGATCTGGATCGCGGTGTTTCCCTTGTAGATGCCGGGCAGGGCGCGCAGCTTCTGGACGCCCTCCACGTAGACGTCGAGCGGGTCGACGCGGTAGCGTTCGAGCAGGATGACGTCGCCCTTCTTGAGGCCGACGACCTCCTTGGCGCTGACCTCGGCCCGCCCCAGCTCCACGATGAGCTCCACCTTCGACGCGACAAGCCCCTCCTTGAACCGGTTGGCCCATTCGCGGTCCACCTCGAGCGCGTCGCTCTGGAAGCCGGCCTGCAGCTTCTCCCGCACGGGCTCGAGCATCGAGTAGGGGATGCAGATGGACACGACGCCGGAGGAGAACTCCATCTCGATCTCGAAGTGGACCACCACGACCACATCCGTCAGCGGGACGATGTGGGCGAACTGGGGGTTGATCTCCGAGCGCAGGTGGGAGATCTTCACGTCGACGATCGCCTTCCAGGCCTTCTCGAAGTCGACCAGTGCGCCGAGCACGACCCGCTTGATCAGGCGGTTTTCGATGGCGGTGAACTCCCGGCCCTCGATCTTGAATCCCGACTGCCCGGACCCCCCGAAGAGGATGTCCACCAGCGAGAAGATCACCTTCGATTCGACGACGAAGATGGCGCTGCCCCTCAGCGGGTCCATCCGGAAAATGTGCAGGCTCGTCGGGACGGGCAGCGTCTTGAGGAACTCGCCGAACTTCATCATCTCCACGGACAGGGCGCTCACCCCGACGACCCTCCGGAGCAGCGACGAGAGGCTGATCCGGAACAGGCGGGCGAATTTCTCCGTCGTCATTTCTAAGGTGGGCATCCGGCCCCGGATGATCCGGTCCTGGCTGGTCAGGTCGTAGGGGAGGATGTCGCCGGGCTCGTGATGCTCGGTGCGCTCCGTGTCGATCTCCCCGCCGGAGAGTCCCTTCAGGAGGACGTCGACCTCTTCCTGGGATAGAATGTTGGACATGGGCTTCGCCTGGCTGAGGACTTGGGGCTGAGGGTTCGGGGCTTACGGCTAAGAAACAAATGATTCTTCCTTTGCCTTTAGCCTTTAGCCCTTTGCCCAATGCCTGATTTTTACTGGACCACGAAATCCGTGAAGTACACCTGGACCACCTTGCCCCTCGTGAGCTGGCTGTTGAGGCGCATGGCGATCTCCTCCTTGAGGCGCTGTTTGCCCTCGAAGTTGTTTAGGTCCTTGAAGCTCTTCACGGTGAGCACGCCGAGGACCATGTCGCGCACCCTCGGCCTGATCTGGTCGAGTTCGGCCACGGCCAGCCCGTCGGAGAGCTCGAAGTTCATGGTGATCTTGAGATAGCGGTCCGCATCGGTATCGGCCAGGTTGATGATGAAGACGTCGGGCGCCCAGACGGCGCCGATGGGAGGCTTCGCGGGCGCCTGGGCCTTCTTGCCCGCCGACTTGTTCAGGAAGAAATAGGCCCCGGCGCCGCCGCCGCCCAGCACGAGCAGAACGACCACGGCGACGATGATCCACTTGAGCGCGGAGCCCTTCTTCTTCTCCCTGCCGCCCTCGGCAGCCTGCTCTTCCGGCTTGTTTTTCTCCGCTTCCTTGGCCATGGGTTCCCGGTTCTCTCCTTCTTCTTTGCGTTCGGTTTTTCACCGCGAAACGGCGCCGCCGGACGGGCCTCCTCCCGGATCTCCCGGGCCTCTCGCGCCTGCCCCGGGCCGGGCCCGGTCGGGCAGAACCCCGGCGTGGCGGCGGCGGTCCTGCGGGCGCACAGAGGATATGAGCAAATTTCATACCAACCGAAATCGACGGATTTTCAAGAGATTTCGACGGCAGGGGCCGCCGCGAGAGGGCGTAAACAGGGCAGCCCGCAAGGGGCCGTGATCGCGGCGGAAACGGCGCCGTCCGGAAAACGGGAGGCGCCCCGGGCAGGTCAACAATTTGACGGTGCCGGCAGGGAGCCGGGTTGCCCCTGCCCTGCGGCGTGCCGCAAGCCGGGGCAACCCGACCCATGGGGTTACCGCTTGATGTTCATGAGTTCCGCCATCATGGCGTCCGTCGTCGTGATGACCTTCGCGTTGGCCTGGTAGGCCCTCTGGGCGGTGATCATGGTGATGAACTCCGTGCCGAGGTCCGTGTTGGCCATCTCCAGGGCGTTGGAGGTGACCTCGCCCAGCCCTCCCGCGCCCGGCGTGTTGATAATCGCCTGGCCCGAGGTGAGGGTGGAGCTGAAGAGGTTCGAGCCCATCTTCTTGAGGCCCCAAGGGTTCGGGAAGTCGCCCAGGGCGATCTGCCCCAGCGAGGCCGTCTGGCCGTTGGTGAAGAAGCCGGTGATCGTGCCGTCCTTCTCGACCGCGAGGCTCCGCAGCACGCCGGAGGGATAGCCGTCGTTGGTCAGGGCCTTCACCGTCGAGCTCGACGCGTAGCCCGTGATCGTCTCCGCGTTCGCCGACGTGAGGTCCCACAGCAGGGTCCCGCCGTTGCCGATCGCGGCGCCGTTGGCCAGGCCGCTGAAGGCGACGTTGATGTCGGCGGGGTCGGCCTCGGTGTAGGTGAAGGGGATGGTCAGCCGGTCACCGTCGGCCCAGGCGTGCTGGAGGGTCACGGTGATGTCCGCGCCGCCGGCGCCGTCGAGATCGATGAGCAGCGTGTCATCCACGTTGTTGATGCCGTAGCCCGTGACGATGGCACGGGCATAGTCCGAGGAGGAATGGACGGACCAGGAGTTGACGCTGTCGCGCTGCAGGACGAGGTTTCCCCCCCGGTAGATCTGCCCGTCGCGGCCAGCGACCAGGTCAGCCGTGGCCGTCCCGGCACCCGAGGCCGCGGGGGCGCCCATCGTCGAGCTGTATACCTTGTCGAGGTTGCCCAGACCGTCGAAGGCCAGCCCCGTGAAGTTCTGGGAATCGGCTGCGCGGCCGTCCAGGGTGACGTCCATGCCCCAGCGGCCGTCGCCCCCCGTCTTCGTGTAGGTCACGGCGAGCGTGTGGGCGGCCCCGAGGGTGTCGAAGACGGTCTGGGAGGAGTAGAAGGTGCCGCCCGCGGCGGTCCGCGCGTCGAGGTTGAGCCCCACGGAGAAGGACGTGGAGGCCACCGGCGCCGACTGGGCGTTGCGCGTGTTGATGTCGCCGAGCGTGGCGGCGGCGGGAGGGTATCCCTGCACGCGGTAGTCGTTGACGTCGACGAGGAAGCCGTCGCCGTCGATGTGGAACGCGCCGGCCCGCGTGTAGTACTGGGACCCCTCGTCGTCCCGGACGATGAAGAACCCCCCGCCGTCGATGGCCAGGTCCAGCGCGCTCGTCGTGGACTCGAGGGAGCCCTGGCTGAACTGGGTGGCCACGTCGGCCACCGTGACGCCCTGCCCGATCTGCATGACGCCCGAGGCGCCGCCGGAAAGGCTCTGGCTCAGCACGTTGGCGAAGTAAGCCTTGCCGGCCTTGAAGCCCATCGTGTTCGCGTTGGCGATGTTGTTGCCGATGACGTCCATCTGCTTGGAGCTGGCGTTGAGCCCCGAAATGGCGATCCAAAGTGCGCTTCCCATCTCAATGTCCTCCTGGTTTCCCCGGTCAGACGCCCGGTGTCAATTCGTGTTGATCTTCTTCACGGAGACGACGTCGCCGTAGGCGATCTCGCGGCCCCCCACGCTGAGGGTGACCGCGCCGTCGCGGTAGTTCACCCCCGTCACCTCGCCCTGGACCAGGGTGTCGGCGCCGACGGCCCTGCCGGCCCGATCGGTGGCGATCACCTCGTAGGTGCAGACGCCGGAAAGCGAGCTCGGCGGGCTCCACGTCAGGGTGTTCAGGCCCTGCTTCTGGTTCCGGAAGGACAGGGCGTCGACGAACTCGCCGGCGGCGTTGTAGATGCGGACCATCCCTTCCGCGGCATCGCCCGCAAGCTGGTAGCTCAGCGCGACGGGGCTGCCGGCGGCCTGGACCGTATTGCCCCTGGCCAGGACCTCCTTGCCGATCAGGCTCACCGCCTGCGAACCGCTCAGCGACTGCTGCTGCCTGGTGAACGAGCCGAGCTGGGTGTTGATGTTCTGGAGCTGCTCGAGACTCGAGAACTGGGCTAGCTGAGCGGTGAAGGCCGTGCCGTCCAGCGGGTTGAGCGGATCCTGGTTCTTGAGCTGGGCAATGAGCATCTTTAGGAATTCGTCCTTTCCGATGACGTTCCTGCCGCTCGTTGTCGGGGTCGCACTCGCGGCGCCTGCCGCCGACTGCACGGTGTTCGTCACGCTCATGATTCAACTCCTTCCGGTTTCATGTCCTGTCAGGCAAAAACGCTGAGCCCGCCGTTCCCGGTCCGGACCGGCCTCGCCGGCGTCTCCCGGGGTTCCGGATCCGTGTCCCGCCCGGGTCTGCGTTCCTCTCCCTTCGGGGAATCCCCGCGGGCGAACCCCGCCTCCCGCCAGAAGTCCGAGCCGGAATCGTCGGGCCGGTTCTGAACGAGAATTTCGAGGCGGTCGATCTCGAATCCCCTGTCCCTCAGCGCGTTTCGCAGATCGTCCAGGCCGGCCTGGAGCATCTGCTTGACCTCCTGGTTGTCGGCCAGCATCACCATCTTCACGCGGTTGTCCTGGACGACCACGTCGAGATCGAGGGTGCCGAGCCGGGGCGGCTGAAGCGTCAGGACCATGCGGCCGGAACCGTCGCGTAGAATCTGCGCCGCCCCGTCCAGCACCTGACTGATCACGGCCTGCGGCCTTGCGGGCGCCGCCCCGTCGATTCCCTTGGCCTGGAGCGCAGCCGTCGGGGAAGGGCCCGCGGGTGCGTCGCGAAATTCGGGGTTCGTCCAGCCCGTCCCCGCCTGCCTCTTTCCCTGGCCTGCCTGGACCGGTCTGTCCTGCGAAAGGTCGGGCGGGCCGGCCGGTTCCTGCATCGCTTTGTCCGGCGTGAGAGAGCCCCGGAAGGCCCTGCCGGATCCTTCAGCCGCGTCGTCGCGGACGGCGGGCCCCGGCTGGAGCCTTGCCTGCCTGGCGGCCTTTGCCTTCGACGGCGCCGGGGCTCCCTCTTCGCCCGACAGGATCTTGAGCACCTCCCCCTCCTTTGCCGTCATCGACTTGACGGCATGGATCCCCTCGCGCCGGTTCAGCGGCTCTCCGTTGACGTATCCCGTCATCCGGGCGGCCTTCTTCTGCGCCGCCATGCTGCCGTTTTTCTGCACCATCTCCTTCAGGAGGGCCTCCTCGGACGGCGAGAGGGCGCCTTTGTCCGACGGCCTTGCGCCCGGCAGGACATCCGCGCCTTCCCGGTTCTGCACTTTCGACTGTGCCGCCTGCATGGCCTGCCCGGCCCGCTCCTTGAGGTATTCCAGGGTCTCTTTCGCCTGCACTTCGACGGCGGGCCGCCTGAGTTGCGCTCCGGTATCCACCCGTCCGGCGCTGAGTTTTCCGTGTGTCTCCTCGCCCTCTTTCCGGGCGGCCTGTCCGGTCTTCAGGAAATGCTCCTTGCGGTTCTTCTCCTCCGTGCCGGTCTCGAGGTCGAGCCTCTTGGACCGGAGGATGTCGGCAAATGGCACAGTCAGGGCTGCAGCCGCGGCGGCATCCTTGGGCTCCCCCTGTTCGTTGCGTTTCCTGCCTGGCGTCAGCTCCCCGCTTCGAGGGGCGTCGGCCGAGGCGATCGGGTCGGGCGGTAACTGCACAACGGAAGGATCCATGCTTGTTCCTCGGGTGGTTTTGGCTTGGCATGGGAGCAACGCGCATGCCATGGAAGAAGGGTCCAGGGCCCGAGGCCCGGGATCCGGAGAAGGGATGGAACGTTGATGCGCTGATATCATTGCGGAATCCGGGCATCCCCGTGTCCGCATCGCGGGCACCTCGCCGTGCCGGGACCCATAAATCCAGTGAGCCGCTCCATGCTTTTTGGGCAAATATTGCCCGCTTGTTTTCAGGGCGGGGGGCAAATTTTACGAGTGAGCGGGCCTAAAGGGGAGCCGCTCTTCTGCCGATGATTCCTTCGAGGAAGAAAGGCACAGGGGAACGGAATCCATGACGGCCATCGACGGGACCGGAGCCGACCGGCTCTTCTCCGCAGCGCAGGTCAACTACCGGCAACTCGAGTACTACGCGGGCAACACCCTGAACCGGGGCATCGAGCTCTACAGGAAAAAGGACTACGGCGCCGCCGCCCAGGCCTTCAAATCGTCCATCGCGCTGGCGCCGGCCGCGTCCTATGCCGCCGAGGCGGCCAAAATGCTGGCGGGCATCTACGTGACGATGGGCGAGACGGAACGGGCCATCGAGTCCCTCCGGTCCTTCGTCGAGCTGCGCCCCTCGTCGGACGCGGCACGTGTCAGGCTGGGCGAATTGTACTACTCCGAAGGCCGGTACGACGAGGCCCTGGCCCAATACGAGAAGGCCGTCGAGCTGAATCCCGATGCGGGCAACCGCTATGCACTAGGCCAGGTCTACCTCCAGGCGGGCGATTTCAGCAGGGCCGAAGGGCAGTTCATGAAGGTCCTCCTGATGGCCCCCGACGACCCCGCGGGCAATCTGGGTCTCGGCCAGGCCTACAGCAAATCCGGACAGTACGAGCTTGCGATCGAGCAGTTCGAGGCGGCCATCAGGAAGAAGAACGATTTCCACGATGCCTGGGCCGAGATGGGGTACACCTGTGCGGACATGGGGGACATCGACAGGGCATTGGAGATCTGTGAGTACCTGAAGGGCAAGTCGCCGCAGCTCTCCGACCTTCTCAACCGCTACATCTACAAGGTCGACCCTCCGAAGATCATGTTCGCCCATGCCGACGGAACCTTCCCGGGCAGCCTCCCCAGGGGAACGGCCGTGTCGAGCCTCGACCCGTCGCTCGCCGGCGCAGGGGCCTCCAGGATATTCACCGTACGGCTGCAGTTCGACAAGGAAATGGACCGGACCTCGGTGGAAACCGTCACCAACTGGCAGATCGGCAGGGCCTCGGGGACCGGCCCGGCACGGTACAACTACGGCCTGGCGATCCCGTCGACGGAGGTCCAGCTCCCGGGGCTGCCGGATTACGTCAGCTACGACCCCGTCAACTTCACGGCGACCGTTTTTTTCACCATCACGCAGAACGGCACGGCCGACGGCACCATCGACCCCGGCCACGTCCAGTTCACCTTCCGGGGAACCGACCGCTTCGGCCAGAGGATGGACCCCGCGAAGGACCAGTACACGGGATTCTCCGGGGTCTTCTAGGCGCAAGGCGCCCTTCGGGGATCGGGAAAAGAAACGGGGACCGGTGAAGTTCACCGATCCCCGTTTTCATGGACGGGATAGACAATAGAGCTGTTTTTACTGGGCCGGTTCCGGCCTGTTCGGGGCGCCGGTGATCTCCCTGGCGATCTCGGCGGCCCGCTGGGCGCCGATGTGGCCCCAGATCGCCCCCGCCTTTTTGCTCTTCATGTTCATGAGGATCCCGGCGGCGAGCTTCCTGTCCATCTTTTCGAGCATGGGGCCCGCCTGTGCGGGCGGCGTCGCCTCGAACACACCGGCCAGGTCCCGGAGCCTCTTGTCCTCGGCTGCCTTTACGGTGTCGAGCATGCTCGAGAGCCGCTCCTCGAGCCCCTTGAGGGCATCGATCTTGGCGATGATCTCCCCTTTCAGGGCCTGCAGCTTTTTCTCCTCCTCCCGGATCGCGCCTTCACGGCCGTCGAGCTGCCTTTCCCGCTCCGCAAGCGACGCGGCGAGCTTCCGTTCCCGGGCCAGGCTGTCTTCGGCGGGGTCTTTGGCAGGGGCGTTCTCCGGGGCCTTCTGCGCAACGTTGGCCATCGCGTGATCGAGTTCTAGGACCGAGGAGGCGCGGGGCAGCATGTCCCGCAGCGCGCCGCCTGCCGCCGACAGCTTGATGACGACCAGCGCCACGACCAGAATTTCACAGATGATGATCAGCCTTTTCATCGCCGGACCTCTTCAGAAACCGGATGATTCCCTGCTCGTTCAACTCCACAGACTCCCTGTGGTTCCACTCTTTCCAGTACTGGTCGAATTTCTTCTGCTTGAGGATCTCCATGATCTTGCGCCGCTTCACGGCCTCCGCGAGTTCCTCCCGTTTCGCCTCGAGGGCCTTCTGCCGGCCGGCGACGAGGATCGCCTGGGCAACCTCCCGCTCGCGCAGGCTCCGGATATAGCCGAAGGCGAGCCCGATCTCGCCGGCTTGGAGGGTCCCTTCCTGGCGGCGCATCAGCTCGGCCAGCACGGCCGCCTTCTCGCCGCGGATCGACCGGAGCCGCTCCTTCTCGAGCTCGAGACCCCGCACCTGCTCGGAGAACTCCTGCAGGGCCTGATCCTCCGCAAGCTTCCGCACGTTGAGCACCTGTTCGAACCGGAACCGGAACACGCCTTTCACCCTCTCGCTGGGAAGAGAAGCCGGAAACGGGTTCTTTCCCATTCCGCTCTTCTGCTCTTCCGCTCTTCCTCACTTCACGACTGCGATACACGGCCGATGTCGCTTCGAGCGCAGCGTTTCGGGGTTTCACTCAAATAGAGCGAAAAGCTGCCGCCGGCTCTCCTCGAAGCTGACCTTCTCGTTCATGTCCTGCCGGAGGTAGGCATTGACCCGGTCGATCATCTTGACGGCATAATCGATCTCGGGGCTGCTCCCCGCCACGTAGGCGCCGATGTTGATGAGATCCTCGGCCTTGCGGTACGTGGCGATGACGTTCAGCAGATCGTTGGCTCGCCTGCGCTGTTCGCCGTCCGTGATGTCGATCATGACGCGGCTCACACTCTCGAGCACGTCGACGGCCGGGTAGTGATTCTTCGCGGCGATCGCGCGGGAGAGGGCAATGTGCCCGTCCAGGATGGAGCGCGCCGCGTCGGCCACGGGCTCGTTGAAGTCGTCGCCCTCGACCAGAACGGTGTAGAGACCCGTGATGCTCCCCCTGCCCTCGACGGGCCCTGTGCGTTCCAGCAGCTTCGGCAGGAGGCTGAAAACGGACGGCGTATACCCCTTCGTGGCCGGCGGCTCGCCGACGGAGAGGCCCACCTCGCGCTGGGCCATGGCGAACCGGGTGAGCGAGTCCACCATGAGGAGCACGTCGGCGCCCTGGTCCCGGAAATACTCGGCCACGGAGGTGGCCACGTAGGCCGCACGCATCCGGATCAGGGGGTGGCGGTCGGAGGTGGCCACGATGACAACGGAGCGCCTCAGCCCCTCGGGACCCAGGTTCTTCTCGACGAACTCCCGAACCTCGCGCCCCCGCTCGCCGATCAGGCCGATGACGTTCACGTCGGCCTTCGTGAAGCGGGCAATCATGCCCATGAGGATGCTCTTCCCCACCCCGGAGCCGGAGAAGATGCCCATCTTCTGCCCCTTGCCGCAGGACAGAAGGCCGTTGAGGACGCGGATGCCCAGATCCATGGGCTCCGCGATCCGGCCCCGCTCCAGGGGGTTGATCGGCTCGGAGTACAGCGGGTAGTCGTCCTCGAGCTCCACGGGCCCCTTGCCGTCGATGGGGTTTCCGAGCCCGTCGATGATCCGGCCCAGGAGTTTTTTCCCCACGGCGATCGACGCCTTGCGGCCGAGGGAGACGATCTTGCAGCCCGGGCCGACGCCCTGGAGGTGATCGAGCGGCATCAGCAGGACCTTTCCCTTCCGGAACCCCACCACCTCGGCCCGGAGCGTCTCGCAGGCCCCGCCGTTGGCGAAGATGTTGCACATCTCGCCGACGGAGCTCGCGGGCCCGTGCCCCTCGACCATCAGGCCGATGATCTCGCTCACCGTCCCGTTGACCTTGATCGGGTTGATCTGGTCGAGGATCCGGGTGTAACGATTGAAATCCAGGGTCATAAAAAAGCCTATGGCTAAGGGCTTAGGGCTGATGGCTTAAGGTTCTAAAGAGAATATTTTCCACGGGACCTTATGCCCTTTGCCTTAAGCCTTGAGCCCGTTTTGCAGAAACGCCTTGAGGATCTCCTCGAGCTGCTGCTCCAGGGTCGCGTCGATCTCGCCGAAGGCCGTCTCGATCACGGCGCCCCCGGCGCCGATCCCCTCGTCCGCTTCCAGCGTGATCGAGCGGATCCCCTCGAAGCCCGCGATAAGTCCCGGGGTCAGCTTCGACAGACGTTCATGGTCCCCCGGGTGGAGGCGCACCTTGATGCGGTCGCGGTCCAGGACGTTCTTGACGGCCTCCCGCAGGACGCCGAGAATCACGTCGCGGTCCATCGCCACTTCGCGGCGGATGACCTTCCGGGCCACGGCGATGACGAGCTTGAGCACCTTTGCCTCTCCGCGCTCCAGGATGCTCCGGCGGATGTTTTCCACCTCGAGGAGCAGTTTCTTCAGGGACTCGGCCGTTGCGGCCAGCTCCTTCTCCCGCGTCTCGCTGCCCTTGCGGAACCCCTCGGCGTGGCCCCTCTCGTAGGCGTGCTTCACGGCGGCCTCGATCTTCTTTTCCGACTCGACGAGGATCTCCTCGACCCGCGAGCGGCGGGGCGCCGGGCCCTGGGAGAGGTTCTCGCAGCCGAAGTCGGCCGGCACGAAGCGGGGCTTCTCCGTACGGGGCCCGTCCACGACCTTGACGTTCCTGGACTTGATGACCCGGTTAGACGAATGCATCGCCTTCCTCGCGCAGCAGCTGGATGCGGCCCTCGGCCTCGAGCCGCTTGCAGGTGTCCAGGATGGACCGCTGGCTCTTTTCCACCTCGGAGAGGCGGACGGGCGGCATCATCTCGATGTCCTCCTTCAGCATCTCGGCGCCGCGCTTGGACATGTTCTTGAAGATCTTCTCGCGGCCCTCCGCGACGACGACCTTGAGCGCCTTGGCGAGATCCTCGCTGGAGACCTCGCGCAGCAGCTCCTGCATGCTGCGGTCGTCGAGCTTCAGGATGTCGTCGAAGGTGAACATGAGCCCGCGGATCTCGGCGGCCAGCTCCGGGTCCGACCCGTCGAGCGAGGAGATGATCGCGCTTTCGCTCGTGCGGTTCATCCGGTTGAGGATCTCCGCCATGAGCCTCACGCCGCCGATCTCCTTCTCGCTGGCGGCTCCGGAGATCAGTTCGCTTTCGAGCGTTTCCGCCACGTCCTCGATCAGGTCCGTGGGCACGCTCTTGAGGCTCGCCATTCTCCGGACGATCTCGAGCTGCATCTCCGGGGAGAGGGCCTCCATGATCTCCGCGGCCTGCTCGGGCCGGAGATGGGCCAGGATGAGCGCCGTGGTCTGCGGGTGTTCCATCTTCGTGAAATCCTTCAGCAGTTTCGGGTCGATGTCCCGCAGCTTCTCGAAGATGGGGTTTTCGCTGATCTTGTCCTTTTCGTCCTCCAGGGCCGTGAGGATGCTTCCCGCCTGTTCGGGACCCAGGGCCTTCAGGACGATGTTCTTCGCCACGTCATCCTTGACGGAGACGATCCCGCCCTTCTCCTTCGCGAGGTCGCAGAATTCCTTGGCGACGTTCTGGACGTCGCCCGACGAGATGCTGGTGATCCGGCTCATGTGCTTGCTGATGCGGCGGACCTCCGCGGCCCGGAGGTTCTTCATCACCGACGCCGCCAGCTCCTCGTCGAGGGAGAGCAGGAGAATGGCCGCCTTTTCTTCGTTGGTCATTGTCCAATCCGGGCGAAAGGCATGAGGCGAATGGCGTAAGGCAATCCGGAACAGTTCTCTTTTTCCCTTGCCTTAAGCCCTTGGCCCTGAGCCCTTCGCCTGCTTTTATTTTATCCAGTTCCTCAGCAGTTCGGCGAACCGCTTGGAGTCCGATGACGCCATGTGCCGCACGATGTCGGCCTCCGTCAGCTCGCGGGACACCTGGGGGCCGCCGAGGGAGAGCGTCACGCCATCGGCGCCCCTGAGCTCGCCTGCGACGGCGGACGCTTCCCGGATCGAGACCTCCGTCTGCCGCCCGCGCTCGGCCAGCATGCGTACGAGGGGCTTCACGACGAAGAGGGCCGCCAGGACGACTACGGCCAGGATCACGAGATACCGCACGAGGGGCAGAAAGACCATCAGCCTGTCCGTCCAGGACTTCTCGGGGAGGTCGGACGACAGGTCCACCTTCTTGAAGGGCACGTTCGACACGACGACCTGGTCGCCCCGCTTCGCGTCGAAGCCCGCCGACTTCTTGACCAGATCCTCCAGCGCGGTCAGTTCCTTCTCGGGGCGGGGCTGGTATTCCTCGACCCCCTTGTCGTTTTTCGCGTAGGTGCCGTCGACGAGCACCGCGATGGAGAGCTTCTTCACGTCCCCCACGGGCATGACGGTCTTGTTGACCGTGCGGCTGATCTCGTAATTGATCGTCTCATCGGACTTCTCACGGTTCGAGCCGGCCGGCCGCGCGGGGGGCACCGCCGCCTGCCGGGCCGTCGTCGCGACGGAGCTCTCGCCCATCGAGCCGGAGGTGCTGCCCGACTTCTCCTGCGAGCGCTGCACGCTGCGGATGGCGGGCTCCTCGGCGTCGAACCGCTCCTCCGTCTTCTCCATGACGCGGAAGTCCAGATCGGCGGAGATGCGCACGACCGCCCTCCCCTCGCCGACGACCTTCTCCAGCATCGAGGTGATGCGGCCCGTGAGGTCCTTCTCGACGTTCTTCTTGTACTCGATCTGCGAGTTGGAGAGCTGGGCCATCTCGCCGCCCTCGGTGACCCTCGAGAGGACCTTCCCGCTCGAGTCCACGATCATGACGTCGCGGGGGCTCATCCCCTCGATGGAGCTCGACACGAGGTGGGCGATCCCCTGGATCTGCTGCTCACTCAGACTGCGGCCGTTCTTGAGCTTGACGATGACGGAGGCCGTGGGCTTCTTCCGGTCCTCGGTAAAGAGGGACTTCTTCGGGATGGCCAGGTGCACCCGGCTCTGCTGGATCTCGTCGAGGCCGTTGATCGTCCGGGTCAGCTCGCCCTGGAGCGCCCGCTGCAGGTTGAGCTGCTGGACGAACTCGGTGACGCCCAGGTTCTTCGTGTCGAAGATCTCGAAGCCGACGCCCCCGCCCTTCGGCAGGCCCGAGGCCGCCAGCTCGAGCCGCAGCTCCGACACCTTCTCGGCGGGCACGGAGATCGTATCGCCCCCGGGGGAGAGCTGGAAGGGGATCTTCTTCTCCTGGAGCCGCGACGTGATCTGCCCGGCGTCTTCGGTGGAGAGATTCGTGTACAGGACCTTGTAGTCCGGCTGGTTGATGAAGACGACAGCCAGCGCGATGCTGGCGAGCGTAGCGGCCACGGCCGCGGCCATGGTGAGTCTCCGGGAGGCCGGAAGAGACTGGAACCCCTTCCACATCTGCGAGAATAGTTGATCCATGGGCGGTTGATCCCTCTATCCGTCAGGAGAATTTCAGTACCCGTCATCAGAGAGCGTAATCCAGGCCGAGGTGAAGCGGGAGCCGCCACAGATGACAGAGGGCAAAAACCCGAACGTTAGACCTGCATCCGCATCACTTCCTGGTAGGCCTCCAGGATCTTGTTCCGGACCTGCATCATGGCCCGGAAGGACAGGTCGGCCTTCTCGAGGGCGATCATCGCTTCGTGGATGCTCCCCGACTGCCCGAGCTGGACATTCGTGATCGCCTTGTCGGCGCTGTTCTGCAGCTGGTTGATCTCGGTGACCGCCTGCTTGAGCAGATCGCCGAACGAGCCCTGCGGCCTGCCGGGGCCGCTGCCGGCGGGCTTCGGGGTCGGCGCGGAAGGCTGGATGGCGTCGTGGCGCGTCGTGACCCTGTTCATGCGCGGATCTCCTTCAACGGCCGGCAGGGCGGTCCGCCCCCGGCCATTCCTGAATCGTTACTTGCCGATATCGAGGGCCTTGAGGACCATGTTTTTCGAGGCGTCCATCGCGGTGACGCAGGCCTCGTAGGCCCGGTTGGCCGTGATCATGTCGGCCATCTCCGTGACGACGTTCACGTTGGGGTAGGTGACATACCCCTGCTCGTCGGCGTTGGGGTGCGAGGGGTCGTGGACCTTCTTCAGCCCCTCGGCATCCTCGATGACCTCCTGCACCTTCACCTGGGAAAGCGCGTCCTGGAGGGCTGCCCCGAACCTGCCGCCCGCGGGCTCCGCGGCCAGCACGGCGACCTTCCTCTTGTAGGGCCCCCCCTCGGGGGTCTGGATCGTGCCGGCGTTGGCCAGGTTGCTCGCGATGACGTCCATCTTCTTGCGCTGGGCCGTGAGTCCCGAGGCGCAGATGTCGAACGACGTGATGAAATCCATTACTTGGTCTCCCTGAGGACGCTCTGGAGTCCCCTGAACTTGCGCGCCAGCATCTCGACGGCGGCGTTGTGCATGAGATGGTTCTCGGCGATCGACACCATCTCCCTGTCCAGGCTGACCTGGTCTCCCGTCCGGATGACAGACAGGCTCGGACCCTGGCTCCGGACGGGAAAATGTTTCCCATGGGTCCGGGCCATGCGAACCCCCTTGTGCTGCATCGAGTCGATCAGGTTCTGAACGTCGACGTCCCTGGGCTCGTAGCCCGGCGTGTCGATATTGGACACGTTGGAGGCTAGCACCTGGTGCCTCTGCGACCGCGCGCCCACGAGGTCCGAGAGCATGCCGATCGTCTTGCTGAAGAGGATGTTCATGAAGATTTTTCCTCGTTCAAGAAATCCACGGGAAAACTTTGCAAGGCATGTGCCAAAGAAAAGTTCACGGAGAAACGGACAGATAGGCCAAAATGGGACGGAGGATCGGGAGCAGGCCGGGAAGCAGGAGACATGATTTCCCGGACCCCCGATTTCAGCCTTCCGCCCCGAGATCGAGGCCGTTCTGCTCGAGTTTGTACTCGTTGAGCTTGTTGCGCATGGTCCTGACGCTGATCCCGAGGATCTCGGAGGCCTTGGTCCTGTTCCCCTTGACCTTCTTCAGGGTGCTGAAGATGAGGTTCTTTTCCATGTCGCGGAGCGTCGTTGCCTCGCCCGGCGGGGCCGCCGCGGGTTCCCGCCCGGGTCCGTTTTCCGCCTGCGCATCGCTTCCGCCGCCGTCGAGGTCGAGATCCTGCGGCCGAAGCGTGTCGCCCCGGCACACCAGGACGGCCCGCTCGATCACGTTCTCCAGTTCCCGCACGTTGCCGGGCCAGGGGAAGGCGGCAAGCGCTTCGAGCGTCCCGGCGGCAAGGGTCGGCTTCGCCCGGCCGTTCTCGGCGGCGTATTTCGCCAGGAAGTGCTCCGCCAGGGCCGCGATGTCCCCCCTGCGCTCCCTGAGCGGCGGGACGCGCACGGGGATCACGTTGAGCCGGTAGTAGAGGTCCTCGCGGAATTTCTTTTCCCGGATGCACGTCTTCAGGTCCGCATTGGTCGTCGCGATGATCCGTGCGTCCACGGGGATGGGGTCCCTCCCGCCCAGCCGGTCGATCTCCGACTCCTGGATGACCCGGAGAAGCTTGGCCTGAAGCGGCATGTCCATCTCGCTCACCTCGTCGAGCAGCAGCGTTCCCCGGTCGGCCAGCTCGAACCGGCCGATCCGCCGCTGGGCGGCTCCCGTGAAGGCCCCCTTCTCGTAGCCGAACATTTCGCTCTCGAGCAGCGCGTGGGGGATGGCGGCGCAGTTGACGGCCACGAAGGGCTGGTTCCGCCGGGGGCTGTGGCGGTGGATGAACCGCGCCAGCAGCTCCTTTCCCGTTCCGCTCTCCCCCTGGATGAGAACGCTCGAGCGGCTCTTCGCGATGTTCCTGAGAAACTCCAGAAGCTCCGCCATCCTGGCGTCGCAGGTCACGATCCGCCGCTGCGCCGCACGGGCCGCTCCCTCCGGTTCCGGCGTCTCCCCGTGGGTCGCCTCCGCCTCCTCGCCCCGGTCGAG
The DNA here is from genome assembly GCA_012728915.1 of Deltaproteobacteria bacterium. Taxonomy (GTDB): domain Bacteria; phylum Desulfobacterota; class Syntrophia; order Syntrophales; family UBA2192; genus UBA2192. Next base: position 37,703 of record JAAYEC010000035.1, on the reverse strand, counting down.
GACGTTTCTCACGACCACCTCGAGGTCGTCGAGGGAGAAGGGCTTCATGATGAAGTCCGCGGCGCCCTGCTTCATGGCCTCGACGGCCGTGTTCACGGTCCCGTAGGCGGTGATGACGATGACGGGGATCTCGGGGGCCCGACCTTTCAATTCCTTCAGCAGATCGAGACCCCCCATCTTGGGCATGCGGATGTCGGTGATGACCATCTCGAAGGCCCCCCTGCGGAATCGGGACAGGGCGTCGACGCCGTCGACGGCCGCCTCCACGCAATAGCCGCAGCTCACGAGGCAGTCCGTGAGTGATGTCCGCATGTAGGGATCGTCATCGACGACGAGGATGGGCCTCCGTTTCGCGTTCTCTTCCGTCATATCCACTCCCATTCCGACCCGCTCTTCCGCTCCTCCGCTCTCGCGCTTTTCCCGGCCTTCGCGGGACGGCCCTTCGAGGCGCCCGGCTGCGGTTCATACACCTCGGCAGCCGGATGCTCGTCCGCAAGCGGCAACAGGACGGTGAGCACGGTGCCGCCCCGCTCTGCCCTCTCCACATCGACCGACCCCCGGTGCAGGTCGATGATGTTGTGCACGATGGCGAGCCCCAGGCCGCTGCCGCCGTCCCGCCTGCTGAAGAAGGGGTCGAAGATCCGTTTCCGGTCCTCCTCGGGAATTCCCGGCCCCGTGTCGGCGAAGCGCAGCTCGATGCTCCTCTCCATGCCCGGCGTCAGGGCCGGATCGCTGTGCAGGCGGGTTTCGAAGGCCAGCTCGCCGCCCCCCCGCATGGCCTGGACGGCGTTGAGGATGATGTTGAGGAACACCTGCTTCAGGAGCTCCCCGTCGGCCCGGACGAAAGGTTCGCCGCCGCACAGGTTCACGCGCAGCCGGATGTCCTCCTTCTGGAGGATCTCCCCGGAAAAGCGCAGGATGTCCCGCAGGATGTCGTGAATGCGAAGGGTGCGGAACCGGGGCTCGGGCTTCCGGGTGAAGAGCAGCAGGTTCGCGATCTTGTTGTCCACGCTGCGCACGGAGTGGAGGATCCTTGCGGCGCGGTCCCGGCTTTTCTCGTCGGCAAGACCCTTGAGCAGCAGCGAGGCCGACAGGGCGATGCTCCCCAGGGGATTGCGAACCTCGTGGGCGATGGTGGCCGCCATCTCCCCCATCGCGGCGTACTTCTCGGTCCGCTTGGCCATCTCCTCGAGCCTCTCGACGCGGGTCACATCGAGCAGGATGTGCACCGTTCCCGGGCTGCTGCCGTCCCGGCCTTTCACGGCGGACGTGAGGACCTCGAGGACGTTCTCCCCGAGGCGAACCTTGCGCCGTTGCCGAAACTCCCCGGGGAGGACCACCCCGCGGTCCATCCCGGTGAGACGGGCGGCACAGCCGTTCATCATCGTGATCCGGCCGTTGTGGTCCGTCACGACGACGCCCGTGGTGAGGCTCTCCAGGATGGTTTCGAGGTAGTTGCGGACCTCCTCCTTTTCGGCGACGAGGCTCTCGAGGCGCCGGTTCTTCTGTTCGAGCTCCCGGTTGAGCGTCTCGAACTTGATCTCGAGGTTTCGAAAGGCCTCCTGGAGTTTCGCCGTGGCGGAATTGAAGCTTTCGAAGGATTTCTGAAGGACTTCGATGCCGCCGGCGGGGCCTTCCCCCTGCCGTCTCGGTTGCTGCAGATCGTTTTTCAGCATGCGCCTATTTCGCCGGAAGGTATTTGCGGTACTTCTCCGTCCATTCGGCATCGGAGAGGGTGTAGTCGATCGTCTTGTTCCAGAAGTCGTCGCCCGTCCGGACTTTCAGCTCCGAGAACACCCGGCCGGCCTCGGCCAGGTTCCTCATCTCCACATACCCCCTGCCGAGGTGGTAGAGGGTCCAGGGGTTCTGCGGGCCGCCCTGGGCGGCCTCGACGGCCTGCCTGTAGGCGGTGACGGCCTCGCCGTATTTCCGGCTCAGCAGGTGGCAATCCCCTGCTCCGGACAGCGCGTCCTGGAGAATCCGGCTATTGGCGGCCCGGTCCTTCTCGGACTGCCGGATGGCCAGCTGGAACTGCTGCAGCGCTGTCGGGCAGGCTTCGCTGAAGCGGAGGGCAATGCCGTAATTGCGGTGCAGGGACGCCTCGTGGGCCATCCCCTCGGGCGCGATCTCCGCGTAAGAGGCCGCCGCCTTCGCATACTGCCCCTTCCGCAGGTACAGGTCCCCCTGGAGTCTCTGCAGGGTCTGGCGGGCCTCCCGGTCGAGCAGGGCCGCCTGCCGGGAAAGCTCCGCGACAAGCCGCTCGGCCTCCCCGTGGCGCCGCTCGCGGTAGTCGATGTCCGCCGCGACCACCAGCAGGGCATTGCGGTTCCTGCCGTCCCGCTCGGTCATCAGGATGTGGTCGACAACGCGCCGCGCATCGCGGTAGAGACCGACCCGCCGCAGGCTGTCCGCGATCCGGTAGCCGGTCTCGAAGTCGACGGATTTCACCCAGGCGCCCTCGTAGGCCGAGAGGAAGGTATCGGCCACCCGCAGGTAATCCCCCCGGGCATAGTCCACGTGGACCAGCATCTCCGTGCTGCCCTTGAGGGCCTGCAGCCCCGCGTCCCTGCAGAAGCCGTTCGGGAACCGCTTGAGCTGGGTGAAGCTCGCGAGGTACGCCTCGCGGTACTGCTTCCTCTGGTACAGCGCGTAGGCCTTCTGGAAGAGGATGCGCTCGGTCAGCTCCAGGTTCGGCAGATCCCGCTGGAGCACCCTGTCGTAGGTCGCCACGGGGTCCCGGTAATTCTCGGCGCCCGCCATGTGGGCGGGGATCTTCAACCCCGGGCTCTTCACCCCGATGTTGGCCATGATCACGGCGCTTTCCAGGGCCTCCTTGGTGTCGGGATACTTCTCGATGACGGCGCTGAAGGCCCGGAGGGCGGACTCGTACTGCTTGAGTTCGGTGAGGGCGCGCGCGATCAGGTAACTCATCTCCCTGCGGAAGGGATCCTGCGGGTAGAGATTGATGTAGTAGGAAAAGACCTCGATGGCGCCGTCGAAGCCGCCCTGGCGGAAATGATGGAATCCCAGGCTCACGAGGGTCTCGCGGGGAATATCGCGGTAGTCGGGCCAGCGCCCGGCTGCCTCCTCGAAGGCCTCGTCGGCTTTTCTGGGGTCCTGCATCTGGCTGTGGCACTCGGCAATCCAGTAGAAGCACGCCTTGGACCGCGGGGCACCCGCGAACTGCCGGATGTAGGACCGGAAGGAGTCGATGGCCGTGCTGTACTTGCCCCTCCGGTAAAGGTCGACCGCTTCGGCATACAGGGCCTCGTCCTCCGACAGGCTTCCGCCCGCCCTGCCGTCGCCCGCCGGAGAGCCCGGGCCTGCCTCGAAGGGCTTGAACCGGAAGTGCTCCGGTTCCGGGAGGCCTGCCGTCACGGAGTCGCCCCCGGGAGGCTGCGGCTTCCGTGCAAACAGCGGGGGTTTCTTCCCGCTTCGCGGCGTCTCGGGCACGGAGGTGTCGATCTTTACCTGCGGGTGGATTTTCGTGTCCCCCAGGTTCGTCGCCTTGGCCGCCCGCGCAGCGGCGTTCTTCTCCGGCGTACCGGAGGCCTGGATCCGCCGGACGGCGAAGAAGCGGATGATCTTTTTCTGTTCCAGCTTCGCGCCCTCGCGGGCCGCCTCTTCCGGTCCGGCATAGCGGCCGACGAAGACACGATGCCGGCCGTCCTTCCCTTCCGGATTGAGGGAAAAGGCATCACAGCCCTTGCCTTGGAGGAGGGTGACCTGTTCGGCGGCCTTTTCGGCGCCGGCGTAGGACCCCACGTGGAGGCTGTAGGCGCCCGCGCCCTTCTCTGCGGGCGTCGCGGGTGCGGCAAGCGCGAAAACCAGGGCCAGCGTCAGGCCGGCAATGAGGCGATTTTTCATGGTCCCTCTCGGTTTGCAGGGTACGGGCCCCGATGGGCGCACCACCGCCTGACCGGAACAAAGCAATGGTTATGCCATGGAAAAGACGGGGCTCAGGGAACAGGGGCCGGGGAGGGGGGGAACGTCCCTTCGGGGATGGGGGATCCCTGCTCTCCGTCAGGGCATCCGGGAGACCTTTGCGGCGGACCGGGATCGGCAATCCGCTCGTTCAAACGGCAGGCTCCGCTCCCGGGCTCCTCATGCCCCGTCGAGACCTTTCCTGAAAACTTGAGGAGGTTGTCAAAATATTGACGATTGAAGCCGAAAGCCTCGAAAGAGCGGGGGAAGTGACCGGAGTGAAGGAAGTGGGAGAGGCAGGACTCAGGAAGCCTGATACCCAGTATCCCTATTCCCCATTGCTGTCGCCTGGCGGCACGGCGGAACAGGCCGGATAGGCGGGATGGACCTCTTCAGTTGATGTTGAATCTCTTGAGCTTTTCGACGAAGGTCGTCCGGTTCAGGTTCAGCAGCTTGGCGGCGCGGTTCTTCACGCCGCCCGTTTTCTCGAGCGCCTTGAGCAGCAGGTCCTTCTCGAACCGGTCGACCACCCCGTTGTATTCGATCCCGTCCTCGGGGATGTCGGTCACGCCCAGCACCTCGCTCTTGCCCTTTCCGACACTGAGGATCTTCGGGGGCAGGTCGTCGACCTTGATCATGCCGTCCTCCCGCATGACGACAAGCATCTCGATGAGGTTCTCGAGCTCGCGGACGTTTCCCGGCCAGGAGTAACGCATCATGTAGTTGGCCGCCTCGGGGGTGAGCCCCTTGACGTTCTTCTTCTTGAGCTTGTTGAACTTCTGGAGGAAATGGTTGACCAGCACGGGGATGTCCATCTTCCGGTCGCGCAGGGGCGGCAGGGTGATGGGGATGACGTTGATGCGGTAGAAGAGGTCTTCGCGGAACCTTTTTTCCTCGACGGCCTTTTCGAGGTCCTGGTTCGTGGCGCAGATGATGCGCACGTCGGCGTTGATCGTCTTGACCCCTCCGATCCGTTCGAACTGCTTTTCCTGGATCACGCGAAGGACCTTGACCTGGAGCGCGGGGCTCATGTCGCCGATCTCGTCGAGGAAGATCGTCCCGCCCTGGGCCAGCTCGAAGCGGCCCACGCGGCTCTTGATGGCACCCGTGAAGGCCCCCTTCTCGTGGCCGAAGAGCTCGCTCTCGAGGAGCTCCTCGGGGATTGCCCCGCAGTTGACCGGGACGAGCGGGAAGCTCCGCCGGTCGCTGTTGAAATGGATGGCCCGGGCCACGAGCTCCTTGCCCGTTCCGCTCTCGCCGTAGATGACGACGGTGCTGTCGGAGGACGCCACCTTCTCAATGTTGTCGAAGACCTTCCGCATGTTGTCGCTGAAGCCGATGATCTTGCCGAAGTCGTACTTTTTCTTCAGGTGATCCTTCAGCGTGATGTTCTCTTCCTTGAGTTTGGCGAAGGACAGGGCCCGGTCGACGGTGAGCTTGACGATGTCGTCCTTCAGGGGCTTGGTGATGTAGTCGAAGGCGCCGAGCTTCATGGCCTCGACGGCCGAGTTGACCGTCCCGTAGCCGGTGATCATGATGACGATGCTCTCGGGATTGACCTCCTTGACGAACTTCAGCAGGTGAAGGCCGTCGACATGGGGCATCTTGAGGTCCGTGATCACGAGGTCGAATTTGCCGTCGATAAAGACGTCCATCGCCTGCCGGCCGTCACCGACCCCCTTGACCTCGTAACCGTAACTCTTCAGCAGTTCCGACAGATTATCCCGACTCAACTCGTTGTCCTCGGCGATGAGGATCCGGATATTCTTCATGTCCTTCTTGATCTTGCTGTCTGCCATGACCGGTTTGTCTTCCGCTCCTCAAAAAAAGGGTCGAGTGATGTTGGGTAAAGGGTGATGAAGAGGCCTTCCGCGGGCCGGGCCGGCGCGGCGCTCCCGACAGGAACACCCCGGCGGAAGGGATCGCCTGCGTCGGTTGTTCGTCAAGCAACACGGGATGTTAACAAAAATCTGACATTAGTCAACCATTAATATCGGACGGGCCGTCCAGGCGGCCGGATCGGGCGCCGTCGGGCGGCACATTCCCCTAAAGTTTTGACCTGGGGGACCGATTTCCCTTATGACAAAACACGGGGCCGAACGATGACCATATCCACGTACCAGATCGACAACATCCTCAAGGCCTACAGCCGGCAGAACAAGGCTGCCTCGGCGCCCGTATCGCCGGCGGACGGCCGGACGGCCGGCCCGAAGTATGCCGATGTGGTCTCGCTCGGCGCGGACCGGCAGAAACCGGAGGTCTACGACAAGATCTCCTACAGCCTGATGGATGTCATCCTGAAAGGCAATAAATCCAAATAGATACCTTCGCAATTCGCTGAGCGGGGGACCGATCCGAAAGGGGCTGCAAGCCCCCATCACATGATCCCGGTACGCTTCATTCGAGACCGCATGTGACCGGCCTTCGCCTCCAAACAAGGCCGCCATGGCAGGATTGCCTCCGGCGGAGACAGCGGGCTCGGCGCGGGGGATGGAATGGAACGGTCGGGATGAACGGTACGCCAGCCTCGGGGCATGAATTCAGGGTCATGCCCGTGAATTCATACGAGAAAAAGACGATCCTCGTGGTCGACGACGACCCCGCCGTACGCAGCCTCATCGTCGAGGCCCTGCGGCAGGGAGGCGATTACATCGCCACCGAGGCGGCCGACGGCAGGGAGGCCCTGGAGGCCCTGAGCTCCAACCTCTATGATCTCGTCATCACCGACATCCACATGCCGGGCATGAACGGGATGGACCTCCTGGGCCGCATCCGCGAGATCCACCCGACCATCTCCGTCATCCTGATCACCGCCTTCCCCTCCGTCGGCCTCTCCGTGTCGGCCATGAAGACGGGGGCCGTCGACTTCATCACGAAGCCTTTCCAGGTCGACGAGCTGCTCTACAAGGTGAACATCTACCTGCGGGAAAAGTCGCTGCTGTCCGTCGACGGGCTGCTGAGCAAAGTCGATCAGGAAAAGCTGCGCGACAAGGTCCGCCAGATCTCGACCAGGGGGTTCATCTACGACTTCATCGAGCGGCTCGGGGTGAGCAACGACAACGTCTTCCGCGTCATCGCCGACCTGGCCCTGAAGGTCTCCAGCAGCGAGCACTGTGCCATTCTGCTCTACGACCGGGAAACCGGGGAGTTCCTGCCCAAGTTCACGGGCAGTGCCGGCAGCGTTCCGCCGCGCCACACCGTGCCCTGGCCGAAGGAGCTGTTGCGGGAGGTCGTCGACAGGAAGGACGGGGTTCTCTCCAACGTGTCCGACCCCCGCGGCCCGGCCTCCATCCTCTGCGCCCCGCTCACGATCCGCAGCAACGTCTTCGGCATCCTGGGCCTGTGGAAAAGCTGCAGCGGCGTCTGCTTCACGGACCAGGACCTGCAGGTCATCCTGAGCCTCGCCCGGCGGGCCTCGCTCAACCTGGAGAACAAGGTCCTCTACGAGACCCTCTACACGAACATCGCCGAGACCTTCCGGGCGCTGGTGACCTCCATCCAGGCGCGGGACCAGTACACAGAGCGCCACTCCGTGAGCGTCACGGAGTTCGTCATCCGCACGGCGGAGATCATGGAGTGCTCGCCCGACGACATCGAGTGCCTCAAGATCGCCGCCATGCTCCACGACATCGGCAAGATCGCGATCCCGGACCACATCCTCCTCAAGCCCGACGAGCTCACGGGTCAGGAGTACGACATCATCAAGACCCACTGCACAATCGGCGATGACATCCTCACCCCGATCGCCCTCTTCGAGAAGGAGCGCAAGATCATCCGCCACCACCACGAGAACTGGGACGGCTCGGGCTACCCCGACGGGCTTTCCGGCGAGGCGATCCCGCTGCTGTCGCGGATGATCTCCGTGGCCGACGCCTACGACGCCATGACGACCAATCGTCCCTACCGCACGAGCATGAGTCCCGACGAGGCGGTGACGGAGCTGCGCCGCGCCGGCGGCACCCAGTTCGACCCGAAGGTGGTTGACGCCTTCATCGGCTCGCTCCGGCAGCCCTGCTCCCGCCGTCTCCCGGTCACCGCGAACCGCCCCTTCGCCGGTCAGCGGTGAGGGGTCAGAACAGCCCCCGGATCGTGTCCAGCGTCCTCTTCATCTTGTCCGTGGGGCTCCCGGGCCTCTCCCCGTCGGGCTGTTTTTCCTTCGTAGCGCCCTCCTGCCCCGCCCCTTCCTGGCCGAGCGGCAGCATCCCGGTGGACTTGTTCCGCAGCTTCACGGCCCAGACATACTCGTGAGGGATCTTCGGGTCCTTCGGTTTCGGCGGCCAGGCGATGTTGAGCTCGTCGCCGTACCCGATGAACTGCAGCGCCGCGCCCCCGGCCTCCTTGAAGATGCCCCGCGGGATCCGGCAGCTCGTGACGGCGGGCCCCATGACCACCCTGTCGCGGATGAACCGATTCACGTCGGCAGGCGGGAGATAGCCCATCAGGCCGTATCCCGGCTCCTGCGCGTCGCTCGAGGACCACAGGATCGTCTCGCCGGTCTTCTCGCTGTGCCCGACGGCCATGGCGAAGTAGCCGATCGCCGTGGGGATCGTCTTCCACTCGAAGGCAATGCTGTCCGCGAGTCCTCCCCTGACGGACGTGAACTCGACGGGCGCCATGAAGTCGTGCCTCTCGCCGACGGAGAATTTGATCTCGGGGCTGTAGTTTCCGTGGACGAAGTGCGCCCCCGTGAGGGAGCCCGACTTCGGCACGTCTTTTTGATCCTGCCTGTTCGGCCACTCCGCATAGGCCCAGCCAGACCTCGGAGACGGGGGGGCCGGTCCTGAGCCGGACCGGCCAGCCATGGCCCTGCCGAAGTCCGCCATGCTCATCTTCTCCGTGTCGAGCACCCGGGGCTGCCCGGGCCTCACCGCCTCGCCGCATCCCCAGTAGAAGAGCATGCGCGCCCTGGGCTTCTCCGCCTTGCGTTCCTGCGGCTCTTCACCCCGCGCCGGTCTCTCGCGCTCGGGAATCAACAGCGGGAGGGTCTTGCCCATCTCCAGGCCGGGCGGGATGTCGTGCGTGGCCTCGGGGGCGGCCGGCGGGGTCCCCGGCGCGCCGAGCTGCAGGAGAAGCGTCCGCTTCGGCCCGACCCCCGTCATCTTCCCCAGGATCATGCCCTGCAGCCCCGTCATCTCTCCCTGGGACATGCCCGGGATCGACAGGTTCTGCGTTGCCGCGCTCACCCAGTACTGGGTCAGGGGTTTCTTCGGCTTCGGCTCCGCCGCCGACGCCGGGGACGCGAAGCAGGCAATCATCGCCACAGCCGCCACCGCACAGGTTGTCTTTCTCAGAAGGCTCATGGTCCATACCTCCCCGGGAAATTTCTGTTTTAGAGGACAAGAGGGTTCGAAGGCGTGAAGGTTGGAGAAGCAGGCGCCAGGAATTGGGCCTCCGGCATCTCCAGCGTTCTTACCCTCTCACCCTCTTACCTTCTTCTTAATGCGCTTCGTCCCAGTTCTGCCCCGCGCGAATCTCCACCTTGAGCGGCGCGCGCAGCGTCATGACCCCTTCCATCTCGCGCTTCACGAGGGCCATGAGCGCTTCCTTTTCGGCTTCGGGAGCTTCGAAGACCAGCTCGTCGTGGACCTGCATGATCATGGATGCCTTCGGGTGACGCTTTTTCAGGAGGCCGTGGAGGTTGATCATGGCGATCTTGATGAGATCGGCCGCGGTGCCCTGGATCGGCGCGTTGATGGCGGTGCGCTCGGCGAACTGGCGCAGCGCCGCATTGGAGCTCGTGATCTCGGGGATGTAGCGACGGCGGTTCAGCAGGGTGCAGACGTACCTGTCCCTGCGGGCCTCCTCGAGGATCCCGTCCAGGAACCGCCGGACCCCTTTGTAGCGGTCGAAGTAGCTGTCGATGTACTCCTTCGCCTCGGCCTGGCCGATCCCTAGTTCCCGGGAGAGGCCGAAGGGACTCATCCCGTAGATGACGCCGAAGTTGATCACCTTGGCGCGCCTGCGCATGTCGGGGCTCACCATCTCGGGGAAGACGCCGAAGAGGGCCGAGGCGGTGCGGGTGTGGACGTCCTCCCCCGCCTCGAAGACCTCGATCAGGGCCTCGTCGCCCGAGAGATGGGCAAGCACGTGCAGCTCGATCTGTGAGTAGTCGGCCGACACCAGCACGGAGCCCTCCGGGGCGACAAAGGCCTGGCGGATGCGCCGGCCCTCGGGCGTGCGGACGGGGATGTTCTGGAGGTTGGGGTTGCTGCTCGAGAGGCGTCCCGTGGCCGTGACGGTCTGGTTGTAGGAGGTGTGGATCCGCCCCGTCTGCGGGTGCACCATCGCGGGCAGGGCGTCGACGTAGGTCGACTTGAGCTTCGCGATGCTGCGGTACGCGAGGATCTCGGCAGGCAGCTCGTGCGACCGGGCGAGCGCCGTGAGGGTGTCCACGTCGGTGGAGTAGCCCTCCTTGATCTTCCGTCCCTTCGCGAGCTTGAGCTTGTCGAAGAGAATGACCTGCAGCTGCCTGGGCGAGTTGATGTTGAAGCGCTCCCCGGCCAGCCCGTAGATCTTCTCCTCCGACCGGGACAGGAGACGCTCGAACTGCCCCGACATCTCCCCGAGACGCCTTTGGTCGACCAGGACCCCCCTCTGCTCCATGGCGGCCAGCACCTCCACGAGCGGCATCTCCACGTTCCCGTAGAGATCCCCGAGGCCCGCCTCCCGAATCCTCTCCCCCGCGAGGGGACGGATCGCCAGGGCCGCCTCGGCGCGTTCGCCCGCATAGGGGGCCATGGCCGCCGGGTCCACGTCGGCGGGCGAGAGGGCCCTTGACCCGCTGCCCAGCAGTTCCCTGGCCGGGATGAGTTCGCGGTCCAGAAATTCCCGGGCCGCCTCGACGATGTCGTGGCTTTTCTTCGAGGGGTTCAGCAGGTAGGAGGCCACCATCGTGTCGTCGCCCGCCCCCCGAAGCGGAATCCCCAGCCGGGAGAAGGCGATGAGGGCGTTTTTGAGGTCGTGGCCGTGCTTGAGGACCTTCTCGCCGGACAGAACGGGCGAGAGTTCCTTCAGGGCGTGGTCCCGCCAGGCCGCCTGGCCTGCGGCCAGGGACACGTAGAACGCCTCCCCCGGCGAGCAGGCCAGCCCGAGCCCCACGAGTTCGGCATACATGGGGAGCTCCGAGGCAAGGACCGGGTAGAGCGCAACGGCTCCGGCTTTTCCGACGCCGCGAACCAGGCCGTGAAGCTCTTCCGCCGTCGAGACGAGGCGGACCTTGACGCCTGCCCTGCGGTCGCGGACGTCCAGGCCCTCGATGAGCGAGGTGAACTCCAGCTCCTTGAACAGGGCCTTCAGGGCCTCCCGGTCGGGTCCCGCGTAGTGCGCGCTCTCCAGGGACAGATCGACGGCGGCGTCGGTCTTCACCGTGGCCAACTCCCGGGAGAGCCTTGCCTGGTCCGCGTGTTCGGTGAGGGCCTTGCGGATCCGCTCGTTGCGGACCTTCGCCGCGTTGCGCAGCACCCCCTCGACGGAGCCGTAGTCCTTGATCAGCTTCAGCGCCGTCTTCGGGCCCACGCCGGGCACGCCGGGGATGTTGTCGGAGGCATCCCCCATGAGTCCCAGCACCTCGGCCACCCGGTCGGGGCCGACGCCGAAGCGTTCTTCGACGCCTGCCGCGTCGTAGGTCTTGTCCTTCATCGTATCGACCATGACGACCCCGCCGGAGACGAGCTGCATGAGGTCCTTGTCGCCCGAGACGATGACGACCTGCACCCCTTCGCCCTCGAACTTCCGGGCCAGGGTTCCGATCACGTCGTCGGCCTCGATGCCCGGGATCTCCAGCAGGGGGATCCGGTAGGCCCGCACGAGATTCTTCACCACGTCGATCTGGGGCTTCAGTTCGTCGGGCATGGGCTTGCGGTGGGCCTTGTAGGCTTCGAAGGCCTCGTTGCGGAACGTGGGCCCCCTGGCGTCGAAGACGACGGCGATGTACTCGGGCTTGCGCTCCCGCAGGAGCCTGGCGAGCATGTTGTTGAAGCCGTAGACGGCGTTGGTAGGAAACCCGCGGGAGTTGGTCAGGCCCTGGATGGCGAAGAAGGCCCGGTAGACGTAGTTGCTGCCGTCGATGAGGTAGAGGGTGGGGTTCGGCTTCACGGTCATGGGGAGATCCCTTCCGGCCCGGTGAGAAGGCAGCCTTTCCGTCCGACCCAGAGTGCCCGGATGCAAGGCGCCCTCTCAGGCAGAGGGTAAGAGGGTCTGAACGTGAGAATGTTGGAGAAGCGGGAAGCAGGATTCCGACGGCCGGCTCATCCAACCTTCTTACCCTCTCACCTTCTTACCTTCTCCGTCTGATGTACACGCCTTCGGTCACGGGGGTTTACAACTCGAAGGCGGCGTTGATCTTAAAGGTCCTGACTGCGGGCATGCTGATCACGTCCTCCACGCCCGTCCTGCAGCGGATTTCGTCGAGACTCCGCTCGAGGGTTTCCGCATCCGGCGCGATGAAGGTGAACCAGACGTTGTACGCGTGCCCCCGGCGATAGTTGTGGGTCACGCCGGGGTAGCCGTTCACGGCCTCCACGAAGCCCCGCATTTTCTCTTCCGGCACCCTCGCGGCGCACAGGGTGCTGGCGTAGCCGAGCTTGCGCGAGTCGAAGACCGCGCCGATCCGGCGGATCACGCCGCCCGCCTTGAGCTTTCGCACCCGCTCGATGACCTCGTCCCCGGTCAGGCCGAGTTCCTCCCCCACGGCGTCGAAGGGCTCCGGCACCAGCGGAAAGCGCGTCTGAAGGATGTTCAATATTTTTTTATCGACTGTGTCCATGAAAAATGGCTTGTGGCGTAAGGCGTATGGTTTAAGGCGGGGAGAAAGACACAACGAGCAACTTCCCCTTCCCGGCCATAAGCCCTAAGCCTTTTGCCCTTCGCCTTTCCTCGGTTCATAAATACACAGCGGCTCTTCGGCCAGGTAGTCGCCCGTCTTCTCGTAGGCCCGTGCCCGGCAGCCGCCGCAGACGGTGACGAACTCGCAGCGGCCGCACTTGCCGCCGTACTTGCGCAGGTCGCGCAGGTCGCGGAAGATCTTCGAGTCCTTCCAGATCTCCTCGAAGGGCTTTTCCGCCAGCTGTCCGCAGTCGAGCTCGAGATACCCGCAGGGCTGCGCCTGGCCCCGGTGGGAGATGAACACGAAGGAGCTCCCGCCCAGGCAGCCCCGCGTCATGGCGTGCAACGGGTTTTCGGGAAGGGACTTCTCCGCCCGCTCCTTTTTGCGCCGGTGGTAGATCCGGTAGAAGTGCGGCGCGCAGGTCGCCTTGAGCTGCATGGGGCAGGACAGCCCCGCCTCGTAGAACCACTCCAGCGTCTTCTCGTACTCCTCGGCGGAGATGGCCTGGTGGGCCATCTCCTTGCCGCGGCCCGTTGGAACCAGGAGGAAGACGTGGTGCGCCGCAGCGCCCAGCTTCTGCGCCAGCGCCAGAAGATCCTCGACCTGGTCGAGGTTCATGCGGGTGACCGTCGTGTTGACCTGGAACTCGACACCGGCGCGCTTCAGGGCCTCGATGCCCGCAAGCGCCCCCTCGAAGGCCCCCGGCACCTGCCGGAATGCGTCGTGCCTCGCGGCATCGATGCCGTCGAGGCTGATGCTCACGCGCCGGATGCCGGCCTCGCGGATCCTCCGTGCCATGGCATCGTCCACCAGGGTGCCGTTGGTGGCCATGACCATCCGCAGGCCCTTCGCGTCGCCGTAGGCCGCGATCTCGAAGATGTCGGGCCGCAGGAGCGGCTCGCCCCCCGTAAGGATGATGACGGGCCGGCTGAAGGCGGCGATCTCGTCGATGAGGCGCAGGCATCGCCCCGTGTCCAGCTCCCCCTCGTAGGGCCCGTGGACCGAGGAGGCCCGGCAGTGGACGCAGGCCAGGTTGCAGCTGCGCGTCACCTCCCAGGCCACCATGCGCAGCGTCCCGGGAAGGACCATCCGGTCACCGGCCGGTTTCGATTTCTCCATATGTGCAGGATGACTCATCCCGGGTTTTCCCCTTGCCTTTAGCCATTAGCCTTAAGCCTGTTTTTGCAGCAGCTTCGCCGCCTCGGGCGCGAAGTAGGTCAGGATGATGTCGGCCCCCGCCCGCTTGATGGCCGTGAGAGACTCCATCATGGCCCGCTCGCCGTCGAGCCAGCCCATCTGGGCCGCCGCCTTGATCATGGCGAACTCGCCGCTCACGTTGTAGGCCGCGATCGGGTGATCGAACTCCTCCCGGGCGCGCCGGATGATGTCGAGGTAGGGAAGCGCCGGTTTGACCATGACGATGTCGGCCCCCTCCTCGATGTCGAGCCCGATCTCGCGGACGGCCTCGTCGCTGTTGGCAGGGTCCATCTGGTAGCCCCTGCGGTCGCCGAACTGCGGGGCGCTCTCGGCGGCCTCCCGGAAGGGCCCGTAAAAGCAGGAGGCGTACTTGGCCGAGTAGGCCATGATCGGCGTGTTCTCGAAGCCCGCCTCGTCGAGGCCGTCGCGGATGGCCTCGATCTGACCGTCCATCATGGCCGAGGGGGCCACGATGTCGGCGCCCGCCTTGGCCTGCGAGACGGCCGTCTCGGCCAGCATCTCCAGCGTGGCGTCGTTGTCCACGTCGCCGTCCTTCAGGCAGCCGCAGTGGCCGTGGCTCGTGTACTCGCAGAAGCACAGGTCGGTGATCACGAGGATGTCGGGCACCCTGTCCTTGATCGCCCTGACGGCCTGCTGGATGATCCCGTCCTTCCGCACGGCCCCCGAGGCAAGTTCATCCTTCTCGTCGGGGATGCCGAAGAGCAGGACGGCCGGGATGCCCAGGTCCTTCGACTGCTTCACTTCCTTGAGGAGGTGATCGACGGACATCTGGAAGTTGCCCGGCATGGAGTGGATGGGCTTCTTGACGCCTTTGCCCGGGACGACGAACAGCGGGTGGACGAGGTCGTCGACGGAGAGCTTCGTCTCCCGGATGAGCCTTCGCAGGTTCTCGTTTCGCCTCATGCGCCTGGGCCGGTATGCGGGGAAAAACATGGTGGTCTCCTCCTCGAAAAATGGCAGATGGCAAATGGCGAAAGGCTAAAGGCGAAGGGATGTCTCTTCCCGTTGGCCTTTTGCCGTGCGCCCTATGCCTGTATTTCTTCGTCCGTCAGATAGCACGCGGGGTCCGCCGCCCAGGCATCGCCCGTGACGGCCTCGGCCCGGGCCCGGAAGTTCCCGCCGCAGACCTCGAGCCAGCGGCAGGCCGCGCATCGCCCCTTGACGTGGGGCTTTTTGTCCTTCATCTTCGCGAGCAGCCCGTTTGACGTGTCGAGCCAGATCTCGCCGAAGGGCCGCTCCTTCACGTTCCCGAAGGAATGGATGCGCCAGAACTGGTCGGGGTGGACCTCGCCGTCCCAGCTCACGCACCCGATGCCGTGGCCCGAGCTGTTGCCCTCGTTCATCCGGAGCAGCTCCAGCACCTCGGCGGCCCGCTTCGGATCCTCGCGCAGGAGCCTCAGGTACACGTAAGGGCCGTCGGCGTGGTTGTCCACGGTGAGCACCTCCTTCTCGATGCCCCGGTCGAAGAGGTCCCTCGTGCGGTCCATGATCAGGTCGACGAGCTGCCGCGTCTGCCCGTGCGTGAGGTCCTCTTCGATGAGGGCCGAGCCCCGGCCGGAGTACACGAGGTGGTAAAAGCACACCCGCGGGATGTCCTCCCTCTCGATGAGGTCGAAGATGCCGGGGACCTCCTGCCAGTTCTTGCGGCTCACGGTGAAGCGGATGCCCACCTTGATGCCCTCGTCGCGGGCGTTGCGGATGCCCCTCATCGTCCGGTCGAACGCCCCCCGGACGCCGCGGAAGTGGTCGTGGACCTGCCGGAGGCCGTCGAGGCTCACGCCGATGTAGGAAAGGCCGATCGCGCTGAATACTCGGGCGAGCTTTTTCGTGATGAGGGTGCCGTTCGTGGAGATGACCACCCGCATCCCCCTGTCAACGGCGTGCCGCGCCAGATCCGGCAGGTCGGGCCGCATGAGGGGCTCGCCGCCCGAGAGCAGCAGGACGGGCGACCCGAAGGCGGCCAGGTCGTCGATGAAGCGCCTGCCCTGTTCCGTCGTCAACTCGTCGCTGTAGAGAATGTTCTGCGAGCTCGAGTAGCAGTGGATGCACTTGAGGTTGCATCGCCGGGTGACGTTCCAGACGACGACGGGCCGCTTGTCGCTGGAGAACTGCAGCAGGTGCGAGGGAAGCGCCGCCGAGCGGCGCCCGTAGCGCAGGACGTCGGCGGCCTCCACGGCCCCGCAGTAGAGTTTCGAAATGCCGATCATCGGAAATTGCTCTCTTGTGATTTATTCTCTGACGAATGATACAAACTCATTCAGAAATCCCCCTCAGTCCCCCTTTGTCAAAGGGGGAAGGGTTGATTCCCTCCTTTGGAAAAGGAGGGCGGGGGAGGATTTTGCCAGTCGTTGTCACTTCCTTGAAAAGTAATTGACCAGCGCCTCCACCATTCCCGGGATCGTGAAGGTCTCCTGGTAGACGTCAATCGCAAGGCCCTGTTTCCTCGCCGCTGCGGCGGTCACGGGACCGATGCAGGCGATGCGGACCTTGCCGGGCAGGGGCTCGCCACCCATGATCTTTTTGAAATTAACCACGGTCGAGGGGCTTGTAAAGGTGACGACGTCCACCCGGCCGGCTTCGAGCAGGACCTGCAGGTCCTCTTTCCTGCTCTTGGAGCGAACCGTCCGGTACGCGGTCACCACGTCCACCTCGGCTCCCATCTTCGCGAGGCCCTCGGGGATGACGTCCCTCGCCTCCGCGGCGCGGGGCAGCAGCACCCGCTTTCCCCGGAGGTCCACGGCCTCGAAGGCCCTGACCACGCCCTCGGAGACGTACTCGTCGGGGACGAGGTCCACCCGGATCCCCTTCCTCTCGACGGCCGCCGCCGTGGCGGGCCCGATCGTGCAGATGCGAATGCCCTTGAGATCCCGGATGTCCCCGCCCCTTTCGCCGAGCCTCGCGAAGAAATGCTTCACGCCGTTTGCGCTCGTGAAGACGATCCAGTCGTAGCCGTCAAGGCCGGCGAGGGCCCGGTCCACGTCGCCCCATTTCAGGGGCGGCGCGATGCGGATCGTGGGGAACAGGATCGCCTCTGCGCCCTCGGCGGCAAGCAGACACGCGAACTCCCCCGCCTGCTCCTCGGGCCTCGTGACGACGATGCCCTTCCCGAAGAGGGGCCTCGCCTCGAACCACTCGAGCTTCGGCCGCAGCGAGACCACCTCGCCCACCACGAGGATGGACGGCGGCTTGAACCCCCGCTTCTTCGCCGTTGCCGCGATGCCGGCCAACGTCCCCGTCAGCGTCTGCTGCCCGGGGGTTGTGCCCCAGCGGATGAGCGCCGCCGGGGTGCCGGGGGCCTTTCCGGCCCCGACGAGATTCCGGGTGATGTTCGCGAGATTCCTGACCCCCATGAGGAACACGAGGGTGCCGATCCCGGCGAGCGCCGTCCAGTCGATGTCGCTCCTGCCCTTCGTGGGGTCCTCGTGGCCCGTGACGAAGGCCACCGTCGAGGTGTAGCCCCGGTGCGTCAGCGGGATGCCCGCAAAGGCCGGCACCGCGATGGCCGACGTCACGCCCGGGACCACCTCGAAGGGGATCCCGGCTTCCCGCAGGACCTCGGCCTCCTCGCCGCCGCGGCCGAAGATGAAGGGGTCCCCCCCCTTGAGGCGGGCCACGGTGCGGCCCTTCAGGGCCTCGCCGGCGAGGATCCGGTTGATCTCGCCCTGGGGAAGCGTGTGGTCCCCGCCCTTCTTGCCCACGTAAATGAGCCTCGCGTCCTTCCGGGCCCGGCTCAGGAACTCCTCGTTGGCCAGGTAGTCGTACACGATGACATCGGCCTGCCCGATGCACTCGGCCCCCCGCACCGTGATGAGCCCCGGGTCCCCGGGGCCCGCACCGATGATGAAAACTTTCCCCTTTTTCGACAAATCGTTCTCCCGATTCCGGTCGTAAGCCACCCGGTCAACGTTTCGCCGGCCAGACACCCGGCCGCGGAAAAGACAGGCATCCGGGTGGTTCTGTTGCTGTTGCCGGCTTTTACGAAAGCCGCCTGTAGACTTCGTCCATGATCTGCCTGCCCCCGGCGGCCAGGATCCGCTCCGCCAGGATGCGCCCCATCCGCTCGGCCTCGGCGACAGGTCCCCGGACGCGGTCCTTGACAAGCATCCGGCCGTCGAGGCTCCCCACGAGCCCCGTCACGGTGATCGAGTCCTTCTCGACCTTTCCGTAGGCCGCCAGCGGCACCTGGCACCCCGCGCCGAAGACGGCCAGGAAGGCCCGCTCGGCGCTCACCTCGGTAAACGTCCTCTCGTGGTTCAGGACGGAGACGATCTCTCCGACGTCCTCGCCCTTGCGCACCTCGACCCCGAGGGCGCCCTGCCCGATGGCGGGCGTCATGATCTCGGGGGGGATGAACTGCGAGGCCTGGTCCTGCCAGCCCATGCGCTTCAGGCCGGCCGCCGCCACGATGATCCCGTCGAGGCGGTCCCGTTCGATCTTTTTGATCCTCGTGTCCAGGTTGCCGCGGATGGGGACGATCTCCACGTCCATGTAGATGTTTTTCAGCTGGCATCCCCGCCGCAGGGACCCCGTGCCGATCCGGGCGCGCGGGGGGATCCGTTCGAGCTTGAAGTTCCCCTTCGAGATGAGGACGTCCCTCGGGTCCTCCCGCTCGAGCATGGCGGCGATCTCGAGGCCCTCGGGAAGCAGCGCCGGCACGTCCTTCATGCTGTGGACCGCGAGGTCGATGCGCCGCTCGAGCAGGGCCTCCTCGAGCTCCTTCACGAACACCCCTTTGCCGCCGATCTGGGCGAGCGCTACGTCTTGCATCCGGTCGCCCGCCGTCCTGATGACGTGGACATCCAGGGTGAGGCCCGGCCGTCGCCGGCGGAGCTCCTCCATGACCATTCCCGCCTGCCTGAGCGCGAGCCGGCTTCCCCGCGTCCCTACCCTCAGTACCCGTCCGATGTCCGTTCTCCTTTGCTCATTCGTTTCCCCGCGCCGACCGGGCAACCCGATGCGACTGCCACCCGCCTTCCGCTTACCGCAGGCCCGATGCCCGAAACATGCGCGATCCCCTCGGCATCACGGCTCCCCGCCCTCGAGGCGAAAGAGTTTCCGGATCGCCGCGACGTACGGCATGGCCCCGTTGGACCGGCTCTCCTCCTTGAGCCCCGTGACGGGATCGTGGAGGATCTTGTTGATGATCTGAGCGGCCAGGATCTCGACGTTCTTCCGGTCCTCCTCGCCGAGGCCTCTCAGCCACGATCCGGACCGCTCCAGCTCGGCCCGCAGGATCGACTCCGCCTTCTCCCTGAGCGACACGATCGTGGGGACCACCTCGAGGGTGTTGTACCACTCGGCGAATCTCAGGACTTCCTCGCCGATGATGCCCTCGGCCTTCTCGGCCTCCCGGTGGCGGTTTCGCACGTTCTCGTCAACGACGCCCTGCAGGTCGTCGATGTTGAAGAGAAAGACATTTTCGATCCGGCCCGTATCGGGATCCACGTCGCGCGGGACGGCAATATCGATCAGGAAGAGCAGGCGGTTCTTCCGGCGCCGCAGGGCCGTCCGGACCATGGGCGGCGTAATGACGTAGCCCGCGGCCCCCGTGGAGCTGATGACGATGTCGGCCTCCTGGAGCTTCTCCTCGAGCTGCTCGAACCCCACGGGAGTCCCCTGGATCTCCCCGGCGACCTGCGCGGCCCGCGCGTAAGTGCGGTTGGCCACGATGATCCTCCCGGCCCCGTTTTTGAGCAGGTGCCGGGCGGCAAGCTCGGACATCTCACCCGCCCCGACCAGCAGGACCGTCCTGCCCTCCAGGCTGCCCAGGATCTTCTTGGCCATCTCCACGGCGGCATAGCTCACCGAGACGGCGTTGCCGGCGATGGCCGTCTCCGTCCGCACGCGCTTGGCCGTGCGAAAGGCGTGGTGGAGCAGCTTGTTGAGAATGATCCCCGAGGCCTTCTGCTCCACGCAGTCCCGGTAGGCGTCCTTCATCTGGCCGAGGATCTGGGGCTCGCCCATCACCATGGAGTCCAGGCTCGAGGCGACCCGGAAGAGGTGGCGCACGGCGTCGCTGCCGCAGTGAACGTAGAGGCACTTCTCCAGTTCGGCGGCATCCAGGTTGCCGTGCCGCAGGATGAAGGCCTTCACCCTCGCGACGGCCTCCTCGACGTCCCCGGCCCGGGCCACGACCTCCACGCGGTTGCACGTCGACAGGTAGAGGGCCTCCTGGACCGCCTCGACCCTGAGGAGTTCCTCGAGCGGGTGCAGGCCCTCCCCGCAGGAAAGCGTGAGCCGCTCCCGGATCTCCAGGGGCGCCGTCTTGTGATTCATGCCGACGAGGATGACATTCATGACCGACAAAAAGCACTCTTCAAATTCATCCGCTCTTCTTCACTTCCGCACTTCCGCTCTCCACGCGTCTCGTCCCTCAGGCTCTCCTGCCCTACGTGAACCTGTGCACTCCGCTCAGGAAGTTGACCCCGATGAATGCCGAGATCAGCACGACGAGGGCCGCGATGGACAGCACGGCGATCCTCCTGCCCTTCCAGCCGATGGCGAGGCGCTGGTGCAGCAGGAAGGCATAGAAGCACCACACGGCAAACGACCACAACGTCTTGGGGTCCGTGACCCACTGGCTCCCGCCCCAGGCCGTCTTGGCCCAGACGGACCCGGCGATGAGCCCCAGGGTGAGCAGCGGGAACCCCCACAGCAGGCCCGCGTGATTGATGCTGTCGAGATCCCCCAGCGACGGCAGGTACCGGGCCAGGCCGCCCATCCTGCGCCGGCGGATCTGGCGGTCCTGGATGCAGTACATGACCCCCGCCAGCGAGGCGAGGGCGAAGAGCCCCTCGCCGATGATCGAAAGCGTCACGTGGACGGGCACGAGCCTGCCCTGCAGGGCGTCGGGGATCGCGAGGGTCCCTTCGGCGCCCAGCGACGCGAGCATCATGAGCATCACGGCGAAAGGCGCCACGATGGCCCCGAGAACCCTTGTCCGGGTCCGCAGCTGGAATACGAGATAGGCGCTCGAGACGATCCAGGCAAAGAACGAAACCGCCTCGAAGAGGTTCACGGCCACGTTGAGCCCCCGTTCGGCGCACATCTCCAGGAAGTGCACCGTGTGAAGGGCCACGGCGAGGCCGAGGATCCACGTGGCGATCCGCGCCATCACGACGCGCCGGGCCACGAGCGACACGAGGTATCCCGCTGTCGCGGCGAAGTAGGCTGCCAGGGCCGCCTTGAAGAACAGCGTATCCATCACCTTCCCCCCGATTTGCGGGAGGGGCGTCCCGCGGCCTCCCGCCGGATGGCGGCGAGGTCGAGATCGACGCCTGCCAGCTCTTTCACGGCCTGCCCGACCTTTCTCCAGTGCCCCCTGCGGATCCGCTCCAGGATGTCCGAGTCGACCAGGGCCTCGAAGGTCGCGCGGTTCTCGTCGGATCCTTCCCCGCGCTCGATGATCCGGCCGCGGAGCTCGCCCATGATCTTCAGCAAGACGCCGTACTCGGGCCCGTAGCGCTCCTCGAGCTCCCGCCGGAGTTTCTTCGCCAGGGCGGGGCTCCTCCCCCCCGTCGCGACGGTGATCACCAGGTCCCCCTGCCGGCACAGGGCGGGCAGGACGAAATCGCAGCGGCCCGGGTCGTCGACGATGTTGGCGAGAACCTTCCTCCGGCGGGCGTCGCGGAAAATCCGGTCGTTGACCGCGCGGTCGTCCGTCGCCCCGATGACAAGAAAGGCCCCCTTGAGGAGAGCCTCGCCGTAGTCGGCCGCCACGTGGCGGATGCGCCCCTCTCGCACGAGGGCCTCCAGGCCGGGCGTCAGCGTCCTGTCCACGATGGTCACGCGGGCCCCGTATTCGAGGAGGCGCTCGGCCTTCCTCCGCCCGACCTCGCCGCCGCCGACGACGAGGCAATGCCTGCCCGTGATGTCGAGCCCGACCGGGTAATACCTCATGAAATCTACAGTTTTCTCCCGTTGAACCGGCTGAGGATTGAAGCTATCACGACGGGTATCAAAATTCAAGCTGCTTGAAATCTCTGGAAAAACAGGCTATACAGCCAATCTGAGGCCTTCCGGGGGCTTCCCCGCTGTCCCCTGCGCGGGATGCCGGAGAGACAGGAAACCAGGCCCCGCGTTCCGCAGGATCGCACCGCAAGGAGGTGTCATGCCGGGCAGCATGGATCAGTCCGCCGCACCGAAAGAGAAGTGGGTCCGTTTTCGGCTCCGCGTCCCGCCGGAGTTGGACGAGGCCCTGTCCAACTTCCTCACCGAGATGGGGGCCCAGGGGGTCTTCGAGGAGTACCTAGAGCCGGGGATCTCCGACCTTCCCGAGCCCGAGGCAAAGGACGAGCATGTCCTCAACGCCTACTTCCCCTCCGATGCCGGCGACGCGAAGCGGGCGGCCCGGCTGCAGGCCTACATCGACTCCCTGGCCGAGCTCTTTCCCGACAAGGAGAAACCCGTCTTCGACACGGAGGCGATCGTCGACCCGCAGTGGAGCGAGGTCTGGAAACGCTACTTCAAGCCCCTGCGGATCGGCAAGAACATCATCGTCAAGCCCTCCTGGGAGCGGTACTCCGCCACGGGTCGCGAGACGGTCATCGAGATCGACCCCGGCATGGCCTTCGGCACGGGCCAGCACCCCTCGACGAGCATGTGCCTCGAGGCCATGGAGGAGATCCTTCTGAAGGACCGATCCTTTCCGAAGTGGCGCGTCCTGGACGTGGGCACCGGCACGGGCATCCTGGGCATCTCGGCCGCCAAGCTCGGCGCCTCGACCGTCCTGTGCGTCGACATCGACCCGCAGGCCGTGGAGATCGCCCACAAGAACGTGGCCGTCAACCACGTGGGCGACCGCGTCGTGATCATCAACAGCGACGTGGCCCGGATCAAGGGGACCTTCGAGCTGATCGTGGCCAACCTCACGGCGGAGACGCTCATCAGGATCCAGTCGCATCTCGTCAGGATGATGGAGAAAGGCGGCTATCTCGTCATCTCCGGGATCATCGAGAAGAACTGGGACGACGTGGAGAAGGCCTTCACCCGCGACGACCTGACCCGGCACAAGTTCATTGGCGACAAGGAGTGGGTCTGCTGCGTCTACCGAAAGTCGCCGAAGGCCTGAGGGATGATTCCCCGGATCTATTCCCCCCCGGTCCGAGAAGAGAGGGACACGGTCGAGCTGACCGCGGACACGGTGCGCTACCTGCGTACGGTGCTCCGCCTGGGACGCGGCGACGAGATCCTGCTGTTCGACGGGACGGGCTGGGAGTGCCGCGGCGTGATCGACCGCCTCGAGGGCCGCAGGGGCACGGCAAGGATCACCGCCCGCCGGCACAAACCCCCTGAAATCCCCGTGCGCATCACGCTCGCCCAGGCCGTGCCGAAGGGCGACAAGATGGAGTTCATCGTCCAGAAGGCCACAGAGCTGGGCGCGGCGCGGGTCGTCCCCTTCCTTTCCTCCCGGACCGTCCCGAGGCGGACCGAGGAGAGGGCGGCCCGGAGGCTCGAGCGCTGGCGCCGGATCGCCGCCGAGGCGGCCGAGCAGTGCGGCCGTCCCGACGTCCCCGATATCGCGGAGCCCCTCCCTTTCCGGGAAGCCCTGGGAAGCGCCGAGTCGGGGGCCGTGAAGATCCTCTTCTGGGAGTCCGAGACCGAACGCTCCATCCGGGAGATCCTGAAAGACGCGGAAAACCGGTCGGCGAAGGAGTTCTTTCTCGTCATCGGCCCCGAGGGCGGCCTCTCGGCCGAGGAGGCCGACCTTGCGCGGCAGTCCGGGTTTCTCACCGCGAGCCTCGGGCGGCTCGTCCTGCGGGTCGAGACGGCGGCCCTTGCCATTCTCGCCATTTTCCAGTATGAATGCGGGCTGATCGGCGCTCTCGAGAGAAAGGGTCTCGATGGATAGGCAATACGGCGGGTTCTGGCGGCGGCTCTACGCCTTCACGATCGACAAGGTCATCCTGGGTTTCCTCGGCATGATCCTGCTGATCTTGGGCTCGACCGCCTTCGGCCTCGGCATCTCCGCTTACGACATGGCCGCCGATCCGGAGGCCCTGATGGCCCTGGGGGGGAGGGTCTTCCTGCTCTACCAGGCCGTCACCCTCTTTCTGGACATGGCTTACTTCACGTACTTCCATGGCACGACGGGGCAGACCCCGGGCAAGCGCCTCATGGGGCTTCGCGTCGTCGAGGAGACGGGCGGGCCGATCGGTTTTGGGACGGCCTTCCTGCGCTGGGTGGGCTACATCGTCTCGGCCCTGCCCATGCTCATGGGCTTTCTCTGGGCGGGCGCGGACCGGCGCAAGCAGGCCTGGCACGACAAGATCGCCGGCACCGTCGTCATCGATCTCTACCAGGTCGTCGAGGTGGAGATCCCGCCAAAAAATGCCTTGACAAATCAAGGCAATTTATTTACTTAATGCATCTTCAAAAATCGTGGGTCGGTAGCTCAGCAGGTAGAGCATCGGACTGAAAATCCGAGTGTCGGCGGTTCGACTCCGCCCTGACCCACCAGGAAAGCAAGGGGTTGGCCTGACAAGGCCGGCCCCTTTTTTGTTCTCCCTCCCCGCTTTATCCCGCGTTGCAGTCAACGAGCAGGACTATAACACTTGACATTACAAGTATCTCATATAATACATGTCATACATATTATACATAGACGGAGAGAATAGCCATGGCGAAGACTTTGAATGTCCGGATCTCGGACGATATCGAGCAGAGACTCGAAAACCTGGCTGAAAAGACCAAGAGGCCCAAGAGCTTCTACATCAAGGACATGCTGGAGAAATACCTTGATGAGTATGAAGATGCTTACCTGGCCCTCGAGCGCATCTCCGAAAAGAATGCAAAATATTACACGAGCAAGGAGGTCAAAAAACTCCTTGAGCTATAAGGTCGCCTGGCATGAAGATGCGTTGGGGGAACTCAGGAAGCTCGACAAGGCCAGGGCGAGTGAGATCGTGGGCAAGGTTGATGATCACCTTTCGGAACACCCCATCGTGCTCGGAAAACCCCTGAAGGGGATCTTCCGCGGCCTTTTTCGTTACGGGTGCGGAGATTACAGGGTCATTTACTCCATCGACCGCCGGGATGAAGTGATGCTGGCGCTGACCGTGGGGCACAGGAAGGACGTGTACAGGAGGCCGAGATGAAGATCGAGATCAGCAAAACCCACTACAAGACGCTCGTGAAGGCCCTGTTCCTGGCCAACTGGGTCGTCAATTCATGCAAGGAGGAAAGGCCTGACGACGAATTCGAACGGCTCGAGCAGTACATCCTCTCCCAGGGGAAATTCTTCGACCTCAAGAACGTCGATCTCGATGAAAAGGACGGCAAGTACTACCATGACAGGGAATTCGAGCAGAAAATGCTGGAGCTTATCGACGAGTTTATGGATGTCTCCTTCTGGGACGAACTGACCGAACGATTGGGGGAACGCGACTTCGTCCGGGCCCTGGGAGAAAAAGCGATCAGGACGATGTCCCCCATCGATCGCGTCACCAGGTTTTACGAGTTCGCCGAGCCCTACGAGGCGGAGTTCGCCGAGCACGGGATTGACAATCTCGTGCTCCGCTCCGACGCGAAGGAATAGCGACAGGCGGGCACACCGCCGAAGTACTCGAAGGCGCCGCTCAGCCGGGAAATCGATAGCAGTGTTGCCCGTTCGTTACTTGTAACGGGAATCCGAGGCCGGCATAGGACTTTTTTCGTATTTGTCATTGTCGCGGATGAAGGGTTCCGCGCAGATATTGTCGGGATCATTTACGAGTTCGCAGAAGTGTAAAATCTATAATCATTACCTGTTGTTACTCGAGAAATGACCCGAATCTCGCAGCCGAGGTGTCGGCGTCATTTACACTTTTCCCCTGCGTCAACCCCTCCAAATTATTGATTTCGCTTATATTTTAACAAGTTACGGACATGGCACGCAAGTTGTCTCTATAAAAAGCAGTTTACCCGCAGAAAACTGATCACAGGACTGCGCGATACGTGACGAGATGCTGGTGTGCTGTGACGAACGAAGAAAAGTCATTTACGTGACGCCTGGCGGGGATTTGATGGCCGAAGAGGCGGAGTCCATGCACAGGCAGGCGCAGGCGTATGCGCGGCACGACCTGGAGACGATTGTCCTCGACCTGGCCCGGGTCAGAACGATCGACACCCTGGGCCTTCACACGATCATCCTGCTCTACAACCAGCTGTGCAGAAACAAGGGCGAGCTGATCATCGAGAATGCGTCGCGTGAACTGAAAAAGCGCTTTCAACTGATGACGATCCAGGGGCGCCTCACGATCAGCCGGACCGGGTGGCCCTGTGAACAGGAGGGTGCGGCGCCGGGGCAGTGAATGCGACAGCGGTTCGCAGGAGGAAGCCGACAGTCATGAAAATGAAGAAATGGGCCGACATGGCCCGACACAGGCCCGGATGCCCCCACAGGGGCGTCGCGGTGTACGGCACCGACGAGGAGATGGCGAAGTATTATTCTGGGTATTGCCCCGGCTGCAGCGTTCCCGTCAGGTGGGCAAGGGAGAAGCAGGACCCCGTGCAGCCCGCCGACAACAGGCCGCCCACGGAAATCTGTGCGGGAGCGCCCCAGTAGTCTGCATGCCCCTGCCTGCGTCGCGGCTCGCGCCGGTTCCGGCCTCGCGACATCGGGGCGCAATGAACCCATCGACGAGCCCCCTCACGCTCACGATCCCGACACCGAATGGCAAATCGCTGAAGACCCCGCCGCCGGGCTGCCCGAGGGCGACGACCGCCCCTCCCTGCCGGCAGCAGAGAAGGGCATGACGTGGCTCGCCGGTTGCCTGTAAAAGGCTTTACAAATCGGGCGAAACCCGCTAACGTGCACCCCCGGAGACGTTCCAATTCTGACGCCCGACGGGGGTGGCGATGACCGGCAAGGTGGGCTTCGACAACGAGAAGTACATCCAGGAGCAGTCCGCGGAGATTCTTCAGCGCGTCGAGCGTTTCAACAACCGCCTCTACCTCGAGTTCGGCGGGAAGCTCCTGTACGACTACCACGCCGCCCGGGTCCTGCCCGGCTACGACCCCAGCGTCAAGCTCCGGCTGCTGCAGCACCTCAGGGACAAGGTGGACCTGCTGCTGTGCATCTTCGCCGGTGACATCGAGCGCAAGAAGATCCGCGCGGACTTCGGCATCACCTACGACGCCGACGCCCTGAAGCTCATCGACGAACTGCGCAACCGGGGCATCAGCGTCCTGGGGGTCGTGATCACCCGGTTCGAGAACCAGCCCGCGGCCCGGCAGTTCAAGAACAAGCTCGAGCGTCGGGACATCCGGGTCTACACGCACCGCTACACGAAGGGCTACCCCACGGACGTGGATCTCATCGTGAGCGACGAGGGCTACGGGGTCAACGACTACATCGAGTCGGAAAAGCCCCTTGTCGTCGTGACGGGACCGGGACCGGGCAGCGGCAAGCTCGCCACCTGCCTCTCCCAGCTCTACCACGACTACCGGCGGGACATCCGCTCGGGCTACGCCAAGTTCGAGACCTTCCCGATCTGGAACCTCCCGCTCAGGCACCCCGTCAACGTGGCCTACGAGGCCGCCACGGCCGATATCCGGGACTTCAACATCATTGACCCCTTCCACCTGGAGGCCTACGGCAGGATCGCGGTGAACTACAACCGCGACGTGGATGCCTTCCCCTTGCTCAAGCGCATCATGGAACGCATCACGGGCGGCGAGTCCTTCTACAAGTCGCCCACGGACATGGGCGTGAACCGCGCGGGCTTTGCCATCGTCGACGACGGGGTCACGCAGGAGGCGGCGCAGCAGGAGCTCATCCGGCGCTACTTCCGCTACCGCTGCGAGTACGCCATGGGGTTCGCCGACCGGGAGACGGTCCAGCGGGCCGAGCTTTTCCTCAAGGACTTCCACCTCGTGCCGGAATACCGCAAGGTGGTCGAGCCGGCACGCCGGGCGGCCGGCGAGGCCCGGGCCCAGGACAAGGGAGACGAGGGCATCTACTGCGGGGCCGCGATCGAGCTCAAGGACGGCACGATCGTCACGGGCAACAACTCGCCGCTGCTGCACGCGGCCTCGAGCGTGGTCATCCACGCCATCAAGCACCTGGCGGGGATCCCGTCCATGATCAAGCTGCTGCCCGAGTCCATCACCGAGTCCGTCCGGAACCTCAAGACGCGCATCCTCAACGAGAAGAGCGTGAGCCTCGACCTCGAGGAGACGCTCATCGCCCTGTCGATCAGCTCCGCGTCCAATCCCGCTGCCCAGCTCGCCCTCGAAAGGCTCAGCGAACTGGCCAACTGCGAGGTGCACATGACCCACATCCCCACGCCGGGCGACGAGGCGGGCCTGCGGCGGCTGGGCGTGAACCTGACGAGCGATCCGAATTTTTCCACGAAGGACCTTTTCATCGCTTGAAATCGCAGGCGGCTCCGGTGTAGGCTGCGGGCAGCCGGGGAAGAGCAAGGGGGCCTGGACCATACAGCCCCGCCAGACAAGACAGACCGGAGAGACACTGGAGATTCCCATGACGAAACAGCTGGACCCGGAGCAGTTCGAGGACATCAAGGAGATGATGGTCTACGAGGTGGTGCTTTCGGAGGCCCTCGTGAACCTCCTGGACAGAAAGGGCATCGTCAGGAAGGCGGAGATCCTGGAAGAGATCAAGAAGATCAAGTCGAAGACCATCGAAAAAAAATAGACGGCAGGCAGGCCGGACCCGTTCGACACCCCATGCAGACGATCACCCGATGCGCCCTCGGGGCGATGGCCGTCCTGGGGGCCTCGGCCCTCGTCGCCTGCCATCCCCTGCAGACGTCGGCCCTTCCCGGCCCCCCGGAGTTCACCGTCCGGACGGCCCCCGGCGCGCCCGGCGGCCCCCGGGAGACGGCCGCGGAATTCCTGGCCGGCGCCCCCTTCCCCGCGAAGGCGAAAAGCCCGATGCACGAGGGGCTGTGCTACGCCGAGCCGTTTTTCCACGACACGGCGGTCGATCCTGCGGGCAGGGACACGGACCGCTACAACGGCGTCGATACGGCGCACCTTTTCTTCAGCGCCACCTGCGGAACGCCGGACACGTGGCTCGCCATGCCAAACGGGAAAGACCCCCTGAAGTGTCCCCAGAGCGCATCGGAGACCCACACGGTGGACCCGCGGAAAATGCTCCTCGGCAACGGCACGGGGACCGGGGACGGCCTGCGGTACTTCTGGCAATGCGCCTCGCACGTCCTGGCCCACGGGCCCAGGGAATGCCCGGCGCCCGCCCCGGCGTTCGGCTGTCCCGATAGCTTCGACGGCACACAGGACACGGTGCTCATGCGGAACGCCTACGAGCGCTGGGGAACGCTTCTCGGCCCGGGCCTCCGGATGGTGTGCGGGTTCTCGACAACCGCGTACTGCGGCCCCGGCGATGTCCGCAGGGTCTGGGACCTCTACAACCGGGCCGCGGGCGGCTACGGCGTGGCGGATGCCTTCATCGAGGGGTTCCGCCAGGGACGCGAGGGGACCGTGCCCCTCTGCATCACGCGGGGCGGACCGGACGTGGAACGGACAGCCCTTCTCGACGAGGCATTCGTCCTGTCAGCCGGCCCCCATGCGGCCTCCCACTACCACGCCCAGTACCCCGTCGCCTTCCGCACGAAACGGACAGCCGACAGCCCCTGCGAGGCGGGAATCCCCCAGTGGGCCCCCATCTACACCCTCAGGCCCATGCCGATTCCGCCGGCGCTCAGGGCCCTCTCCTACGAACCGCGCGACGGCGCCCTCTACTCGCGGGACCTGGAGGGGACAACGGGCTTTGCGGTGCGGGTCTACCCGGGAAGCGGGGCCGTGCGGATGATCGGCCGGTCTCAATTCGATGCAGGCGACCGGCCCCTGGCGGAGGAGGAGTACCTCGAGCGCGCCGACCTGTTCCTCCGGGAGATGGGCCTTGCCGAGACGAACGCCGCGCCCGCGGGCATCCGCATGGTTCTCGAATCGGTTCCCGTCGTCAACAGGATCTACGAGGTCGCCCGGCGCCAGAAGAGCGTGATCCTCCAGTACCGGCGCCGGATCGACCTGGACGGGCACAGCATCCCCGTGCTCGGCGACGGCGGGCAGATCCGGATCGTGATGAACAATGACGGATCGATCGCGCGGGTCGCCAAGACCTGGCGCGAGATCGCGGGGGTCAGAAAGATCGCCCGGATCAAACCCTTCGACACGGCGCACCGGGAGGCGGAACAGCACCTGGCCCGGCCGGAGAAGTACCGCCTCGACGGCTGGCTCTGGGGATACCGGGAACACGGGGACGGCGAGGAGCAGGCGGATCTGAGGATCGTCCAGGTCTTTTTCTTTGCGCCGCGCTCGGGCGTCGTCGATCCCGAGGCTGCGCCGCAGCGCATCGAGATCGCCGCGCATCTCGACGTCTCGGAGACCACGATCGACCGGTAACCGGCCGAAGGCCGGCCTCGCGCGACACGCGGATCCCGGGGACAGGGCGTGCGGCCCGCAGAAAAAAGGAGACGGAAGCGTTGACGATCGTTTCCCGGGAAAGCATGGAAACGCTCTCGGAGCGGCTCGCCGCGGCGCTGGAGGCCTTCGAGTCCGCCCAGCGGCACTACTACCCGGGCATCGTGCCGAAACTGCGCGCGCAATTCGCGCCGTTTGCGGACGCCCTGGCGAAGGCGCGGAGCGGCCTCGAGGCCGCCCCGGCCGCGCCGGGAACGGAGGATGCCCGGCGGACGCTCCTCGAGGCCTCGGCGATGTGCGCCGATGCCCTGGCGGCGACGACGGAGACCGAGTGGCTCGAGCAGGCCCTCGTCAATGTCCGGAAGGCCGGCCGGCGGATGCACCGCGTCCAGGAAATGCTCCTGCCGCTCTGCCCGCTCCTGCCGGCCGTCAACCGGTTTTTCCTCGAACCCGACGTCCGGAACGGCGCCGCCGGCCCCCGGTTCGACCCGGAGGAGAACCCGGCCGAGAACCTTTTTCACGACGGCCTCGACACCGACCCCTACGCCCGGGGCGGCGTATCGTTTTACATCCCCCGCCACCAGGGCGGGTCGGAGCCTCTCCCCCTCGTCGTCGCCCTGCACGGGGGCTTCGGCCACGGGAGGGATTTCCTCTGGAGCTGGCTGCGGGAGGCGCGCTGCAGGCGCTTCGCCCTGGCCTGCCCCGCATCCCTGAACATCACGTGGTCGATCACGGGGCGCGACGCCGATGCGGCGCTGCTGCAGAAGGTTCTCGATCACGCGACCGGCCGGTGGGCCATCGACCGCAGCCGCATCCTGCTGACGGGGCTCTCCGACGGGGCCACCTACGTCCTCAAGCGCGCCCTCGACGCAGAGACCTCCTTCACGCACTTTGCCGTGTTTTCTGGCATCCTGGCCCCTTTCAGCCTGGCCTGCGCGAAAGGCCGCCGCATTTTCTGGGTGCACGGGGCGAAGGACTGGATGTTCCCCGCCTGGCGGGCGGTGATGGGACGAAAGGAACTCGCGGCGGCGGGCGCCGAGGTGACCCTCGAAGTCGTCCCCGACCTCTACCACGCCTACGCGAGGGAGAAAAACGGCACGGTCCTCGCCTGGTTCGACCCCCGCCTCGCCCCGGTTTCCGCCGGCGGGTGACCGGTCAGAGATCAAGCCCCGCCGTCCCCGCCCCGCTCTTCCCGACCGCGCCCTTTCTTCCCGCCCGGCGGCTCCCCCGGTCACTCCTGCGCGGGGACCATGTCCGCCCTGCGGCGCTCGCGCAGCCGCATGAGCGACAGCAGCGCCAGGGCCGCCACGACGAGCGCGATGCCCCACCCCTCCCAGTAGCCGATCGGCTCGCCGAGCTGCAGGCGCGAGCCCGTCATGCCCACAACGGGTACGGCAAGGGTCCCGAGGCCGGCCAGCCCCGCCGGCAGGCGGTCGATGACGTAGGTCCACATCAGAAAGGCCACCCCGCAGACGAGCACGGAGTTGTAGGCGATCGAGCCGATGAAGTAGGGCGACCAGTCGATGGGCGGCGAGGGTGCCAGGAAGGCGACGGGGATCAGCGGCATGGTCCCGAAGATGAGCTGCCAGGTCGTGATGCGGATCAGGTCGAGCTTGAGGTAGCGCCGGCCCAGGAGCTTCAGGATCACGGCGCCGGCCGCCCAGCACACCCCGGAAATCACGGCGAGCATCTTGCTCTGGGCCGTGCCCCCGAGGGCCCAGGGTTCGAGGATGCAGACCAGCCCGCAGAAGGCCATCGCAATGGGGAGCCACAGGGCGCCCCGCACCTTCTCGTCCAGGACGAGCCAGGCGAGCAGCAGGATCCAGAACGGCATGGTGTAGACGAGGATCGAGGTCTTCCCGGCCCCCCCGGTGACGAGGGCCCACACGATCAGGCCCGTTCCGAGGGAGGTCTGGGTGAGCCCGATGAGGGCCGTCCAGACGGGATAGGGCGGCCGCAGGGGTTCGCGCTTCCAGGCCATGAAGGCGAAGAGGAAGACGCTTCCGAGCGCCATCCGCAGGGCGTTGAAGTCGAAGGGCCCCGCGTAACGCAGCGACTCCTTCATGACGACCCAGTTGTAGCCCCAGACCAGGGAGATGAAGGCGAGGGCCGCGATCGGGCCGGCGGCGGGATTCCCCTTTCTCGGCATCATTCCGCGACCGGCCTCACTCTTCGCCCTTCTTGATCTTGAGCAGCGCAAGGATGGAGTCCTTGATGTCGCGGGCAACACCTGTGAGCCCCGAAAAGGCGCCGCCCACCTTGTCCTTCGAGGCATCCCACAGGCCCCGGGAGATCCGCGCCGTCCCGCTCTTGACGATCGAGCCCAGGAGCCTGGCCGCCTCGGCCGTGGCCGTGCGGCGCAGCGCGCGGCGCTCGTCGACGACGAGGCTGCCGCACCACCTTCTGGCGATGATCCCCACGCGCAGGGTGAGGAAGGCGTTGGCGGCCCCCGTGAGGATCGAGGTGACCACGATGGAGGCCGCGGCCTGCATGCCCGGCACGGAGAGGCTCACGGCGCCGAGGGCCGACGAGAGGATCGGCTCGATCTGCTCGCTGATCTCCGCCTCGTCCAGCTCACCCGCCACGAGGGCCGTGGCGGCAACGTTGGCGTAGAGGCGGACGAGCTCCCGGAGCGCCGGTCGCTGGTTGTAGATCGAGGCGATGCGCCACACCATGCGGACGTGGGCCGTGAGCACGAAGACCGTGTCGAGCCGC
The DNA here is from genome assembly GCA_012728915.1 of Deltaproteobacteria bacterium. Classification (GTDB taxonomy): domain Bacteria; phylum Desulfobacterota; class Syntrophia; order Syntrophales; family UBA2192; genus UBA2192. Next base: position 4,636 of record JAAYEC010000035.1, on the reverse strand, counting down.
CCGCTCTGGGAGATGGCCGTGCTCACAAAGACGGCGGCCGCGCTGTCCCGGATGATGACGTCGCACTCCCGGCCGAGCGAGGCCAGGGCGCTCTCGATCCCGGCGCGGTCCGACAGATCGAAGCCCTTGAGCCGCGGGTTTGCGGCCAGCCGCGTCCGCAGGGCGTCGAGGTAGCGGGAAAATTCCGGCTCCATCTCCGTTTCGGGCGGCACGAGCGGTTTGGGAAGCCGCAGGAAAAAGACCGAGGCGGCGAGGATCAGCGCGGCATAGAGACCGACGAGAAACCACAGCACCGCCGTCCCGAAGGCAGGGCTCACACGGTCGGCAAGCCCCACCACCTGCGCCGTCTGGTTGACGACGAAGAGAACGAAGAAGAAGAGGATGACGGCGCTCGCCGCAAGCGCCACGTTCCTGAGCGTGTCGTACATGTCACCTGTCTCCAGACAGCCGTGCCGTCCCCGGGGGTTTCCACCCCACTGTCAGCCTTCTGCCTGATCCATCCGTACGGGGCTTCCGGCCCCGGGACTCTTTCTCACTCATAGCCCAGCTCGTAGAGCTCCTCCTCGGTCATCCCGATGAAGTGGGCCACCTCGTGCACCACGGTGATCTCGATCTCCTCCTCCAGTTCGTCCAGCGTTTCGCACATCTCCTCGAGGGGTTCCTGGAAGATCTGGATCGTGTCCGGGTACTGCAGCATGTCGAAGTGGGAGCGCTCCATCAGGGAGGCTCCCGTGTAGACGCCCAGGAGCGGCTCGTCGGGCGGCAGGCCCATCTCCTCCAGCAGCTCCGGCGGCGGGCGCTTCTGGACGGAGATGACCAGGTTGTCCAGGTGCTTGCGGATCGGCGGCGGGATGCGGAGGATCGCCCGCTGGACGGCCCGGTCGAACTCCCGGGAGCTGAGCCTCCTCATGTCCCCTCCAGTTCGGCCAGGAACGCATCGAGCGTCATCACGCGCAGCAGCGGGTACAGGGGGTTCTTGCGGTAGATCGCGAGGCAGTTTTCGTGCATCTCGCGGCTGAAGCTCGCGCAGCAGTCCTCGAGGATGACGACGCGGAAGTCGTTCGAGAGGGCGTCGAATGCCGACGACAGCACGCACCAGTGCGTCGCGATCCCGCAGAGGGCGACCGTGTCGGCCCCGTGGAGCCGCAGCGTCTGATCCAAGTCCGTCTTGTAGAAGGCGCTGAAGCGGCGCTTGGGCGAGTAGTGGTCCGTCCCGGCCTGCGTGAGCAGCTCCGTCACCTCTGCCCCCCGGGTCCCCCGGAGCGAGTGGCTCTTCATCCTGCCCTCGAAGATGAAATCGCCGGGGAGGAAGCTGTCCATGGAGAAGATCACGGGGATGGAACGTTGCCGCGCAAATTCCGTCAGGCGGTTGACGGCGGGCACGATCTCGCGGCCCAGTTCCTTGATGGGCATGGGGTGGGCCCCTTCGAGGGTGTCCCTGAGCATGTCCACGATCACGACGGCCGGCTTCATTCGCTTTCCTTTCAATCCGTGATGTCGAACAGGATCCGGTTCACCTGCTCCGCGAAGACGGGCGCGCGTCTCGCAACCGCGTCCCAGAGTCCGTCGCCGGAGGCCTCGGCCATGCCGGGCCAGGCGTCCCAGTCGATCGCCGGGTAACGCAGGCGGATTTTCCCGGGGAGATTCCGGACGGCCCGCCCGATCGAGGCAAGCTCGTCGCCCGCGGCGGCAACCCGGGCCTGGTCCCGCAGGAAATCCTCGCGGGAGAGCCCCCGCACAGTCCCTTCGATCCGCTTGGCGGCTTTCAGGATCTCGGCGATGTGTCCCTTGTACTCGAGCGTCATCATCGCGGCTCCCGGCAGGTGTTCCGGCAGTAATCTATCAAAACGCCTGCGTTTAATCACGAAAAAACCGGGAGGCCTTCTGCCGGATGGTCATTCCCGCGAAGGATTCCGCGGACTCTGATTTCCATGCGAAGATGCCAATTGCGACCGCCCGCCAAGGCGGGCATCCATTCTCGTCTCTTTGCGTGACTCTGAAGCGCGAAGGCAGCAAGCCGGTCAAAAATACCTTTGACGCAGTTCTCAAATTATGTAATCATTACATCGTAACCGTAATCACTGAGGTAACCATGGTCAGGACACAGATTCAACTGACGGAAGAGCAGGCCCGGGCGCTGAAGGAAATCGCGGCCGCCCGGGGCGAATCCATGGCCGAGGTCATACGGCGCGCCGTTGACGGGGTGATCCGCTCGGGCATCATGATGCCCGCCGATGAGAAAAAAAAGCGGGCACTAGACGTCATGGGAAAATTCAAATCCGGAAAGCGCGATGTCTCGAAGCGCCATGATGACTACCTTGCGGAGGCATACGACAGATGAGAGTTTTCATCGACACCTCCGCATTTTACGCTCTTTTGGATCGCGACGACGACAACCATGCCAGGGCGCGGAACGCATGGACGGACATTCTGGAGGCCGGAGCCGTGGCGGTGACGAGCAGCTACGTCCTCGTGGAGACCGTCGCACTCATGCAGAGCCGTGTCGGGATGGAGGCCGTCCGGGCCTTCGAGGAGGCCATTGTCCCCGTCCTTCACGTGGAATACGTCACGGGCGAGCTTCACAAGCTGGGAATGGCTGCCCTCCTGGTCGCGACCAGACGACGGCTCAGCCTCGTTGACTGCGTCAGCTTCGAAATCATGCGGCGCCACGGAATCGGATCGTCATTCACCTTTGACGGCCATTTCAAGGAACAGGGCTTCCGCCTCATCCCCTGAACTTTCCGCTGACATCCAGCCCGCCTGCTTTCTCAGTCCCCCATCACCCGCGAATACATTCCCGCGCTCTCCGTACGACGTCCCCGCTTTCCCCAGATTTCATCCCCGCTATCCCTCTCGATTTCCTCCCCCTTTCTCAAAGCGTCATCCCCTGCCCCCTTTGATGTCATCCCCGCGAAGGCGGGGATCCATCCCTGTCTCCCGCAACACATCTGTGCGAGGGGCGACCCCTGCGGGCGGCCGACGAGCGCGACGGGGTGACGTTTCAATTCGCGCCCCTGCGCGAGGGGCGACACCCTCGCCCTCGGGCCGATCTGCGAGGCGATTGCCGTTTCAATCCACGCCCCTGCACGAGAGGCGACGTTTGCGGTCTGGTCTTGCTTGCCGGAAAACGAGTTTCAATCCACGCCCCTGCACGAGGGGCGACAGGATCGTCCGGGAGAGGATGGGGAGGCCCGCAGAGTTTCAATCCACGCCCCTGCACGAGGGGCGACCGGTAGAGGGCGTCATGAATTAGCGAGCCTCGCATGGTTTCAATCCACGCCCCTGCACGAGGGGCGACCCGGTGATGTCGGAGAAGTTGTATTCGTAGATTCTGTTTCAATCCACGCCCCTGCACGAGGGGCGACTTGGAGTAGGTGACATGGCCGCTGGCGTTCAGGAGTTTCAATCCACGCCCCTGCACGAGGGGCGACGTATGAATTTGCCGGGGCGATCAGCCGATATTTTGTTTCAATCCACGCCCCTGCACGAGGGGCGACCGGAAATTTCAGGCGGGCCGGTGCCGTTCTAATGGTTTCAATCCACGCCCCTGCACGAGGGGCGACCGGACAGCCTGACGTTTACCGTGGCCGGCGTGCTGTTTCAATCCACGCCCCTGCACGAGGGGCGACCTTAATTGCCCGGACGGGTAGAGACAGGGGACGGGTTTCAATCCACGCCCCTGCACGAGGGGCGACCCGCTTTCTGCCTGGATTGCATGGGCGGATCGGAGAAGTTTCAATCCACGCCCCTGCACGAGGGGCGACCATCATCATCAAAAGGAAAGGAAAGGAAAGGAAAAAGGTTTCAATCCACGCCCCTGCACGAGGGGCGACTGCATATCTCAAGACGTCCGGTTGTCTGTCGCACGTTTCAATCCACGCCCCTGCACGAGGGGCGACCGAACGGAAAGCTTTACTGTGACGCTTGCTATGAAGTTTCAATCCACGCCCCTGCACGAGGGGCGACCCCAACTGACAAAGGATAGATAATTCATGGTGCGTTTCAATCCACGCCCCTGCACGAGGGGCGACCTTGCGGTTCGGCTTGCGGTCTCTCTAAATAATTGTTTCAATCCACGCCCCTGCACGAGGGGCGACATCGGCTTCCTTGTCCTGCTTGACAACCGGGTTGTTTCAATCCACGCCCCTGCACGAGGGGCGACAGTTGGACACGCTTGTTTCATATCTGGAAAATTGGTTTCAATCCACGCCCCTGCACGAGGGGCGACGTCATGGACGGCAAGGTCACCGCAGACAAGCTGATGTTTCAATCCACGCCCCTGCACGAGGGGCGACCAAACAGCGTGCGTGGCATGGCGCTGTTGAGCGCGTTTCAATCCACGCCCCTGCACGAGGGGCGACTTCGCAATCCTCACAGTAGAAAAACAAATCATTTGTTTCAATCCACGCCCCTGCACGAGGGGCGACGTTCGCCGCCGCTTGTTGGGAGATTCCATTGTGGTTTCAATCCACGCCCCTGCACGAGGGGCGACCGTCTTCAGCTTCTTGACGGGACGATTTACTACGAGTTTCAATCCACGCCCCTGCACGAGGGGCGACCAGGCAAAACCCGAAAATCTGTATCTTGGCGTTGTTTCAATCCACGCCCCTGCACGAGGGGCGACAGTTGGACACGC
>JAAYEC010000034.1 GCA_012728915.1 Deltaproteobacteria bacterium | reverse complement strand
GAAGCCCCGAGCGCAGCGTGGGGGGCAGCGTGGCGATCTCGCCGTTTCCATGAGATTGCCGCGCACCCTGCGGGTACTCGCAATGACCCTTTCTAACCGTATTTATGCTTCTTATCGCTGGATTGGGATGGTCATTGCAAGCGAACGGTTCGGGGTTTGTTGCCCCCAAGACTACAGCTCCCGGGCGGCGAAGAATGCCTCGTGGACGGCCTCGTAGGCCTTGCGCGCCTTCTTTGCGTCCCCCACGACGATGACCTTGCCGGCTAAGTCCCGCAGCTTCTCCTCGAGGGGATTGACCGGGACGGTCCCGCAGGCCATCACGACGGTGTCGCAGGGGATCAACTCGCGGCCTTCCTTCTTCTCCACCCAGAGGCCCTGGGGGATGATCTCCACGGCCTTCGTCCGGGTCATCACGCGCACCCCGTACTGCGAGAGATAACGCAGCGCGATCCACCGCGTGGTCAGCCCGATATCGGCGCCCGCCTTGTCGAGCATCTCGACGATGGTCACTTGTTTCACCCCCCGGGTGGCGTATTCACGCAGGCGCTCGGGTTCCTCGGCCCTGCTCAGGAAAAGGAACTTCAGGGTATCGGCGTCGATGGCGCCGATCCTGGCCAGGTACAGGGCCGTTTCGATCCCGACGGCGCCCCCGCCGATCACCACGATGCTCCCGCCCGTGACGGCTTTGCCCGCAAGCACGTCCCAGGCGTACTCGACGTTGTCGCCGTCGATGCCCGGGATCGGCGGGCACAGGGGCTCACCGCCCGTGGCGAGGATGACGGCGTCGGGCTTTTCCGCCCTGACGAGTTCCTCACCGACATCCACCCCCGTCCGGATGACGGCTCCTGCCGCCTTTGCCTGTTCGGTAAAGGGCGCGACGAAGATCCCCATCTCGCGCCGTTCTTCCGTGGCCCCCGCCAGGGTCATCTGCCCGCCGAGTTCCGCCAGCTTTTCGTATAGAGTGACCGCGTGACCTGCCCGGGCGGCTGTTCGGGCGGCCGTCAGGCCGGCCGGCCCCCCGCCGACGACCATAATCTTCTTCGGACGGGCCGCCTTCTGCACGGGCGGCACTTCGAACTCGCGCCCGGCCCGGGGATTCACGAGGCACTCGACGGGCTCCATGTTGAAGATCCTGTCGAGACAGCCCTGGTTGCAGCCGATGCAGGGGACGATCTCTTTTGCCCGTCCTGTCATGGCCTTCACGGGGAATTCCGGATCGGCCAGGAGCGCCCTCGCCAGGCCGACCATGTCGGCCCGGCCGTCGCGGATGATCGACTCGGCCAGCGAGGGGTCGTTGATGCGGTTGCAGGAGATGACGGGTTTCGTCACGGCCGCCTTCACGCCGCTGGCAAGGTGGACGAAGGCCCCCCTGGGGACGTCCATGGTGATCTGGGGGATCGCGGTCTCGTGCCATCCGCCCGTGACGCTGAAGGCGTCGACGCCGTGCTGCTCCAGCATGTGAGCGAACTGCGCAGCCTCTCTGTTCGTGTTGCCGCCGGCCATGAAGTCGTGACCCGCGATGCGGAAGATAATCGTGAAGTCGGGGCCGACGGCCTCCCGGACCGCCCAGGCCAGCTCGATACCGAACCGCATCCGCCCGTCCGGGCTTCCCCCGTACCCGTCGGTGCGCCGGTTGGTCAGAGGCGAGAAGAACTCCGAGATCAGGTACCCCGTCCCCGCGAGGACCTCGACGGCGTCGAAGCCCGCCCGTTTGGCCCGGGCGGCGGCCTCCGCGAAGTTCGCAATCGTGTCCTGGATGTCGGTCAGGGTCATCTCGCGGGGGACTTCCCTCGTGATCGACGAGGCGATGGCGGAGGGGGCAAGGGGCTCGCGGCCGATCATGTCGGACCGAACGTAGCGGCCTCCGTGAAACAGCTGCGCGGCGATCAGGACGCCGTGCCGGCGGACCGCCCCGGTGAGCCTCGAGAGGCCCGGGATGAACCGGTCCTCGCCGAGCCCGATCATTCCCTTCATGCTGCCGGCGTTCCGGTCCACGGGGCAGCCCCCGACGAAAAGAAGGGCCGCCCCGCCCTCGGCCCGCTCCTCGTAGAACGACACAAGACGGTCCGTCACCTCGCCCTGCTCGTCACAGTAGCCCAGGTGCATGGCCGGCATGACGATGCGGTTCTTCAGGGTAAGAGACCCGACCTTGACGGGAGAAAAGAGATATTCCATGGCCTGCCCTCCTCAAGAAAAGTGATCACTCTCCGGCGACGCGAAACGGCAGGAATCGGAAACCCGATGCCCTTGTTCTGTTGATGTAACAAAATCCGCGTAAAATCCCAACGATTATTTGTCGGACGAAGAAGCGACACCGGAGGCCGGGAAACTCTGGAACTCCCGCTTCGCGAGGTACAGGGCGCCCAGGAAGAGACACGCGTTGGCCGCCGGTTGAGCCGCCCAGACGCCCGCGAGGCCGAACTGCATCGAGAAGAGGATCAGCAGCGGGATGAGCAGCAGGACATCCCTCAGCAGCATGAGCGACATGGAGACGACCCCCTTGCCAAGCCCGTTGAACATGCTGATCCAGGTGAAGTTCGCCCCCGCGAAGGGCAGAGACAGTGCGAAGATCCGAAGGGCCGGCACGGCGATGGCCACGACTGCGGGGTCCTGCGTGAAGATGCCGATGAGCGGGTCGGCGAAGACCTGCAGGAACGCGCAGCTCGCAACCGTGAGGATCCCGGCGTACTTCACGGCCGTATTCACCGTGTCGATGAGACGGCGGTACAGCCGGGCTCCGAAGTGGAACCCGACCAGGGGCATGACCCCGTGACTGATACCGACGAGGATCCAGATGATCAGCCCCTGAACGCGGAAGATGATGCCCAGTGTCGCCACGGCGGCGGGGCCGTAAGATCCCAGGATGTGATTGTAGAAGGTGAGCACGAGGCTGATGACGAAGTTCATGACCATGGAGGGGACCCCCACGCGGTAGATGGCCCGGATGACGGGAAGGTCGGGCGCAAGGTGCTCCCTTCGGATGCGGTACGACGAGGCCGGCGTCCTGAAGAGCCGCAGGGACAGCAGGCAGGCCGAAAACTGGGATATCCCGGCGGCCCAGGCCGCCCCCCCGATCCCGAGCCCGGGGAAGGGGCCGAGGCCGAAGATCAGGAGAGGGTCCAGGACGGCCCCCAGCAGGGCCGCCGTCACGAGCGCATACATCGAGTAATGGGGGTTTCCCGCTGCGCGGAAGAGGTTGCCCGCCGAGATCATGAAGACCAGGAACGGGATGGTGAAGAGGTAGACGATGAAGTATTCTCTCGAAAGCGGGAGGATCTCGTCCGTCGCGCCGAAGAGCCTGAGGATCGCATCGTGGAAGATCAGCCCGGGGACGATGATCACGGCGCTGATGGAGATCGACAGGAAGACGATCTGACCCGCCGTCCGGTTCGCGGCCTCCGCGTCGTCGGCGCCGAACCTGCGCGCCGCGAAGGAGCCGGCCCCGACCCCCGTGCCGACGCCGAACCCGCCGAAGAGCATCTGGATGGGGAAGGCGACGGTCACCGCCGCAATGGCCTGCGGGCCGAGACGGGACAGCCAGAAGATGTCGACGAAATTGTAAAACGCCATCACCAGCATCGCCGTGATGGAAGGCAGACTCATTTTCCAGAGAAGGGAACCGACAGGTTCGTTGCGAAGGTCGAGCTGTGATCTCTTCATCGGGTGTTTGACGATTCGGGCCGATGCGGATATAAAGGCCCGTGAATAGCTAGCACGGACCCGGGCAAAAAGCAATGCGCCCGGGCCACGGTGAAGAGCGTGAGAGACTGCAACCTCATCGTCATCCTGGGGCCCACAGCCTCCGGAAAGACACGGCTGGCGGCACGGCTCGCCGCGGAAATGGGCGCGGAGCTGATCTCCGCCGACTCCAGGCAGGTCTACCGGGGGATGGACATCGGGACGGGCAAGGACCTCTCGGAGTACGTCGTCGACGGTGTCCGGGTTCCCTGCCATCTCATCGACGTGGCCGATCCGGGGCACCTCTTCAGCGTATTCGAGTTTCAGCAGCAGGTCTACGAATGCCTGCGCGGGATGGCCGCCAGGGGCAAGATGCCGATCCTCGTCGGGGGGACGGGGCTCTACATCGAGTCGATCCTGCGGGCGTACCGCATGCAGCCCGTTCCCGAGGATGCCGAGCTGAGGGAGGAACTGGCCGGCAGGAGCATGGACGAGCTCACGGCGATGCTTTTGCGCCTCCATCCCGCTGTTCACAACACGACGGACCTGACGAGCCGCGGGCGGCTCGTGCGGGCCATCGAGATCGCCGCGCACGCGGCGCGGCGGGGACTTCGGGACGCCATCGACCGTCCGGATCTTGCACCGCTGGTCATCGGCCTCCGGTGGGACCGGGAGGTCCTGCGCGAACGGATCGCCAGGCGGCTGCGTGAACGCCTGGGGCAGGGGATGATCGAGGAGGTGCAGCGTCTTAGGGACGCGGGGCTGTCCTGGGAGCGGCTCGACGAGATGGGCCTGGAGTACCGGTACGTGAGCCTCTACCTCCGCGGGGAACTGGCCTTCGAGGACATGGTCCGGACACTGAACGTCCGCATCCGCCAGTTTGCCAAGCGGCAGGACACGTGGTTCCGGGGCATGGAGCGCAGAGGGATCGCCATCCACTGGATCGAGGGGGCTGACGGCGATGCGCTGGGGGCGCTCGTTCGGAGGGAACTGAGGATGTAGCTATGTCTCGCCCAGGTAGGCCTTCTTGACCCGCTCGTCGCAGAGCAGGTCCTTACCCGTTCCTTCCAGGACGATCTCGCCCGTCTCCAGGACGTAACCGTAATCGGCCACATGGAGGGCGGCCATGGCATTCTGCTCGATGAGCAGGATGGTCGTGCCCTCCTGGTGGATCTTCGTGATCACCCGGAAGACCTCGCGGATCAGGAGCGGGGCGAGACCCAGGGAGGGCTCGTCCAGCAGCAGGAGCCTGGGCCTCGACATGAGGGCGCGGCCCAGGGCCAGCATCTGCTGTTCTCCTCCCGAGAGGGTTGCGGCGGGCTGATCCCGGCGTTCGAGAAGCCGCGGGAAGGTCTCGAAGATCCACTCGATGTCCCGGTCGATCTCCTTCCGGTCGTCACGGCAGTAGGCCCCCATCAGCAGGTTCTCGTAGACGCTGAGGTTGACGAAGACCCGGCGCCCCTCGGGGGACATGGCGATGCCCTCACGGGCAATCCGGTGGGACGGGATCCCGAGGATATCGCGGCCGGCGTAGCGGATCTTCCCGCCGGAGACGGGGACAAGGCCGCTGACGGCGCGCAGCAGCGTGCTCTTTCCCGCGCCGTTGGCCCCGACGAGGGTCACGACCTTCTCCTCGGGCACGTGGATCGACACGCTCTTCAGCGCGTGGATGCCCCCGTAGTGGACACTCAGCCCTTCAACCCTGAGCACGCTGCACCTCCCCCAGGTAGGCCTCGATGACCCTGGGATTGTTCTGTATCTCGTGGGGGGGGCCCTCGGCTATGGTCGTCCCGTAGTCGAGCACCTTGAGGCGTTCGCAGATCTCCATGACGAACTTCATGTCGTGCTCGATGAGGAACACCGTGAGCTCGTAATCTTTCCGGATCCTCAGGATGAGCTGGAGGAGGTCCTGCGTTTCACTCGGGTTCATCCCGGCGGCCGGCTCGTCGAGCAGGAGAAGCGCCGGCCCGGTGGCCAGCGCCCGGGCGATCTCCAGACGGCGCTGCTTGCCGTAGGGCAGGGACGTGGCTTTCTCATGGGCCACGTCGGTGAGATCCACCTCTTCGAGCAGCTTCATCGCGCCCTCGGCCATCCGCTTCTCCTCGCGCCGGTAGAGGGGCAGCTTCAACGTCGCGCCGAGGAAGGTGGAGCGGATCCGGCAGTGGAAGCCGATCATGACGTTCTCGATGACGGAGAGCTCCGAGAAGAGCCGGATGTTCTGGAAGGTCCGCGCGATGCCGGCCTTGGTGATCTGGTTGGCCTTCCTGCCCTGGATCGGCCGGCCCTGGAAGAGAATCGAACCCTCCGTGGGCACGTAATAGCCGGCGATCATGTTGAAGACGGTCGTCTTGCCCGCTCCGTTGGGGCCGATGAGCCCGACGATTTCGCCCTTCTCGAGCTCGAGGTTGAAGTCGTTGACGGCCACGAGGCCGCCGAACTTCATGGTGAGATGTCCGACCGAGAGCACGCTCATCGCAGGCGGCCTCCGATCCCGAGCTTTCCGCACAGCCAGTTCCAGCTGAACTCCCGTGTCCTCATGATCCCGTGACGGGCAAAAATCATGATGAAGATGAGGATGCACGAGAAGATGACCATGCGCATGCCGGGGATGCCGGGGATCTCGGTGAAGCCGAGATCCATGGGCTCGTCGACGAATCGAAGCCACTCGCCGCCCCAGGTGAAGAGGAAGGCTCCGAGAACGGCCCCCGTCGTGCTCCCCAGACCGCCCATCACGATGATGATCAGGAGGTTGAACGTCAGGAAAAAGGTGAAGAGCGTCGGCGAGATCGTGGTGATCAGGTGGGCCAGCAGGCCCCCGCCGATCCCCTGGAAGAAGCCGCTCGTCGTGAAGGCGAGCATCTTGTGCCAGTAGGTGTTGATGCCCACGGCCTCGGCGGCGGCCTCGTCGTACTTGATGGCCTTCATGGCCATGCCGTAGCTGCTGCGGATGAGCCTCGCCACGAGGAAGATGGTGACGATGGCGAAACCCCAGGACCACCACAGGGTTGTGTGCTCGGCGATGCCCTTGAGCCCCAGCGGCCCGTTGGTGATGCTCTGCGTGTTGTTGGCGATGACGCGGACCACCTCCCCGAAGCCCAGGGTGACGATGGCGAGGTAGTCCCCGCGGGTGCGGAAGACGGGGAAGCCCATCGCGAACGCCAACAGGGCCGACACGAGGCCCGCGGCGACCAGCGAGACGATGAAGGGCGTCGTGATCACGCTCAGGGGCCAGATGCAGGGCTCGATGATGAAGGAGATCTCCTTTTCGGCCGGCGTGAGCGTGAGCAGGGACGATGTGTAGGCCCCGAGGGCCACGAAGGCGTTGGGCGCCAGCGAGAACTGCCCCGTCACGCCGTTGATGAGGTTGTAACTCACGGCCAGGATGATGAAGATGGCGATGTTGTTGAGGATGCGGATCTGGTACTCCGTGCCGTGACTGCCGGCAAGATGCACCATCGCCAGGACGAGCATCGTACCGAGCACGGAAAGGAGGGCGTTTCGGTTGGCGTTCGGGTCCATGAATTAAAGGGTCCAGTGTTCAGGGTCCAGGGTCCAGAAAGAAATTATTCCTAATCCCGTTTCCGCCATGATGCCGCCAGTTTCCATAGTAACCTGGGCACTTCCTCGTGCGCTACGTAGAGAGTATCGAAGTCGCTTTTTGGAAAACTCTTCGTGCATTTATATCTGTTCAGCGAAAACGGATATGCCTTCTGATAAGCAATCAAATCCTGATAACTGCGCATTGCCTTCTTATCCATTTTCTCTCTTACCCTGACCCCTGTACCCTAATCAGGCAGTTTCGTTCCCATCAGCCCCGTGGGGCGGAAGAGCAGGATCAGGATCAGCAGGCCGAAGGCCACGGCGTCGCGGTAGCCCGCCAGCTCCGGCATCAGGGCCACGAGCAGGATCTCCGCAACCCCCAGCAAAAGCCCTCCGAGCATCGCCCCCGTGATGTTGCCGATGCCGCCGAGGACGGCCGCCACGAAGGCCTTGAAGCCGGGGATGATGCCCATCAGCGGGTTGATCTCGGGGTAGCGCATGGCCCACATGATCCCGCCCGCCGCCGCCGCCGCGGAACCCACGGCGAACGTGACCGAGATGATGCGGTTGACGTCGACGCCCATCAGCCGCGTCGTCTCCATGTCGAGGCTGATGCATCGCATGGCCCGCCCCGTCTTGGTGCGGTGGATGATGAACAGGACCCCGGAGAGGATGACCAGGGTGAGCAGGGGCGTCCAGACGACCAGGGCGGGGACCATGAGCCCGGCCACCTCGTAGACCTCGCTGAACATCGCGGGCGTCGCAAACCCCTTGGGCCGCCCGCCGAACACCACGAGGCCGACGTTTTCCAGGAGGAACGAGACCCCGATGGCCGTGATGAGCGCCGAGATGCGGGGGGCATTGCGGACCGGCAGGTAAGCGCCCTTGTCCATCGTGATGCCCAGGACGGCCGTGAGGACCATTGCGACGGCGAAGGAAACCCACCAGGGCATGCTGAACATGAGGATGCCGAAGTAGGCGAAGTAGCACCCCATCATCATCACGTCGCCATGGGCGAAGTTGATGAGCCGGATGATCCCGTAGACCATGGTGTAGCCGATGGCGATGAGCCCGTAGAGGCTTCCCAGGGCCACGCCGTTGATCATCTGCTGGAGAAAGAATGTCAGTTCCAAGGAACCCTGCCCCGTCCCCGCGCGTCTACAAAAGAGGGGCGATCATCGCATCGCCCCTCCCTGTCCATCGATTGACGGCGTCGCAGCCTACTTTTTCTTCGGTGCGGCCTTCTTCGGTTCGGGCTTCGCCCCGGAGGGTTCGACGGTGGCCACGTACCGGAAGTCGCCGTTGCGGACTTGGACAATGACGAGGCTCTTGACCGCGTTGCCGTCCTCGCCGATCGTCATGGTGCCGGAGATGCCCTTGAAGTTCTTCGTGCTCGCCAGGGCGGCACGGATTTTGGCGCCTTCCGTCGATTTGGCCCGCTCGATCGCGTCGGCCAGCACGAAGTAGGCGTCGGCGCCCATGACATCGAAGGTCCCGACCTTTCCGTATTTCTTTTCGTAGGCGGGGATGAACTGCCTGGCCAGCGGCGTGTTGGCCGCTTCCTTCTCGAAGTGGCCCGTGAACATCAGGCCCTCGACATACTGCTTGCCGATGTCGAGCAGGGCCTTGTCCTGCGCGCCGTCTCCGGAGATCACGGGGACGTTCAGGCCGAGGTCCTTGGCCTGCTTCATGGCCAGGGCCACCTCGGTGTAGTAGTTGGGCATGTAGAGCACGTCGGGATTCTTCGCCTTGATGGCCGACATCTGGGCCGTGAAGTCCTTGTCGCCCGTCTGGCAGTAGGTCTTCGCCACGATCTGGCCGCCCAGCCTGGTGAAGTTCTTCTCAAAGAAGTCGGCCAGGCCCACGCAGTAGTCCTGGGCCTTGTCGATGATGAGGGCGGCCTTGCGCTTCTTCAGCGTCTCGTAGGCGTACTTGGCGGCCATTTCGCCCTGGAAGGGGTCGATGAAGCAGACGCGGAAGATGTACTTCTTGCCCTGGGTCACGAGCGGGTTGGTGGCCGTAGGGGAGACGATGGGCACGCCGGCCTTCTCGGCGATCGGCCCGCCGGCCAGGGTGTTGCCGCTGATGGAGGAGCCGATGATGGCGACGACCTTTTCCTTTTCGACGAGACGCGTGACGGCGTTGGCGGCCTCGATCTTGTCGCTCTTGTCATCGACGAGGACCAGTTCGACCTTCTTGCCGAGGATGGTCGGTTTCATGTCCCTGGCAAACTGGGCGCCCTGCCAGGAGCCCTGGCCGTAGGCGGCGACACCGCCCGTCATGGGCAGAAACGCGCCGATCTTGATCGTGTCCGATTTCGCCTGGGAAAAGGCGGGTGCCGGCATCGAGGCGGCCAGACCCAGAGCCAGTAACGCGACCACCAGGTGTCTCATCTTCATAACTTTCCTCCTTTTTAGATATCCTTGCTCCAGGATTCAGGACAGGGCGGCGTGATCAGCGGGCACTGAACCCCCGACAAGGTGGCTTTCTAGCACAGGAAATTCCCCGAAGTCAAGGAGAAGCAATGGTTCGGGGCCCGTGCAGGCCGCGGCGGAATCCTTCGTGCAGGCGAAATCTTCCCTCGTCCCGATACGTCCGTCCCGCCACCCGTCATTTCACGTCCCTGTCCCGGCGCCGTTTGCGGAAGATGAGACGGATGGGAACGCTTTCGAAGCCGAGACCTTCGCGAATCCGGTTCGTCAGGTAGCGCTCGTAGGAGAAGTGGATCGCCCTGGGTTCCCGGACAAAGAAAACGAAGGTCGGCGGCTTCACGCGGGGCTGGGTGGCATAGACGATCTTGTTGGGACGGTTGCGGTACAGGGGGACGGGATTTTCAGCGATATACCGCTCGAGCTGCGCGTTGAGATCCGCCGTGGCAATGCGCCGGGTGTACTGGGCCCAGACCGCATCGACCAGCTCGAAGATCCGTCCCAGCCGCTGGCCCGTCAGGGCCGACACGAAGGCGATGGGGGCGAACTGGACGAATTTCAGCTCCTCCCGCAGCCTGTTGACGTAGACCCCCACCGTGCTGTTGTCCTTCTCCACGAGGTCCCACTTGTTCACGACCAGGATGCAGGCAACCCCCTTCTCCAGAGCCAATCCGGCGATCCTGGCGTCCTGTTCCGTGACCCCTTCCTCGCCGTCGATGAGGACCAGGGCGATGTCGCATCGGTCCAGCGTCCTCAATGCCTCGATAACGCTGTATTTTTCCAGGTTCTGGCTGATCCTGCTCTTCCTGCGGATCCCCGCCGTATCGATGAGGACATACCGGCGGCCCTCCCGCTCGAAGGGGGTGTCGATGGCGTCCCGGGTCGTGCCCGGCAGGGGGTTGACGATGGTCCGCTCGTAACCGAGGATCCTGTTGACCAGGGAGGATTTCCCCACGTTGGGGCGGCCCACCACGGCGATCCGGATCGGCTCCTCTTCCCCGCCCGGGACTTTTTCGTCTTCGGGTTCCGCCACGGGGATGTCCGCCGTCACGGCATTCATCAGCTCGTCCACCCCGCGCCCGTGCTCGGCCGAGATCGTGTGGATGGGCTCGACCCCGAGGCGGTAGAATTCGTAGACATTTTCGTCATGGCGGGGCCCGTCGATCTTGTTGACGGCGTAGTAAACGGGCTTGCGGTAGGACCGGAGCAGCCGCACGATCTCCTCGTCGGAGGGGGTGAGGCCGTCCTTTCCGTCCATGAGAAAGACGATGATGTCGGCCTGCTCCATGGCGAGCCGGGTCTGCTCGCGCATCTGCATGAGGATCTTTTCCGTCGAGACGGGCTCGAAGCCGCCCGTGTCGACGACGGTAAAGGGCCTGCCGTTCCAGGACGCCTCTGCGTAATTGCGGTCCCGCGTGGCCCCCGGCTGGTCGATGGCGATGGCCTTCTTCCCCTCCGAGAGCCGGTTGAAGAGAGTCGATTTGCCGACATTGGGCCGGCCGATGATGGCGATAAGAGGTTTCATGGCACCCTATTTGTCCCCGTAGCCGAATTCCTTCAGCCACCGGGCGTCCCTGGTCCAGTCCTTGCGCACGCGGACGAACAGCTCCAGGAAGATCTTCGCGGCGAAGAACTTCTCCATCTCAAGGCGCGACTGCGTCCCGATCTGCTTGAGCATCCTGCCGCCCTTGCCGATGAGAATGCCCTTCTGGGAATCCTTCTCCACGGTGATCGTGGCGGCGATCCGGATGCGGTTCATTTCCTCGTCCTCCTGGAAGGCATCCACCGTGACGGCCGTCGCATAGGGGATCTCCCGGTGGGTCAGCTGCAGGATCTTCTCCCGCACCATCTCGGCGGCGATGAACCGCTCGGAGGAATCAGTGAACATGTCATCTGGGAACAGCTTCGGGCCCTCGGGCATCGCGTCGCGGATCAGGTCGAGCAGGCGGTCCACCCCGTCGCCCGTTGCGGCGGACAGGGGGACGATTTCACGGAACCCGTACAGGCCGCGAAAGCGGTCGATCAGGGGCAGCAGCGTAGGCTTCTCCACGAGGTCGATCTTGTTGATGACCAGGAACACGGGCGCCCCTGCCGCCTGCAGGCTCTCGATGATGAGCCCGTCGCCGGGGTCGTAGCCCCGGTCCGCCTCGACGAGTAACAGGATCAGGTCGACCTCGCCGAAGGCGCTCGTTGCCGCCCTCACCATGCAGCGGTTCAGGGGCGTCTTTGCGTGATGGATCCCCGGGGTGTCCAGAAAAATGAACTGCCCGTCTCCGGTGTTCCGGATCCCGGTGATCCGGTTTCTCGTCGTCTGGGGCTTGCTGCTCGTGATGGCGAGCTTCTCGCCCACGATGGCGTTCAGAAGCGTCGACTTGCCCACGTTGGGCCGACCGGCAATGGCGATGAATCCCGATTTAAACACGCGCTGCCGCCTCCGCGATCGATGTCCCGTATTCGTTCCGGCCGTCCCGCAATTGGAGTGCGCCCCTCGGGACCGCGGGGTCGGGTCGGGCGGCGACCGGGCGGCCGCCGAGACGCGACTGGAGCAAAGCTCGGTTCCGGCCTCCCGGCCCGTTGAAGCTCGACAGGTCAGCCGGGGCGACGTGGAATACGTTGCCGGAGCTGTCCGCGCCGGATTTCTCGAGGAGTTCCAGGGCCATGTCCCGAAAGAGTTCGGACTCCACTAGACTTCGGAAGGCGGGATGCCAGGGGCCCGCGAGAATCGAGCCCTCTCTTTCCATCTCCTCCGTGGCCTGCAGCCCGAGGCGGATGACGGCAATGCGGGCCCTCGTCAGGCGGGCGAGCGCAGTCTTGCACCAGGTCACCGCGTCCTCCAGGGAGAGGGGGCGATACTCCCCCTGCTCGTAAAGGCGGGCAAGTTGCGTGTCGCGGAAAACAATCACCGGGTGGATGCGCACCGTGTCCGGGGCGATCCGGATCGTTTCTGCAACGGAGGCCTCGAACGAGAGCCGGCTCTCTCCGGGAAGCCCCGCCATGAGGTGCAGGCCTGTCTCGAGCCCCCTGTCCCTGCACAGCCTTACCGCCCTGCGGACATCCTCCGTCGTGTGGCCCCGTTCGGATTTCCGCAGCACCCCGTCGTCCATGGACTGGGCCCCGATCTCCACCGCGCTGACGCCCTTCGACGCAAGGATGCGAATACGCGCCTCGTCGATGTCGTCGGGACGGGTGGAGACGCGGATGGAGTGGACCGCGCCTTGCGCGATGAGCGCCGATGCCATGTCCAGGAGATCCTGCATCTCGTCCCGGGGCATGCCCGTGAAGCTCCCGCCGTAAAAGGCGATCTCCCTGCGGTCGTACCGTCCCCCGCGTCCTGCGAGGCATGCGCTCACCGTCTGCCGCATGAAGTCCTCCGTGACCGGAGGCGCGTTGCCGGCGATGATTCTCTCGTTGCAGAAGACGCACCGGTGGCGGCAGCCGCGGTTGCGAAGGAAGAAGGGGATGATGAGGAGACGTTTCCTGGTGCAACCGTTCATTTCGTTTGTTCGTCTGTCTGGTCTGTTCCGTCGGGAGAAGAACGTCTATTTGGTTAATTTCGTTTTGCCTTGTGGCTTGCGGCTTGTTGCTTGAGCCTTGTTTGTTATTCCTGCACACCCTCCCCATGATCCGGTGAAGGGAGTTTTTCGATGGCCTCGAGCGCCTTTCGGGCTGCCCGCTGCTCGGCCTCCTTCTTGTTGCGGCCCAGGCCGGCGGCGCTCACGATATCGCCGACGCTCACCCTGATCTGGAAGACCTTGTCGTGGTCGGGCCCGAATTCCCGGAGCACGCTGTACCTCGGGATCGACCGGAAGCGGTTCTGGGTGAGCTCCTGGAGGGCGGTCTTGTAGTCCTGGTAAAGGATCCTGACGGTGCCCGTGTCCAGCAATGGCTGGAATCGCTTCGCGACGAACGAGCAGACGCCTTCGAAGCCCGCGTCGCGGTACACGGCGGCAATGATCGCCTCGAGCGCGTTCGCCAGGATCGAGTTCTTCAGCCGTCCGCCGGAGATGTCCTCGCCCCGGCCGAGAAGCAGGTAATCGCCCAAGCGAAGCTCCCTGGCCAGCCCGGCCAGGGGTTTCTCGTTGACGATGGAGGAGCGGATCTTAGAGAGATCACCCTCCGTCAAGTCCGGGAATTTTTTCATCAGCATGTCGCTGATGCACAGGGTGAGGACGGCATCGCCAAGAAACTCGAGCCGTTCGTTGTCCTGCCTGAGGAGATCCGGGTTCTCGTTCGCATAGGAGCGGTGCGTGAGGGCGCAGTCCAGGAAGGAGGGGTCGTTGAACCGGTACCCCAGGGCCTCCTCGAGGAGCTCGAGCTGTGTCCGGCGCTCACGGGTCATGGCGGATCCGGGCGTTGACCGTCCCGGCCTCGGCGGATTCGATGACAACGTCGACAAGGCGGTTCATCAAGTCTCTGCTTTCCCCCGCCAGGAGCACGGGGATGTAATTGCCGGTGAACCCCTTCAGGCGTCCGGTCTTTCGGTCGCGGCTGCCCTCCACGAGGACGGTCTGCCTGGTCCCCACGGCCCGTCTGGCGAACTCTTCCCGTTTCGCCAGTCCCAGGGCCCTGAGGGCCGCCGCGCGTTCGGCGCGCAGACCCGCCCCGATCTTCCCCGGCATGGACGCGGCCAACGTCCCCGGCCGCTCGGAATACGGGAAGACGTGAAGGTAGGCTACCGGAAGCTCGCGCAGCAGCTCCGCCGTGTTCTCGAATTCCCCGTCCTTCTCGCCGGGAAAGCCGGCCATCACGTCGACGCCGATGGCAAGGTCCGGGATTTCTGAAACCAGCCGGTTGACGAGATCCCTGAAGAACTGTCGGCCGTAGTGACGCCCCATGGCGGACAGGACCCGGTCATCGCCGCTCTGCAGCGGGATGTGAAGGTGGGGGCAGAGAAGCCTCGACCCCCGCAGGCCCTCGATGAGTTCCTCCGTCACTTCCAGGGGCTCGATGGAGCTCAGGCGGAGCCTCCCGATCCTGCATGACTCCTCGATTTGGCGCAGCAGGGACGGAAGACCCCGGGGCGGGACGAGGTCGGCGCCCCATGCACCCAGGTGCACTCCGGTCAGGACGATCTCCCGGTATCCGGCGCCGACCAGGGCCGAGATGTTCTCGAGAACGTCGCCGGGCTGCATGCTTCGGCTGGGCCCGCGCGCCGACGGGACGATACAGTAACTGCATCGGGCGTTGCAGCCGTCCTGGATCTTGAGAAAGGCGCGCGTGCGGCCGGGGAATCGCCCGGGGGAGGGACCCGTGAAATGCCTGGCCTCCGCGATATCCCGGACCATGACCTCGGCGGGCCCCCCGTTGAGCGAGGCCGCGACGCCCGCGATGAGCTCCTTCTCGGCATTTCCCGCAACGAGGCGGACGTTGGGCAGCGTCTTGAGCTGCTCCGGCGCCACCTGGGCATAGCATCCCGTCACGATGACCGGCGCCGCGGGGTTGCGGCGGGCGGCCCTGCGGATCAGCTGTCGGGACTGGAAATCCGTCCGGGCCGTGACCGTGCAGGTGTTCACGATGCAGACATCGGCTTCCGAGTCGAAGCCGACCAGGGTGTGACCCATCCGCCGGAGGGCTTCCGCCAGGCCCGCCGATTCACACTGGTTGACCTTACAGCCAAGCGTCACCAGCGCGATTCTCCTGGGCCTGTCCTTCCGGGCGCTCCCTTCCGGGACCGGCCCCCCCCCGCTTTTCTTCATGATCCGTTCCGTGTCGGGCTTGTTTCGCGGC
This sequence comes from Deltaproteobacteria bacterium, assembly GCA_012728915.1. Classification (GTDB taxonomy): domain Bacteria; phylum Desulfobacterota; class Syntrophia; order Syntrophales; family UBA2192; genus UBA2192. Next base: position 95,534 of record JAAYEC010000034.1, on the reverse strand, counting down.
TTGCCGGCCGCTGTCACGTCCCGTGGAGCGTCGAGTCGGCACGTTTCTTGAACAAGCAATCTAGACTGCGGCCGGAGGTTTGTCAAGACGCAATAATTGTTGGATATCACAACGGAATCGTGATAGACAGTCATAAACCGTAACAGGGGGGACCGAGATGGATGCCATTGCCGGGTTCATGTCCGAGAATGGGGTGATCGTCCTTCTTATCATCCTTGCCGCCGTCGGTCTGTTCTGGCTGCTCAGCCGTTTCTTCAAGTTCACCCTCGTCATCGCGGTTGCCGTTCTGGCCCTGCTTGCCTTTCAGCACTTCAGCCCGCCGGGAGATCTGAAGACGAAATTCAGGGGCGCCGTCGACCGGATCACGATCAAAGCGGGGGAGATCAAGGAAAACGTGAAGGATTTCTTCTCGGAGCAGAAGAGCAGGATGCAGAAGCACATGAACGAGGCCCGGGACAACGGCGACAGGAAGGAGGCGGGGAAGAGGTAGCCGCCGGTCCGGGCCAGCCCGGATTTCAGAAAAGGTCAATGGACATGGCCCTCGCCGGACACGCGGTGACGCAAAACTCACATCCGTTGCAGCGCTCGGGGTCGAAGACGATCATCGATGTCCCGGGGTCCCTGTGAAGCGCCTCGGTGGGACAAAAGGCGATGCAGGCCCCGCAGTGTACGCACCTGTCCGTATTCCGGGTGACGCTTTTCGAAAGGGGTTCCACGCGGAGCCCCTTTTCCTTCATGAACCGGACCCCCGCGTCGAAATTCTCTTTCGTCCCGCTGAGTTCGAGGACCATGACGCCCTCGCGGCGAGGGAAGATTCTCGCCTTCAGAATATTGAAGTCCAAGTCGTACTTCTTCGCCAGATGGCACGCGATGGGCTGATCGACGTTCTCGGCGCTGTATCGGATGATCACCTTGCGTGTGACAGTGGCTGACATGTCCTGATCCCGCCTGTTTTCGTGAACCTAAGTGATTCCATGGGGATTGTCAAGCGCCTTCTCCCCGGCAGGGGCCGCCCCCGGGGCCCTGGAGAAGCGTCTTCCAGTCCATGAGCGGGAAGGTGACGTGCAGCGAATGGTCATCGTCCACCAGGTGGTAGTCCAGGTTTTCAAAAACCTGGCCGGCAATGGCCCTCACCGCGTCAGGCGGCACGACGTCGTCATTCTTTCCGTGATAGAGAGAAACGGGGACCGTCACCCTCCTGCCGAGGAAGCGGCGAAAGTCCGGCACGTGCAGCGCCGGCGCCAGGAGGACGACCTTCCGCACCCTGGGCTCGTTCTCGCAAGCATAGATGGCGGCCATCAGGCCACCGAAGCTCGATCCCACCAGGCAGAGGTCCCGAAGGCCCGCGAGCAGGCCGTCGAGCTGTTTCATCCTGGCTTCCAGCGGGCCGCCGAAGTCCTCGATGATCATGTCGGGGTAGCGATCCCGGAAAAAAACGCCCTTTGTCCCCCGGCTGCTGCTTTCGAGCCCGTGAATGAAGACACGCGTCACGTCCATCGCAGGGTTCCTCGCTCCAAGTGATAGGGCTTTATATCCGGTGATCGGATAATTATCAAGCACCCGACAGGAACGTTAGAGGCGAGGGTCCCCGGGGGCGGCTGTGGGCTGGAGAGTTGTCTTCAGGAGAAATCCCTTTGTCCCCCGGGACCCCGCGTGGATTGCTTTGTGCCGGGCGATATGGTAAAAACCGTGCTTTCCGGAGGTGTTTATGGCACGGGTCATCCCCTTCAGGGCCGTGAGGCCGCAGAAGAAATTTGCCGGGGACGTGGCCTCTTTCCCCTATGACGTCCTCGACCGGGAGGAGGGGAGGGCGATCATCCGGAACAACCCCCTCAATTTCCTGAGAGTCGAGAAATCCGAGATCGATGTCCCCGACGAGATACGGGACGACGATCCCCGGGTATTCGCCCGGGCCCGCGAAAACCTGAGGACGTTCATGGAGCAGGGTGTCCTGTTCCGGGAGGACCGACCCTGTTTCTACGTGTACAGGCAGAAGGATGCCGTGCGGGAGCAGTGCGGGCTTGTCGGATGCGTCAGCGCGGCCGAATATGAATCGGGGCTGATCAGGAAGCACGAACTGACGAGGCTGGACAAGGAAAACGAACGGGTGAATCACATCGACACCGCGGGCGCCCAGACGGGACTCGTATTCCTGCTCTACCGCTCGAGACAGACCATTGACCGGATCGTCGCGTCCATCGCGCAGGGCCCTCCCGAGTACGATTTCAACACGACGGACGGCGTATCGCACACCGCGTGGGTCGTGAGCGACGGGGAGACGATCGAGACGTTGAGGCGGGAGTTCGAAACGGTGGAGCGCCTCTACATCGCCGACGGCCACCACCGGGCCGCATCGGCCTCGACGGTTGCCCGGATGCGGCGGGAGAAGAATCCGTCGCACACCGGCCGGGAGGAATACAATTTCTTCGTGGCGGCCCTGTTCCCCCACGGGCAGGTGAAAATCCTGGATTACAACAGGGCCGTCAAGGACCTGCAGGGGCTGACACCTGCTGCCTTCCTGGAAACGGTGCGGGTGAAGTTCAGTCTTTCACCGGGCTTCCGGGAACGGTCGCCATCCAGGCCCCACCAGTTCGGCATGTACCTGGGAGGGCAGTGGTACAGACTCGACGCCAGGCCGGAAATCTACGGGAAGGCCGATCTTATCGGGAAACTGGATGTCTCGATCCTCCAGGATCATCTCCTGGGCCCGATCCTGGGAATCCGTGACCCGCGCACGGATGAGCGAATCCGGTTCGTCGGGGGCATCCGCGGGATGGACGAACTGGAGAAACTGGTGGACGAGCGCGGGTATGCCGTCGCCTTCTCCCTGTGCCCCCCGGAAATATCGGAACTCATCGCCATTGCCGACGCCGGGATGATCATGCCGCCGAAGTCGACCTGGTTCGAACCCAAGCTCCGAAGCGGGCTTTTCGTGCACCTGATCGATTGAGGGTGGGGCGAAGGGTGAAGGCGAAAGCCGGAGGGCTGCGGAAGAAGACATGGACCGGCAGGATTCGCTGATTCACGAAGACGAAACGGTCGAGAGCCTCTACGGCGGGAGACTGAAGATCCTCCAGAAGAAGAAGGGGTACCGCTATGCGATCGACTCCGTCCTGCTGGCCCATTTCGTCGAGGCGAAAAGGGGGGAGCGGATCCTCGAACTCGGCGCCGGGAGCGCCGTGATCAGCCTGCTGCTGGCTGACCGCCATCGCGGGCTGCAGGTCACGGCGGTGGAAATCCAGGCCGACCTTGCAGACATGGCGAGGCGAAGTGTCTCCCTCAACCGCCTCGACGAACGGATCACGATCCTGCGGGCGGACCTCAGGAACGCCGCCGGGTCGCTCCCGGCGCAGGCGTGGGATGTCGCGGTCTTCAACCCGCCCTACCGGAAGGTGGGTTCCGGGCGGGTCAACCCGCAGGCGCAGAAAGCCCTCGCCCGGCACGAGATCGCGGGGACCGTCGCCGATTTTCTCGAGGCCGCTTCGCGCGCCCTGAAGCCGGGGGGCAGGGCCTGCCTCATTTACCCCTGCTCGCGCATGGTGGAAGCCGTCCACCGCATGAGGGCGCTCAAGCTCGAACCGAAACGGCTCCGCATGGCTCATTCGAGGCCGGGGTCCCGCGGCAAGTTCGTTCTTGTGGAGGGCGTGAAGGGGGGCGGGGAGGAACTGGCCGTTTCCAAGCCACTGTATATATACCGGGAGGAGGGGGCCTACTCGGACGAACTGGAAACCCTGCTCAGCGGGATTTCCGTCCCTGCAGGATAGACCGGCACATCGTATCCCGAAGGATTTTCCTCAGTTCGGGGTCCGCGACACCGGCAAGAGTGCGGTCGATGTAATCCCGTTCATCCGCCCTCAGGTCCGAGGCGTCGACGGGCGCGATCCGCGGCGAGGGCTTTTCGGGAGGGGCTTCGACATCGCCGATGAAAAACCGGATCTGCGAGACCGCCGCTGCGCCGAGGATCCCGTTGAGCTTTTCGATGATGTCCTGCTTCATGAACTGCAGCTCGTGCATCCAGACTGACGTGGACACGCGGACGTAGAGCACGTCGTCCCGAAGCCTGTCGGGTTGGGCCTTCGCGCCGATCTGGGGCCCCACGGCCCTGTTCCAGGCCTCGATCAACCGACGGTCCTTCATGGGCAGGTGAATGGATTTTCTTCTCAGGGTTTCGGGGAGGATGTCCCCGATCAGCCTGGGGAACGACGATCCCTTGCGGCGCCTCATACGCGAACCATGGCACAGGCCGGGGCGGGAGTCAAGAAACAGGAGGCAGGCGGGTGAGAGGTCCAAGAGGCATGGAATCCAGCGCGAGAAAGGGATTGCAATGAGTCTGTCGGAGTTGGTTGAACGAATCAAGAAGCATCCGGACTTCAGCAGGGTCGGGATGATCCTCTGCCACAACGGCGTCGTGAGGGCCACGTCGCGGGACGGCAGGCCCGTCTCGGAGGTGACCGTCCGGGCGGACCGCAAGCGGCTCGAGACCGTCCTCGCGGAGATCAGGGCCATGCCGGGGATCGTCGAGGTGCTGGCCCACGTCCATGAGGGGGTCCTGAAGGTCGGCCAGGACGTGATGTACGTCGTCGTGGCCGGCGATTTCCGGGAGAACGTATTCGACGCCATCGTCACGGCGGTGAACCGCATCAAGGCGGAAGTGACGTCGAAAGAAGAAAAATGACGGCTCAAGGCATCTGGCGTATGGCAAAGGGCGAGATATGAGGGTTCCCCGCCATTTGCCCTGTGCCCTGGACCTTCGGCCAGGTTCGTGAGGTGCTCGTGAATCCCGTTGTCGTCAAGGCAAACCTCGTCGTGTTCATCGCGAGCTTCTGCACGCTTGTCATCGAACTGGTGGCGGGGCGCATCATGGCGCCTTACGTCGGCGTTTCCCTGTACACGTGGACGAGCATCATCGGCGTCGTCCTGGCGGGCATCAGCATCGGCGCGTGGATCGGCGGGATCCTGGCGGACCGGTATCCGCGCCCCTCCACGCTGGGCTGGCTTCTCTTCCTGTCCGGGCTCGGGGCGCTGACCATCGCTCCGCTGACGGACCTGATCGGCGCGGCGCCTCTGCAGACGACCCTGATGCTGAGGATCCTGCTGCTCACGACGGCCATTTTCTTCGTGCCCTCGACGCTGCTGGGAATGATCTCGCCCGTCGTGGTGAAGCTCACGCTGGACAACCTGAGCCGCACGGGAAATGTCGTCGGAAAGATCTACGCCTTTTCCACGCTGGGCTCCATCATCGGGACCTTCGCGACGGGATTCTTCCTGATCTCCTGGATGGGCACCCGCAGCCTGCTGCTCGCGATGGGGGCCGTGCTGATCGTGTCGGCCTTCCTGTTCGGGGGGCGGTTCATGAAGAGGGGAGCCGCGGCCATTTCCGCGGCGGCCGTCCTTTCCGTCGGCGCATTCCTCTTCGCGGCGTTCGGCTATGCCTACAGGCCGCTGCTCGACGAAAAGGTCTACTACTACAAGGAGAGCGACTACTTCACGATCAAGCTGATGAAGTATCCCATCAAGGGCGGGACGGTCGAAGGGGAGGCCCTCATCCTGGACAACCTGATCCACTCCATCAACGACGTCAGCGATCCGGCCTTTCTGGACTATGATTACATCCGGATCTACGAGGAGCTGGTCGGCTGGCAGATGCAGTCGCGCGCCTCCCTAGACGCGCTCTTCATCGGCGGGGGCGGGTACACGTTTCCGCGGTACATGGAGGCGGCATACCCCGGGGCGCGAATCGACGTGGTCGAGATCGACCCGGAGGTCACGCGCATTGTGCACGAGCACCTGGGCCTGCCCCGCAGCACGACGATCCGGTCCTTCAACGAGGACGGCCGATGGTTCGTCATGAACTCGAAGGACCAGGGGCGCTACGACTTTATCTTCGGAGATGCCTTCAACGACCTCTCGATCCCCTACCACCTGACGACCCGTGAATTCGCGCATCAGATGAAGGCTCTGCTCAAGCCGGACGGACTGCTCATCGCGAACCTGATCGACAGCGTCACGGAGGGCCTCTTCCTGCCGTCCTATATCCGCACCCTAGAGGACGTGTTCGGAAAGGGGAACGTAAACCTGCTGGTCCTGGCGCCGGAGCTTCAGCGGCTCGGGATTGCGACCTGCGTGGTCGTGGCAAGTCCGCGGAAGTGGGACATGAGGGACTTCGCGAGGGCCGCCGAAGGCCGGGAGGGCCGCAGGATGACGGCCCACGTCCTTCCCCAGGAGCGATTGCAGGAGATCCTGAGCGGCCGCCCCTCGATGGTCCTCACCGACGACCATGTTCCCGTGGACAACCTCACGGCTCCGATCTTCGAGGCGAGATACGGATACAAGAGAAGGTGACGGGCCTTGCCGCGGCCGGCAGGGATGCGCGAGAAGGGGAACCCCTGCGACGGCCGAGACGATGAACGCAACGCAGCGCCATAGGGAGGTGAATCATGTTTGCACCAGAGAGAATCCTCGTTCCGACCGATTTTTCCAGGTATTCAATCAAGGCGTTAAAGGAAGCGGCAGAAATCGCGTCCCAGTACGGCTCGACCATCTTTCTTCTTCACGTCGTCGATCGACGGGTCCAGGAATGCACGACGGATTATTGCATGAGCGACGATGTCGTGGAAAGCCTGAAAAGGGAAAGCCTGAAGGCATCACGGGAGAATCTCGGGAAAGAAGCCGAGAAGATCGTGAGGGAGAAGGATATCAAGGTCGTCATCAGCGTCAAGAGTGGGATTCCCGCCGAGACCATACTGAGCGAGCAACAGGCCAAGAAGATCGACCTGATCGTCATTGCCTCGCACGGGAAGACCGGACGCTTGAAGCAACTCATGGGCAGCGTCGCGGACAAGGTCGTCAAAGGCGCGAAATGCCCTGTTTACGTCCTCAAGCCCTGACGCCGCCCGACTGGGACGCGGCTGGCCGCGCCGGCTTCCCGGCGGCGCGTTCCCGGATGCGGGGCGGCGAATCGCGCCACGGAGTCCGCCGGAATCCCGCCAGGGGGTTTTCCGCAGCGCATCCATGCGATGTCCCCTGGAGAGCGCAGAAAATCAGGCTGTTCCCCGTTTTTTCCGCAGGAGAATGTAAATCGCCCTGTTTCGTACCCGGTAAAACGAACATCTCAAGGCCGACGCCGAACCGTTCTCTTCGTCGGGCGAGTGCAGGGACGGGGCGGCCACCCGGATTCACGATCGTTCCCTGCTGTAGGGCAGGCCGCTTTGAACACGGCCCTCGAAGTTGCGGAAGGCTTTATACCCGCGCCTGTCCAGCGGATAATCCCAGGAACCTTTTCGATGAACCATGTTTCCGCCAAAGCCGGCTTTGAATCGGTACATCCCGTAGAAGGGATGACGGGGATCCGCACGCGGAGAAACGGCGCCCATGTCATAGGTCAGGCAACCTCTTTCGCTCGCGAGCTTCATGGCCTCCCAATGCAGGGCGTATGGAGCCATGAGGTTGCGGTTTTCGCCGGAAGAAGCGCCATACAGATAGAATGCCCGGCGTTGCGAAATGGCGACGATCGCCCCTGCAAGGATATCCTGACCCCGGGAGGCAAGGAGAAGCAGGATCTCGACGGAACCGCGTTCGAGAGCAAGCGGCGAGAACATCCCGGCAAAATGACGGTAAGAGGCCGCCAGGAAACCATTGCGCCTGGCGGTCTGCAGGTAAAGGTCGTAGAACACCGGCAGCATTTCCGAAGCGGCGCAGAACACACGGACGCCCTTCCGTTGCGCAAGGCGGACATTGTATCGGGTCTTCGGTTTCATTGCTCCAAAGACGGTATCTTCGGCATCTCCGAGGTCAACGACCCATGCGTCGGCGACGGTCAGGTCGACAGCCGCTTTCCGCAGATTCCAGTTGCGCGTGCCGATATTCAGGCGCAATTCCCGCAACTGCGGGACCGGACGTCCGGACCCCGATTGGCCGTTCGCGGCGTCTGCCGGATAGGGCGATTCCCAGGGGAGATCGTAGCGGATGAAGACGACGGCCGGATCGAGATGTCCAGCCAAGGCCTCCGACAACGCCTCGAGAAACAGGCCATACTGTTCAGAATCGGGTCCCGACTCGGGGCCTTGCGGGACATAGGCAAACGCAAGATCGTTGCTGAGGGGTCTGATCAGGGCCAGGAGGTCGCCCCGCTGCCCCATCGACGACTTAAAATCAAAGACTGCCGGTTTCCATCCGAGAAGCGATTTGACCTGGCTCCAGTACGCGGTCTGAAAAAGAATATCCGTGGGAAGCAGCCCGTGTATCTCCTTGCGTTGCAGATCGATATTCATCCACAGGAATCTCCCCTCTATTCTATGGTCGTGCGCCCCGAAGCGCGAACCGAAACCGGCATACTCGGACGTTCGGGGCGGTGCGGCGGCCGTCCGTCATCCCCATCATGCCCAGAAGGGACGTCCGGTGCAGCCGGATTCCCGTGCCGCCCATCGGCCCCTCCTGGATGCTTTTCTCTTCATTTGGCCTGGTTGTCGCGGCCATTTGTCGTCGGGATCGTGAATTGGACTGCCCAGGCCGAAGCGGCAGGCACGCCTCCTAGACGTGGCAGGCGACGGCATGGGCTGCATCCTGATTTGTCGGAGACCTATTCTTTAGCAGGCAAAATGCCGTCTGTAAATGCTCATAAAATGCAGTATAATTACCTATATAAAATAGGCAACATTAGCACAAAAAAGGAAATTCAGGAGGGAACACTGATGACGGGGAACGACGGCATCGAGATCGCCCTACAGGAACGCGTCAAGGAATTGAATTGTCTCTACGGGATAGCGCGCCTGGCGGAACGCAACCCCGACTCCATGGAGGACTTCCTGAAAGGCCTTGTCGACTTTCTCCCTCAGTCCTGGCGATATGCGGATGTGGCCTGTTCGCGCATCGTCTTTCATGGGGAGGCGTTCGAAAGCAGGACGTTCCGCTGGTCCGAATGGCGGCAGTCCGCGCAAATCCGGGTCGGCGATGAAATCGCGGGCGATGTGACGATCGGTTACCTGGAAGAGCGGCCAGCGGCGGACGAAGGCCCCTTTCTCAGGGAAGAGAGGGCCTTACTGGAGGATGTCGCCCGGCGTGTCGGCGAGATTGCAATCCGGATCATGGCACAACAGGAACTGCGGGAGCATAACCGGCAGCTGCAGGAAGCCAATGCGGCCCTGCGGGTGATCCTTTCCAACATCGAAGATGAAAAAAAACGAATGCATGAAAATATGCGGCTGAATATCGACAAGGTGATCATGCCGATTCTCCATACCCTGGCGCCCGCCGTTGCAAAGCACCGGCGAAAATATCTCGACCTATTGAAGACCAGCCTCGAAGAGATCGCAGCTCCTTTCATCGGCCGGCTCATGAATCACTTCCATTCCCTGACCCCGACGGAGGTCGATATCTGCAACCTGATTCGGAACGGGTTGCGCACGAAAGAGATCGCCGGCCTGCGGGGTGTCTCCGCGGCGACGGTCAGCCGGCATCGTGAACACATCCGCAGGAAGTTGAAGATCACGAACCGGCAAATCAATCTGACGACGTATCTGCAATCGCTCGGGATGCCGGATCCGCGATGACCGCATCGCCGCGGTGCCTCCGTTGACGCGGCGGGACGCCCTGCGCCGCCGCACTGGAAACGTATCCGGGGCCTCAGGGACCCCGGGGTCGCCTCCGGGGCCGTTCAGATGTCGAGAATGCGCGACGCTTCCTCCCTGTCCACATCCATGATGTAGCGGATTCCGCTGATGCGCGCCGACTCGGGCGTGAGGGCGGCCAGATCGTTGCGGGACATGTGCGTCAGCGCGAATTTCCGGCTCCCCGCCATGAGCTGGCGAAGCCCCTGGGCCAACCGTTCGTAATACGTATAGAGCCCGATGGCGCCCGTGGGAAGCCTGTCGAACTCCTTGTCCCCCAGCGCGTGGCGCAGCTCACCGGCTGTGACGAAGATCTCGTCTTTGGAATTCCCGAAACGCTCGATGTAAACGGGGACCTGTTGCGCGTCGATGGTCTGGCCGATGGTCTTTCCGACCATGGCGGCCGCAATGGGAGCCCGCGCCATGCCCACCATCTTTACATAGGGAGCGCCCATGGCCAGGGCCTTGAAAATCTGATCCTCGAAGGTGAACCCGCCGTTGACGGCGATGGCCGGCAGATGCTTGCCCTTGTCCGCCAGTTGCTTGGCGTACTGGTACGCAAGAGTATGCAGTTCGACCGGCGGGACGCCCCACTCGTTCATCATCCGCCACGGGCTCATGCCGGTGCCGCCGCCGGCGGCGTCCACGGTCAGCAGGTCCAGCCGGTACTTCGAGGCAAAGGCGATGGCCCGGGCCAGGTCGGCGGGGCGGTAGGCTCCCGTCTTGAGAAAGATGTATTTTGCCCCGGCTTTGCGGAGACCCTCGATCGTGGCGGCGAACCCCTCTTCGGTCACCATCCCGACACGGGAATGTCTCTCGAATTCCTTGAAGGTGCCCCTTTCAAAGGCCTTGATGACGTCGGGGTCGTGGGGGTTGGGGAGAACGATGTAGCCCCGGTCCTGGAGCATCTGGGCCCTTTTCAAATCCTTGATCTTCACCTCTCCGCCGATGTCCTTGGCGCCCTGGCCCCATTTGAGTTCGACACATTGCACCCCGAGTTTTTCAATCGCATATCGATGGACATTCAAACGGCTGTCTTCCAGGTTGGCCTGCACGATGATCGCGCCGTAACCGTCTTTCTGATAATCCGTATAGAGCTTCACCCGGCGCTTCAAATCGACGGTATCGACGATCGAGCCTTTTTTGAATACGGTCTCCGGATCCATGCCGACAACGTTCTCACCGATCGTCAGGCCCGTTCCCGCCAGGGCGGAGCCAATGGCGAGCCCTTCCCAGTTGTTCTTTGCGATATTGGTGGACCCGATGCCGGAAATCAGCCAGGGGAGGCGAAATTTGATACCCTGATCGTGACCGATCTTCACTTCGAGGTTGACGGCCGGAAAGATCGCCTTGTCGCTGTCGGCTTCGATGCCGTATGCGCCGACGACCGTTCCCATGATGTTGAAATGAGAATAATCGACGGGATACCTCTTCTCGGCCGCCGTGGTGATCACGCCGAAGGGCTGGGGATAGATGACCTCGTGGCCGCGGTAAGCGGATTTTCCGATTTCACACATGCCGATGCAACCGTCGATGCAGGTGACGCACATGCCCGACGACGGCGTGATGGACTCTTCCGTCCTGTTCTTCGTGAGTGTCGCGCTGGAGGTGTTGATTCTTGAAAAGGACATATGTGACGCTCCTTTCTGGATTGGGTCATTTCTTGATTTCGCATGCCACGCAGGGTGTCATGTAGCACATCATGTCGTGAAACGGCTCCTTCTCGATGCAGGGCGGGCTGAGATTCGCGCAGGCCCCGCAAATCGCCTTCTCCGGCTCGTTGTAGGTGCACCGGGCCTGGCAGGCCGGGCACACCTCCATGCATCCGCCGCAGAGCCGGCAGACGTCGGATTTGACGTCGAACGGCGTCCCGAGGCTTCTCGAACGGCCGCGGCCCCGGAACCCGATGGCCCCCGCCATCATCTGCTCCTTGCACATGCGGACGCACAATCCGCAAAGGATGCAGTCCTCGTGCTCCTGCCGGAAACGCTGCCGCCGGACACTGTGGGCCGATGCGATGTCCTGGATCGTTTTCGACTGCGGACAGGATGCCAGCAGGAGCTCGATGATGATTCGTCGCGCCTTCACCACGCGCTCCGATGCGGTGCGGACGAAAAGTCCCTCCTCGACGGGATAGGTGCAGGAGGAAACCAGCCTGGTCCTCGGGGCTTCGCCGATCTCCACCACGCAGAGCCGGCAGGCCCCGTAGGGGGAGAGCCCCTCCTTGTGACAGAGCGTGGGAATGGGAAAGCCCAGGTACCGAGCGGCCTCGAGGACCGTGGTGCCCTTTTCGACGGATACGGGCACCCCGTTAATCGTGAGGTTAACCATGTCGCGCTCCTTCCCCGACGGACCGCACGGACCCGTCTGCGGACTTTTTTTCGGTGAACGCCAGGTCGCAGCGCAGGCAGCGCCTGCTCTCTGTCCGGGCCGCTGTTTCGGGCAGAGCCATCTCTACCTCGCGGTAATTCTTCATCCTCTCTGCGGGCGCCAGCGACGGGGTCGCGGCCCGCGCCCCCGCCTTGTCCTCCGATTCACCGGCTTGTGCGGGCTCGACGTAAACACTGGGGAGCTTCGGCGTCGCCGGTTTTGCGAGGGGTTTCTTCTGGAGGTACCGGTCGATGCTTTCCGCCGCTTTTTTCCCGGCCGCGACGGCGTCGATGACCGTGTTCGGACCGGTCACCAGGTCGCCGCCCGCAAATACCCCTCGCAGGCTGGTTTCAAGGGTTTTCGCGTTCACCCGGATGCGGCCGCTCTTGTCGATGTCCAGGCCCATGGAGGCCAGGAATTCGCTTTTCGGCTTTTCGCCGACGGCGACGATGAGCGTGTCGAGCCTCACCCGGAACTCGCTTCCGGGTATGGGCAGGGGCTTGCGCCGTCCCGTGGCATCCACGTCGCCCAGGCGGTTTCTGATGCATTCAATGTCCACCAGGCGGCCTTTCCTGGAATGGATCTTTACGGGAGAAACCAGGGTTTCCAGTTCGACGCCTTCCCTGACGGCCGCCTCGATCTCCTCCTGGCGGACCCGTATCTTCACGGGAGAGATCAGGGTTTCAATCCGGACGCCTTCCTCCAGGGCTGCATCGATTTCCTCTTCATAGGCGGGCATTTCTTCGCGGGTGCGCCGATAGAAAAGGGAGACGCTCGTGACATCCTTCTGCCTGAGGGCGACGCGCGCCGCATCCACCGCCGAATTCCCGCCGCCGATGACGCCCACGTGCCCTCGGGCGAGCTCTTCCCCCCTCATGTTGAAGGCCTTGAGGAACTCGATGGAGGGAAAAACGCCCCGCACATCCTCATGCCTGAGGTCGAGGCGCATGCTTTCGTGCGCGCCGAAGGCCAGGAAGACCGCGTCATACCTGCCGGCCAACAGGTCCTGGACGGTCATGTCTTTGCCGAGGACGCGGCCGAATTCCATTTTGATCCTCCTGTTCAGGAGGGTCTTGATTTCCTTCTCGACAACATCCCTCGGAAGCCTGTACGCGGGCAGCGAGCAGGTCAGCATGCCGCCGGGCCTGTCCTCCGCTTCGAAAACCGTGACGCCGTATCCCCGCAGCGAGAGGCAATGGGCTGCGGTGATCCCCGCGGGACCGGCGCCGACGACGGCCACCCGCTGTCTCTTCTTTTTCGCAAGGACCGGTTTATAGGTCGACGGCTTCACCCGGTCCGTCACGAATCGTTTCAGGGCGCGGATCGCGACGGCCTCCCCGCCGCTCGTGCCCAGGCTGCAACGGCTTTCGCATTTGCGGTCGCAGACCCGTGCGCTGACGGCCGGAAACGGGTTTGCCGACCGGATGACCCGGTAGGCCTCCTCGTAATCACCCTTTTCGATCATGGCCACATACCGCCAGGCCTCCGTGTCCACGGGACAGGCGGCCTGGCAGGGGGCCCCCGTCAGTTGCTTGCAGACAAAAGCGTCGCACCGCTTATCGTCTATGTGCCGCTCATACTCTTCGCGGAAATACTTCAGGGTGCTGAGAACCGGGTTGGCCGCGGTCTGGCCGAGGCCGCACATGGTCGTGTCTTTCACGGTCTGCGCCAGTTCCTCCAGCAGTGTCAGATGCTCCGGCAGGCCTTTACCGCAGGTGATGTCCTCGAGGATCTCATGGAGTCGCTGCGTTCCCTTGCGGCAGGTAAAACATTTGCCGCAGGATTCGTCCTGGAGAAAGTTCATGAAGTATTTGGCCACGTCGACCATGCAGGTGCTGTCGTCCATGACAATCATGCCGCCCGATCCCATAATGGAGCCGACCTTGGCGAGGCTGTCATAGTCGATGGGCAGATCGAACAGGGACGAGGGGATGCAGCCGCCGGACGGCCCACCGGTCTGGATGGCCTTGATCTTCCCCTTTCGCGCAGATCCGCCGCCGATATTTCGGACAACCTCATTGATGGTCATTCCCATGGGAATCTCGACGAGTCCGGTGTTCCGGATCTTGCCCACGAGGCTGAATATCTTTGTTCCAGAGCTTTTCTCCGTTCCGATCGCGGCGAAAGCTCGCGCACCGGCGTCTATGATAATGGGGATATTCGCCCATGTTTCAACATTGTTTATCATCGTCGGCTTTCCATTGAGGCCTTTCGCAATGGGGAAGGGCGGCCTTTGCCGGGGCTCGCCCATTCTTCCCTCAATGGATGCGATCAATGCCGTTTCTTCGCCGCAAACAAAGGCGCCTGCGCCCTTTACGATGCCTATGTCGAAAGAGAACCCGGTACCGAGGATGTTTTCCCCGAGCACGCCGAGTTCCCGGGCCTGAGAAAGAGCGGTGTTCAGATGTTGAATGGCCAGGGGATATTCGGTGCGGATATAAATGATGCCCTCCGATGCACCGGTGGCATAAGCTCCTATCAGCATGCCTTCGAGAATGCTGTGCGGATTGCCTTCGAGGACGCTTCTGTCCATGTACGCACCCGGGTCGCCTTCGTCGGCGTTGCAAATGATGTATTTTGCACCGCTGTTTCTCTGGGCAGCGAAAAGTGTCCATTTTTGTCCCGTCGGAAACCCGGCTCCCCCCCTTCCCCTCAGTCCGGATGCGATGATCTCCTCGAGAACAAATTTCGGGTCACGTCGGGAGAGGGCTTTGGCGAGAGGCAGATACCCCCCGTTTCCTATGTAATCATGGATACGGATCGGGTCGACCTTTTCGTTTCGGCCCATGATGGTTCGCAGCTGTTTTTTGAAAAAAGGAAGCTCGTCCTGCTGCTCGATGGTTTTTCCTGTTTCGGGATCGACGTAAAGCAACTCGGCGGCAATAGTACCTCTCGCTGTTGCGTCAATAATCGTCACCATGTCGTCCGGGCTGATCCTCGGATAGAAGGTCCGCCCGGGCTCCACGAGGACAGAGGGCTCCATGGCGCAGAACCCGTGGCAGCCTGTGATGCGCAGACGAATCCTGTCCGTGAGGTTCTTCTGAAGGAGCTCTTTTTCTGCAGCGCGGATTAAGGCGTTCGCACCGCTAGCCCGGCCGCAGGTGCCCGCAGAAATGACGATGGTTGGAATATCCCCACGAGCATCCGCAACAAGTTGAGTGTGCATGGCCGTGAATTCGTCTATGGATGTAAGTTTCTTCATACTCATACCTGTTCTTATTTTGTCGTCCCGTTGAGATCGAGCATGTGCCCGCTGCATTCTTTACGGGTGCAGATGCTGAGAACACTGCCTTTTTCGTTTACTCTCACATCGGCCATGGGGGCATTGCATTGCACGCAACGGCCGTCGCCCTGAAGATTTGAACTGCAATGGGGACAGAAAAGCGCGACCATTGCATTCTCAGGAACATCGATCTCGTACCGTTTGACGAAGTTTCCATACAGGGACGAAAACCTGGCCCATCCGCTCCGATCTTCCGCGGAGACCCGGATCCGTACGGAAGGATAACCGCCGAGACGATTTTCATTGTCCAGAAGGCTTCGACGGCAATGAGGACAGGAAACCTCCAGCGGAAATGTGTCGTGGGTCGAGTCCCCGCTGGTTCTGTACACTCCTGCTTTTGTGTGCCGGATGATTTGCCCGACCTTTCTTGCGTTTACGTTCGCGGAATAATGGCCGTCAGAGACGACGATGGGACCCAGCGCGCATGCCCCGAGACAGTTAACCGTTTCAAAAGTAATTTCGTTATCGGCGGTTGTTTCACCCGCCGCGACATGGAGTTGCCGCTGGAATTCCTCGGCAATGGCCTGACCGCCCCGGACATGGCAGGCCGTCCCAAGACAACAGGAAATCAGGTGCTTCCCGCGGGGTTTCAGGCTGAAGGCCTTGTAAAAAGTTGCGACTCCGTAAATGTCCACAAGGCTGCGCCCGGTCCGGTGGGCGACGATCCTCAAGGCTTCTTCCGGCAGATAGTGAAATTTACTCTGGATATCCTCGAGGATCGTCATGATCGATCCCTGCCTGCCCGTATGGTGTTCAACAATTTTTTCGATTTCCTCGGAGTTCATTTTTATTCCTTTCCCGGCGGAGGATCTTGTTTCCAGGCCGCTTACATTTCACCTATCGATACTCCTCGCAGTGCCAGACGCCCGCTTCCGGCTTGGGGAATCCGCACGTCGGATAGTTGTCGCAGTTGCCGCAAAGGCCGAGAACCCTGCGGGACGGCGACCGGACAGGCCTTTCGAACGTCATGTCGGGCGACGGGACGGCGGCCGGGAGACGACTGGCTTCATACTCCTCACAATATCGGACATCTCGCAAGCGGCCTTTCCTGGGCGTGAGTGAACAATGCGGATGACGGGCACAGTTCAAACACAACCCGCATGGTTTCCTGTCCATGACGCCCTCCTGCCTTTTGTATCCCCGACAGGGGCAAACTTCACGCCATGCGGGGCGGGGCGGGCGATCCGAGGAACGGTCCGGCGGGAAGTGCTTGAATCGCAAGGATGAACAGGGAGGAAAGGCCGGCGCGGGAGACGGGGGCGGCCGTCACGGCATACGCGGAAATGCCATCATCGGGTGGGGAAATCTTCCTCAGCCGGTGAAGAATTCCCCACTGCTCCCCCTATCGGCCTTTCCTGCCCGTTCCGCTTGTTTTGCCGGTTCCGGGCTTCAGTTTGTCGCGGAGGGTTTTACGGTCGATGCGGAGGATCTCCGCCGCACGGGATTTATTGCCGCCGACGCTCGCCAGGACCCTGCGGATATAGACGGCCTCCTCTTCTGCAAGGGGTCGGAACGGGACCGATCCCGACATGGCGGAAAACCGCATGACCGACGGCAGGTCGGGGATCTCCACCGTTCGGCCGTCGGTCATGACGAGGAGGCGCTGGACGAGGTTTTCGAGTTCCCGGACGTTGCCCGGCCACGCGTAGCCCATGAGGGTCTTCACAACCTCGTCCGAAAAGACCGGGGCGCTCTTCCCCATCTCTTCGGCGAATTTCCCCGCAAAGTGGGCGATCAGCACGGCAATATCTTCCCTCCGCTCCCTCAGGGGAGGCACGGTGATCGTGATGACATTGAGCCGGAAGAACAGGTCCTCACGGAAAAGGCGCTGATGGACCAGCGCTCTCAGGTCTTTGTTGCTCGAAGCGATGATGCGGACATCGACCTTCTGGGTCTTCCGGGCGCCGACCATGCAGACCTGCTTGTCCTGGAGAACCCTGAGAAGCTTCACCTGCATGGGAGGGCTCATCTCGTTGATTTCGTCGAGCAGAATGGTTCCGCCGTCAGCCGTCTGGAAGAACCCCGCACGGGACTCGTTCGCGCCGGTAAAGGCCCCTCTCACATAGCCGAATAGCTCGCTCTCCAGGAGCTTTTCCGGGATCGCCCCGCAGTTGACCGGGACAAACGGAGCCGATGCCCGGCTGCCGCTGTAGTGAATGGCCCTGGCGACCAACTCCTTGCCGGTGCCGCTCTCCCCCAGCACGAGCGCCGTGGCGGTGGATTTCGAAGCCTTTTCGATCTCCGCCAGCAATTTCCGGACGGACGTCGATCTGCCGATGATGCCGTGGGGAGCGGACGGCTCACGGGCCGCTTCGACCATCACGGCATCTCGCAGCGACTGCTTGTTGAGCGCCCTCTCGACGGCGCCGAAAAGCTCGTCATCGGTAAAGGGCTTCGGAAGGTACTCCTCCGCCCCCATTTTTACGGCCTCGACCGCGCCCTTGACGGACGCGTAGCCGGTGATCATGATCACCTCGGTCTTGTAGAAGTTCTCACGGATGTGACGGATCAGGTCAAGGCCGCTGATCCTGGGCATCTTGTAGTCCGTGATGACGAGGTTCACCGGGGCCCTTTCCAGAATCTTCACGGCATCGGCGACATTGGAGGCCGTGTAGAGCCGATAGCCCTTCGACTCGAGGTTGCGCTGGATGATGTTGAGCGCGGCGGGTGCGTCATCCACGACCAGGATGCTGTGATTCCGTCGGGCGGTCATGACGGTTTCTCCTCTGGCGCGGTTTTCGGCCGCAGGGGAAAGGCCACCACGAAACGGGAGCCTCGCCCCTCCTCGCTTTCGACGCGGATCTCCCCCCCGTGCAACGATACGATGCCGTGTACGACCGAAAGTCCGAGACCGGTGCCCTGGTCGACATCCTTCGTGGTAAAGAAGGGCATGAAAACGTTCTCCCGGATCTTCGGGCTCATGCCGATCCCGTTATCCTCGACCGCCAGGCACACCCTTGAGGCGTCGCGGAACGTCCGAAGCGTGAGCTCACCCCCACCGGGCATGGCCTGAAGGGCGTTGACGACCAGGTTGGAGACGACCTGCCGGATTTGAGATTTATCCGCTGTGATCTCGGGGAGGTCCGGATCGACGGCGCGTCTGATTTGCACGCAGGACTTGCCGCATAGCGCCTCGAACAGGGCCAGTTCATCCGTGATGATGCGGTTCAGGTTCACGCGGGCCCTTCCGGGCCTGCCCTGGCGGGCGAAAACCAGGAGCTCCCGAATGATGTTGCGGGCATGAAGGGAGGCTTCCACGATGCTGTCGAGATCCGCACGCGACGGGACGGGCAGGCCCGGCATTTTCCGGACGAGCTGGGCCAGGCCCAGGATGGTGTTCAGGGGCTCGTTGAGCTCGTGAGCCACGCCGGCGGCAAGTTGCCCGATGGCGGCCAGGCGATCGGCCCGGATCAGCTGTTCCCGGAGTTCGGCCTTTGCCGCCCTGGCGTCTTCGTGCTCGATCATGAACGCGATCTGCCCCGCGATATTGTCGATCAGGTTCCGCTCTTCGTCGAGGAACGATGCCTGCCGCGGAAGGCCACGCCCGTCCCGGTAATGAACTTCGACGGCTCCCCTGTCCCTGTCCCCGATGCGGATTGCGGCGGTCTGCCGGCTCGCCCCGTGCCGGAACCCCGGGCTCTGGAACTCCCGTCCGTCGAGGAGGATCCTGGCGCTGGCCCGGCGGGGATACTGCCAGGCAGCAGGCAGGATCCGCGCGATGCCCGCGAGCTTCCGTTCGATCGGAAGGTCGGGATTCGAGGCGATCTGCGCAATGCCGTAAAGGCAGGTGAGTTCCTTCACCCGCTCGCTCAGCCTGGCGCGCGTGGCGTCAACCCGCCGGGCGGATCCCTTGCGGCCTTTTACGGAGGGCGTTTTCTTTTTCGCTTGCGACGGCGCCATGCTGCACCCTGCCCGGCACATCCACGTTCAAGAATTCCTGCGGCTCCGCAGGTGACAGTCTTCCTCTTTACCAGAAACCTCGGGAAAAATACAACCGGGACGATTTCCCGGCCGGCAGGTTCCAGAGGCCTGGCGGCGGAAGCCTTCCGATTGCGGACAAGGCAGACCATCCGGCGCGGCGGACGGGATGATTGCCTTCCGCGCCGCAATAGTGTAAAAGGGGATCGTCAGGCGGACAACGAGAACAGCAGGGTGCCTTCATGAACGAACGGGAACGGTTGAAACTCATCAACAGGCTCAAGACGGCCAGGACATCCGAGGAGCGCGACGAGATCCTGTGGTACCTGGCCGGGCAGGACAAGGCGGCCAGGGGAAAAGTCCAGCGGGCCGAGCCGACGGGAACGGGGAAACCCGCGCCGGTCCCCGCGCCGGAGAAGCACCCGCTGGGGCTCCCCGCGGGAAAACTCGGCGGGATGGGATCCATCACGTCGCTGCTGTTTCTCTTCTACGGCCTGGTCACCATCGCTGCCGCTGCGGCCAAGATCGTCCAGGGTCAGATGGAGGGCGACGAGATCAAGCAGCTGATCATGGGCGGCATCTTTCTCGTCGTCGGCGTCGTCCTGTTCGTGAAGGCGAAGCGGGCGCAGCGCAAGGCAGCCGAGGAGGCCTGATCCGCCCGCCCTGAGCGCGCTACTTCAGCCGGAAATCCACGCGGCTCCTCTTCACGCTCTTCCTGTCTTCGGGCTGGAGTGTCTTCGGCTCGACGACGAACACTCTGCCCGCCTCGAGCTGCCCTTCTGCCCGGATGGCATCGGCCACCGTTTCCGCCCGCTTCATGGCCAGCAGCCGCAGGTCGTCCTCCCCGACGACGATGTGGGTCATCATGAGCTTCTCCATTTCCTCGTCGGGCAAGCTCTTCTCCAGGCCGATCAGGTTTCTCGGCTTGGGGAACTTCTCGGCGCTGTAGGCCCGCTTCAGGTACCGGCCGTATTCCTGGGGCTCGATGGTGATCCCGTCGACGGATTCGACCTTTTCGCCCTTCCGGATCAGGTCGTTCATCTTCTGCGCCTTCAGCTTCTTCTGGAACCGGTCGCGGATGAGGCCCTCCCGGTCTCTCTCCAGGTCCACGCCGCCCGCGATGTCGAGCTTGAGGGCCGGCTTGGCCTTCAGGGCCTTCACCAGGGTTTCCACCTTCTTCATGGCCGGTTCGGTGATGGAAGACGACCCGGCGTCGAATTCGATGTAGCTGAGCTCCTCGCCGCCTCCGAAGAGGGAGCCCAGCAGGGCGAAAGGCGCCGTGGCCACTTTTGTGAGCAGGTTGACGATGACCTGCAGAACGATGCGCCACACGCTGAATTCCGGATCGTCGATACGGCCCGTGACGGGAATGTCGAGATTGATCTTGCCCTCGGCATCGCGCAGGAGCGTGACGGCCAGGCCCACGGGCAGCTTGGTCGCCCTGGGGCTCTCCACCCGGTCGCCCAGCGTGAGCTGGTCGATGACCACCCTGTTCTCCGCGTCGAGCTTCTTGTCGGCGATGTGATAATTGAGGTCGAAGGACAGGGACCCCTTCTCGATCTTGTAGCCGGCATAGGTCCCCGAGTAGGGGGTAAGCGGGCTCAAATTGAAATCCTTGAGCGACGCCTTGAGGTCCACGAAGAGGTTGTCCTTGAAGGGGTGGACCTTGCCGGCTATCTCGACGGGGATGTACCGCCCGATTTTCCCCCGGAGGTCCACGTCGGCCGGTTTTTTCACGATCGAGGTCACACCCGTCACCCGCCCCGTCAGTTCCGTGAGCGTGGCCGAGTAGTTGGGTTTCACGTTGCGGTCGTCGAAGACGATGGTGCCGTTCTGCAGCGAGATGCGGTTGACCTCGATGTTTTTTGCGAGAACGTCGCCGGCGTATTCTTTCTTTTCCGCGGGCTCCGTCTCCGCCCCCTTCGTCTCCGGCTGTCCGGGTTCAGCCCCGACGGCTTCCTCCCCCTCTGCCGCCTCGGGCTTGGCCACGTTCTGCAAGTTCAGGGTGCCGCCGTCGTTGACGATGATCCTGGCGTAGAGATCGGTCAGCGCGAGGTCCCTGACCCGGACGAACAGCGGATTGTACCCGGCCCTCACGCTGTTGGCGAAGAGCGTCTTGAACTTGACGAAGTCGTCGCCGTTGACCTTGTCCACCGTGGCGACCCTAGCGAGAAGGAGATTCCCGTCATAGCTGACCGACGGGTCCTTGCCGGCCGGTCGGCTCGCCGAAAAGGCGCCTTTGGCGGAAATGTCGCCGTCAGTGAAATGGACACGGAATTTGTCGGTGAAATACCCCTGAAAGGGACGGATCCGGACTCGCTTCATGTCCACGTCGAGGTTCGCAAAGACGGGGTTGAGCCCGACGGCGCCGTCGACGGACAGCGTCCCTTTTCCCCGGTTGAGATCGAGAGACAGGGTCAGCTTGCCGCGGCTGTCCTTCACCGTCGAGATCGCCGTTCCCTTGACGGCGAGGTCCTGGATCAGGGAGGTGATCGGTTCCGGCGGGACGTCGTCGCGATAGGCGATCCTGCCCTTCCTGAGGTCGAAATCATCGAGGATCAGCGTCGGCGGTGTCTTGTCGGCGGCAGGTTTCTCGTGCGCGGCGTCCTGCGGCCCGCTCTCCTTCCTTTCCGCCAGGGTCATCAGGTTGACGACGCCGTCCCTGTCCCTGTGGACGTTGAGTTCCGGGGTATCCAGGGCGATCTTCGCGAAGTGGAATTTCGCCAGGAGCGGTTCGACGGCCGTCATGACCACGTCGAGGCGCTTGAGCCCCGCCACGGGGGTCTTTTTTCGGTCCTGCAGTGCGAAGTCCCTCAGCACCACGTTGCCGGAGACGACCACGGCGGCATTCTTCTCCGGCGTCATGGAGAAGGTGACCGTCGACTGCACGTCGAGCTTCCCGGAGGGGATGGTGATGTTCAGCTCGTGCGGCACATAGGCCAGGTAGAAGGGCAGATCCAGGTCTTCGATGAGGATGTTGAAGACGGTCTCGTGGGAATCCTTGAATATCTTGGTCTTGCCTTCCAGGGAATAGGGATCCCCGTTGATGACGGCCGCAAACCGGGGCTGGACGTAGGTGTCGACGTACTCGGGAGAGTTGGAGATGAAGGGGATGCCGATGTGCATGCCCCGTACGGTGTGGGACGTGTCGAAGGGGCCGTCGACGAAATCGACGCTCCCCTCTTCGATGATGATGTTGTGGACCGAGAAAAAGAAAGGTTCTTTCTTCTCGTCCTTCGGCTCCTCCTTCTTCAGCTCAAGCAGATCGGTGAAGTTGTACGTCTTGTCCCGGTTTCGGACCAGGTGCACGTAGGGTTTCCGGAGGATGAATTCCTCGATGACGGGCGCGCGCTTGAGCAGGGACCGCACGTCGAGGTTGACGACAAGCTCGTCGAAGGACAGGAAGGTCGCATCGCTCCGCGGTTCCTTGATCTCGAGTCCCCGCAGCGTGGCGGTCAGCGTGTAGGGGTTGAAGCTGAGGTCCGCGAGGCTCACCGGGCGGCTGATCGTCTTCGACACCGTTTCCAGCAGGTACGGCTTCACGACGGGCGGAACGACGAAAAAGCCGATGACCGTGAAGAGGATCAAGGCGACGGCGGCCCCGATGATCCATTTCCCGAATCGTGCCATGACGCTCTCCGTTGGCGTGGCGTTGCGGTGTTCGTAAAGGGAACGGCGGGTTCCGGGAACGACAATCCGACTGCAATAATTTCTCACAGCCCCGGTGGATTTTCAATAGCGAAAAAGGCTGAACGGGCCGGCGGAAAGGCGGCGCGGGACCCCTGTGGCGTGATGGGCCGCTGCCCGGCGTCCCGGGCGAAGCGGGAGAAGCGACGCCGGAGATCCGCACGCAGGCCCCGGAAGACGCATTGCAGGCGGGCAACGAAGAAAGCGCGAAATACCGGACGAAAAGAAGTAAGGGTGCACGGACAGCGCGGCGCCCCGGCCCAGAAAATGCTTGAAATGAGGGGAAAAAACAGTTAGAGAAAATTCACTCCTGATGCGGGAAGCACGAGAACAGGGAAACACATCAGTCAAGGAGGAGATCGAGATGGCAAAAGCGAAGAAGGGTGATTTGTTCACTTGCGACGTATGCGGCCTCGTCGTCGCCGTCGACGAGAGCTGTGACTGTGCGGTCGGTGAGCTGATCTGCTGTGATGTCCCGATGGAGAAAGGAAAGGCAACGATGAAGAAGGCCGCAAAACCGGCGAAGAAGGCCGCGAAGAAGTCCGTAAAGAAGGCGGAGCCGAAGAAGGCCGCGAAGAAGTCCGTAAAGAAGGCGGAGCCGAAGAAGGCCGCGAAGAAGCCCGTGAAGAAGGAGGCCCCGAAGAAGACGGCGAAGCCCAAGGCAAAGGCAAAGGCGAAGAAGTAACGCGATCGGCTCGACGGACTCGAGCATGGCTTCCCGCCCGGAAAGATTCTGACGGCACGGCGCGGAGCGGCTGCCGCACGGATGACAGAAGAAACCCCGCTCGAAACCGAGGGGGGTTTCTTTTTCCCGGGTGCCTGTCTCGCAGGGGAGACGGCGTCGCATCCCGACGGTCAAAATCGTTGACGAAGGGGGAAATATATTTTATTTTTGCGGTGCAGCGTCGAGCCGTCCTGCCGGGTCCGCATGCCGCCGCCGGCGCTCCCCGCGGGGCACGCTTCATCCGGCTGAGCAGAAAACGATCGAAGCCGATCGAAGAAACCGCTCGAGAAGGAGGTCAACCATGGCAAGTAAGAAACTGTTGGAGCTGTTGAACAAAGGGATCGCCCGTGAGATCCAGGTGTCCGTGCAGTACATGTGGCAGCACGTCCAGTGGTCGGGGATCCCCCATTACGCCATCAAGGACGAATTGAAGAAGGTCGCCATCGAGGAGATGAAGCACGCCGAAGAGATCGCCGAGAGGCTCTTCTACCTGGGCGGCATCCCCACGACGAAACCGGATCCGGTCTTTGTCGGCGAGACCCTCAAGGAGATGCTGACCAGGGACTTGAAGGACGAGGAGGGGGCCATCAAGCTCTACAGGGAGATCATTCAGATGGCGCAAAAGGAGGACGACCCCACGACGGCGCGCCTGTTCAGGAAGATCCTGGCTGACGAGGAAGAGCATCACGATTTCTTCCAGGGCGTACTCGAGGGGCTGAAGTAGCGCGTCCGGCCGATCGAACCACGGAGCCCACCTCGCGGTGGGCTTTTTTTTCGGAGGGATGCCGATGAGAAGACGGGAACGGGAAATTCGTGACGAGCGGCAGATGCGGGATATCCTGGACCGGGGCCTCGTCTGCCGCCTGGGCCTCAGCGACGGCCGGAATCCCTATGTCGTGCCGATGAGCTTCGGCGTCCGCGCCGGGCGGCTGTACCTCCACAGCGCCGGGGAGGGGAAAAAGATCGACCTGATCCGGCGAAACAACCGGGTCTGTTTCGAAGTCGACGTGGATGCGCAGGTCGCACCCGGGGAGGCCCCCTGCCGCTGGTCCATGAAGTACCGCAGCGTCATCGGGTTCGGGACGGCGAGGATTCTCGAGGACCACGAGGAGAAACGCGCGGGACTCGGCGCCGTCATGGCGCACTACGGCGGGCCGGAAGGGCCCTTCGACGGGAAGTCACTGGAGAGAACCTGCGTGATCGAGATCGCGATCGAGCGGATGACCGGGAAGCAGTCCCTGTAGAGGACGTGCTCCGATGAGTGACGGGACCGCATGGAGCCATGGCATGCGGGATCGTCCTTGACAGGAAATCTTTGGCATGCCAGATAAGGGCAGATGCGGGGGATGGGACGGGGAGAAGGGGATCTTCAAGAAAGTCCCGGGGTCGTTTTCGAGACGTTCGGAGCGTAGAGACACCGGGGACGGATGCGGCAGCGAAGCGGTAAGGATCCATAGGACGAAGGGCCCTGCCGGCGGTGGCCATCCCGGCCGCATCGCGCGCACGCAGGCCAATCCGGGGAGACGCACGGCCCAGCGGGAAGGAGAGGTCATGACGGATCGGGGTAGAGCATTCAGCGCGGTCGAGACGGTTCGCGAGGGCTTCAGGCAGACGGGTTACATCTGCAACACGGAGATCGCGACGATCGTGTACCTGGCCTTTCACCTCGAAAAACCCGTCCTCGTGGAGGGTCCCGCCGGCGTGGGCAAAACGGAGCTCGCCAAGAAGGCGGCCGCCTTCCTGAACGTGCCGCTCATCCGGCTCCAGTGTTACGAGGGGCTCGACGAGTCCAAGGCGCTTTACGAGTGGAAGTATGGAAAGCAGCTTCTCTACACCCAGCTGCTGCGGGACAAGCTCGACCAGATCGTCCGGCGGGAGGACGATCTGGGAGAGTCGATCCGGACGCTCCACCGCTATGAGGACATTTTCTTCTCCCCGCAGTTTCTCGAGGCGCGCCCGCTGCTCAGGGCACTCCAGCAGGAAGAGGGCGCCGTGCTGCTCATCGACGAAGTGGACAAGGCGGACGAGGAGTTCGAGGCCTTCCTGCTGGAGATCCTGTCGGACTTCCAGGTGTCGATCCCCGAGATCGGGACCGTGCGCTCGCGCACGAAGCCCTTCGTCTTTCTCACGAGCAACAGCACCCGAGAGCTCAGCGAGGCGCTGAAGAGACGGTGCCTCCATCTCTTCATTCCGTTCCCGGACCCCGATCTCGAACGGCAGATCGTCCGGCACCATGTGCCCGGCATCCCCGAGCGGCTGGAAAAACAGCTCGTCCTGTTCATCCACGAGGTCAGAAGGATGGAGCTGAAAAAGGCCCCCTCGATCAGCGAGACGATCGACTGGGCGCGAGCCCTCATCCTGCTGCACGCGGAGGGGCTGGACCGGGACCTGACCCGCAAGACCCTCAACACCTTCCTGAAGTTCGAAGAGGACATCCGGGCCGTCGACGAGAAGATCTTTCTGCTCGTCGACAAGGCGATCAGGGAAACGGCCTGATGGACCGCGTTCTGAACCGCTTCATCGTCGCCCTGCGGGGGGCCGGCGTTCCCGTGTCGGTGTCGGAGAGCATCGACGCCGCGCAGGCCCTCGCGATCTCCGGCTACGGCGACCGCCCGGTCGTCAAGAGCAGCCTGGGGGCCACCCTCGCAAAATCCGTTGCCGAAAAGGAAATCTTCGATGACTGCTTCGAGCGGTTCTTTTCCTTCCACCCGCTCCCTTCCGAGCTGGCGCCGGCTGCGGAGCCGGCCGCCGGGGAGCCTTCCGCCGTACTGCCGCCGATCGGGGGCATGATCCTGGAGGGCGATCTCGGGGGTATCGCGCTGGCCGTGAGGGATGCGGCGCGGTCGGCCGATCTGCAGTCCATCCGCTTCTTCACGCAGCGCGGGATGTTCACGGCCCGGATCCTCCAGGCCCTGAACCTCGACCAGCTCGACCGGTTCGTGGCGGATCTCTCCCCGGACGGAAGCGCGGGGGCCGGGGGCACGGCGCGCCGGATCGAGCAGGGCCGGGATGCCGTCGTAGACATGGTCCGGCGGTATGTCGAGGAACAGTATGAGATCTATGCCCGGGAGAGCACCGAGCGTGTCATCGAGCGCTATCTCTGGGACGTGAGGCTTACGGAACTCGAGGAGCGGCATTACGAGCGCATGCATTTCCTCATTCGGAAACTGGTCAAGCGGATGAACGACCGCTACTCCCGCCGACGCCGGCGCTCGAAGCGCGGGGCTCTCGATTTCAAACGGACGCTGAGGGCCAACATGCATCACGGGGGGCTCCTGTTCGACATCAGCTGGAAACAGAAAAAGGTCAACCGGCCCGACGTGGTCATCCTCTGCGATGTGAGCCGCTCCATGTCCACCGTTGTGCGGTTCTGCCTGCTCATGCTCTACGGTCTCAACGAGGTCGTGGCGCGGGTCCGCTCCTTCGTGTTCTGCTCCAGCCTGCTCGAGGTCAGTGACATCTTCGAGCGTTGTCCCCTCGCGGAGGCCGTCGAACGTCTCCGGACGGGCGAGGGTCTCGACATTCACATGGGGCGCACCGACTACGGGAGTGCCTTCTGGGATTTTACGAAC
Source organism: Deltaproteobacteria bacterium (assembly GCA_012728915.1). GTDB lineage: Bacteria > Desulfobacterota > Syntrophia > Syntrophales > UBA2192 > UBA2192. The sequence goes on along the minus strand of JAAYEC010000034.1, from coordinate 68,375 downwards.
CGCCATCTCGATGCGGTCACGGGTAAGACCACGGTGATCATCCTGGGCGACGCCCGGAGCAACTACGGCGATCCGGCCGAGGGACTCCTGAAACAAATCGCCGACCGCTGCCGGCGTCTTATCTGGCTCAACCCTGAAACGCCCCCCATGTGGGGAACGGGCGACTCGGAGATGCGGCGGTACGCGCGCCTCTGCGACCTGGTCATGGAGTGCAGCACGCTGCGCCACCTGGAGCAGCTCGTTCGCGTCCTGGTCCGGATCCCCTGAACGGGAATCGCCGCATGGACCCCCTACCGTTCCCGCCTGTTCCGTGCTAAGCTGACGCCGGAACGATATGCCGAAGGCGGCAACGCAGGTCCGGGCGGGGGGGATGTGAGACAGGAGTACCGAGACGCGCAGGAAATCGCACGGCGGCTCGTCCGCGAGGTCGGCGAGCCCCTCTTTTACGGACGCGAGAGGATTCATGTCGAGACCTCCGCCGCCCTGTTCAGGGAGGATCCCCTGGTCCGGAGGGCCGTCGACGAGTTGGGCGCAAGGCCGGACCCCGCCGGTCATGGGCTGGGGCACGCGACCAAGGTCGCCGTGGATGCGGGTGCCATCATCCTGGTTGAGCGGGGACCTGCGGATCCGGCGGGCGGGGTTCGAAGGCTTGTCACGCTGGCCCACGTGGCCGGCGTCCTTCACGACATCCGCCGGGAGGAAAAAGAACACGCCCTCAGGGGAGCCGAGGAGGCGCGACGCCTCCTGAGGGCTTTCGCTCTCCGGGAGGATGAACGGGACACCATCGCGAGGGCCGTCGCGAACCACGAGGCCTTCCGTCCGTCACGGCCCATGGGCGATGCGGACGGACAACTCCTCTCCGATGCGCTCTACGATGCAGACAAATTCCGCTGGGGGCCCGACAACTTTTCGGAGATGCTGTGGGACATGGTCGCGCGACGGGATGTCCCCCTGTCCGCGGTGCTCGGCCGTTTTATGAAGGGACTGGAAGGGGTCGGCAGAATCCGGGAGACCTTCCGCAGTGAAACGGGCCGCAGGTACGGTCCCGATTTCATCGACCGGGGCATGAAGATCGGAAGGAGGCTGTACGCGGAACTGACGGCAGCAGGCGGCAGGTGACGGAGATTCCGCCGTCCCCGCGATTTGCCCGCGGTCCGGATGTTCGACGGCGGGAACGAGCCGGCTTGGAGGCCGATCACAGCAGGGAGGCAGTGCAATGATCAAGAAGATCCTGATGGCATCGGACGGGTCGAAGACATCCCGGCGCGCGCTCAAGGCGGCCGTCGAGATGGCGAAGAGGTGGCGGGCTGCGCTGACCCTTGTCGGGGTGGTCGACAACCGATTGTACGTGGGCCGGACGATGCCCGCCGAGGTCTCGCCCGCCCGCATCGCTGAGCCTGTCGAGGACTACCTCATGCAGGTTGCCGGGGCCTATCTCGCCGCGGATGCCGGGTGGTGCAAACAGCGGGGCGTCAAGCCGGACATGGTCATCCGCATGGGTCATCCCGTCGAGGAGATCCTCAAGGAGGCGCGGCGCACGAAGGCCGACTTGCTGGTCATGGGATCCCACGGCAGGAGCGGGATCGGGTCGGGGATGGGGAGCATCGCCTACGGGATCCTCCAGAGCGAATCCCGGGTGTCCATCCTCGTCGTCAGGAAGTGAGGCCGGTGATGGGCGGACGGAGCGCGGACGGCGGCCGGTCGACCCCGGTGTACAGGGGGGCCATCTTTACGCTTTACGAAGACGAGATCAAACTGCCGAACGGGAGGTCCGTCCGGCGAAGCAGGATCGAGCACCGCCCCACCGTCGGGATCGTGCCTGTGCTGGGCAACGGCGACATCCTGCTGATCCGGCAGCACCGGCATGCGGTCGGCGGCTCGCTGATCGAAATCCCGGCCGGTACCATGGACCCCGGAGACCGGTCTCCCGAGGATTGCGTGCAACGCGAGCTGGCCGAGGAGACGGGGTATCGGGCGGGCCGGCTGGTGAAACTCTTCGGTGGCTATCTCGTGCCCGGATACGCGGACGAGTTCATGCATTTCTACGCGGCCTTCGACCTCGTCGAGGCTCCACTGGAGCCCGATGAAGACGAAGACATCGAGATCATGACCTGCCGTCTTCAGGACGCCTTGGCCATGATCCGCGACGGCAGGATCACCGATGGCAAGACAGCCCTCGCCCTCCTGCTGGTCGCGGACGCCCTGCGCAGGGAGGAAGGACGTTGACGGCCTGCTGTCCCGGTTCGCGCGGCAGTCGGGGTCAGCTTTTCCGGCTCGTTTTCGTCAGGAACGTGGAAAGCTGCTGCTTCACATTTTTTTTCCTGCAGACGGGACAGCGGACGTTTCCCTTGTCCCGCTCCGCCATGCTCATGACGACCGAGAAATTCTTCCTGCAGTCCTCACATCGAAATTCGTAGGTCGGCACGTCCAATCCCTCCTTATCCCGATTTTATCCATGACATGAGAGACGTGACTCAACGGGTCGCCTCACGAACGGCCGTCGGGCCCGTCCGGCGACCGCTCACTTCGGCCAGACCTTCCTGAAGGCCGCCTTCGGGAAGAAACAGTGCGGGCATTGCTCGGGAGGTTCCGGTCCGTAGTGCGTGTGCCCGCAGATCCGGCAGCGCCACGCGACGGTTTCCTTTTCGAGATGGACGTCGTGCGCCGCAAGAAGCGGGAAATCCTCGAGGGCCGGCATGACGGAACGGTAGCCTTCAAGCAGGTACCGGGAGACGACGATCCGCTGGATCTCGCTTGTCCCCTCGTAGATCATCGGCAGGCGCATGTCGCGCAGGAGCTTTTCCACGGGAAACAGGCGGGTGTAGCCGTAGCCGCCCAGGATCTGCAGGGCCTCGCTCACGACCTCGAAGGCCGCCTCGGTGGCGTAGAACTTCGCGATGGAGGCCGTAATGGTCGGGTCCATCCCGGAATCGTTCTCCCAGGCGGCTTTCCAGGTGAGCAGTCTCGCCGTTTCCACCTTCTGGTACATCTCGGCGATCTTGAAGTCGATGGCCTGGAAGTCCGCCAGGCGGGCTCCGAAGGCCCGTCGTTTTTTCGCGTAATCGATGGCCATCTCCATGGCCGACCGGGCGGCGCCGACGCCGAAGGAGCCGATGATGGGCCTCGTGTGGGCGAAGGTGGTCATGGCCATCAAGAAGCCTTCGCCGGGCTGCGCCAGCACGTTTTCCGCAGGAACCCGCACGTTCGTGAGATGAATGCCCGCGGTGTTCGAGCTGCGCTGACCCATCTTCGGGATAGGCCGGCCCGTCGTGACCCCGTCCTGGCCCTTCTCGACGAGAAACGCCGCGATGCCCTTGTGCCCGAGGGACGCATCGACGGTGGCGAAAATGGAGAAGTAGTCGGCCACCCCGGCGTTGGTGATCCAGTACTTGGTTCCGTTGAGGATGTAGTCCCCGCCGGATTTCTCGGCCTTGCAGCGCATGCCCGCAACATCCGAACCGGCAAGCGGCTCCGACGTGGCGAAGCAGATGAGCTTGAAATCCTTCGCCAGAACGGGAAGGTACTTGTCCCGGAGCCTTTCGTTTCTCGACAGGATCAGCGGCTCCGTGCCCAGGGAGTTGTCGAAGATCGAGGTGGCCAGCCCCGCGCAGGCGGCCGAGATTTCCTCGACCACCAGGGCGCTTTCCAGAAGGCCCCGCCCCTGTCCCCCGTATTTCACGGGGATGGTGAGATTCATGATCCCCTCGTCCCATGCCTTCCTGAGGATGTACAGGGGTAGATCGTCCTTCTCGTCGTAGTGCCATGCGACGGGGAGCACCTCGTCCAGGGCGAACCGGCGGGCCTTGTCTCTCAACGCGATCTGTTCGGGGGTCAGGGAGAAATTCAACATCGGCTGCCTCCTTCCTGGATCGTGCCTGCTTCGGGCGTCATCGTGAAAGGGGAAAAGGGCTCCTGCGGGGTGCGTTCCGCTTCCTACCGTAATGGAAAACGCCGGGGATGGCAAGACGAACTTCGATGCGCGAAGAAGCGGCCGGAATCGAATGCGGTGCGGGGCGTCCCGGCGGGGCGGGCGACAGTCCCTCCCGTGCGCGACGATGCGCGGTGCCGGGGTGACGGCGGCGCCGCGCAAGAAAGAATTGACAAGCCTCCTGAAGCTCGTGTAGCGTTTCGGCTGCTCGCACGTTCCGATGTCCGGGGAGGGAACGCGCCGGCAGCCGAGACTCGCTCAAGACGCGATGGCCCCTGAGAGGCCCCTGCAGGGAAGGAGGAAAGGGACCGGGATGAGAAAGCGATGGTTCTACCTCGGGGCAGGCATGCTCTTTTTCTGCGTGACGCTTCTGGCGGCAGGCGCATCGGCCGCCGAGGTGCGCTACCGGGTGAAGGCCGGCGACAGCCTTTACAGGATTGCAAAGAAATTCCAGGTCAGCGCCGACACTATTCGAACGGCCAACGGCCTGGCCGGGGACGCCCTGAAGCCCAACCAGGCGCTCGTCATCCCCGCGGGCCGTGCGCAGGGGAAGAGCGCCGAACAGGCTGCCGCGAAGAAGCAACCCGGCCGCGACGAAACGGTTCACATCGTGAGGAAAGGCGAGACGCTGGCCGGAGTGGCGGAAGCGGCAGGCCTGTCCGTTTCCGAGATCAGGAAACTCAACGGCCTGAAGACGTCGAAGCTCAGGGCGGGGCAGCGCCTCGTCCTGGCGAAGCGAGCCGCGGGGGACGCGCAGGACGACGAGGATCTCGAGGAAGCCGGCTCCATCGAGACGGATGAACTCGTCCTGCAGGGGGAGGAGCGGGAGAGCGCGGGGCCCAAGGCCCCCGTGGCGCTCTCGCGCTGGAGCGACCCGGCGGAACGGAGACTCTTCGTCAATCTCGTGAAGTCCTACGAGGGCGTGCCCTACAAGCTCGGCGGCAATACGATGCGGGGCATCGACTGCTCGGCCTTTACGAGGAAAGTCTACGGGATCTTCAGCATCGACCTGCCCCGGACGGCGAGGGATCAACTCAAGTGCGGCGCCCGCGTCGGGCGGGACAACCTGGACACGGGCGACCTCGTGTTCTTCCAGACCAGGAAATACCGTCTCCACGTCGGGATTTTCCTCGGCGGCAGCGAATTCTTCCACCTTTCCTCCAGAAACCGTGCGGGGAAGGTCGACCACATCGATTCGGCGTATTTCAGCTCCCGCTTCATCGGCGGCGTCCGGCTGATCGAGGCCGTGCGCCCGGCAAAAAGCGAACCCTCCTCCGCGCCGGGGTTGTCTCCCGACGGTTCCACGCCCGCCGGTTCGCCCTCGGCGAAAGCCGAACGCCCTCCGGGGGGATGAGGTGTTTGGAGGGCAATAGGGTCAGAAGGGGGAAGGCCGGGAAAGCGGAGAGCATGAGGCCGGCCGCCGTCCGGCCCGGCGTTGCCGCCCTCTTGCCGAAGAATGGCCCCGGGCCGACAGCCTGCCCGCTACTCCCGGAACATCATCTTCAGCTCGTACACCCCGGCCCCGACCCGCTTTTCCATGTCGAATCCCATCTTTTCGAATACGTGCAGCATGGGCCGATTCTCGAGCAGGACCTCCGCGGTGAAGCCGAGCAACCCCTGCCGTCTCGCCAGGTAGGTGAGATATCCGAGGAGTTCCTGACCAATCCCTTTGCTCTGGTGCGCATCGCTGACGGCGAAGGCGACCTCGGCCATGTGGGTGTCCTCTTCGATCTCGTACTGGCCGAGGCCGACGATCTCCTCGTTGTCCTCCTCGCCGAGGACGGCCAGGATCTCCATCTTCTTCGTGTAGTCGATGACGACAAAATCCTGGAGCCGCTCGTGGGGCATGTCCTTGCGATAGGAGATGAACCGCCGGTACAGGCTGCTGTCCGAAAGGGAATAGAAAAAGTCCTGGAGCCGGTGCTCGTCGCTGATCTTCACGGGCCGGAAGAGGAGGTTGATGCCGGCTCTCGTGGTGCGGTAGGTCTCGAGCTCCTCGGGGTAGATGCCGCGCTCGCCGGGGATGAAGGCCTGGTCCCGGTAGATGAGCCCGTTCTTACGGGCCTCCTCGATGAGCCAGGGCCTGAACTTCGGGTGGGCGATGGCGATCAGTTCCATGGCCCGCTCGCGGACGTTCTTGCCCGGCAGGTAGGCGATCCCCCACTCGGTGACGACATACTGGACATCCCCCCTCAGTAACGTCGCCCCGGACCCCTCCTTGAGGAACGGGACGATGCGCGAGACCACGTCGCATGCCGCCGTGGACTGGATCGCGAGGATCGTCTTGCCGTTGCGGGCCAGGGCCGCCCCCCGCATGAAATCCGCCTGTCCGCCCACGCCGCTGTAGAAGGTCTTTCCGATCGATTCGGCCGTCGCCTGTCCCGTGAGGTCGATCTCCAGCGCGCTGTTGATGGCGACCATGTTGTCCTGCCGGGCGATGAGCAGGGGGTTGTTCGTGTAGTCGATGGACCGGAAGTCGATGGAGGGGTTGTCGTGGAGAAATTCGTAGGTCGACCGCCTGCCCATGCAGAACGTGGCCACGGTCTTTCCCCGGTTGACGGTTTTGCGGGAGTTGTCGACGACTCCCCGTTTCATCAGCTCAACGATGCCGTCGCTGATGAGCTCCGTGTGGATGCCCAGGTGTTTCTTGCCCTGTAGGTTCGAGAGGACGGCGTTGGGAATCGTACCGTAGCCGACCTGGATCGTGTCGCCGTCCTCGATCAGCCGGGCCACGTAGTTGCCGATCCGCTGGGCGATTTCCGTGTCGGCCGCCGGGAAATACTCGAGGAGCGGCTCGTCGTAGGGGACGAGGAAGTCGATGTCGTCGATGTGGAGAAAGGTGTCTCCGTGGACCCGCGGCATGCAGCGGTTGACCTGCGTGACGACCACACGGGCCGTTTCGGCGGCGGCCTTCACGATGTCGACGCTGACGCCCACGCTCAGGTAGCCGTGCTCGTCGGGCGGGGAGGCCTGGAGAAGCGCCACGTCGACGTGCTCGAGGCCCCGGCGGAACAAGCCGGGCACCTGGGAGAGGTTGACCGGCGTATAGTCGGCCATCCCCCTGTTGACCGCCCCGCGGGTGCTGTCGCCGATGAAGAAGGAGTTGTGCCGGAAATTGGACTTGAACTTCTCGTCGGCATAGGGGGCCACGCCGAGGGTGCGAATGTGAAGCACCTCGGCGTCGAAGAAGGCCTTGGGGTTTTCCTTGACGTATCGGATCAGCGCGTGGACGAGGTGCTGGGGCTCGGCGCAGGCCGACGAGATGAAGATCGTGTCGCCCCGGTTGATGTGCCTGAAGATCTCCTTCTCCGCCGCGAATTTCCGGGGATGCCGCTGCTTCCAGAGGTCGAGGAGCTGCGTGGTGTCCGTCATGGCCGGGTTTCTCTTTCCGCTTTCCGTTATTGATAGCGTAGCCTAGACGCAGGCGGAACGGCTGTCAAGAATGGAAATCGGGAGAGACCGCGAGCCGCCTTTTTTGCCTTGATTCCTTGCGGGGTAACAGGTATAAAGCATGCGTTTTGTGAACCCTGCGGGAGAATTCATGCCGGAGAGAGCACTGATTATACCGATCTTATCAGCGGTGAGAGAGGAGGAGTCATGGAATTCAAGCCGCGCGCAAAGCGTTCCCTGACCGCGATCATAGAGGATCAGGCCAAGAGATGGGAACTGAACGAAAAAAAGAAATTCAAACAGACCATCCGGCCCGTTATCGCCATTTCGCGACTGCCCGGCAGCGGCGGCTGGTTCCTTGCCCAGAGGGTGGCCAAGGACCTCAGGATGGATTACTGGGACCGCCAGATCATCGACGAGGTGGCCAAGAGCGCCAAGGTCAGCAAGCGGCTGATCAAGTCCCTGGACGAGCAGGACAAGAGCATGCTCGACGACTGGATCGAATCCCTCGGCGAGAGGCACCTGTGGCCCTATGAGTTCATGGAGCATCTCACCCGGGTGATCGGCACGATCGGCGCGCATGGAAATGCCGTCATCGTGGGCCGCGGGGCGAGCTTTATTCTGCCCCCCGAGGCATGCCTCCGGGTCTTCGCCATCGCCCCGCTGGAAGTGCGTGTGAACAACGTGGCGACGTTCTTCAAGCTGACCAAGGAGGAAGCCAAGCAGCGCATCCTGTCGGTCGAGTCGGAGCGGGTCGCTTTCGCGCGGAAGTACTTCAACGTCGACCCGATGAACCCGAACCACTACGACCTGATCATCAACACCCAGTACTTCAACCTCGATCAGGCCTCGAAAGTCATCGTCGAAGCCTACAATTCGAAAGACTGGCAGGATTTCTCGGCGAAGAAGGTCATCAAGTAATAGGACCGGGTTCAGGCACCGGGGTTCGGGGTCAGGGCATCCGGAAGGACTCAAGGATTCGAAGCCGGAGAATGCCGGCTGAAAAAAAGCCCCGCCGGCCGGCGGGGCTTTTTCATGAATACCGAATTCGTTGAGAGCCTGGAATTCTCAGATAGGAAAACGCGCAAACCGCACAACCCGTCCCCGCTGCCAGGTTTTCCTTGACCGGATATCCGATTTCCCCTAAGATCCCCCACTCCTGCGGGTGGAAGAATCGCGACATACGAAGGGAGAACGATATGAAGATCATTCTTTTGGGTGCGCCCGGTGCCGGGAAGGGGACTGTGGCCAAGCTGCTCACCGATTTCGACGGGTCCGTCCAGATCTCGACGGGGGACATCCTGAGGGCCGCCGTCCGCGAGGGGACCGAGTTGGGGAAGGAGGCCAAGGCCTACATGGACCGCGGTGATCTCGTGCCTGACTCCCTGATCATGAAGATCATGGAGGTGAGGCTGCAGGAGCCGGACTGCGCGAGGGGGTTCATCCTGGACGGGTTCCCCCGCACCATCGCCCAGGCCGAGGCGCTCGGGTCGCTGCTCAAGAAACTCGACCGGAAACTCGACATGGTGGTCAACCTGGAGGTGCCTCGCGAGGTGATCCTCGACCGCCTCACGACACGCAGGACCTGCTCCAACCCCTCATGCCAGGAGATCTATAACATCAAGAGCATGCCCCCGAATCCGGACGGGACGTGCAAGAAGTGCGGCAGCAAGGTCGTCCAGCGCGACGACGAGACGGAGACGGCCATCCTGTTTAGGCTCGAGACGTACAACGCGAAGACGGCGCCCCTTATCGGGTTTTACGAGAAAGAGGGGTTGCTGAAAAACTTCACCTCGCTTTCGAGCGCCGACACGGTGGAGGCGGTGAAGAAGGCGTTGAAAGAAGGCTGAAGGCGAAAGGTGAAAGGCGAGATCCCCCTTCATCCCCCTTTGAAAAAGGGGGATGAAGGGGGATTTTCTTATTGGCGAAACGGGTGAAGAGGGCATAGAATACCGGTCCCGCAGGAGGAAGACGTTGCCGATCGATTACAGGAGAGATCTCAACCCCGAGCAGTACCGGGTCGTCACGGCCGAAGGCGGACCTGTGCTGGTCATCGCGGGTGCCGGCAGCGGCAAGACGAGGACGCTTACCTACCGCGTGGCCCGCCTCATCGAGACGGGAACGCCGCCGGAACGGATTCTCCTGGCCACCTTCACGAACAAGGCCGCCCGGGAGATGCTGGGCCGTGTGGAGCTTCTGTCGGGCGTGGACATCCGCAGGCTCTGGGGGGGCACCTTCCACCACATCGCGAACCGGGTGCTCAGACGCCACGGCGACCGGCTGGGATATGGGCGCAACTATTCCATCATGGACGCCGACGACACAAAGTCGCTGCTGAACGCGTGCATCGCAGATGCCGGCATCGAGACGAAAGGGGGCCGATTTCCCAAAGGGGACGTCCTCGGAGCCATCATCGGGTTCTCCGTCAACACCCTGACTCCCCTCGAAGAGGTCATCGGGAGGAAGTTTCCTCACTTCTGCCCCCTGGCCGAGGACATCCGCGACATCGCCCGGGCCTACGGAGAACGGAAACGGGCCCTCAACCTGATGGATTTCGACGACCTGCTCGCGAACTGGCTGGCGCTGCTGCGGAACGAGCCCGACGCATTGCGCGAATACGCGGAGCGGTTTCTGCACGTGCTCGTCGACGAGTACCAGGACACCAACAGCCTCCAGGCCGCCATCCTCGATCTTCTGGGCTCCAGGCACCGCAATCTCATGGTGGTAGGGGACGACCACCAGAGCATCTACTCGTTCCGCGGCGCGAACTTCGAGAACATCCTTCGCTTCCCGGATCGGTATCCCGACGTCAGGCTCTTCAAGCTCGAAACGAACTACCGTAGCACCCCCCAGATCCTCGACCTGGCCAACCGGAGCATCATCCGGAACCGGGACCAGTTCCCGAAAGAACTGAGGGCGGTGCGCAAGGGAGGATTCAAGCCCGTTTACATCCCGGTGCGGAACGCCACCCTGCAGGCCGCCTTCGTGGCGCGGCGAATCATGGATCTCATCATGGAAGGGGTCCCGGTCCGGGAGATCTCCGTCCTGTACCGCGCCCACTACCACTCCATGGAGCTTCAGATGGAACTCACCCGGCGGGGAATCCCCTTCGAGATCCGCTCGGGGATCCGCTTTTTCGAGATGGCCCATGTGAAGGACATTACGTCCTACCTGCGGGTGCTCGTGAACCCGCTGGACGAGGCCGCCTGGAAGCGAGTTCTCGGGCTCTATGAAAAGGTGGGCAGGGTCACCGTCGACCGGGTCTGGAAGGCACTGTCCTCGGAGAGGGACCCCCTGGCCGCGATCCGGGACCCGGCCTGGGTGAAGCGCATCTGCAAGTCGGCCGCGCCGGGGCTTCTCCGGCTGGGCCAGACCCTGGCGCTGCTGCTCGAGAAAGCCGTCGAGCAGGCGCCAGCTGACCTCATTCACCTGCTTCTCGACCGGGGATACCGCGAAGACCTGCAGGACCGCTACACCGACAGCTTTTCCCGGGAAGAGGATCTGGCGCAACTGGCCGATTTCTCCAGCCGCTTTTCGAGCCTGACGGATTTTCTCGCCGAACTGTCCCTGCTGACAAACACGGCCGAGAGCGAGGCCTCCCATGCGGCAGAGGAGAAGGACCGGGTCATCCTGAGTTCCATTCACCAGGCCAAGGGGCTGGAATGGACTGTCGTGTTCATCATCTGGTGCGCCGAGGGGATGATCCCGCTGGCCCGGGCCCTGGGCGAAGAGGGGGGCGAAGAGGAAGAGAGAAGGCTTTTCTATGTCGCAACGACCCGCGCCAGGGATCAGCTGTACCTGTGCCACCCGCTGATCGATTATTCCCGGGGGACGGGGATGGTCCCGCTCCGCCCGTCCCGTTTCATCGAGGAGCTCGAAGAGGACGCCCTTCACCCGACGGAGCTGCCCTACGAGCAGTGGATCATCGATGAAGACTGATTTTGAGACTGCGGGGGCATCCGTTCAGACCGCGACGCTGCTTCTGGACTTCATCGCTTCCTGATACCGCGCAGGGGCGAACTGTGGCTGTTGCAAATTCGTTGAATATCCATATTGTGTGACAATCACGAACCGGACAATGAGGGAGGGCGGCTGGCTGTTCAGCCGCCCTTTTCTCAATCCTTTCCCCGATTCCTGAAGGCTGCCGGCGTTTACGGCTGCTCAGAACCAGTGGTCCGACTTCTTTTTGGCCTCGTACTCTGCCTTCAGGGCCCGCTCGGTGGCCTCGGAGATCAGGTCCACGCTCTTGGTCCACTCCTCGAACCGGATGTCGACGCCGAAGACGCCGCGGATCTCGTCGTGCTCGTCGACGATGGGCGCGGAAACGGTGATGCAGAGCGCGCCCGTCATCTTGGAGATGTAGAAATCCGTCACGTGGATCTTGCCGGTTTCCATGGGCCGGATGAACCACTCGCGGTTCGAGTAGTCGGTTCCGACGCCGAAATTCTCGTACTTGGCCCGGTCCGTGATGTGCGTGATATTGCGCGTGATCTTCCTGCCGTGCGTGTCGACCACGTAGGCGAACTGGATCGAGGGGTTCTCGTCGATGAACTGCTGCATGATCGGCTCCTGCATCTCGGGGTTCATCGCCTTCATGACGGGGTGCTCGATCACCTGTCGGACGACCGCCACGGCCGCCTGGGCGGCGCGGTACTTGATCTTCTCGAGATCGGACATGAACTGCTCGGGGAGGAACTTCCGCACGACCTTCTCCATCTCGTCGTTGGAGATGCTCGTCATGCGCCCGCCCTCGTACTGCTTCATGACCCACTTGTGGATCGCGGAGATGCCCGGGTGGCGCTTGTCGATCGCCTCGCCGTTCTTGAGGTCGAGCCGCGAGTTGATCCAGTGGACGATCCCTGCCTTGCCCGACTTGTCGGTGATCTCGAGCATGATGGGACGCTTGAGGATCCTCGCCGTGTCGAAGATGTTGTAGATCTCCTCATTTTTCACGAGGCCGTCGAGGTGGACGCCCGCCCGGGTGACGTTGAACTCGGAGCCCACGAAGGGGTAGTTGGGCGCGATCTTGAAGTTCATCTCCCGTCGGACATAGTCGGCGATCTCCGTGATCACCGTGGTGTCGATCCCGCGGTTTTCGCCGTGCAACTGGATGTACTCGAAGATAAGGGCCTCGACGGGCGGGTTGCCCGTGCGCTCTCCGATGCCCATCAGGGTGCCGTTGGCGCCGCTGCAGCCGTACAGCCAGGCCGTCGTGGCGTTGATCAGGGCCTTGTGGAAGTCGTTGTGTCCATGCCACTCGAGCAGGTGCCCGGGGACGCCGGCGTCCTCGATGAAGGCCCGCACGATCTTGTCCACGCTTCGGGGCAGGGCCGCGCCGGGGTAGGTCACCCCGTAGCCCATGGTATCGCAGAGCCGGATCTTGACATCGACGCCGCTCTGCTCGCGCAGCTTCATCAGCTCGATGGCGAAGGGAACCACGAACCCGTAGATGTCCGAGCGCGTGAGATCCTCGAAGTGGCAGCGGGCGACAACCCCCGCCTCCAGGAGGGATCGCACCACGTCGAGGTACATCTCCATGGCCTGCTTTCTCGTCACGCCGAGCTTGAGGAAGATGTGGTAGTCCGACACGGAGGTGAGGACGCCCGTCTCCCTGAGGCCCGCTTCCCTGACCAGCGGCACGTCCTCCTTCACGGCCCGGATCCAGCCCGTGATCTCCGGGTAGCGGAGGTTCATGCCGCGGCAGGCCTCCAGCGCCTCGCGGTCGCGCTGGCTGTAGAGGAAAAACTCCGTCTGGCGGATGACGCCCCTTTCGCCGCCCAGGCGGCTCATCATGCTGTACAGATCGGCGATCTGCTTGACCGTGTAGGGCGGGCGGGCCTGCTGGCCGTCCCGGAAGGTCGTGTCGGTGATGAAAATGTCCTCGGCGGGACTCATCGAGACGATCTTGTGGTCGAACACGATCCGGCAGACCTCGTCGTAGGGGAAGACGTCCTTCTGGAGATTCGGCTGATCGACGTCCTTCATCTCGTAGCGCCAGAATTTGGTGTGTTCGTGATCGAGGACCCTCTTTTCCTTGTTCCACCTGGCCATATCAGTGCCCCCTGCCCGCGGTCTGATGGGGGGCTCCGGCGGCTCTGCGCCGGGGACCCCGTGCCGCTGAAATAAAAAAGGGAGGGGACGCTCTCGTGCTCCCTCCCTTGTCTCTTCCGGATGAAAAATGGATTCAACCTGTCCTGGAGGGACCATGCCGGGCCGGCCCGGTCGCAGGGCGCGGTTCCGCCGCCGTCGGGCGGGCGATGGCCGGCCTGGTCTCGATGCGGCGGCTGATGACCCCGAATCTCATGGTCGTTGAATCCTCCTGATCTGCAATAAAGAATCGCCCCGTCTTTGTCAATACATAAATATGGGGCAGCTCCCAGGCATCCGGAAGCGGAGCCTGAATCCGGCTTCCGGGATCCCGCCTCCGCTTCACTGGACGGTCTTCAGCGAGAGTTCCATGAGCTGCTCGATGCTCACCTTCGACGGCGCATCGGTCATGGCATCGGTCGCCTTCTGCGTCTTAGGGAAGGCAATGACGTCGCGGATGGACGGGGCCCCGGTCATGATCATGATCAGCCGGTCGAAGCCGAAAGCGATTCCGCCATGCGGCGGCGTGCCGAACTCGAGGGCGTCGAGCAGGAAGCCGAACTTCAGCCGCGTGTCCTCGGGGGTGAGGCCCAGGGTCTGGAACAGCTTCCGCTGGACGTCGGTGCGGTGGATGCGGATGCTGCCGCCGCCGATCTCGGTGCCGTTCAGGACGAGGTCGTAGGCCCGGGCCCGCGCCTTCCCGGGGTCCGAGTCCAGGAGCGGCAGATCCTCCGGCACGGGGGAGGTGAAGGGGTGGTGCTTGGCCACGAATCGCTTTTCCGTGTCGCTGTACTCGAGCAGCGGGAACTCGACGACCCATGTGAACGAGAGCTGATCGGGCTTGATGAGATCGAGCCTGCGGGCCACGTGGATTCGCAGGTTCGCCAGCGCGTCATTGACGATTCCCGGGGTGTCGGCGACGAAGACGATCAGGTCGCCCTCGCGGGCCTCCATGGCCCGGTTGACGGACTCGACCTCTTCGGGCCGGAGGAACTTCACGATGGGCGAGGTCCATCCGTCGGCGTTGACGCGGGCCCAGGCGAGCCCCCGGGCGCCGTAGTCGGAGACGAAGTTCGTCAGCCCGTCGATGTCCTTGCGGGAGAGCCGGCGGTTGTCCTCGATCCGGACGGCCTTGACAATCCCGCCGCTTGCAGCCACCTCGTTGAACACCTTGAACCCGCAGTCCTTCACGATCTCCGTTACGTCCCGGAGCTCCATGCCGAAGCGGGTGTCGGGGTTGTCTCGCCCGTATCGCTCCATGGCGTCCCGGTAGGTGATCCGCGGGAAGGGGGTCTCGAGCTCCCGGCCCATGCCCGCTTTGAAGATGTGCACCATGAGGCCTTCCATCGTGGAGAGGATGTCTCCCTCGTCGATGAAGGACATTTCCACGTCGATCTGGGTGAACTCGGGCTGGCGGTCCGCGCGGAGATCCTCGTCGCGGAAGCACCTGACGATCTGGAAGTAGCGGTCGAAGCCCGAGATCATCAGAAGCTGTTTGAAGGTCTGCGGGGACTGGGGCAGGGCGTAGAACGTGCCCGGGTTGACGCGACTGGGGACGAGGTAGTCCCGGGCGCCCTCGGGGGTGCTCTTTGCGAGCATGGGCGTCTCGATCTCGAGGAACCCCCTGGAGATGAAGTACTCCCTTGCGGCCGCAGCGACGCGGCTTCTCAGGATGATGTTTCGCTGGAGTTCGGGCCTGCGAAGGTCGAGATAGCGGTACTTGAGGCGGATGCTCTCCGAGATCTCCGTTTCGGCATCGAGAACGAAGGGGGGTGTCTTCGCCTCGCTGAGGATCTCGAGGGTGTTCACCATCAACTCGACGCTGCCCGTGGGAAGATCGGGGTTCGCCATGCCCTCGGGCCGCCTGCGAACCGTCCCCTTCACGGCGAGGACGAACTCGCTTCGGATCCTGTGCGCCTCACGGTGCGCATCGGCCTGGACCTCGGGGTTAAAGACGACCTGAGCGATCCCCTCGCGGTCCCGCAGGTCGACGAAGATGACCCCGCCGTGGTCGCGGCGGCGGTGCACCCATCCCATCAAGACTACTTCGTTCCCGGCATCGTCGGCCGTCAGGCGGCCGCAGCAGTGAGTTCGTTTCCATCGTGTGATGAAGTCCGACAAGGGGTGTTCCCTCCCTTCTCCAACCTTCCTGCCCTCTGCATTTTTGTGGTCTTGCATCCTTCCGTCGCCGAACGGCCCCGTGTCATTCCGTTGACAGGATGCCCAGGATGGTGTTCTCCGCATCGTCGAGCCCCAGGGGTTGCTGGGAGCTGTCCTTCATGTCCCGCAGAAGGGCCTTCCTCTCCCGGAGCTCCCGCTCGCCCAGGATGAGGGTGTAGCGGCACCCGAGCTTGTCGGAGCGCTTCATCTGGCTCTTGAGACTCCGCGCCCCGTAGTCCGTCTCGGCGAGGGCGCCCTTCATTCGCAGGCGGTTGCAGAGGACGAAGGCGAAGTCCTGCGCCTCCTTTCCGAGGGCGGCGATGAACAGTTCGGGCCTCGGGATGACCGTCTCGTCGGGGATCGGCGCCACGGCAACGAGCCTCTCCAGGCCTACGGCAAACCCGATCCCGGGGCTCTCGGGCCCGCCCAGCTCCTCCACGAGCCGGTCGTAGCGGCCGCCGCCCGCGATGGCGTTCTGCGCGCCCAGGGCGCCCGTGGTGACCTCGAAGGCCGTTTTCGTGTAGTAATCGAGGCCGCGGACCATGCGGGCGTTGACCTCGAAGGGGGTGTCGAAGAGGCGAAGGCCGGACTGCACGGCATCGAAGTGCTCCCTGCACTCCCCGCAGAGAAACTCGATGAGCAGGGGGGCCGTGGCCACGATCGCCTTGCACCCCTCCACCTTGCAGTCGAAGATCCGGAGAGGGTTGGTCGACAGTCGCCTCCGGCAGTCCTCGCAGAGCCCGTCCCGTTTCTCCTCCAGGTCTTTGTGGATCACCTCGCGGAAGGCCGGGCGACAGGCCGGGCAGCCGAGGGAGTTGATCTCGAGACGTGCGTCCGCGACGCCGACGCTCCGGAGGAACGTGATGAGCATCAGGATGACCTCGGCGTCCACCCGCGGGTCCTTCGAGCCGAGCAGCTCCGCGTTGAGCTGGTTGAACTGGCGGAACCGTCCCTTCTGGGGCCTTTCGCGCCGGAACATGGGCCCGATGGTGTAGAGTTTCACGAGGGACTCCGATGCGTAGAGGCCGTGCTCGAGATAGGCCCTCATGACCGAGGCCGTCGCCTCGGGGCGCATCGTCAGGGATTCGTCGCCGCGGTCGACGAAGGTGTACATCTCCTTTTCTACGATGTCCGTCGTCTCGCCGATGGAGCGCCTGAAGAGCTCCGTCTTCTCCAGGATGGGCAGAACGATCTCCCGGAACCCGAAATTCCCGAATATTTCCCGGGCCTTGCCCTCTACAAACTGCCATTTTTCCGATTCGCCCGGCAGGATGTCCTTGAACCCCCGGACGGCGGTGATGATCTTCATGGCGCAACGGCACCCGACTGCGTATTTCGAAGCTGTTTAGCTAACACATTGGCCACCGAAAGGCAATAGAAATCATGGGTTTTTGAAGGCTGAAACAACGTAGCGCGAACCGTCCGTGGTGATGCGGACGGCGCCATGCACGTCGGTCCGGTAGACGGCGGCCCCCGTCTGCCGGAATCGCTCGAGGACTTCCTCGCGGACGGGGCGCCCCGTGCTGATGACGATCGTCGAGGGCCGAACGGCCTGCAGGAACGGTGTGGAGGCGGAATAGGCCGAGCCATGGTGAGGGGCCAGGAGGACGCCGCTTGCCAGGGGTGCCCTTTGCCTGACAAGCAGGCTCTCCGTCGGAGCGCCGATATCGGAGGGAAGAAGGATGGAGGCGTCCTTCCAGCGGATGTGGAGGACGACGGAGCGCTCGTTGATCTCCCGGTCGTCAAGGTCCGCCCGGGAGGGGGAGCGGGACCCGGGGTTCAGGATGCGAATCTGAACGCCGTCATATTCGACGGGCGGCGACTTCGATGTGACCAGGCGGGGCGTGATTCCTTTTGCCTTCATTTTTTCCGTCAGGGGGACGCCCCAGTCGACCAGGGCCTCGTCGCCGCTGGTCCAGACATCCTCCACGCCGAAGTTGTCCAGGATGTAGGGCAGGCCGTTGACGTGATCGGGGTGCGGGTGCGTCGCGACGATCGTGTCGATTTTCCCGATGCGGCGGTTCCACAGGAAAGGGGCGACGACGTAACGGCCCACGTCGAAGCGATCGTTGGGGAACCCGCCGCCGTCGATGAGCATCCGCCGGCCACCGGGGAACTCGACGAGCGTGCACGAGGCGTGCCCCACGTCGAGGAAGGTGACGCTCAGCCGGTCCCGGTTCTGCAGCCCGAGGTGAACCCAGAGGGCATCGCCTGCCAGGAAGAGGACGGCCAGCCCGAGGGCGCAGGCCGACCGGCGGCGTGTCCGAAGAGCGGAACCGCCCGCAACGGTCCGGCCGGGAAGGCCCAGGATCAGGGCCGAAGCGATCAGGACGGTGAAGTAGGCCCCGATCTCGGGAAATGTCGGAGTCGTCAGGATCGAGGAGGAACCCGGCAAGGAGGCAAGCCAGTCGTTGAGGTCGAGGCACAGGCGCGTCAGCCGTGCGGTGATGTCGATGAGAGCGGACGACAGGGTGGCGGACACCGGCGCCAGCAGGATGAGCAGCATGGAGAGGGGCAGCACGACGAAGCCGAGGATCGGAACGAGGAGGAGGTTGGCCACGAGGGTGATGTTGGAGACCCGGTTGAAGTAGTACACGATGAAGGGCAGGGTGCCCAGCGTCGCGGCGGCCGAAACGGCAAAGAAAAGGGCGAGGTTCGCGGCGAGTTTCCTCAGCAGCCGTTCAGCCCGCCCACCCGGCCTGTTTTTCCACGCGGTCAGGCGCTCCGTAACCCCCGGCATCAGAAGCAGGATGGCCGCCACGGCCGCAAAGGACAGCTGGAACGAGATGTCGAACAGGGCGGCCGGGGAGAACGCGAGGATAACGAAGGCGGCAAGGGCCAGGGTGTTGGGCAGATCCCTTGCGCGGCCCATCAGGATGGTCATAAGCAGGGCGAGCGTCATGAGCAGGGCCCGCACCGTCGACATGCCGAGACCGGCGACGAAGGCGTAGAAGACGACCGGACCGAATGCGGAAAGGGCGGAGAGCTTCTGAAGGTTGAACCGCAGCAGGAGGTACTCCGACGTCTTCAGCAGGGTCCGGATGACAAAGAAGGCGATGAGGGCGATGATCCCGACGTTGAAGCCCGATATGGCGATGATGTGGGATGTCCCCGTCCGGTTGAACCGGTCCTGGATCTCCCGAGGGATTTCGCTCTGCTCCCCGAGGGTCATGGCCTGGATGAGCGTCCCTTCGGGGAAAGGGGCCCGGGAGCGGATCCGCTCGCGGATGACCGTCCGGAACCGTTCCAGGGACTGCCTCCAGGGAGAGCCCTGCCCCTCGCGGATCAAAACGATTTTCCGGGGGTCGTCCACGAAGCCCCGCACCCGGATTCCCTGGAGGCGAAGATGGCGCTCGTAGTCGAAGCCGCCGGGGTTTGCAAAGCTGCGCGGGATTTTCAGTCGGACCGCCGTGCGGACGTAATCCCCGTATTTGAAATCCCGCGTGTTCTCCCCGACGGACAGCAGGAGCCTGCCGCCGACGTTTTTCGATGTCCCCTGACAGTCGACCCTCACGGCCTCCAGGACGAGCGACGTGCGGTCCTCGGAGACCCTCGGGTTTTCCGAGACCACGCCGTCCAGGACGACGGAGCCTTTTCCCGCCCAGTGCACGATGTGGTCCGGCCCCGGGTCGCCGTAGAGGATCGAGCCCAGCCCGCAGATTCCAAGGGCGAAGAAGCCGATTGCCGACGAACAAAACGAAGCGCTGTGGCGGCGCGCCACGTGGAGACCCAGCGAAAGGACGAACCCCGCGGCGAGGAGCGCCAGGGTCCCCCAACGGGGGATCTCCGCGGCGTAACCGGTGACGATTCCGCCGAAGAAAAAAGCGAGCAGCAAGGGGAGGGGGCGCTTGATCACGTGCCGTACCCTGGCCGGAACGGAGTGTGCCCGTGAAGCGGCCGCATCGGCTTGCCGGGGGGCGGGCAAGACACGGATTCGGGTGCGACCCTGCCGGACAGGAAGGAGGTCGGCGTGCCGGTAAAAAGAGTTCAAACCACAATCGGGGCATTCTGTCAACGTGCAGCGGCAGGAAACGCTAAAGATTGCCGGAAATGTGACGAAAGTAACAGGTGTAACCTTTTTCTGTATGGTCTCTGCCTGGTATCCGGGCGAGAGCGCCGGGGGAGCCGATTCGTGTCATGACGGGAACGCAGCTGTTCGAACAGGATCAGGCAGAGCGAAACACCCGCTGGATCGTCTTCTCGCGGCTCGCCGTGGTGTCCTACTTTCTCGGCGTGACGGTCTTCCTGCAGTTCCGCGCCGTCGGGACGCTCTCGGCGGAGTATCTCTGGATCAGCTACTCCTTCATCTCGGTCATCTACGGATTTTCGATTTTCTGCCTCGTCCTCCCCGCGACGGCCCGCCGGCGTCCGCTGAACATCATCGGCCAGTCCGTCTCCGACGTGATCTTCGTCACGGGGATCGTGCTCCTGACGGGCGGCATCGACAGCGTCTATTCCGTTCTCTACTCGCTGGTCATCATCTACTCGACCCTCTTTCTGGGGCGCCGGGGCGGGCTTTCGATCGCGGCCCTGAGCACCGTCTGCTACGTGGCGATCGTCCATGTGCAGCCCTCGGGGATCTTCGAGTTCCTTTACGACGAGGGCATCGTCCCGGGTGTCGAGCTGACGAGGGGGTACATTCTCACCCGGGTGACCACCCACGTGGCCTCGTTCTTCATCATGGCCCTGCTGACGAGCTTCGTCGTCGAGCAGGAGCGAAAGACCCAGCGCCTCCTGGCGGAGAAGGCCACGGCCTTCGACCGCCTCGACCTGCTGCATCGCAGCATCATCGAGTCCGTCGACACGGGCATCCTGACCGTCAACCTGGAGGGGCATATCCGCTCCTTCAACCGCGCCGCCGAGGAGATCTCGGGTTTTACCTTCGGGGAGGTCTTCGACCGCAGCGTCGAGGAGATCTTTCCCGGCGTCTCGGACGTCCTGTCCCCCGCGGGATCGGAAGAACGAAAACGGCAACGGAAACGCCTCGAAATCCTGGTGCGCAAGAAGTCCGGGGCGGACATGGTCCTCGGCATCTCCGACTCTCCGCTCGTCGAGCAGGGGGTGAAGATCGGAAGCATCCTGATCTTCCAGGACCTGACCCCGTTCAAGGAGATGGAGCGCGAGGGAGAGAAAAACAAGCAGCTCGCCTTCATCGGGCAGATGGCGGCGGGCCTGGCCCATGAACTCCGAACGCCGCTCCAGTCGCTCAGCGGCTCCATCCAGATCCTCCGGAGAGACCTGCGGCTCGCCCCGTCCGACGAGCGGCTCATGCAGGTCATCCTGCGGGCGAAGGACCAGATGGAGGGGCTCGTTCGGAATTTTCTTCTCATGGCGCGCTCGAACCTCGGCAGGCGGGCGGAGACCGATGTCGGCGAACTCGTGAAAGATGTCATCGAGTCGCTCGCGGTCGGGTCGGAGTGGAATCCCCGGGTGGAACTGCGGGAAGACCTCGGCCAGGACCTCCGGGTCATGGGTGACCCGGCCGAGTTGAGGCAGGTCCTGTGGAACCTGATGATCAATGCGATCCAGTCGATGCCGGAAGGGGGAACGCTCTCCGTGACCGCCCGCCCTGACGGTGACAACGGCGAGGCGCGCGCCGTGAGGGTCGAGATCGGCGACACGGGCCCGGGCATCGACCCGGTCCACATCGAGAAGATCTGGGAGCCTTTCTACACGACCCGGGAAAAGGGCAGCGGCCTGGGGCTTGCCATCGTGAGGCGCATCGTCGAGAGCCACGGGGGCGCCGTCGAGGTGCAGAGTGAAGCCATGCGGGGGAGTCGATTCCGCGTGAGGCTGCCGCGGCATGTGCCTGAGGAACCGGCCGGCCAGGGCGAGCGCATTGAACACGAAGCCGCGGCAGCGGCGGGGCGATAAGGGGCGATCATGGAGCGGATTCTCGTCGTCGACGACGACAGGGGCATTCAGGATGTCCTCGACATCATGCTCTCCCGCGAGGGGTACCAGGTCTCCACGGCCGACGA
Source organism: Deltaproteobacteria bacterium (assembly GCA_012728915.1). GTDB lineage: Bacteria > Desulfobacterota > Syntrophia > Syntrophales > UBA2192 > UBA2192. The sequence continues at coordinate 46,829 of JAAYEC010000034.1, read as the reverse complement.
CGGAGCGGCGGCGCTGGACATCATCCGGAAGAAGCAATTCGACCTTGTCATCACGGATCTGAAGATGCCCCGCATGGACGGGATCGATCTGCTCAAGGGCGTCAAGGAGACGGCCCCGGGTACGGCGGTGATCCTGCTGACGGCCTTTGCCTCGGGAGAGACGGCCCTGGCGGCCATGCGCGAGGGGGCCTACGACTACGTGGAGAAGAACTTCAACGTCGATGATTTGCTGAGCATTGTCCGGGACGCCCTGGAAAAACGGGAAGCGGACCGACTGGGAAAACCCCTTCCGCACCCGGAAGGGGACGGCGCCCGCTATTTCGGGACCATGGTGGGCAGAAGCAAGGAGATGCAGAAGGTCTACACCCTGATCGGCAAGGTGGCCGACACGCCCGCCAACGTGCTCATCCTGGGCGAGAGCGGAACGGGGAAGGAACTGGTGGCGCGGGCCGTCCACGGCAACAGCGCCCGGAAGACAAAGCCCTTCGTGGCCATCAACTGCGGCGGCATCCCCGAAAACCTGCTGGAGAGCGAACTGTTCGGCTACATGAAGGGATCCTTCACGGGGGCCTTCGCAGACCGGGCGGGCCTATTCGAGGTTGCCCGGGGCGGGACGATCTTTCTCGACGAGATCGCCGAGCTGCCCGTCATCCTGCAGGTCAAGCTGCTGCGGGTCGTCCAAGAGAAGACCATCCGCCGCATCGGCGGCTCCGAGGACATCAAGGTCGACGTGCGGATCATCTCCGCCACCAACCAGGACCTGCACGACAAGGTCAGGCGCGGCGAGTTCCGCGAGGATCTGTACTTCCGGCTCAACGTGATCCCGATCCACATCCCGCCTCTGCGAAAGCGCAGGGAGGACATCCCGCTGCTCGTGCAGCACTTCATCGAGAAATACGCGAGGGAATTCGGCAAGGAGGTGAAGCGGATCTCCGCCTACGCCCTGGAGCTGCTCCTGCGCTACCCCTTCCCGGGGAACATCCGGGAACTCGAGAACATCATCGAGCGCAGCATCGCTCTGGAGAGCTCGAGCATCATCCTGCCGGAGAACCTGGTCATCGCCGAAGAGGCGAAGGGAGCGGCCGCCGCGCACGGGTTCCCGGGAGAGTTTCCCGAGGACGGGGTCGATCTGAACCGGGAGCTGGAGCGATTCGAGCGCGAGATCATCCGCAAGGCCCTCGATAAGGCCAGGGGATCCAAGACGAAGGCGGCGTCGCTTCTCGGCGTGAGCTTTCCGAGTCTGCGGCACCGCCTCGAGAAGCTGAACATGGAAAACGGGGACGGGGAAGGCAAGTGATGCGCCGCGGCAGGAGGTGATGAGAATCATCACTTTCCGCCTCCAGGACGACGGATCCCGGAAGTCGGGGAAAAAGGTCGTGTTACGGTAAGTGATCAGAATCATGGTATAAAAGACGAAAATGAAGGATGCCTGTTCCGTGGCATGCGAATTGCTCAATGGTGGTCAGACACTGAAAACCGGGAAGAGGAGGTAAACGAAAAAGAAGCCAGGTCTAAAGGAATCCGAAAAGAAGGCGATAAAGAAAACTAGGGCATATGCAAAAGAATTTCGAACAGGAGGTTATCATGATCAGTTATTTCGCAAAGAAGAGAGGCAAGAAGGGTTTCACACTGATCGAGCTCATGATCGTCGTGGCCATCATCGCCATCCTGGCGGCAATCGCAATCCCGCAGTTCCAGGCCTACCGAGTCAGGGGCTACAACACCGCAGCGCGCGCGGATGTAAAAAACGCCTATACGGCAGCACAGGCCTACTTCAGCGACAGGCCTACTGCAACGATTACAACCGGAGCCAACTCTCCTGAACTCACGAGCGGTGGTTATGTAGCAAGCACGGGTGTAACGGTCAACGTTACAAATGGCAGTATGTCGGGCCTCACGATTACGGCATCTCATACCAACGGCGACAAGACCTACACGATCAGTCCCACTGGCGTCATCAGTCCGTAACCGAGTATAGAATTCTCAGTCTCGCAGGACCGGGTGAAAGGGTTCCTTTCACCCGGTTTTTTGTCTCCACACCAGTTCGTCACTGGAAAAATCAAAGTCCCCAAGATACGCCCCGGCGCGTTTTTTGCTTTAATCACAAGGGATAAGGAATATTATCCTCAGAAAGCACAATCTTTCACCGGAGAAACAGGATGCCGGCTCGGGGCCGTTTCACAGAAATGAGGAATCAGTCTCTGCGCCTGGTCCTGCTGAGTGGCCTCCTCGCAGTGGTGACAATTGCCCTCTATTGGCCCGCCCAGTCCTTCGATTTCGTCAACTACGACGACGACGTTTTCGTGAAAGACAATCGCCATATCCGGGACGGCCTGTCGGGAGATGGACTCGTGTGGGCCTTTACGACATTTCACGGCGGAAACTGGCATCCTTTGACCTGGCTTTCACACATGGCCGATGTAGAAGTCTACGGGCTGGATGCCGGTGGCCATCACAGGACGAACGCACTCATCCACACGGTGGGCGCGCTACTTCTTTTCCTTGTTTTGGCGGGAATGACGAATTCGATCAGCTTGAGCGTCCTTGTTGCCGCTCTTTTTGCGATCCATCCCCTTCACGTCGAATCGGTCGCCTGGATCGCGGAACGCAAGGACGTCCTCAGCGGTTTCTTCTGGATTCTCACGATGGGCGCCTATGCCTGGTATGCGAGACATCCCACGGTCCGACGCTATCTGCTGGTTGTTCTTTCTTTCATCATGGGCCTGCTATCAAAGCCCATGGTGGTTACGCTGCCCTTTGTTCTGATACTTCTCGATTTCTGGCCCCTGCAGCGTACTTTGGGAGCGAGGACTGCTTTCGATGGATGGACGTTCTATGAAACGGTAAGCCGACGCGTTTGGGCCAGACTTGTCCTCGAGAAGATGCCGCTTTTTCTTTTATCCGCAGGGTTCAGCCTTCTGACCTTCGTCGCACAAAAAGAAGTCGGCGCCGTCTGGTCCATAGACAAGATGCCAATTGACGTCAGGCTCGCCAATGCTCTCGTCTCCTATGTGGAATACCTCCGGAAGACGGTGTGGCCCGTCGACCTAGCCGTCCTGTACCCGCATGCGGGAATGCCGGATGCGTGGAAGATAGCGGTCTCAGCGGTGTTTCTCGGTTCAGTTTCCGTCCTGACCGTCCGGAAAATGCGGGCCATGCCGTTTCTGCTTGTCGGCTGGCTGTGGTACTTGGGAACGCTTGTGCCGGTCATCGGGATCGTCCAGGTGGGCTCGCAGTCCATGGCGGACCGATATACGTACATTCCCCTGGTTGGGCTATTCATCATTCTTGCGTGGGGCGCCGAACGAATGGTTTTCCGATGTCCCGGGGCAAAGCGGCCGGCCGTGATCCTCTCCCTTTTCATCCTTTCGGGCCTGCTGGTTTCCGCGAGATCACAGATTGGCACCTGGAAAAACAGCGTGACGCTGTTCGAGCAATGCCTCGCCGCGACGCCGCTCAATCCCCTGGCGCATCACAAACTCGGCGAGTTTTACATGGATCGAAACGATTGCGGCAGAGCCGTTCCGCATTTTTTGAAAGCCATCGAGATGAAAGATAACTTTCCCTGTGCCTATCACGGGCTGGGGGTGTGCGCTTCACGACAGACGCCGTCCTCCGGGGCTTTTTATTTTTTCCGACAGGCGCTGCTGTTCGATCCTCAACTGGCCCGAACCCTTGTCAGCCGAGGGATATTGCTGATCCGTCTCGGGAGGTATGCCGAGGCTGAGCAGGATTTTCGCCGGCTTCTTCAAATCGATCCTTCCCACGAAGCAGCTCATGTCAACCTGGGTCTGATCTTTACCGAGTCGGGCAAGCTGGCAGACGCCGAGGCGCATCTGATAGAGGCGCTTCGCGTCAATCCCCGGAGTGCAGAAGCGCTCAACAATCTGGGGCTGATTCGCTTCGGTCAGGATCGAAGGGAGGAGGCCGTCGAGTGTTTTCAGCGGGCTCTGGCGCTTTCCCCGCGAGAAAAGGTCTTCGAAGCGAATCTGCGACACGCTCTCGCCCATGGAGGACGCTGAGACGCGAGTCTCTCTTTCCGTTTCCATTGCGATATGGGCGCGGTTTCCCGGTACGTCGGCTCCAGACTCCTGGAGAAAAGACTCTCCTCCTGAATGCCAAGGCTAGGATTGGGAAGTATGCCGTAGACCTAGGGATATGCAGCCTCGGTGGCAGAAGAATTGCAGATAAAACAAATGGTTATGTTTTGCACAGTGTTCCTGACCCAAAACCAGGAATGGAAGTGTTCCGATCGCTGGATCGTTTGGCAAGGAAGAGATGTCAGCTGAGCATATGATTCATGGGGGCGGAGACTGCCGACAAGGAAATTGGCGAAGCGAGACCGTCCTGGCGCTTCTCTTGATATTCCTGACGCTGGCCGTTTACGGTCAGGCAGTCGGATTCGGCTTCCTTCATTTTGATGACAACGTCTACGTCACCGACAATGCCCAGGTCCGTTCCGGCTTGACGGGTTCGTCCCTCCGGTGGGCCTTCAGCACCCTGGAGGCCGGTTTTTGGCACCCGCTGACGTGGATCTCCCTGATGATGGATGCACAGCTTTACGGGTCTTGGGCAGGCGGGTTCCATCTCACCAACGTCCTGCTCCATGGGTGGGCGACTTTGCTCCTTTTTTTCACTCTCAGCCGAATCACAGGTAGTCCCCGACGGAGCGCTTTCGTCGCCGGCATGTTCGCAATCCATCCGCTCCACGCGGAGTCTGTTGCTTGGATCGCGGAGCGGAAGGATGTGCTCAGCGGGTTCCTTTGGATGGCGGTGCTGGCCTGCTATGCATGGTATGCAGTACGCCCCGGCCCGTGCCGGTACGGTTTGCTCGCGATCCTGTTTACTCTCGGCCTGATGGCCAAGCCGATGCTCGTCACGTTGCCGTTTGTTCTCCTGTTGTTTGATGTCTGGCCCCTTGCACGCGTCGAGGGCAGAGCGGACAACCGGCCCAAGGGGAGATTCCAGACGGATTCCTGGAGGTGGCTGATGCTCGAGAAGATCCCACTCCTGGTCCTTTCAGCGGCGTTTTCCATTCTGACGTACTGGGCAGAAGACCAGGCAGGAGCTCTAGCCGCTGGAGCCTCCTATCCCCTGGAAGCCCGCATGGCCAATGTGATTGTCAGTTACACGACCTATCTGGAAAAAATGGCGTGGCCCGCCGATCTTGCCGCCTTCTATCCTCATCCCGGCGCCTGGCCCGACCGCCGCGTTTTCGTTTCCGGTCTCGTATTGGCGGGGATCAGCTGCGCGGTGCTTCGATTTGCAAGGCAACGACCTTTCCTTGCCGTGGGGTGGTTGTGGTATCTGGGAACCCTCGTTCCCGTCATCGGCATCGTTCAGATCGGAAACATCGCGATGGCGGATCGCTACAGCTATATACCCCTCGTGGGCCCAGCTCTCATGCTCGCATGGAATATACCAGAAGGGTCCGAACGGGTAGGCCGCGAACGGGGCCGACGCTGGGCCTCGATGGCAGGGGCTCTTGTGTTGATTGTATTGTCGATCCTGTCCTGGCAGCAGGTCCGATACTGGAGAGACACGGAAACGCTGTTCCAGCGGACCCTGGCAGTGACGAAAGACAACTACAAAGCCCATCACGGCCTGGGAATGGCACTGCTGCAGCAGGGCCGTTTGAGCGAAGCCGAAGCTCATCTCCGTCAATCCCTGGGACTGCGAGATGACGACCGGGCGCGAAATGATCTGGGAATCATCCATATGGGCCAGGGCCGGTTTGCCGATGCTGAAGAACAATTCAGGAGAGCGGCGACGCTGAATCCTGCTGTTGCGAAGTATTGGAATAATCGGGGGGTCGCAGCTGGGCTGCAGGGACGTACAGAAGAAGCCATCTTCCTTTTCAGGCGTGCCCTGCAGATGGCACCATCCGATGACGAAGTCCGGCGAAATTTGGAGCAGACCGAAGGTCGGCTCGAATCGGGGAGAGGGTAGAAGAGTGGCGGTTCTCAGGTCTCGCAAGAGACGGATTGCCGGGTTGGGATCGTAACATCATGGAAAACAAACGACTGCGGCAGATCCTGGGCATCGGCCTCCTCTTGGGGGCGTTGACGCTGATACTATACTGGCCCGTGCAGCATTACGGATTCGTCGAGTTCGACGATGATGTCTACGTAGAGAAGAACCCCTGGGTGACCCGGGGGATTACTGTGGAGAGCGCGGCTTGGGCATTCAGGAATCTCGATGTCGGATTCTGGCATCCGTTGACATGGCTCTCGCACCTGCTAGATTTCGAGGTCTATCGCTACCATGCCGGCGGTCACCACTGGACTAACGTCCAGATCCATCTTGTAAGTGCGATTCTCCTTTTTATCGTCCTGTCGGCCATGACCGGCCTTCCATGGGCGAGTGGGCTGACGGCCGCACTCTTTGCCGTTCATCCTCTGCACGTGGAATCGGTCACATGGATTTCGGAAAGAAAGGATGTCCTGAGCGGGTTTTTCTGGATCCTAACAGTTGGTCTCTATTTCATCTATGTGAGGAAGCCGACTGTTGCGAGATACCTATCCGTCTTCGCGGCATTCTCTTTAGGGATGCTGTCAAAGCCCATGCTCGTGACTCTTCCCGTCGTGCTCCTTCTTCTCGATGCTTGGCCCCTGCAGCGCCTCGAGAGTCCAGCCACATGTATCGATCGATTACTCGCATTCAAGAAAGACACGCAGGCCGTTCGCGTGTTCCGGTTGATCATGGAGAAAATGCCGTTCCTGACACTCTCGGCAGCCTCCGGGGTTCTTGCTATTCTTGCGCAGGAGAGTCACGGGGCACTTGCGTCACTGGAGGCGTTACCACTTGAATTAAGACTTGCAAACGCCCCCGTGGCCTGCATCGCCTACCTTTGGAAGATGGTCCGTCCCATCGAACTTGCTGTTTTTTATCCTCACCCGGGAATGCAACCTATCTGGAAAGTCGTCGGGTCTTTTCTAATCCTCGTTGGGGTAACCGCCTGGGTCATTCGACAAGTCCGCACAGCGCCTCACTTGGCCGTGGGATGGTTCTGGTATCTGATTTCGCTGCTGCCGGTTCTCGGGATCATCCAGGTGGGCTCCCATTCCATGGCAGACCGGTACACGTATATTCCCCTCATCGGCATTTTCATCATGATCGCCTGGGTGCTGCAGGATGCAGCACAGCGGAGGCGCTCGCTTCGACCGGCTATCGCAGCTGCGGGGTGTGTCATGGTGTTAGGTTCCATGATCTTGGCGTCGATGCAATTGACGTATTGGACGGATTACAGGACCCTGTTCGAGCACGCTAACAGGGTCACCGAGCGAAATCACATAGCCTGCAATAATCTTGGGGTAGTTGCCCACCGCGAAGATCGCATCGGCGATGCCGTCAGCTACTTCAAGCAGGCCGTGGAGTTCAAGCCGGATTACCGGGATGCCTGGTTGAACCTGGGCCGCTGCCATGTCGCACTTCAGCAGTACTCGGATGCGGTGGCCTGTTTCCGCAAGGCGATCGAAATCGACCCTGTGACGCTGACGAATCGTTTCCTTCTTGGTTTTTCGCTCATGCATACCGGCGCGATGGACGAATCCGCACGAGAACTGCAGCAAGTGGTTGAGCGACAATCCGATAATGATGAGGCTCGCTTCTACCTGGGGATGGCCCGTCTGAGTCAGGGACGTAAGGGGGATGCCGAGGAGCAGTTCAAAGAGGTTCTGCGCATCAATCCGAATCATGCCGCCGCGCACAACAATATCGGCCTTCTGCTCCTGGCCGACGGCAGGTCGGACGGCGCGATCGCGCATTTCAAACGTGCTGTCGAACTGGCGCCCGGCAATGTGACAATGGAAGACAATTTGCGCAAATCGCTTTTGACGAAGGAAAAGGAACGGCCCCCGTGCGAGCCCTGAAGGATAGGACACCGGCTGCGCCCGGGAAGAATTCCCGCAGGGCATCAGCATTCTGCGACGATACGCGGAGCCGTTCTAATGACACAGCTGAACTACCTCGGCCTGTCCGCATGCTGATTGCGGGAACGCTTGCCCTCGTGTTTGCCGCAGAGGCACTTCTGTGCCTGATGCCGCCGGTATCCCGCGATGCTCTCATCCACCACCTGGCCATCCCGAAGCTCTGGATCCGTCACGGCGGATGGTTCGAGACCCCCTGGGCCGAGTTCAGCTACTTCCCCATGAACGTCGATCTTCTGTACCTCGTGCCGCTCGCCTTCGGCAACGACGTGCTGCCGGCCTTCATCCACATGCTCTTTGGATGGGCAACGGGGTATCTCGTGTATCGGTACCTGAGGGAGCAGGCCGGGCGAACCTGGGCGCTGCTCGGGCTCCTGGTGTTCGCAAGCACGCCGATGATTGTGCGGCTGTCCATTACCGCCTATGTCGACCTCGGGATGATCTTTTTCACGACGGCCTCCGTCCTGGCTTATCTCCGCTGGCGTGACGGCGGCTACAAGGAGGCCAGGTGGATCTCGGCTTCGGCGGTTTTCATGGGGCTTGCGGCAGGCACCAAGTACAATGCCTTTATCTCGTGGGCCTTCCTCAACGGGGCGATCGTCTTTCTCTACGCGCGCGACACGGGCAGGCAGCTGCAGGCCCTGCGGTGGGGCACGCTGTTCTTTCTGGTTACCCTGGCCGTTGTTTCTCCCTGGCTCGTGAAGAACCTGATCCTGAAAGGGAATCCCGTCTATCCCCTGATGGACGGCCTGTTTACGTTCATCCACGGCGGCCGCGAGCCGGCCGCGTTCCTGGTTGCGGGCGATGCACCGAGCGGCGGCTTCAGCTTCATCCGCAACCGGATGTTGCTCTACGGGGAAAACGCATGGCAGATTCTGCTGTTGCCTCTGCGCATTTTTTACGAGGGCTGGGACCATTCGTCGCAGCACTTCGACGGGATTTTGAACCCGCTGTACGCCGTCGCGATCCCCTTTGCCTTCACGGGACACCGGAAGGGCCACCGCCTCTTTTTTCTTTACCTGATCGCGTTCGTTTTCACCGTATCCACACTGACCGCGGATCTGCGCATCCGCTACATCCTCCCGATCCTCCCCTTCGCGGCGATCCTCGCCGTGCTGGGGATTCGGAACGCCCTGGAGTGGATGGGTCTTCGATTGAACCTAGCGCGTCGCGTGGCGACCGGTGCCGTTTTCACCGGCGTTGCCCTGCTGCTTGCCATGAATCTTCTCTATCTAGGGAATCTGGTTGCAGAGGTGCGTCCCATGCCGTATATACTCGGCGAAGAATCGAGAGACGGGTTTTTGTCCCGGCAGGTCGGAAGCTACCAGGCTGTGGCGTACATCAACCGGCACCTGCCGCAGGATGCAGTCGTTTACCTCCTCTATATGGGCGGCCGCGGGTATTATCTCGACAGGGAGTATCTCCACCATGCCTGGCGGGAACCCGGAATCGTGCGGGGCATCAGGAGAGCGTCCTCCGATACAGAAACGCTCTCGGCATACCTGAAGTCCCTGGGGGGGACCCACCTGCTGGTCCAGAAGGACCTGCTCCTCAAGGCGCTCGAGGACAACATCCCCCGGGAAGAGGTCGGCCGGGTGGTGGGGACGCTTGCCCAGTGCCTGGACAAACTCCATGAGTCGAACGGTCATGCCGTCTACCGGATTCGATGAGCGGATCGGAGCCAGACGCCGAAACCATTGAGGCAGACAGATGTTTGCAGAGAAAAAAGTCATCGTCGTCATGCCGGCGTACAACGCGGCGCAGACCCTCCGGAAGACCTTCGACGAGGTCATGGCCCAGGGTGTCGTCGACAGGGTCATCGTCGTCGACGATGCGAGCCATGACGAGACCGTTGCGCTTGCGCGGACCCTTCCCGACGTCACCGTCCACCGGCACCCCGAGAACCGGGGTTACGGGGCAAACCAGAAAACCTGCTACCGGATGGCGTTGGAGGAGGGGGCCGACATTGTCATCATGGTCCACCCCGATTACCAGTACACCCCGAAACTGATCCCGGCCATGGCGTCGCTCATCGGCAACGGCCTGTACGAATGCGTTCTCGGCTCCCGCATCCTCGGAGGTCACGCTCTGCGCGGCGGCATGCCGCTGTGGCGGTATGTGGCCAACCGCTTCCTGACCCTTTTCGAGAACGTCCTGACGGGGGGTAAGCTTTCCGAATATCACACGGGCTACCGGGCCTTCTCGCGCAGAGTCCTGGAAGAGCTTCCGCTGGAGGGGAACTCGGACGACTTTATCTTCGACAACCAGATGCTTCTCCAGGTTCTCTGGTACGACCACCCGATCGCCGAGATCAGCTGCCCCACCCGATACTACGCGGATTCCTCCTCCATCAACTTCAGCCGGAGCGTCCGCTACGGGTTCGGATGCCTCTGGACGGCGCTGATTTTCCGGATGTCCCGTCTCGGTGTGGCTCGATCCCCCCTGTTCCCGGCCAACCGGGCCGGCGAAGGATGACGGAGGGGCAGCCGATGACAAGGGATGCCGCAAACCGGTTCGATGACTTTTTCGAGGACCCGGCCTATCTGGCGCTGAAAAACAGCCTGTACAACTATCGGGTCCGCAGGCGCGCAATCCGGGAGAGCCTCTCGGGGCAGTCCGACGGCATGACCCTGGAGATCGGCAGCGGCATCTCGCCGATCTGCCGCGCCACGGACCGCACCGTTTTTACCGAGCTTTCCTTTTCTGCACTGCGCGTTCTCCGGGACGCCCAGGGTACGGGGCACTACGTGGTGGCCGACGCGACCCGGCTGCCCTTTAAGCCCGGGGTGTTTCGACGGGCCGTATGCTCCGAGGTCCTGGAGCACATCGAGGACGACCGCGCGGCGGTGCGCGAGATGACGTCCTCCCTGGAGCCGGGGGGGCGCCTTGCCGTGACCTTTCCGCACCGGCAGGACTTCTATGCCGTCGATGACCGGTTCGTCGGTCATCACCGCCGCTACGACCTTGCGGACATGGCAACCATGCTCCGGGAATCGGGTTTCCGGCCGCTTGCCGTCGCAAAGGTCCTGGGCCCGCTTGAAAAGCTCACCATGGGGGCAACCGCGGCGCTTCTCGCGAGGCTCTCCTCCGCGGCCTTTCGCGGCGTGTCCCCCCGCAGCCGGACGAGTCCCCCGGAAGCGCTCGTGAAAGTCTTTTGTCTGCTCAACCGTCTCTATGCCGGTCTTGCTCGCGTCGATGCGCGAGTCTGGCCTGCCCGCCTTGCCTCGGTGCTCCTGATCGTGGCTGAAAAACGGAAGGCGCAAGGCAACTGACTGGCCGGGCAAAAAAGCCGTTGCCTGGCCCCCGTCTTTGCGATAAGACGGACCCCAGGGCGGCGGCCGCAAAGGCCGCTGCTGCTCAGGGGGAACGGATGCCTGCAGCGATTCCGGACGACGCGGCGCTCGTCGAGGAGTACCTTCACTTTCTTGCCGTCGAGCGGGGAGCCTCGCTCAACACCCTTGAGGCCTACAGCCGCGACATCGGGCGGTTTCTCGAGTTTGCCGGGGCGAGCGGCGTGCCGTCCCCCCTTGCCGTGAACCCCGAGCACGTGACCGCCTATCTCGGGGCGCTGCGGGGCCAGGGTCTTTCCCCGGCGTCCGTGAACCGGAAGCTCGCGGCGATCCGGGGATTCTACCGGTACCTCCTCCGTGAAGCGCGGGTGGAGGAGAATCCGCTCGCCCGGGTCGAAACGGCGCGGACCTGGATGCGCCTCCCCGGGGCGCTGAGCCGCGACGAAATGGAGTCGCTTCTCGCGCAGCCAGCGGAGGCAAGTCCGTCGGGCATCCGCGACCGGGCGATCCTGGAGCTTCTCTACGCGACGGGAATCCGGGTCTCCGAACTCGCCACCCTGACGCTCAACCGGCTGAACCGGCAGATGGGCTTTCTGGTCGCGGTCGGCAAGGGACGCAAGGAGAGGATCGTCCCGGTCGGGCAATCGGCCCTGGGATGGCTGGGTCGATACATCGAACAGGCGAGGCCCGTCTTCCTGAAGAAGAAGACGTCAAACACGCTTTTTCTCAACCGCTCCGGAGAGGGATTCACCCGACAGGGGTTATGGAAACTGATCAAGAAATATGCGAAGATGGCCGGCCTGGAGCGGAAGGTTCACCCCCACACGTTCAGGCACTCCTTTGCGACACACCTGCTCGAGGGGGGCGCGGACCTTCGGTCGGTCCAGGTCATGCTCGGGCATGCGGACATCTCGACGACGCAGATCTACACCCACGTGAGCCGGGAGAGGCTGAAGGAGGTACACAAGAGGTTTCATCCGCGCGGATGAAACCGGCGAAGGGCGAAGGGCGAAGGGCAAAGGATAAGAGAAGAACGATCAATCGCGCGGATGAAACCGGCGAAAGGCGTAGGGCTATGGGCTTCAAGGAGGGAAGGGTTTGGAGTTTCTTCACCGTAAGCCCTTTGCCTTACGCCGTTGACACGAAGCCGATGAGAGCAATCCGGTCACGCTGACGCGGCAAACTGGCAAACAGTCAAACAGGCACCCATGGACTATTACAAGAAGGAAGAGCGGAGGGAGCGCAGGCAGCGCAGAGAAAAGACGGGCCGTCCGATGATCCTCGTCGGGGCCGCGCTGATCGGCGTCCTGATCCTCGTGGGGGCGGTTGTCCTGATCGCCGTCTACGGCGAGATCTTCACCGTCAAGGGGATCAGGGGGTTCGTGCGCGTGAACCTGCTGGGAAAGACGCCCGCCTTTCATTACATGGACATCGAGCGAAACGGCAAGGAGGAACGCGTCACGGCGGCAGAGACGTTCACGATCACCTACCGGGACGAGTTCATCGTCAAGAGCGTCTCCACGGACTCCCTTTTCGAGAAGAACATCACCGTGGACGTGGACGGGCTGGGCGGAGCGAATGACCTCAAGGTCCTGCTCAAGGCCGTCGAGCTGGTGGACGCGACGATGACCGCGTCCGTGAAAGAGGCTCTGAGGGGCAGGCCGCTGCCGCAGTCCGCTATCCGGGTCCGATACAACCAGCAGGAGATCGGCGTAGTGCCCGTGCGCATCGAGCTGACGCCGCAGGACTGGCTCCGTTTCGCCAGGAACCCGGCCAATGCGAAATGGCAGGCGCAGGCCCTCGAGAAAGCCCTTGCCATGAACCCGGACGACACGGCCCTGCGGAAGACCCTGGCCGAGCAGCATCTCGAGACCGGAAAGATCGACCAGGCCATTGCCCAGTACCGCGCGGTTCTTTCCCGCAAGGCCGACGACATGACGGCCCTGGCGGGGCTTTCGAGATGCTACGTCGAGAGGAAGGATTACGCCAGGGCGCTTCCCCTGACGCGGCGGATCACCGAGCTCAACCCGAAGGATGCGGGGGCCCACGCCATCGCGGGGTTCCTCTACGGCAAGATGGGCAAGTGGAACGACGCCGTCACGCACTACGGGACCTCGCTGAAGCTCAAGCCGGACGATGCCATGGTCCGCTTCAGCCTGGGCGGGGCCTACGAGAAAACGGGAAAACTCGCCCCGGCCATCCGGGAGTATGAGACCGCGCACAAGCGGATGCCCGACGATCAGCGGGTCACCCAGGCCCTTGCCGATGCCTACCGAAAGGCCGGCAGGGAGCAGGACGCGGCGAAGCTCTACGCCACGCTGGCCCGGAAGAACACGAAGGATCCCAACGCCTACGCCGCTCTCGCCCAGGCCCATGGCAGGAAGGGCCAGGTGAAAGAGGAAATCGAGAACTACAGGAAGGCCATCGCAGCCCAGCCCCGGGATCCCATCCTCCGATACAACCTCGGGGTGGCTTACGACAAGGCCAAGCGGCACAAGGAGGCGCTGGCGGAATACGAGAAGGCGCTTCAACTGAAGCCCGACGACACGGACGCGGCAGCCCGGATCTCGGAGCATTACTTCCGGGGCAGGCGCTACAGGGAAGCCGTCGAGGCCCTGAACCGGATCCGGAAAACGGCCCCGAAGAACCCGCGGGTGTACGCCGATCTCGGGTTCGCCTACGGGGAACTGAAGCAGTACAGGGATGCGGAGGAGAATTACAAGAAGGCTCTCCAGCTGGGCTCCAGCGATCCGAACATCCATCTCAACCTGGCCGCCATCTACGAGAAGCAGGGCAGGACGAAGGAGGCCGCAAAGGCCGTCGAGAAAGGGAGCAAGTCGGGGAAGGCCACCACGGAAGCCCTCGAGCGCATGGGTGCCCAGCAGATGAAGGCGAAGCAGTACGACGCGGCGCTGAAAACGTACCGGCAGCTGGCGGCCGTCGAATCCAGGCGGGGGCTGGCCTACGCCAACATGGGAACCATTTACGGCATCAAGGGGCAGACCGAGAAGGCCATCGAAAACCTCAAGCTCGCCGTCCGGTACGACAAGGAGGACGAGGGTTCCTGGTTCGCCCTGGGGGAAGCATACGAGAAGAAAAAGATGTACAAGGAGGCCCTCGAAGCGTACAAGGCAGCCTACCAGATCAATCCGGAATCCCGCGCGGCGGAAAGGATTCCGCAGCTGAGGATCCGGATGCTCGAGGACAAGCACCGGGAATAGGCAGAAGGCAAGAGGGGAAGAAAGGGAACGTGGTGGCATGCGCAAAGTGAATGTTGGAGGCATCAGGGTCGGGGGCGGCGAGCCCTTCGCGCTCATCGCCGGGCCCTGCGTCATCGAGGGCGAGAAGCTCACACGCAGGGTGGCCGCAAGCCTCAGGGACGTGACGGCGGAGCTGGGGATCCCCTTCATCTTCAAATCCTCCTATGACAAGGCCAACCGGACCTCCGTCCGATCGTTCCGAGGCCCGGGGCTCGACAAGGGGCTGAAGATCCTGAAGGCGATCCGCGAGGAACTGGGCGTTCCCGTCCTGTCCGACGTCCACCGGTTCGAGGAGATCGAGAGGGCCGCGGAGGTTCTCGATGTGGCCCAGGTTCCGGCGTTTCTGTGCCGACAGACCGATTTCGTCATGGAGCTCGCCCGGAACGCGAAGGTCGTCAACATCAAGAAAGGGCAGTTCCTCGCCCCCTGGGACATGGCCAACGTCGTGCGGAAGGTCGAAGCGGCGGGTAACCGCAACATTCTCATCACGGAGCGTGGCGCGAGCTTCGGATACAACAATCTCGTCTCCGACATGCGGTCGATCCCGATCCTGAGGGGCATCGGCTATCCCGTCGTCTTCGACGCGACCCATAGCGTGCAGTTGCCCGGCGGGGCCGGTGAGGCCTCTGGCGGGGAGCGCGCCATGGCCGTCTATCTGGCCCGTGCGGCCGCAGCCGTCGGCGTGGACGCCCTGTTTCTCGAAGTCCACCCGGAGCCGGACAGGGCCCGCTGCGACGGGCCGAACTCGCTAGCGCTGGACTCCCTGCGAGACCTCCTCCGCATGCTCCAGGGGATCGATGGGATCGTGAAAGAGGACATGAAGAAGGGACGGAGATGAATCTCGAGACGCAACGGAAGTCGAACCTGGCCGACCGGATGCGGGATGTGAAAGCGCTCATTCTCGATGTGGACGGGGTGCTCACCGACGGCCGTATCGTCATCAGCGACGACGGACAGGAAACGAAGTGCTTCAACGTTCGGGACGGTCACGGTCTGAAGATGATCCGGAGGGCCGGCATCGAGGTGATGTTCCTCACGGGGCGCAAATCGCGCGTGGTGGAGCACAGGGCCCGCGAACTGGGCGTGGAGAGGGTGTATCAGGGCGTTTCGGACAAGCTGGCCGTTTTTGAAGAAATCCTGGAGGCGACGGGGCTCGCCCCCGGCCAGGTGGCCTACATGGGCGACGACATCGTGGACCTGCCGGTGTTGCGGCGCGCGGGGGTCTCTGTGACCGTCTGTGACGCCCATCAGGACGTCCTCGGCGTGGCGGACCTGGTGACACGGAACGCCGGGGGGCGGGGGGCCGTCCGGGAAGTCTGCGAGATCCTCCTCAAGGCGCAGGGGAAATGGGAGGGCCTGATGGAGCGCTACCGGGCCTGAGGCCCCTTTTGGGCTTTACATCCGGGATGGCGGGTGGTATCGTTCGGCCTGCGATTGGACCATGCCTAAGTTGCTTGAATTTTTTCGGAAACTCGCAGGGAACCGGGCGGGGAAATTCGGCCTTGCCGCCGCCGTCGTCCTCGTGTCGGCCCTGATTGCCGCGGGTTGGTACCGGGGCACGCAGACCGGGGAAGAGAGGACGCCGGCGCTGAAGGTCATCGACGATCAGGCCGATCTCTATATCAAGGACGTGCATTACACGGAGGTGGGCGATTCGGGGAACCGGCTCGAAATCAATGCTGACTCGGCGGCATTTCTGAAAAAGGAGAACCAGGCCCGGTTCGACCGGGTCCGCATGAAACTCATTCTCCCGGACGGCAAGACCTACGAACTGTCGGCCGACAGGGGACGGCTCAAGACGGACCGAAAAGACATCGAGATCGAGGGCAACGTTGTGATCCTGTCCAACCGGGGCGATCGATTCACCACCGAACGCCTGTTCTATTCCGACGGCGAAAAGAAGGTCTTTACGCCGGAGGCCGTCCAGTTGACAAACCCGCGGTTCCAGGTGAGGGGCAGGGGCATGAGCCTGCTGCTGAAGTCGGAACACGTCACGCTCTCCGGACCCGTAAGGGCCCGGGTGCCGTGAAGGCGCGATCGAGCGAGGGAGGCGCCGTGAAACGAACCATCGCCGCGATCCTTGCGGTTGTCGCGCTGAGCGCTTTCGCAGACCCCGGATCCCTCCAGGGGCAGGACAAGCGGTCGCAGTGGCTCAAGGAGGGAGGGAACAAGCCGATCGAGATCGTGTCGGACCGGCTCGATGCGTACCGAGAGAGGGATCTCGTCGAGTTTTCGGGCCACGTCGTGGCCACCCAGGGGGATCGCACCATCCAGAGCGACTCCCTGATGCTGTACTTCAAGAAGAAAGCGGAAGGGCAGGGGGCAGCCCGGGAACCTGCGGCCGCTGCCGGGGATATCGAGCGGATCGTATCGAAGGGCAACGTGCGGATCACCGAGAAGGACCGCGTCGTCACGGGCGACCAGGCCGTATTCTACAGCGACGAACAGAAGATCGTGGTAACCGGAAACCCTGTCATGCGCGAAGGAAGCAACGTGGTCACGGGCGAACGCGTCGTCGTGCTCCTCGACGAGAACCGGGGCGTTGTCGAAGGCTCCAAGGGCAAACGGGTCACGGCGACCATCTACCCCGACGAGTCAAGGGGAAAAAAGAAGAAGGAGTAGCCGCGGGGCGTGCCCGGGCGGCCGAATGAAGGCAGGCATGAGCAAGCTCGAAGCCAGGGCACTGACAAAGGTGTACGGGGGGCGGAAGGTCGTCAACGGCGTCGACCTGGAGATCCGCCCGGGCGAGGTCGTGGGACTGCTGGGCCCCAACGGCGCAGGCAAGACGACGACCTTCTACATGATCGTCGGACTCATCAGACCCGACGACGGACGGATCTTCCTCGACGCAGAAGAGATCACCCGGGACCCCATGTACGTGAGGGCCCGCAAGGGCATCAACTATCTGCCCCAGGAGCCCTCCGTCTTCCGGAAGCTGACTGTCAAGGAAAATATCCTGGCGATCCTCGAAACGCTTGACATCGCCGGCGAGGAGAGGAAGAATAGGCTCGAACAATTGCTGGGGGAACTGGATCTTACCGGCCTGGCATCGAGCAAAGCCTACTCCCTTTCGGGGGGCGAGAGACGACGGGTGGAAATCACCCGGGCGCTGGTGACCTCGCCGCGGTATATCCTGCTCGACGAGCCGTTCGCCGGGATCGATCCCCTGGCCGTGGCGGACATCCAGAAGATCATCCAGAAGCTCAAGTCCAAGGGCATCGGGGTGGTCATTTCGGACCACAACGTGCGGGAGACCCTCTCGGTCTGCGACAGGGCCTATATCCTCAACGAGGGGGCGGTGCTGATCGAGGGGCTGCCGGAGATGATTGCGGAGAGCAAGATCGCCCGGAAATTCTACCTGGGCGACGACTTCAGGTTTTAGGACCTCAGCAGGCGGTAACGCATGACGTTCGAACTCAAGCAGAGCCTCAAGCTCAGCCAGCAGCTGATCATGACGCCCCAGCTCCAGCAGGCGATCAAGCTGCTGCAGCTTTCGCGAATCGAGCTCGTCGACATGATCCAGCAGGAGATGGAGGAAAACCCCCTGCTCGAAGAGCCGGCCGGAGAGGAATTCGGCGAGGAAGGGGCGCCGGCCCCGGAGGTCGAAGAGGTCAAGACCGCGGAGCGCACCGGCGAGGTCACGGGCGAGGGGGACGGCAAGGAGGATTTCGACTGGGACAGCTACCTCGAGGACTACGGACCCATGCGGGTGACCTACGACCGCGAGGAGGACGAGGGGCCATCCTGGGAGAACATGCTGTCCCGGAAGACGACCCTGACGGACCACCTGATGTGGCAGCTGAGGCTCTCCCGGCTCTCGGAGGCGGAGCGCCGGATCGGGGAGCAGATCGTCGGCAACCTGGACGCGAGCGGATACCTCGCGGCGACCGTCGAGGAAATCGCTGAGCAGGAGAAGGTCGACGTCGAGGCAGTCGAGAAGGTGCTCACCCGGATCCAGGAATTTGACCCCCCGGGGATCGCGGCGCGGAACCTCCGGGAGTGCCTGCTGCTGCAGGCCCGGTACGCGGGCGCCTCCCATGCGCTGATCGAGACGATCATCCGCGATTATCTCCACGACCTGGAAACGAAGAACTACAACAACATCGCGAAGAAGCTCAAAATCCCCCTGGCTGACGTCCTGGACGCCATCTACCTCATCAGCCGGATGGATCCCAAGCCGGGGCTCGTATACAGCGACGAGGGCCCCCAGTACATCATCCCCGACGTGTTCGTCTTCAAGGTGGGAGACGAGTACAAGATCGTCCTGAACGATGAGGGACTTCCCCGGCTTCGGATCAGCAACTTCTACCGCGGGATCCTGGGGGGTGCCTCGGATGGGGTGCAGAGCGGCGACGAGTGCAAGAAGTACATCAAGGAGAGGCTCCAGTCGGCTACATGGCTCATCAAGAGCATCCAGCAGCGCCAGAGGACGATTTTCCGGGTCACCGAGAGCATCGTCAAGTTCCAGCGCGAATTTTTCGACAACGGGATTCACTTCCTGAAGCCGCTGGTGCTCCGGGACGTCGCAGACGATGTGGAGATGCACGAGTCCACGATCAGCCGCGTTACGACCAACAAGTACATGCACACGCCGCGCGGGATCTTCGAGCTGAAGTATTTCTTCAACAGCAGCATCAGCAGGACGAGCGGTGACACCATCGCGTCGAAGAGCGTCCAGGAGGAGATTCGGAAGATCATCAGCGGCGAGGACGCCCGCAAGCCCCTGAGCGACAGTGAAATCGTCGACATCCTCAGCGCGCAGGGCATCTCGATCGCGCGGCGCACCGTCGCCAAGTACAGAGAAATGATGGGGATTCTCCCTTCGTCCAAGCGGAAGAAATTTCTCATCAAGCCCAAAAACTGATTGACATTTCAAGGGCTCTGTCCTATAAGGCAAGGCTTGTTTTCGGAAGGGACGCTGTTCTGTCCGGCGGCCTCCGGGCACGGTGAAGGGCCGCCCCGGGATCCGTCCCGGACAGCAACCGCCTGCCGTCTCGCCCCCCTGCGCAGGGCGTCCTTCTTGCAAGGAATCCGGGGGAAGGCACCGGGACAATTCGAGAACTCAGGATGAGGAGGCGTCGGCACATGCAGGTTTCCGTGACCTTTCGGAATACGGGGTCGGAAAGTTGGTTCAAGGACTATGCGACGGAACGGTTGAGCAAGATCCAGAAATACATCGACAAACCTGTCGAGGCCCATGTCGTCCTTTCCGTGGAGAAGTTCCGGAATGTGGCGGAAGTCAACATCATGGCCAAGGGCATCAACCTCGTCGGCAAGGAAGAGGCCAAGGACATGCAGCTGGCGATCGACAACGTGATCGACAAGATCGAACGCCAGATCAAGAAGCACAAGGAGAAGAGCCGTGACCGCAAGGCAGGCACGAGCCGTGCCGAGGAGAGGGGCGGGTTGCGGGAGGCGTCTGCCGGTATCGAGGACGAGCCGCGCTCGAGGGTTGTCGAGACGCGCAAGGTCGTGCTCAAGCCCATGTCCCTGGAGGAGGCCATGATCGAGATGGAGGGCTCCAGGAACCGTTTCGTCATCTACCGGGATGCCCTGTCGGAAAATATCAGCGTCATCTACCGCCGGGAAGACGGCAATTTCGCGCTGCTGGAGGCCAACAGCTGAATCGGCGAGACTTTTCCATGCAGATCACCGACCTGTTCAACAGGGACTACATCATCGAGGAATTGAATTCGGTCTCCAAGCGAGCGGTCCTGGCGGAGCTGTCGGAGGTCTTGAGCCGCGATCACAGGGGCCTCGCGCCCGGGGCCATGGTCAACGTCCTGCTCGAGCGGGAAAAGCTGGGGAGCACCGGCATCGGAGACGGGATCGCCATTCCCCACGGGAAGCTCAAAGGCCTGGAGCGCTTGGTGATCTCCTTCGGCCGCAGCCGTCAGGGGGTCGATTTCGATGCCATCGACGGCAAGCCCGTTCATATCTTCTTCCTGCTCATGGCGCCGGAGAGTTCGACGGGCCAGCACCTCAAGGCCCTGGCGAAGATCTCCCGCATGCTGAAGGATCCGGGATTCCGCAGCGATCTCATGGCTGCAGAAAACGCGGAGGAGATCTACCGGAAAATCGCCGAAAAGGACGAATCCTATTGACGCGGGACGCCGGCGCGCCGTCCTGCAAACCGCTGCCGAGCCGTTCACAGGGCGTTAAGCGATGGAGCGAATCCCCCGAAAGGCCCCGTACCGATCCCTTCCCGCGCCGCCTCGTATCCTCTCCCTTCCCGAGCCTGCTGAGACCGGCCTGCGCCGGCGCGAGCCCGCGCCCGGGGGTGACGCATGCAGAACCTGAGAATCGTGATCGTCACCGGCATGTCCGGCTCCGGCAAGAGCACGGCCCTTCGCGCCCTGGAGGATGTGGGCTTCTTCTGCGTGGACAACCTTCCCGTGGCGCTCCTGCCCAAATTCCTCGAGATGCAGGCCGACACGGCCAGCGAGATCAGCAAGGTC
Organism: Deltaproteobacteria bacterium; assembly: GCA_012728915.1. Classification (GTDB taxonomy): domain Bacteria; phylum Desulfobacterota; class Syntrophia; order Syntrophales; family UBA2192; genus UBA2192. Next base: position 25,893 of record JAAYEC010000034.1, on the reverse strand, counting down.
GCGCTGGTGATGGACCTGCGGGAGCGCTATTTCCTGGAAAAATACCCGGAGATCTTCTCCGCGCTCAAACAGCAGGGGCACCGGATCGAGATTCTCTTTCTCGATGCCGGTGACGACTCGCTCCTGAGGCGTTTTCAGGAAACCAGGCGCGCGCACCCCCTGTGCGAACGCGGGACCGTCATGGAAGGGATCGCCCTGGAACGGGAAAAGCTCTCGGCTCTGCGGGAGATGGCCGACAAGGTCGTCGACACCTCGTCGTTCAACGTCCATCAGCTCAAGAAGGTCGTCCAGCGGCACGTCATGGCCTCCCCGTCGGAGAAGAGGCTCGTGATCAATCTCATGTCCTTCGGCTACCGGTACGGGCTTCCCGCCGAGGCGGATCTCGTGCTGGACGTGCGCTTCCTGCCCAATCCCTATTTCATCGAGGAGCTGAAGCACCTCACCGGGGAGGATCAGAAGATTCAGGACTACGTCATGGGGTGGCAGGAAAGCCAGACTTTCCTGCAGCAGCTGCTCGGCATGATGGAGTTCCTGATCCCCCTCTACGAGAAAGAAGGGAAATCGAGCCTCAACGTAGCGCTGGGCTGCACGGGCGGCAAGCACCGCTCGGTCGTCATGGCGAAGCAGCTGGCCCGCTTTTTCGCGGTGAAAAATTATCTCATCAACGTCTCCCACCGGGACATCTACCGGGCATAAGAACAGGCCGCGGGGACCGGGGGCAGGCAATTCTAAACGAAAAAAAAGGATCGGGGACTTTCCCTGATCCTTTTCGTTTCTCCTGCGGCCGATCTTTCCCGGTTCCCCGTACGCCGAGCCTATCGCGTTGCCCTTTTCTTCTTGGGTTTCGCCTTGGCCTTCACGGGCTGGGCCTTCACGGTTGGAGCGTCTGCCGGCGCGGCCGACTCGGTGAGCTTGCCCGTCACGTTGTCGCGGATCCAGTGCGCGTCCCACCATTCGGTCGGGTTCACGAACTCGCCGCCGACAAGCATGGAAAAGTGAAGGTGGTCTCCGCTCGCGAGGCCCGTGCTGCCGCTGGCTCCCATTGCTTCCCCCTTCGACACCGCCTGGCCGACCTTCGCGGTGATCTCGGAGAGGTGCGCGTAAAGGCTGCAGAGGCCCAGGCCGTGGTCTACGATCACGGCGTTGCCGTAGATCCCGAGGGGACCCGCGAACACGACGACGCCGCTGTTTGCGGCCTCGATGGGGGCGTGCTCCGTCGAGGCAAGGTCGACGCCCAGGTGGGCGCTCTTGCTCACGGCCATCCCCTCGAACCAGTAGGTCCGCTCCTCGCCGAATCCGGCCATGGGGGCCGCGTTCTTCATGCGCAGGAACACGCCGTCCCAGAGGGCCCTGGGCTGCGTCTTCGCGCAGGCCTCCCGGATGGTCTTGTCATTTTCATCCCGCAGCTTCTCGTTGATAAAGAGGAAGGCTTCCAGCGGGGTCGCCGGCACGCGGGGATCCTGCCGTCGGAACGGCGGGGAGAGGTTTTCGATGAACGCCCTGCTGACCGTGATCCTGTCCGACTTGAACTTCTTTTCCCGGACGAGGTGGGGCAGAACCGTGGAAGATTCGTTCCCCGCCCTGTCCCGCGCCGTGACCAGGATCCGGCTGTCTCTCTTGCCCGCCGAAGTCGGCACCGCGAAATAAACGACATGGCAGGGCTTTCCCTGCATCGAGAAGGGATAGCCCCGGAAGAAACGATCCCCCATCCTCACGCCCGTGATCGTCACCTCTTCGGAGACCCGGTAGACCGCGACGCCGGCTCCACCGGCGTTGACGTTGTGGGCCGTGCTGATCAGCCCGATCTGCGGGGGCACGGTGTCGATCGATGTCTCGAGGGTGAGCGTCCCGCGGTTCCTGAGCCAGGAGTGATCCTCGACGGAGATCGTGATGGTCGCCGGTCCGTCCTTCAGGCCCCTGCCGCGCGGGTCGACCTCGATGACCAGGGTTTCCTCCACCGTGCCCCGGGGGTATGTGCCGGAGAGCAGAACCGTCTCCTTGCCGTCCTGGCCGACGGTGATCGTGACGCTCCGGATCCCGCTCTTTCGGTCCGCAACGGTCAGTCCGAGGGCGCTTGACTGCCCGATCGTCGAGACTTCCTCTTTCAAGACGACGGAGGGTTTTTCGAATTCGAGCACGGTGTTGAAGGCCCAGAAGGCGGCTCCTGCCAGCGCGATCACAGCGGCAACGGCGATCAAATACATCCGGTTCATGGCTACTGGTTCCCCCGGGAGACGGTTTGTGGGTGTCCAACGCACCCGAAACGCCGCCCATCATACCCGGAAACGAAAATATTTCAAGCCCCATGACGACCCGGAAATCCCTTCATTTCTTGACGTTACGGGCGAATTGGTATATTTGTTAGACGACCCGGGGCAGAGGGCCCAAGGAGCATGGGAAAGAGGCCATGCCCCCGGGTCCAGGCACCGGGGCGGCGCGGGGCAGCCCACTGCACGGGAGGATGTCGGCATTTCGGGAGAGAATCGGATGAAGGGAAAGAAAATCGTCCTCGGGGTGACGGGCGGCATCGCGGCGTACAAGGCCGCCGAACTGGCCCGGGAATTCATCAGGCGAGGGGCGGCCGTCCACGTCATCATGACGCGGAACGCCACGGAGTTCATCACCCCGCTCACCTTCCAGACGCTGACGGGCAATCCCGTCTCCGTCGACACGTTTCAGCTGACGGGGGAGTGGGAGATCGGGCACATTTCCCTGGCCGAGAGCGCCAGCCTCGTCCTGTTGGCGCCGGCAACGGCCAACGTGATCGGCAAGATCGCGGGCGGCATCGCCGACGATCTGCTGACCACGACCGTCATGGCCACGCGGGCGCCGGTGCTCATCTGCCCCGCCATGAACGTGAACATGTATTCGAACCCCATTGTCCGCGAAAACATGGAGAAACTCGCCGCGAAGGGGTACCGGTTCGTCGAGGCGGGCTACGGGGAGCTGGCCTGCAAGACCGAGGGGTACGGCCGGCTCGCGTGCCTCGAGGACATCGCGGAGGACGCGGAGGATCTCCTGACGGCCAAGGACCTCGGCGGGCAGCACATCCTCGTCACCGCGGGGCCCACCCGGGAGGCTTTCGACCCCGTGCGGTTCATCACGAATTACTCCACCGGGAAAATGGGCTATGCCTTGGCCCTGGCGGCGAAGAGACGCGGGGCGGCGGTGACGCTCGTCAGCGGGCCCACGAGCCTGCCGGAGCCCCGGGGGGTCCGGTTCGTGCCCGTCGTTTCGGCCCGCGAGATGCGCGACGCGGTCATGCAGAACCTCAAAGACGCGACGGTCGTCATCAAGTCCGCCGCCGTGGCGGATTACAGGCCCGCGGATTTTTCCGACTCCAAGATCAAGAAAACGGACCGGCCCCTCGAGTTCCGGCTGGAGAAAAACCCGGACATCATCAGAGAGGTGGGGAAGGTCAAGGGGGACCGGGTCCTCGTGGGGTTTGCCGTCGAGACGGACCATCTCGTCGAGTACGCCGCGAAGAAGCTCAGGGAAAAGAACATGGACCTCATCGTGGCCAATGACATCACCCAGCCCGGCGCGGGGTTTGCGGCAGAGACGAACATCGTCAAGATCCTCGACCGGGAGGGGGGCTCGGAGGACCTTCCCCGGATGGACAAGATGGATGTAGCGCACCGCATCCTGGACCGCGTTGCGGAACTCATCGGGACACGAAAAGGGGCGGCGCGTGCGCGGAGAGGATGACCTGCGGGGCGAGTTGCGCCTTCTCGTGAGTGCCCTGAGGCGCCATGTCGCCGGCGAACAGGATGCCTACCTCCCGGTGTCACGCCTCAGGATCAGGAGGCCGGGGTGCATGCGGGCCGAGAGGTCTGCGACGGCGGCTCCTGCGGACAGCGCGGAAAGAACGGTCTTGACGAAAGGGCCCCCCGACCTCCTAGGGGTTCGCGCGGAACTGGGTGAATGCGCCCGGTGCCCGCTCCATCGCACCCGGAAGAATCTCGTCTTCGGCGAAGGCAGCGCAAAAGCGCGGCTCGTTTTCGTAGGCGAGGCCCCGGGGGAGGAGGAAGACAGTCAGGGCCGACCCTTCGTGGGCCGGGCGGGGCAGCTTCTCACGAAGATTATCGCCGCCATGGGGCTCGAGCGCCGGGACGTCTACATCTGCAACATCCTGAAATGCCGGCCGCCCGGGAACCGCAACCCCGGGGAAGACGAGATCGCCGCGTGCGAACCGTTCCTGCTGAAGCAGCTGGACGCCATAGACCCGGAAATCATCTGCGCGCTCGGGACGTTTGCCGCCAAGACGCTGCTGCGGACCGAGTCGCCGATCTCGGCGATCCGGGGAAGGTTCCACGATTACCACGGGCGCAGACTCATGCCGACCTATCACCCGGCCTACCTCCTGCGCAACCCCGGCGCGAAGAAGATGGTCTGGGAAGACGTGCAGAAAATCATGAAGGTCCTGAGAGGGTGAAGAATGAAAATAATCTTGCCCGTAAAAACGACGGTTCTGCTTGCCGCCGCCGCATTGCTCCTTTCCGCGCTGTCGCCCGGTGTCGTTCTTCAGGCGGCCGGGGAAAAGCGGGTCGTCGATGTCATCACCGTCAGCGAGGTCATCACGCCGCCCATCGGGGAATACATCGTGAAGAGCATCCGGCAGGCCGCCGAGAGCGGGACGGAGGCCATCGTCATCCAGCTCGACACGCCCGGGGGGCTCGATCTGTCGATGCGTGACATCATTAAAGAGTGCCTCAACGCAACCGTCCCCGTCGTCGTCTACGTGTCGCCCTCCGGGGCCAGGGCGGCCTCGGCGGGTGTGCTCATCACGATTTCGGCCCACGTTGCGGCCATGGCCCCCGGGACGAACATCGGGGCGGCGCACCCCGTGGCCATGGGCATCGGGAAGGCGGACGAGACCATGATGGAAAAGGTCGAAAACGACGCGGTGGCCTACGGTCGGGGGATTGCCGAGCAGAAGGGGCGCAATGCCGACTGGATCGAGGAGGCCATCCGCAAGAGCGTGTCCGTGACGGCCGAGGAGGCCCTGAAACTGAAGGTCATCGACCTCGTCGCCGCCGACATGGCCGACCTGCTCGTCAAAATCGACGGGCGCGAGGTGAAGCTCGCCGCCGGGAGCAAGACCCTGAAAACGAAAGGTGCCGAACTCAACCGCAAGGAGATGGGATTCCGCGAGAAGGTGCTCATCACCATCTCGAACCCGAACATCGCCTTCATCCTGTTCCTGCTTGGCCTCGCGGGGCTGTATTTCGAGTTTTCCTCCCCGGGGGTCGTCCTGCCGGGGATCATCGGCGCCATCTCCCTGATCCTGGCGTTTTTCGCTTTCCAGACCCTTCCCGTGAATTATGCCGGTATCCTGCTGATCCTCCTGGCCGTGGCCCTGTTCATCGCCGAGATCAAGGTGGTCAGCCACGGGGTCCTCACCATGGGCGGCGTCGTCTCGCTTGCCCTCGGCTCCATCATGCTCTTCGAGTCGCCGGACCCGGCCCTGCGCGTGTCCTGGAGCGTGCTGGTCCCGACGGTGGCGATCGTCTCCCTGTTCTTCGCCGGGGTCATCTCGATTGCCGTCCGGGCCCAGATGCGCAGGGTCGCCACCGGCAGCGAAGGGATGATCGGCGTTCTCGGGGAGGCGGCCTCGGCGGTTCACGAAAAAGGGAAGGTGCTCATCCGCGGCGAATACTGGAACGCATTCAGCAAGGCGCCCATTGAAAAAGGGAAAAAAGTCCAAGTCGTCGACGTCAAGGGGTTGAACATCGAAGTTGAAGAACGCTCGTAAAGGGGGTTTCCATGTACACCATACTCGTCCTCGTTGTCCTGGCAGTCATGTTTCTGGCCGCTGCGATCCGGATCCTCAACGAATATGAAAGGGCCGTCATTTTCCGGCTGGGCCGGATCATTCCCGTCAAGGGGCCCGGCCTCATCATCCTCATTCCCGTCGTGGACCGCATGGTCCGCGTGGACATGCGGACGATCACCATGGATGTCCCCTCGCAGGACGTCATCACGCGGGACAACGTTTCCATCAAGGTCAACGCCGTCGTCTATTTCCGCGTCGTCGAGGCCATGAAGGCGATCATCGAGGTGGAGAACTTTCTCTATGCCACCTCGCAGCTCGCGCAGACGACGCTTCGAAGCGTCTGCGGCCAGGTGGAGCTCGACGAGATCCTGGCCTCGCGGGAGAAGCTCAACCTGCACATCCAGGAAATCCTGGACCGAAGCACCGATCCCTGGGGGATCAAGGTGACCCATGTCGAGGTGAAGTATATCGACCTGCCGCCCGACATGCAGCGGGCCATGGCGAAGCAGGCCGAGGCGGAGCGCGAGCGCCGGGCCAAGGTCATCGCCGCCGAGGGCGAGTACCAGGCCGCCCAGAAACTCTCCGAGGCCGCCGCCGTGATGCAGCAGCAGCCCATGGCCCTGCAGCTCCGGTACCTGCAGACGCTGGTGCAGATCGGGACGGAGAACAACACGACAACCGTGTTCCCGATCCCCATCGACATGCTGAACCTCATGTTCAAGAAAGAAGACAAGGGCACGGCATAAGCGGACGAGTCGAGCCCGCGGAAAGGAGGATCGAGCGTGGAAGCGAAGGAGAAGATGAAAATCGCGTCGGGAGCGGTGATCCTGCTGACTCTGGGGGTGCTGGCGCTGCTGAGTGCACTGGGCGTCTACAGCCTGGACAAGAGCTGGCCCATCCTGATCCTCGTATTTGCCCTGTTTACGCTCGTCCAGAGCCCGAGGGACGCGGGGGGCTGGATCATCGGGGCAGCGGGGCTGCTGTTCCTCTTCTTCGAGAACTGGTTCGGCCACGTGGGCGACGTGACGCTGAACGTGATCCGGTCGGTCGTTTTGATTGCGCTCGTGTTCGTCTACTTCAAGTACCTGAGAAAAAAAGAGTCCTGAAGGAGGCGGTCCGCCGCGATGTCATCGAAAAAACCGCTCCTCGTCCTGACCGACTTTGACGGGACGCTGAGCCTCACCGACGTCGGATACGAAGTGCTGCTGAAGTTCAGCGGAAAAGGCTGGGATGACATCGACCGCGATTACTGCGAGGGCAGGATCGGGTCCCTCGAGGCCTACGGACGCATCTGCGCGATCCTGGACGGCAACCGGGAGGACATGCTGCGGTTTGTGGCGGAAAACACCGTTGTCGATCCTCACTTCGGGGAGTTCTACGCCTTCTGCCGGGAGCGGGGGGTCGACGTCAAGGTCGTTTCCGACGGACTGGACTTCTACATCGATTTCGTCCTCAGGAGGCACGGGCTCGCGGAGATCCCCTTCTACTCGAACGTCATGACCTTCGAGTCGGGCAAGCCGCGGGCCATCGAGTTTCCCTATGCCAACGAGGCATGCAGCCGGTGCGGGACCTGCAAGAGCGGCATTCTCGAGTCCTGCCGGGCGGACTACGGAACGATCCTCTATGTGGGTGACGGGTACTCCGACCTGTGTCCGGCCGGAAAGGCGGATCTCGTGTTCGCCAAGGGGATCCTCTGGACGCGCCTGTCGGCGAAGGCGCGGAAGGGCGTCCGCAAGTACCGCAGCTTCAGGGACGTGAAGCATTTCCTGTCGGGCAACGGCTTCGAACGGGGCCGCTGAGCGAGAGCCCCGGGCGGTGGCCGGCTGACGAGCCGACGCGCGCGGCCGGGGAGTCCTGCCGGGGCTATGCAGGAGGGGGAGTGCCCCCGGTCCCGGCGATCGTGTCGGCAATCCAGGCTCCCAGCAGGGTATACGTCACGGCGAGCACGACGGGGCCGATGAACAGGCCGATGATGCCGAAGGCCAGAAGACCCCCGATCACCCCGGCAAAGATCAGCAGAAGGGGCAGGTCGGCGCCCTTCCTGATGAGCAGGGGGCGCAGGAAGTTGTCCATGGTTCCCACGATCACCGTCCAGACCAGGAGGAGGGTGCCCCAGAGGGTCTCACCGCTCCAGAAAAGCCAGATGACAGCCGGGACCAGGACAAGCCCGGGCCCCAGCTGTGCGATGCAGAGCAGCAGCATGACGGCCGTCAGCACCGTCGCGGCGGGGACTCCCGCCACGGCAAGACCGATGCCACCGAGAACAGACTGTGCGAGAGCGGTCAACCCGACGCCGAGCGCGACGCCGCGGATGGCCCTTCCGGCGAGGACCGTCACATCGTCCCCTCGCTGGCCGGCAAGGCGGCGGACAAAGCGTCTCACGGTATCCGCCGCAGTTTCGCCGCGGGAGTAGAGGATTGCGGCGATGACGACGGTGAGCAGGAACTGGACGATCATCATCCCGATTCCTCCCGCCTGACCGGCGAACCAGCTCACAATGTCCTTGAAATGGGGGGTCAGCCTAGAGACGAGGCCCTCGGACCCAGCGGAGGCCAGTTCGTTCCATGCCTCGGCAGTCCGGTGACCGATCAGCGGTATTCCCGAAACCCATGCGGGCATCGGGGGGAGCCCCTCCCTCTCGAGGGTCTGCGCGAGGGCCGTCACGCGATCGACATTGTCGATAAGGGTCGAGACGGCCAGCAGGATCGGCACAATCAGAAGGGCAAGCAGTCCCAGCGTCATGATCGCCACGGCTGGTCCCCTTTTGCCGCCAAGCCGACACTCAAGCCCGATGAGAATCGGCCAGGAGGCCACGACGATGATGACGGCCCAGACGAGCGGCGCCAGGAAGGGTTTCAGGATCCAGAGATTGGCCGCGATCAGGACCCCGATAAAAAGCACCGCCAGTGTCGTGCGGGTGAGGTCCCGGGGGGGCGGAGGAGTTTCCATGGCAGCGCTCCTTTCGCGCGTTTGCAACGCGGCGGGGGACGAGATTTCGGCAGGATCTGTCCCGGAGGAGATACTGTGATGAAAATCCGTTTCCCTGTCAAGCGGCAACATGCCGGGCGCAGCGGCCGTAATGTGCCGGAATCCCACGGCAAAACAGTTGACTGGGCGACGCAGGTGTGGTTTATTGACCGCGACGACAAGGCGCCTCGCAGGAGGCCCTTTTTTCATGAAGAGAGATGAACAGAGGCCTGCTCCTCGAATTCCTCATCCCCCTGCTGTCCGTTGCGGCCACTACGGTTGTTCTGCAGGCGGCGGGCGCCGATCTGGCCGTCGCGGCCCTGTTCTACGTGCCCGGCGCGGGCTGGCCCCAGGGAGGCCGCGAGCCCTGGGAATTCCTCTACCGCTACGGCAACATCCCCGCCTTGGCCCTCGGCACGCTGGGCGTGACCGCTTTCGTGCTCGGTTTTTTCGTCGAGCGGCTGCGGCACTACAGGGCGGCCGCTCTTTTCGTCGTTGCATTTCTGGCCCTGGGTCCCGGCCTGATCGTAAACACCGTCTTCAAGGACCACTGGGGCAGGCCGAGGCCGGCGGACATCGTGCAGTTCGGCGGAACGGAGGTTTTCCGCCCTTTCTGGAGCCCGGGGGGGCAGGGACAGGGGCGCTCGTTTCCGTCCGGGCACGCAGCCATCGGATTTTTCGTCCTGGCTCCGTTCTTCGTGTTCAGGAAGACATCCCCGGGACGGGCCAGAAGGGCCTTGGCGGCCGGGCTCCTCTACGGCGCGCTGATGGGGCTGGCCAGGATGATCCAGGGAGGCCATTTCCTGACCGACGTGATCTGGTCGGGCATCCTGGTCTACCTCACCGGGCTTTCCCTCTATTACCTGTTCCGGCTCGATCGGGAGGGGCTGCCGTCGAGCCGCCCGGAAGACTGATTCGTGACCCAGGGGACGAGGAGGGGGCCGAGCGTCGAGCCGGCCGCCGGACAACGGAAGCGGCGGGAGTCCGCAAGCGGACATGGATGTCGGGACACAGAGAAAAATCGATCAGGCCGTCGGACCGCTGATCTGCAGGGCGTTGTCCCTCTTCAGAGGCGGACGGGACGTGACCTTGCCGCCGGGGCGGATCCTGATCATCCTGCTCTCGGAGATGGGCAGCCTCGTGCTGGGAAGCTCCATGTTCCGCCGGATCCGAGAGAAATACCCGAAGGCCTCGATTCACGCCCTCGTCTTCGAAAAGAACCGGGAGATCCTGGACCTCCTGGAGGTGATCCCCCCGGAAAACGTCATGACGCTCGGCGATCGCTCCCTGCGGAGGCTTGCCGGGGACAGCCTGGCGGCCGTCCGGAAGATGCGGGAGCTGCGATTCGACGTCGTCATCGACTGCGAGCTCTTCGCGCGCGTGAGCAGCATTTTCGCCCTGCTCAGCGGTGCGCCCGTCCGCGCGGGGTTTCACCGCCACACCATGGAGGGTCTATACAGGGGAGACTTCATCAACCGGCCCGTCCTGTACAACCCCTACCGCCACATCAGCGACCAGTTCCTGGCCCTCGTCGATGCCATCGACTCTCGCGCGGTGCCGAAGAACAAGTTCGAGACCTACGACGGCGTCCCGAAGGCAGCCCCCGCCATGCGCCTGCGGGAAGGCGAACAGCAGGCGATGCAGAAAAGACTGTACGGCGACTTCCCCGCCGTGGAAGGCAAGAAGCTGGTGCTGCTGTACCCCAGCGGGGGAATCCTGCCCATCCGGGCCTGGCCCCTCGAGTCCTTCGCCGAGACGGCGCAGGCGCTCGTGGATAGGGGATACGCCGTGGCCGTCATCGGGATGCCCGAAGACAAGCCCCTGGCGAGATCCATTTTGGAGCACTGCCAATCACCGCTGTGTGTCGACCTCACGGGCTACACGAAGTCCATCCGGGAGCTCCTGGTCATCTTTCACTTTGCTTCTCTGCTGGTGACCAACGATGGCGGCCCTGGCCAGTTCGCGGCCATGACGCCCATCCGCTCGATCCTCCTCTTCGGACCGGAGACCCCTGTGCTGTACGGTCCCAACAGTCCCCGTGCGAAGGTGCTCTTCAGCGGGCTTGCCTGTTCGCCCTGCCTGACGGCGTACAACCACCGCAATTCGCCCTGCGACGGCGACAACCGGTGCCTCAAGGTCATCGAGCCCAGGACCGTTCTGGCCTGCGCACTGGAGATGCTGGGGGAGGGTCCGGCTCAGTGAGCGGATTGCTGCGTTTCAAGCAGGCCGTCAAGAACGCCGTTTCACGGCTGCCCGGAGGGGAGTGGCTGGTCAGGCAGCGCTTCGCAAAATTCGGAGCTGTCGGGTTTGCGGGCACGATTGTCAACGTCAGCGTGCTCTACGTCACCGACAAGTTCGTGTATCGTGGAATCGAGTCCGCGGACATCCGAGCGAACCTGGCCCTCGTGACGGGCATCTTCATTGCCACGGTGCACAACTTTCTGTGGAACCGGGCATGGACGTGGGGCGACCGGAGGATCCGCGGCCGGGCTTCGATCATCGTCCAATTCCTGCAGTATTGCACGTCCTGCTCGCTTGCCATCGCCCTGCAGATCCTGTTCACGAATGTTCTCAGGCGATTCATGTTCCTGGAGCTGGCCAACTTCTTGGCCATCGGAATCTCGGCGGTCCTGAACTACGTGATCAACCACGTCTGGACGTTCCGGGTGCGCTCCGGGAAGGATGGCAAGAAGGTGTGAGGGTAAGAGGGTAAGAGGAAACGGCGCCAGCTTCCCGTAAAGCCTCTGCCGACGAAGAGCTTCACGCTGAGCCCGTCGATCTTCTCCCCGCGGAACAGGCAGTCGTGGGCCCCCGCGGGTTCGATGGAGTCGAAGTACCCTTCGTATCGTTTCAGGCCGGCCTCGCTGGACCCGTGGAGCACCAGGACGGCGTCCTTCCCTCGCAGTGCCGACAGATCTCCCAGGAAGACGTACCGTTCCGGTTGGAAGAGATCCAGCCCCGTCATGCGCGCCCCGCTGTAGAAGACGGCCTCGGCCGCCGTGGTCCCTTTGTCGGAAACAAGGATGTAGCCGCGTTCGGATGGATGCTCTTCGATGATGCGGCGGACCTGCGCGCCCAGATCGCGCCAGCCGTGAAACTGCCGGACCTGGTCCTTCTGGGGGGGGATGGGAAGGAAGGGCCGGGTGAGATGGGCCTGCACCACCAGACCGGCCGCAAGGCCCAGAGCGAGGCCGGAGGCCAGCAGGCGGCGGTGGAAGGGCCTTGACGCGTAGACGTTTCGATAAACGGCGCCGGCAAGGATGAACCCGGCGATATAGGCCGGTGCCGGCCAGTTGGCCTCGGCGACCTTGCCCAGGGCCGTGGAGATGCCGAAGAAGAGGAGCACGGGCCATGAGAGCATGAGGAGGTAGAGATAGGGCGGCTGTTCCCTCTCCATGCAGACCCGCAGGGCCCTGACGCTGTAGCCAACGAAGGCGAGGAACAGGATCGGGGTGACGACGCCGGCCTGGCCGCCGAGGTATTCGAGAAGCTTTAGGGGGACGGCCTTCTGTCTCGGCGTGAACCCCTGCCGGAGCTGGTAGGTGAAGGAGAGCCAGTCATGCTGAGCGTTCCAGTAGAGCACGGGCGAGAATAGAACGAACGCGATGAAAAGGCCAAGCCAGGGCTCCTTGCGGAGAAGCCAGCGCCTGGCGGACGGGCAGAGCAGGAGAAATCCGAACGTGCAGGGGACGAGCAGGATCATGGTGTACTTGCTCAGAAGCCCCAGGCCGAGCGCCGTTCCCCAGGCATACCACCACCATCCGGGCCCGCCCGCAACGATCCGGCTCCCGCACCAGACGGCGGCGGCCCAGAAGAAGAGCATGGGCGTGTCCGGCGTCTGGACGATGCAGCCTGTCGGGAAGAGCAGGGTCAGGTTGAGGGCGAGAACGAGATCGCCGGGAAGCTCGCGAAGGGTAGGGAAGAGAGCCCTCGCGGAGCCCCACAGAAAGAACAGGGCGGCGGCAGCGAGGAGAAATCCGCCGAGACGGACGAAAAGTTCCCCGTTGCCGAACAGAGACGTGAAAAACGACATCACCCAGGCGACCATGGGCGGGTGGTCGGCGTACGACAGCGAGAGGTGCTGCCCCCAGTACCAGTAGTAGGCCTCGTCGGGGGCCAACTGGATCTCGTTGATCGTGAGAAGCCGGAATGCAAACAGGGCGGCGACGGTGGACAGAATCTGTTTGTCTCGGGGGGCGATCACCATGGATCCAATCCCGATCGGTCCGGGAAGAATCGTCTCGTCCAAAGGTCTTTCGGCGTTCCGGTTCCCCGTCTGGCGGGGCATGGCTGTTGCGGCCCTTGCCTCGCTTGCGGTCTGACACGCCGGTGTCTTCGGATTTGCCGGGCCCTTCGTGAAGGCGGGATGGGACATCGGGGGCCCCGCGGACGTGCCGCGGGGTTTCCCCGATGGCGTTAACGCTTCTTGTGGCGGTTGGCCTTCAGGCGCTTGCGGTACTTGTGCTTGCTGATCTTCTTCCTTCTTTTTTTGACGACACTCCCCATAGTTCACCTCGTGCGGGTTATCCTGCCGAATCCGAAGCGTTATTTACTCTCACATTCTTCTGCAGGAATCAAGCATTTCCTTGAATTTTTTACAGCAGGCAGAGCCGGTCCGCCAGCGCCAGCCCTCGCCGGGTGGGCGTGAGAACCTCCCCGTCGAGACGAATCAATCCCTCGTCGCGCAGGCCACGCAGGGCAGCGCCCTCTTCCCGCAGCAGGTCCATCCCGAAGCGCTCCCGGAACGCGGGACCGTGAATCCCCCGCTTCGTCCTGAAGCCGAAATAGAGGGCCTCCATCCGGAGCTGCTCCTGCGAGAGCTCCTCCTGCCCGTCAACCGGCGCACGCCCTGCCCGGAGATCGCTGATATAGCGGGGCAGGTCGCGCCGATTCCACCACCGCCGGCATCCCCGGAAGGAATGGGCCGACGGCCCTAGGCCCAGGTAGGGGGTGTGATCCCAGTACTTGTGGTTGTGGCGGGAGATCAGGGCCCCCGTGCGGGCGAAATTGGAGACCTCGTAATGGATGTACCCGCGGCCCTCGAGAAATTCCGATGTCGCCGAGAAAAAGCCGTAAGCCTCGTCTTCATCCGCCAGGGTCAGCTGCCCCGCTTCGACCCGGCGGTGCAGGGGAGTGCCCCGCTCGAGGGTCAACTCATAGCACGACAAATGCTCGGGGTTGACGGCCAGGGCGCTTTCCATCGTCTCCCGCCAGCCTTCGGGGGACTGCCCAGGCACCCCGTAGATGAGATCGATGGAGAGGTTGTCGAACCCGGCCCTGCGTGCCGCATCGACGGCCTCGCGTCCCTCGCGACCGCCGTGGCGCCTCCCGAGGGTCGTCAGGATCGCGTCGTCGAAGGATTGCACCCCGACGCTCACGCGGTTGAAGCCGGCCTCTCGAAGGCGCTCCAAGCACGCCGTGTCGACGTCGCCGGGGTTGACCTCCACGGTGATCTCGGATCCGGGAGAGACCGGAAACGCCGATCGGAGGCGCGCCAGGACGTCCGCCAGACGATCAGCCGGCAGGCAGGACGGCGTTCCGCCCCCCATGTAGACCGTGTCGAAAACCGGGGCAAAACCGCGGTAGAGCTCCATCTCGAGGGACAGAGCCTCGAGGTAGCCGTCGATGCGGCCGACATCCGTGACCGAATAGAAATCGCAGTAGGCGCACTTCGAGCGGCAGAAGGGGACGTGTATGTACAGCCCTGCGGCCGTGCTGATCCTGTTGTCGTCCATCGCTATCTCGGTGCCGGGGACTTGGGGGGAAGAGCGGAGCATCGGAAGAGCGGAAGAGCGGCGTGGAAGGAATCCATTCTCTTTTCCGCTCTTCTTCACTTCCGAACTTCCTGACTTCCGTCCTTTTTCAGTCGTTGTCGGACTGCAGGACCGCCAGAAAGGCGCTCTGGGGGATACTCACGGTTCCCACCATCTTCATGCGTTTCTTGCCCTTCTTCTGTTTTTCCAGGAGCTTTCGCTTCCGCGTGATGTCGCCGCCGTAGCACTTGGCCGTCACGTCCTTGCGAAAAGGGCTGATCGTGGAGCGGGAGATGATCTCGCCGCCGATGGCGCCCTGGATGGCTATCTTGAACTGCTGCCGAGGGATCTCGTCCTTGAGCTTTTCGCAGGCGTGGACACCCCGCTGGCGGGCATTGTCGCGGTGGACGATCTGGGAGAGGGCGTCCACTTTCTCGCCGTTGACGAGGATGTCCAGGAGGACGAGCCTGCCCTCCCGGTAGTCGATCAGGTCGTAGTCGAAAGAGCCATAGCCCTGGGTTACCGTCTTGAACCGGTCGTAAAAGTCGAAGAGCACCTCGGCCAGCGGCATCTCGTAGGTGAGCTCCACCCGGCCGGGTCCGAGGTAGTTCATCGTGGAGCTGACGCCGCGCTTCTCCGTGCAGAGCTTCATGACGGCCCCGAGGTACTTTTCCGGCATGATCATGGTGGCGCGGATGAAAGGCTCCTCGGCCTTCTCGATGGTGGCCGGGTCGGGGTAGTTGGCCGGGTTGTCCACGTGAACGACGCTGCCGTCCTTGAGGGTGAAACGGTATCGCACGCTCGGGACGGAGAGGATGATCGCCTGATCGAACTCCCGCTCGAGACGCTCCTGGACGATCTCGAGGTGAAGAAGCCCCAGGAACCCGCAGCGGAACCCCAGGCCGAGGGCCACGGAGGAGTCCTTCGTGTACACCAGGGAGGCGTCGTTGAGCTTGTACTTTTCCAGCGCCGTCGCCAGGTCCCCGTAGTCCTCCGAGGAGATGGGGTAGATGGAGGAGAAGACGACGGGCTTGATCTCCTTGAAGCCGGGAAGCGCATTCCCGGCGGGCCGGTCGTCGTGCGTGATCGTGTCGCCGATCCGGACGTCTGCCACCGTCTTGACTCCGGCAATCAGGTAGCCCACCTCTCCGGCACAGAGGGCGTCCTTTTTCAGGCGAGCAAGGGCGAAGCGCCCGACCTCCTCCACCCTGTATGTGGTGCCGCTGGACATGAACCGGATGACGTCGCCGGGCCGGACTGCGCCGTCGAAGACCCTGCAGTGAATGACAGTGCCCCGGAACGAGTCGTACTGGGCGTCGAAGATGAGCGCCGAGAGGGGCTTCGACGGGTCGCCTTTTGGGGGCGGGATGCGCTCGACAATCGCCTCGAGGACCTCTTCGATCCCGATGCCCTGCTTGGCGGAGCACCTGATGTGGCTGAAGGGGTCGAGGCCCAGTTCGGCATCGATCTGCTCCAGGACACGGTCCACGTCCGCCGTCAGGAGGTCGATCTTGTTGATGACGGGGATGACGGCCAGGTTATGCTCCATGGCCAGGTAGAGGTTGGCGATCGTCTGGGCCTGTACGCCCTGGGAGGCGTCGATCAGCAGGAGCACCCCCTCGCAGGAGGCCAGAGACCGCGACACCTCGTACGTGAAATCCACATGGCCCGGCGTGTCGATCAGGTTGAGAATGTAGTCCCGCCCGTCCTTTGCGCGGTAGGGAAGGGCGACGGCCTGGCTCTTGATCGTGATCCCGCGCTCACGCTCGATGTCCATGTTGTCGAGCAGCTGGTCGTGGAAGTTGCGGTCTTCGATCATTCCCGTGTGCTGGATGAGCCGGTCGGCCAGCGTCGATTTGCCGTGGTCGATGTGGGCGATAATGCTGAAGTTGCGGATGTTTTCCATGGCGATGATAATTTGCCTCAAGAGGGCCGCGAAAAGGTTTTGCAAGGCTCGTTCAAAGCGTCTTTGCGCGAACGGTTCTTAGCGAACCGGAACGGCCGCGAGGCCACATGTCTGAGACCGCAGGGCGAGTTTGTGGCGGAGCAGTGAAGGAAGCTTAGAACCGTCGCAAAGCGCTTTTGAGCCGGCAAAATTGTTTCGTGGCACTCATCTGATGATCATGGATTAAAAAAATCCTCCCGCCGAGACCCATCCCGACGGGAGGACCATGCTTTACATTGAAAGGACTGAAAAATCAACCCAGTTTTTTCAAGAGGTCCTCGGAGACCTCCTTCACGCCGGGCGTGCCGTCCACCTCGATGACCCTGACGCGCTGCTTGAAGAAATTCACGGCCGCAAGCGACCCCGTCTTCGTGTCGTAGTAGATGCCGTGGCGCTTGTCGATGGCGGCCTCGTCCTGGTCGTCGGCCCGGGTCTTGAGATTGTCGGCGCCGCAGACCCTGCAGACCATCTTGCCGTCCTTCTCGGCGGGCTTGATGGCCTCGATGTAGATGTTGTTCGGGTGGTTGTTGTCCTTCGGGCAGAGCCTCCGCCCCATGATGCGCTTCTTCGCGATGTCGCGGGCAAGCAGGATCTCGACGACGAAGTCGAGCTTCATGTTGCGCTCCTGCAGGGCCTTCCACATGGCCTCGGCCTGGGCGAGGTTGCGGGGGAACCCGTCGAGGAGCCAGCCTTTCGCGCAGTCAGGCTCCTGGAGCCGGTCCAGGATCATGGGGATCGTGATGTCGTCGGGCACCAGGTCGCCCCGGTCGATGAATGCCTTTGCCTTCCTGCCGAGTTCTGTTCCCTTCGCGATGTTCTCGCGGAAGATCACCCCCGTCTCGATGTGGGGAACGCCGTACTTCTTCTGGACGATAGCGCCCTGGGTTCCCTTGCCGCTGCCGTTGGGTCCGAAGATCAGGATGTTCATGTACCTCTCGCTCCTTTCGTGATGATCATGCGTCTCTCTCCCGTGTTTTCTCCATCGCGCCCGCACGGGGCGACGAATAAATGCCTTGGCGCCGGGCCACGGCAATTGGATTCGAGATGAAGAAGTGACGAAGAGCGGAAGCGCAGAGTGGATGAAACATTATTTTCGTAGCTTCCTAACTTCTGCTCTTCCTGGTTCCCCGGGCGAAGTGTCCAATGCCGAAGGGCATCCACTTGCCACGGTTACCGAAGAAACCACCCGGTCACTTATTCTCGGCCACGGCCTTCACCTTGGCCGCGAGGTTGATCAGGTAGGGCCTCTCGGCCTGCTGGATGGCGCCCGTGCCCTGGTGGTCCTCTTCGAAGATGCGCCGGACAACGGTCTCCTGGCTTCCGCCGGCCTCGTCGAGGTATCTCCGAATCCGATTCGAAAAGGCGACGGTGCTTTCGAGGGATTTCTTCATATATCCCCGCGCATCTGGACCAGTGAGAATATAGAAATGGCTGAGCAGGATGATCTCCACGTCCAGGTCCGCCAGTTTCTCGAGCGAGGCCACGTAGTCACTGTAGCTCGCGAGAAATTCCGGGTGAATCCGGATGTTGCGGTCGGGCACGCCCGCGGCCTCGCCGCAGATGAGGGCCTTGATGCTCGGGAAGTAGAAGGAGAGGCCGTCACGGGTGTGTCCCGGCGTGGCGATGACGCGGAAGGCCCATCCGCCGCCCAGGTCGACCGTCTCGCCGTCCTCGAGGACGCGGTCCACCTCGAGGGCGTCGAAGCCGATGTCCTCGTCCCCGAAAAGCGCCTTGTGCTGCTCCTCGTAGTCGCGGCTGAGGCTGCGGATCAGGTTGACGGCGTTGGGTTTCTTGACGATATCGGCGGCCATGCGGCTTGCGGCCACCTTGAGGCCGGGGATGCGGCGCTTGAGATAGGGGGCCGTCCCGGCGTGATCGAAGTGGGCGTGCGTGATGAAGATCCAGCGCAGGCGTTTCTCGTCGCCGAGGTACCGGCGGATCTCGCGGATGTAGGAGGGGCCCATGAAGGTGATGCCGGCGTCGAAAAGCGACGGGGTTTCGGCCGACACGAGCCACGCGGGCAGGTCGATGTCTGCAAGCGCGTAGAGCCCCTCGACGATTCTTCCGGGCTTCTGGATGATCATGGCCTCCGGGTACCCCCTACGAACCGGTCGGCATGTTAGAAGAAGGGCCGCGAAATGTCAAGCAGTTTCGGGACTCTGCTGTTGACGGGCGCAAGGCGGATGTGTTAGTCAAACAAAGGCATCAGGCACCGGGCATCGGAAAAGCGACTCCTGCAATTCCTCATGCCTGTTGCCTATTGCCTTGTGCCTGTTTTGTTGAAAGGAGCGAACCGTGGCGGTATCGAAGAAGATCGAAGGGGCGATAACGAAATCCTCGTGGATCCGAAGGATGTTCGAGGACGGGATCCGGCTCAAGCAGCAGTATGGGGCGGAAAACGTGTTCGACTTCAGTCTCGGCAACCCGAACGTGCACCCTCCGCCCGAGCTGAAGAGGGCCCTCCTGGAGGCGGCAAAGGACGACCGGCCCGGCGTGCACGGCTACATGCCCAATGCAGGGCTTCCGGAGACCCGCGCCGCCGTGGCGGCGAAGCTGAGCCGTGACCACGGCGTGGAAATCGGCGCCGATCACGTCATCATGACCTGCGGGGCCGCCGGGGCCCTCAACGTGATCCTGAAGACCCTGCTTGATCCCGCCGACGAGGTCATCATCCCCGTCCCGTACTTCGTCGAGTACCAGTCCTACGTGGACAACCACGGGGGGGTCGTCAAGCTGGTCAAGTCGAGGGGAGACTTCTCGCTGGACCTCTGGGCCGTCGAGGAGGCCGTCACGGAGAAGACCCGGGCCGTTCTCATCAATACGCCGAACAACCCCACAGGACGCGTTTACGACGAGGCCTCGATCCGGGCCCTGGCATCGCTGCTGGAAGACAAGGGGAAGAAGTTCGGCCGGGCGATCCATCTCATCTCCGACGAGCCCTACGACAGGATCGTCTACGACGGCGTGAAAGTCCCGAGCCTGCTGAAGGCGTACCGGCACAGCCTGATCGCGAACTCCTTCTCCAAGACGCTCTCCATCCCCGGCGAGCGGATCGGTTTTATCGCCGTGAACCCCGCGAACGACGGCCTCGACCTGCTCCTGGGGGGCCTTGTCCTGTGCAACCGCACGCTGGGGTTCGTCAACGCGCCAGCCTTCATCCAGCGGGTCCTGCCGAAGGTCCTGGACGTGGAGGTCAACGTGGCGGAGTACCGGCGCAAGCGGGACCTCCTGTGTAACGGCCTGGCCGCCCTCGGCTACGAGTTCACCAGGCCCGAGGGCGCCTTCTACCTCTTCCCGAAATCGCCGATCGGGGACGACGTGGAGTTCGTGCGGGCGCTGCAGAAGAAGAATATTCTCACCGTGCCCGGCAGCGGCTTCGGCGCGCCCGGTCACTTCCGGATCGCCTATTGCGTCGCGGACGAGACCATCGCCAACTCCCTCGCGGGCTTCGGCGAGGTCATGGCGCCGTACCGGTGACCGGCGCACGGGAACGGGATGCGAGCCTTTCGATTCGAACCGGTCAGACAGGCCCAAAACGAATGACCTCCAGACAATGGACCCTGGCGATCCCGCTGCTTCTCGTGCTGGTGACGCTTGCCGTGTTTTGGCAAGTGGGCAGCCACGAGTTCGTCAATCTCGATGATGAACAGTACGTCACGCAGAACCCTCATGTCCGAGGGGGGCTCACGGCGGGAAGTCTCGCCTGGGCCTTCGTCTCGACCCATGCCAGCAACTGGCACCCGATCACGTGGATTTCCCACCTGCTGGACGTGACCTTCTTCGGAATGGACCCGCGGGGCCATCACTGGGTGAGTCTTCTCTTTCACGCGGCCAATTCTCTCCTGCTCTTTCTCGTCCTGCACCGGATGACGGCGACGATCGGGAAGAGCGCCGCCGTTGCATTTCTCTTCGCCCTTCATCCCCTGCACGTGGAATCGGTGGCCTGGGTGGCCGAACGAAAGGATGTCCTCAGCACCTTTTTCATGCTCTGGACCCTGTGGTTCTATGTCCGGTATGCCCGCAGCCCGAGTCTGCTCAAGGGACTTCCGGTCCTCGTCTTCTTTGCCCTGGGCCTTCTCTCCAAGCCCATGCTCGTGACCCTTCCGTTTCTGCTTCTGCTGCTGGACTACTGGCCCCTGGGCCGTTTCGATCGATCCGTTCCGGTCCCTTCCGGACCCGTTCGGGAGGAGCAGGCCGTCCTTCCGACGAAGAAGGCGAAGAAGCGAAAGAAACAAACCGCACGACCCGTCCAGGCTGCTCCCGATCCCGAGCCGGAGAGGCAAGGAACCGGCATCCCCTGGGGCCTGGTGTCGGAGAAGATCCCCCTCTTCGCGCTCTCGGCCGTTTCTTCCGTCGTGACCTACGCGGTGCAGCAGGGGGGAGGCGCCATGAGCCCCCTGGACGCGATCCCCCTGGGAACCCGCCTGGGCAATGCGCTCGTATCCTGCGTGTCCTATCTCTTCAAGACCCTTTTCCCCCAGGACCTCGCCGTCTTTTACCCCTACCCATCGGAAATTGCAGCCTGGAAGGTGGTGGGCGCAGCGGCGCTGCTCGCCGCCCTCACCCTCCTGTGCGTGCTCTTCAGGAAGCGTTTCCCTTACGCCCTCGTGGGGTGGTTCTGGTATCTCGGGACGCTGGTTCCAGTCATCGGGATCGTCCAGGTGGGCATGCAGGCCATGGCCGACCGGTACACCTATGTGCCTCATATCGGGCTGTTTATCGCGGCGGCCTGGGGCGTCACTGACCTCGCGGCCGGACTGCCTTGGGGCAGGAAAGCTCTGGCGGCACTGGCCGGTGTCGTGTTTCCGGCCCTGGCCATCCTGACGTGGAGTCAGCTTGCGTACTGGAAGAACAGCACGACGCTGTTCGAGCACGCCCTGCGCGTGACGGAGCGCAACAGCCTGGCCCATACGAACCTCGGGGTAGCCCTGAATCGCGCGGGGAAGCTCGAGGAAGCAGCCTCGCATTACCGGGAAGCGATCCGGATCAACCCGAATTCGTCGGGCAGCCACTTCAACCTGGCCAACTACTATGCCTCGGCAGGCCGGAAGGAGAATGCCCTGCACCACTACAGGGAGGCCATCCGGATCAACCCCCGCTACACCAACGCCTACAACAACCTGGGATTGATGTTGATGTCCGATCGGCGTGCAGATGAGGCAATCCCGTATTACCGCAAAGCCGCGGAATTGGAACCGGCCAATGCCGGGATACTGTACGGCTACGGGATCGCCCTGGCGGCCGCAGGGCATTTGCCCGAGGCCGTCGAGCAATTCAACCGGGCGCTGGCGTTGCGGCCGAATTATCCGGAAGCCCACAACTATCTCGGGATGGCCCTGTTGATGCAGGGCAAGAGGGAAGAAGCCGTCGGGCATTTCCGCCAGGCCCTGTGGCTGAAACCCGACTTCACCCAGGCGCGCCGCAATCTCGAACAGGCCGCCGGCGGCGGGAGTCTCCGGGGGACTGCCCCTCCTTCCCGGGGACCGTAAAGGGCTCTCCGGCGGAAATGCCCGCGGAGAAAGGACCGGCCAGGACGGAAAGGAAAGCGCGCATGGACGGCAAGCTCATCGAACAGTTCCGATTTTTCCTGAAGGACAGCATTCGGAAGAAGATCGATTTTGCGGCAACCGACCAGAACCGCGGAGTAGCCGCCCCACCCATCGAAAAACCCTACCCCGCGGACGCCGTGCGGATCGACCTTTCCAGATTCGGCAAGTGGAGAGGCGTCCCGGGGATCGACCTCGCAAAGGCCATCCGGAACCGCAAGAGCCGGCGCGTCTATACCCGGGAGGAGATGACGCTCGACGAGCTGAGCTTTCTGCTCTGGGCGACCCAGGGCATCCGCACGCGCATCGACGAGGGGCACGCCTACCGGACGGTTCCTTCCGCCGGGTGCCGGCACGCCCTCGAAACATACCTTTGTGTCGTTCGTGTGAAGGGCCTTCTTCCGGGGACCTACCGGTACCTTCCCGTCGAACACCAGCTTCTCCTGGAGCGCGCCGACGAGAACATCGGGCAGAAGATGGTGGACGCCATCTTCGGGCAGCCCTACCCTGCGCAATCGGCGGTGACCTTCGTCTGGACGGCCGTTCCCTACCGGATGGAGTGGCGCTACGGCCTGGCCGCCGCCAAGGTCATCGCCCTGGATGCGGGGCACGTCTGCCAGAATCTCTACTTGGCCTGCGAGGCCATCGGCGCGGGAACCTGCGCCGTGGCAGCCTACGACCAGGGGGCCGTGGATCGCCTTCTTCGGGTGGACGGGAAGGAGGAGTTCGCAATCTACCTGGCCGCTGTCGGCAAGCGGCGGACGTCGGACTAGGGCATCGCCCGGGCTGCGGCCGGATGCATCATTTGCAACTGCGAAGGGAGGTTCAACGATCCGAGTCTCCGATCATGCCTCGGTTGTTCCCAGTCGGGTTCATTCGTCTGCAATCGTTTCAAGAGCTTGAATGGCCTCAAGCTATATGCGTATCGCGTTCTTGAATGCTTCCCACACTGCATCTTTTACTCTACGCGGACTGACACAATCCCCGATCGAGTGGACCTCACCGACGATCTCGTTGAGCCCGGGCAGAAGAGCGTTCGCTGCTTTCATCCCGATCGATACGATCACGGTGTCTGCCTCGAGCAGCGATTCCGAGCCGTCCTTCGTGGTGACGACTACACCTCGAGACGTAATCCTTTCGAACCGTGTATCGGTGAAAATCCGAACGTCCTTTTGCGCCAGCTGCTCCAAGATCATGCCCCGGTTTGCATGGAAGAGATCCGGTGCAAGTTCGGACAGCTGTTCGCAGATCGCGACCCGGGTTGCTCCGTCAGCCAGCTCGACGGCAATCTCGCAGCCCGTCGCGCCTCCGCCAACGATGACGATGGACGAGCCGATTTCCGCATTTCCGCAGAGGACATCCAGCGCCGACACGCATGAGATCGGGCTCTTTTCGGTCGTCCGGAAGATTTCTGCCGGGACGGAGCCGGTTGCCAGGAATACGACATCGGGCCCCTCGTTCTTGACCGTATGGATGTCGACGGCCTGGCCGAGACAAAGCCGGACGCCGGCTTTCCGAACCTGGTTGATTTGAAATTCCAGAAGCCTCTGATAGTCGCACTTCAGGGAATTTCTCCCGATGATGTTCAGCAGCCCCCCGAGACTCGTGCTTTTTTCATAGAGCGTGACATCATGGCCCCTCAATGCGGAAACGCGAGCCGCTTCGAGCCCGGCAATGCCACCCCCGATGACCATGACTTTTTTCTTCAGATCGCTTTTTCGTATCGCGTAGAGCCGTTCATCCCCGCAGGCCGGGTTCACGGCGCAGCTGATGGATCTCGACTGATAGATCCTTCTAAAGCATTCATGGCAGCCAATGCACGGGCGGATCTCCGACTCCCTGCCATTCCGGCACTTCTTCACGAACTCCGGATCTGCCAGCAGAGGCCTGCCGATCGCCACGAAATCGGCGTACCCTTTCTCGAGTATCTCGTTAGCTAGGTCTGGATATCCAAGTCGACCGACGGTGATGACCGGTATCCCGACTATTTCCTTGACGGCGCGGGCGGCGTCGACCATGCACCCAGGGGGTTGGTATTCGGGCGGGTGCGGCCAGTGCCAGTTTTCATAACATCCGACGTCGACATGCAAGGCCGAAATGCCCGCTCGTTCCAGCATTTTAGCGATCTGCAAGCCTTCCTCCTTTTCCCGTCCCCCATCGATTCGATGCTCAAGTCCGTACCGGTACGAAACGGGGAAGTCATATCCCGCCGCTTCGCGTATTTTTCGTATTATCGAGAGGGAAAATGTCATCCGACCGGCAAGTTCGCCACCGTAGGCATCCGTGCGCTTGTTCCAGAGCGCTGACTTGAACTGGTCCAGAAGATAACCTTCGTGCCCGTGGAGTTCGATCCCATCGAATCCACCCTCCCGTGCAATAAATGCTGAACGGGCCATGGCTGCGATGAGTCCCTCGATTTCATCTATTGTCATTTCCCGTGACATTTTTTCCGGCTCCCAGAAAAGTGGTACGCTCGATGGCGCAAAGGGCTCGTGTCCGGTCATGGCAATCAGGGAGGGGCGGTAAACGCGTCCCCAACCAGCCGTCAGCTGGGCGAATATCGTGCATCCGTGGTCATGGATCCGGTCCGTAAATCGCTTGAGATTCCGCGTTATGATCAAGTTATCGAAGGTCGGAAGCATTTTGAGCCCATCAGATTCCCATGGCTCATACCGATTTGTGGCGATACAGACGGTCGTGATGATCAGACCAACGCCACCCCGCGCACGTGCTTCATAGTAATCCATGGCCCGCTCGGAAAAGAGGCCGTCGAAACCAGTCAGGGCACCAATGCCCATTGGGGCCATGACGAAACGGTTCTTGATGGCCGCCGATCCAATCCTCCCCGGTTGAAATAGAAATGAATAACGTGTCAAAGGTTCCTCCTGCCTTCATTTTGATTGTCCGCGTACATCAGCCCGTAGGCAGTAGCGTGAGACCGTTTTCTCGGAACACTCTACTGTAAAAGTCGGATGAGAGACGCATATCGAGCAAATGCTCTATTTCAGTCTCCCTTGAGTGGAACATATTAGGGAAGTCCGAACCGTAGAGAATCCTGTTCTTGTATGCTTCCAGAAAATCGTTCCCAAGCGGGAAACGATAGGGTGTGCCAGGGACAAACGAAAAAGCCGTGTCAAGGTACACTGATGGGTAAAGAGAAAGAAGCTCTCCGAATTCTTCGAACTCAAGCCCCCCCATGTGAGGAATGTTAGCCTGTAGTTCCGGAAAGCGACGAAGCACCTTTCGAAAAGGGTGCACACCGATGATGTCGCTTCGTTTGACGGGCCCTGTTCCGACATGGATGAGTAGCCGTTTTTTTTTCGCGATGAGGAGTTCATATAGTGGATAGAGGCGATTATCGCAAGGCGAAAGCTGCTGGACGACAAGTTGCAGCTTGAACCCCAGGATCCTAGGGTGGTCGATGATCGCTTCCGCCATGGCGAGTGCGTCACCGTCGTCGGGATGGTATGGAGCAAAGCAAAACAAATTGGGAATCTCGTCGAGGACCCTTCGGTTCCATTCATTTAGAACGCGTGTCAGCCCTTCCTTGTGGGCATAATTAGAGTAAACGATGGTCCCGACTCCTTGCGCCCTCAAGTAATCGACGCATTCCCGGTAATAAAGCCTGTACAGCACATTTAGGCCAATGCGATCTTGAAAATAGCGCCAGATCGCGTCGAAAAGACGATCGGGAAATAGATGCACGTGGAAATCGATAATCGGCTCTGGTAATACCGACATAAGCAAGCATCCTCCTTGAAGCCTCTGCGAAAGAGCCATTCCACACCCGTGTGCTCGCGAGTTATTCCTTGTATACGCGACAAGGTATATTAGCCAATTCAACCGAACCGGTTTCCATATCGTATGGTGGCTCGGCATCCGTCAGAATATTAATGTTGGACTCTT
>JAAYEC010000033.1 GCA_012728915.1 Deltaproteobacteria bacterium | reverse complement strand
TTCGAGATGGACGCCGCGGCCCGGGCCGAGGCGGGCATCACCTCCCTGCCCGGCAGCCTCTGGGAAGCCACGGAGGAGTTCAAGCGGAGCGTGCTGGCCAACGAGGTGCTCGGCGATCACATTTTCGGCAAGGTGATCGCCAACAAGGAAAAGGAGTGGGACCTGTTCCGAACCCACGTCACGGACTTCGAACTCGGCCGGTACCTGCCGATGCTGTAGACGGCGGAAGGCGCGGCCGCGCCGAAAGGGAACCGCCCCGAGGGGCTTCCGCACAGACCGCGGGCATGGGCCCGTCTCCATCGCCGGGCTCCGGCGCGGTACGGGGGTTGCGCCTTCTTGCCAAGCCCGGGACGGGGGGTTATATTAAACGGCAATGACAGGGGCGCGGGACGAAAGGCAAACGATGTCAGGCAACGGATTTGAGGTTTTCGGGTCCCTC
This sequence comes from Deltaproteobacteria bacterium, assembly GCA_012728915.1. Lineage (GTDB taxonomy): Bacteria > Desulfobacterota > Syntrophia > Syntrophales > UBA2192 > UBA2192. The sequence goes on along the minus strand of JAAYEC010000033.1, from coordinate 15,511 downwards.
GGCGAGGACAGGCCGCGGGAAGAGTGCGGCATCTTTGCCGTCCACGGCCACGAACAGGCATCGAGGCTGGCCTATTTCGGACTCTTCGCCCTCCAGCACCGCGGACAGGAAAGCGCCGGCATCACGACCGCCGACGGCAAAACGGTCCATGAGCACAAGGGCATGGGCCTGGTCTCGGACGTGTTCCATGAGAACACGCTGCAGAGGCTGCGCGGCCACTTGGCCATCGGCCACGTCCGCTACTCCACGACGGGCTCCTCGACCCTCTCGAACGCTCAGCCCTTCCTCGTCCACCACGCCGGCGAGCCCTACGCCCTGGGGCACAACGGCAACTTCATCAACGCCCGGCAGTTGCGTTCGCAGCTGGAACGGCAGGGCTCCATCTTCCAGTCCACCATGGACAGCGAGATCGTCGTTCACCTCATGGCCCATCACCTGCGCAACGGCTTCGACGAGGCACTCGTCAGGGCGCTCGCGAAGGTGAAGGGATCCTACTGCCTGGTGATGCTGACGAAGGACAGGGTGATCGCCGCCCGCGACCCGCGCGGGTTCCGGCCGCTGGCCATCGGGAAACTGGGCGAGGCGACCGTCGTCGCCTCCGAGACGTGCGCCTTCGACCTCCTTGGGGCCGTCTACGTTCGCGACGTGGAGCCCGGCGAGATCGTCATCATCGACAACACGGGGATGCGGAGCTTCAAGCCGTTCCGGAAAGTCCGGCCCGCGCGCTGCATCTTCGAACTCGTCTACTTCGCGAGGCCCGACAGCCAGATCTTCGGCCAGAACGTCTACCTCTGCCGCAAGCGCTTCGGCCACCGGCTGGCCCGCGAGTACTGCCCCGGGGCGGATCTTGTCATGCCCTTCCCCGACTCGGGGAACTACGCGGCCCTGGGATACGCCGAGGAAAGCCGCCTGCCTTTCGAGATGGGCATGATCCGCAACCATTACGTGGGCCGCACGTTCATCCGGCCCTCCCAGGCGATCCGCGACTTCGGCGTGCGCGTGAAGCTCAACCCCGTGAAGCCCCTCCTGCAGGGAAAGCGGGTCATCATCGTGGAAGACTCCATCATCCGGGGCACCACGAGCCGCAATCGCATCCGCAACCTCCGGCAGATCGGAGTGAAGGAGATCCACATGGCCATCAGTTGCCCACCGACGAGGCACCCCTGCCCCTACGGGATCGACTTCTCGTCGAAGGGGGAACTCGTGGCCGCGGAGAAGGGCGACGTGGAAGCCGTGGGCCGCTTCATCGGCCTGGACTCCCTGTACTACCTCAGCCTCAAGGGCATGGTGGAAGCCACCCGGATGGACCCGAAGAGCTTCTGCCTGGCCTGCTATTCCGGAAAGTATCCCATCCCCGTCGATGACGAGTTCGACAAGCTCTGCATGGAGGATCGGGTAAGCTGCGAACCGCAGCAGGACGATCTGCCCTTTATCCTGTAGCGCACCGCGCGCAGGCGGCAGGCATCGGGCTTCCGGAGGAAGGGGAATACGCCCGTCCGCTCCGCACCGCTAACGAGACCGCCAGCATCCGGGGGTTCGACATGCCCGCCCTGCCGAAGCAGCCGCTCATCTACGAGATCAACACCTGGGCCTGGCTCGGGGAGCTGAGCCGACGGCACAGGCACCCCGTCACGCTCGCCAGTGTCCCCCGCGAGGAGTGGGAGGCCGTCGCCGCATTCGGGTTTGACGCCGTCTGGCTCATGGGGGTCTGGCAGAGAAGCCCGGCGGGAACGAGGCGGGCACGGAGCCTTGATCCCCTCCTGGAGCAATGCCGGGCAATCCTCCCCGATTTCACCCCCGCGGACATCCAGGGTTCCCCCTACTGCGTCCGGGACTACACGGTGGATGAGCGCCTCGGAGGCCCCGAAGGGCTCCGCCTGGCCCGAGCCGCCCTCGCCCGCTGCGGCCTTGGCCTCATCCTCGACTTCGTGCCCAACCACGTGGCCATGGATCACGACTGGGTCGACGAACGCCCCGAGTTTCTCATCCAGGGCGATGCGGCGGATTTCACGCGTGCCCCGGAGGAGTTCTTCCGGTCCGGCGACCGCATTTTCGCCTTCGGCCGGGACCCCAACTACCCGCCCTGGACGGATGTGGCCCAGCTCAATGCCTTTCACCCCGGGCTCCGGGATGCCGCCGCCGGGGCGCTCCTGGGAATCGCCGGCCAGTGCGACGGGGTGCGCTGCGACATGTCCATCCTGCTCATCAACCGGATCTTTCGAAAGACCTGGGGGAGCCGCGCCGGCAGGGAGCCGCGGCGCGAATACTGGGTTGACGTCATCGGGGCGGTCCGCGATCGCCGTCCGGACTTCACCTTCATCGCCGAGGCATACTGGGACCTGGAACGGGAGCTGCAGCAGCAGGGCTTCGACTACTGCTACGACAAGCGATTGTACGACCGTCTTCTCCACGAGCCGGCCGAGGCGGTCCGGCTTCACCTGTCCGGCGACCCGGACGACCAGCACAGGCTCCTTCGCTTCATCGAAAATCACGACGAGCCTCGGGCGGCGTCGGTGTTCGGCTCCACGAAAGGCGCAGCAGCCGCTGTCGTCGTCGCGACGCTGCCGGGTGCGCGGCTGTTCCACGACGGGCAGCTGGAGGGCCGGAAGGTGAGACTGCCGGTGCAGCTCGGCCGGCAGCCTGGCGAAGCGCCGGATCCCGTCATCCGGGCTTTTTACCTGAAGCTCCTCCATGCCGTTCGGGATGCGCGGTTCCGGGACGGGGAGTGGTCCCTCTGCGAAATCTCCGGCTGGCCCGACAATGAAAGTTTCCGAAACCTCCTGTCCTGGCGCTGGGTCAGGGCCGACAGGCGTCACCTCATTGTCGCAAACCTCTCGGCCCGGCGCTCCCAGGCACGGGTGAGAATGCCGGGGGTGGAGCTTACCGGCCGCACCTGGCGGCTCCGTGATCTCTTGTCGGGGGAGGAGTATGAACGGTACGGCGATGAGATGACGGACCCCGGGCTCTTCGTGGACCTGCCGCCCTGGGGCTATCACGTTCTCGAGTTCTGATGAATGTCGAGGGTGTTTGCCGGCCTTTCGCCCTTTGCCCTCCGCCTGTCTTCTTACCACACCTCCCTCACCTTGACCCCGCCGCCCGCGAGGAACTCTTTCAGCTCGCCGATGGTATGGGTCCCATAGTGCACGATGGAGGCAATGAGCGCGGCATCGGCCTTCGCCTTCGTGAGAACGTCCAGCAGGTGCTCCTTCTTCCCTGCCCCGCCCGAGGCGATAACCGGGATTTTCACGTGGGTCGCGATCCGGTGGGTCAGTTCCAGTTCATATCCCTCCAGGGTGCCGTCGGCGTCGATCGAGTTCAGGCAGATCTCCCCGGCGCCGAGGTTCTCGGCTTCCCGTGCCCACCAGAGGGCATCGAGTCCCGTGTGCTTCCTGCCGCCCTGGATGACGATCTCGTAGCCCGAGGGGATTCTAGCGCTCGTTTCGACCTTCTTCACATCCATTCCCAGGACGACGCTCTGGGAGCCGAAGGCCACGGCACCCCCGGTGATGATCCGCGGGTTCTCCACGGCTCCCGAGTTGACGCTCACCTTCTCCGCGCCGGCCAGGATGACCCTGCGCATGTCCTCGAGGGTCCGGATGCCCCCGCCCACGGAGAAGGGAATGAAGATCGTCTCGGCGACGCGATTCACCACGTCGATCATGATGTCGCGGCCCTCTGAGGAGGCGGTGATGTCGTAGAAAACGATCTCGTCGGCGCCCTGCCCGTAGTATTGCCGCGCCGCCTCCACGGGGTCGCCGATGTCGACGTTTCCCTTGAACCTGACCCCCTTGGTCAGTTTCCCGCCCCTCACGTCGAGGCAGGGGATGATGCGCTTACTGAGCATGGCTGCCATCCCAGCGGCTGAAGTTTTCCAGGAGCCTGAGGCCGAAGCGTCCGCTCTTCTCAGGGTGGAACTGGACCGCGACGAGGTTCCCCCTTGCCACGGCCGAGGCGAAGCGGATCCCGTACTCCGTCTCCGCCGCCACGTCGGCCTCGTTCGCCGGGGCCGGGTAGTAGGCGTGCACGAAGTAGAACTCGGCGTTCGCCGGCAGCCCGGCGAACACGGGGTGAGCAACCTGGAACGAGACGCGGTTCCACCCCATGTGGGGGATCTTGAGCGGATCGCCACCTTCTCGAAGGTCCCCGGGGAAGCGCCTGACGCCGCCGGGGATGAGCCCGAGGCATTCCGTCCGGCCGTCCTCTTCGCTGTACTCGAAGATGACCTGCGTGCCCAGGCAGATTCCCAGGAGAGGCTTTCCGGATTCGAACGCCTCCCGGATGCAGCCCGCAAGCCCCGTCTCCCGGAGATTCCGCATGGCCTCGCCCGCGGCGCCAACGCCGGGAAAAATGATCCGCCCGGCACGGCGCAGGTCTTCCGCGCGGTCCGTGGCGACGCAGGGAACGTTCAAATGCCGGAGGGCGCGTGCAACGCTCGTCACGTTGCCCGCCCGGTAGTCGACGACGGCAATCATGGGATGCTCGCACCGGCCGGATCGGGATGGCGGACTATAGCGCAAAGAGGCCCGATAATCAATGACTGCGCGCCTTTTGGACGAAAAAAATCTTGACCGGCTCGCACCGGAGGTATAGATAAAAATCATGGGGATTTTCGCTGCCCCCTTCTCGCCCGGCGTTTCGTCGTATCCGTTTTCCCTCTCTCCGGTGCTTTTCCTCCTTCCCGGGCAGGATCCCCCGGTCTTGCGGCCGCGGAGGCGTAACGGTCCCGTAACCCCGCTTCAACCCTCAGCCCCGAAAGGAGGTCCGGCCATGCTGCAGAACCACGACTACAACCTGCTCGAGACGATCACCATCATCGCCCGAAGCGTCTACCGGTACGACACCTACATGAAGGACCTTGACAAGGTGAAGTGCGAATCCTGCAGGAAGATGTGGCAGGAGTTCCACGAACAGCGGCAGAAGGAGCTGGCCGTCCTGCTCAAGGAACTACGCGCCCACGTGGAAGGCGGGATGATGGCGATCGAGAAACCCTGAGGGCCGGCGGCGGGATACGGCGGAACCGCCGCCGTACAGGGCATCGCCGGGAAAGGACCGTCGGCTGCTGGACGCAGCCGTCACGGTTCGGAGATCTCGCGGATCCTGTCCGCATCCTCCTTCCGTGCCACCAGCGTCCGGTTTCCTGAACGGACGACGATCAGGCCGTCGACGCCGACCAGGGCCACGACCTCGCCGGGGGTCTCGGAGAAAACCAGGTTGCCTGAAGCGCCGACGGCCTTCAGGCAGCCCCGGACGGCGTTTCCATCGGAGTCCTTGCCGAGCAGATCCCGCAGGGCCGGCCAGCCGCCTACGTCGCTCCAGGAAAACCGTGAGGACACGCACCGCAGCGGCGTCCTCGTTTTCTCCATGACCCCGTAATCGATGGAGATGGGCCGGATGGACGAGAAGGCCTTCTCGAGGGCTTCCGGCCACCGCGGCGTCCCGTCGGCCCCGCCCAGGGGCCGCAGGGCGTCGTAATGTGCGGGCAGCCAGGTACGGATCTCCTCGAGAATGGGCGCGGCCCGCCAGACGTACATGCCCGAGTTCCACAGGAAGCGCCCCGAGTCCACATAGCGCCGGGCCGTCTCGAGATCGGGTTTTTCCTTGAACCGTTTCAGTTCGAAATGTTCGATGCCGCCGTCGTCCGCGACGGGGGCGCCGGTTTCGAGATACCCGTAGCCAGTGGCCGGGAAGGTCGGACGGATCCCGAAGGTGTAGAAGACATCGGCCGCGGCAACCTGCCGGGCCGCCGAAACCAGGCTCCGCTGGAAGAGATCCGTCGGCTCGATCAGGTGATCGGCCGTCAGGGTCAGGATGACGCTGTCGCCGAAACGTTTTTGGACGAGTACGGCCGCCAGTGCAACGGCGGCGGCCGTGTCGCGGCGGACCGGCTCGCCGATGACATGGCCCGCGGACAACTCCGGGAGCTGCTCGCGGGTGACTGCGACGTGCGCGGCATTGGTGAGCACGAGGACCCGCTCTGGGGGAACCAGCCCGCGCAGCCGGTCGAAGCTCATCTGCAGGAGGCTCCGGTCGCCGAAGAGGGTGATGAACTGCTTGGGTCTCGCGGGGGTGCTGAGGGGCCAGAACCGGGTGCCCATGCCGCCCGCCATGATGACGGCCACCAGATCCTTCTCCAGACCGGACATGTTCGACCCCTTCCCCCGCCTGACGGCCCGCGGCCCTCACGCCCGGCCGAAATCGTCATCGATACGCTCGATATCGTCCTCATCGAAGGAGTCCCCTGTCTGGACCTCCACGATGACCAGCTCCGTCCCGCCCGGGTTCATGACCCGGTGAAGCGCCCCCCGGGGGATGTCGACGGACTGCCCCCTGAGCAGGGTGAATTCCCGGCCGTCGACGGTCATGCGCGCCTCCCCGGAAACGATCATCCAGTGTTCGTCCCGGCGGCGGTGCCTCTGCAGGCTGAGGCGCTTTCCGGGGTAGACGACGATCCGCTTGAGCTTGTGCTGCTCGTCGTCCGCGAGGACGAGGAAATATCCCCAGGGACGCTCCTCCTTCGGCAGCCGGCCCATCTCCGCCTCACCCTTCCTCTTGCTTTCCCCGGCCCGGCAAAGAGACCGCGGCACGGCTCGACGGTAACACATTTCAGACGGCAGCACCACCCTGTTTTCACTGGACATTCCGGTCCGCATGTGGAAATGATACCGGCAGTCCGGCGACACGACACAGCGGACCGGCTGTGCCTGGTCCGGCAGGCAGGCTCGGCGGCGGAGCCGGGGATCGCCGGATGATCGGGCGGGTCCGCAATGTGCACGGCGCCGCCGACACTTTCGCGAACCGCCGGATCGGAGGGCCCAAAGGCACGGTGCTTTCCCGTTCGCCGACGTTCGCAGCGTAACGCCCATGAGTAACCATTCCATCACTCCCTTGCGTACATCCCTGGAAAGGATCGGAGGTCTGGCCGGCTTTTATGTACGCCGCAGGATCCTCGGCCGGGACCTGCCGTTTCTGGCCAGCTTCAAGCTCACCTACCGGTGCAACCTGCGGTGCGTGCCCTGTCCCTACCACCGGCGCGACGATGCCGCCAGGGCCTCCATCCGCTGGGAAGCCGCCACGGCGGCCCTCGATGCCCTGCATCGCGATGGCTGCCGCATCGTCGTCTTCGAGGGAGGCGAGCCCCTGCTGTGGCGCGACGGCCCGAAAACCTTCGACGACCTCGCCCGGTATGCCCGCAGCCGCTTTCTCTGCACGGCGGCCACGACGAACGGCACCCTGCCCCTAGACGTGCCCGTTGATGTTCTCTGGGTGAGCCTCGACGGGACAAAACCCGTGCACGACCGCCTGCGCAGCGGATCTTTTGACCGTGTCTGGAAGAATCTCGGGGGCTCCCCGCAGAAGAAGCTGCTTGCCCACTTCACGATGAACCGTGAAAACTGGCGCGACCTGGGGCCGATGCTGGAGGAGTTGAAGAAGAGACCGGCCGTCCGCGGCGTGACGCTCCAACTCTTCTACCCCTACGGGCAGGGCGAAGAAGCCCTCGCGCTGTCGCCTTCCGAGAGACGAGAGGCCATCGGCCTGGCGATCCGCCTCAAGGAGCGGGGTTACCCGATCATCAACTCCCGGCGCACCCTCCAGAAAATGATCGTCAACGGCTGGACGTGCCGCGACCGGCTCCTGGTCAATGTGGACCCCGACGGCTCGATCACCCGGGGCTGCTATGTCCGCAGCCGCGGGGAGGTCCGCTGCGGCGAGTGCGGCTTCACGCCCGTGGCCGAACTCTCGGGCGCCTTCGATCTCGCCCCCGGCTCCATCCTGGCCGGATGGAAGGCTTTCGTCCGACCGTGACTCGGCATTCGGATTCCATATCCTATTATCTTCTTCCATGAAAAATCATTGTTGCTCGAAGCGTGCTGCTGCTCTATCCCCTGTTCCTGTTGCCCGTAACCTGTCGTACGTCTCCGTCATCTCCCTCAGCCGGCGCTCGAGACGCCGGTCTATCTGCCCCGGAAGCAGGCGCCAGCGCCACCAGCCGCCCCTGCCCCCGGGCAGGTTCATCCTGGCCTCATCGCCCAGACCCAGCACATCCTGCATGGGGATGACGGCCGTCCCAGCCACGGACATCATGGCCAGCCGGATCATGGCCTCGTGGACCCTCGCCGCAGGGACCCTGAATCCCGTGTAGGCGAAGAATTTCTCCCTCTCCTCCTTCTTCGCCTCCCTCTCGAACCAGCCCCGCACGGTGTTGTTGTCGTGGGTGCCCGTGTAGACGAAATCCTTCTCGGCGTGGCTGTGGGGGGCATGATGCCCGGCCCCCTCGACAGAGCTGAAGGCAAAGAGGAGAACCCGCATGCCCGGAAGCCCCAGCCGGTCGAGAAGCGCGCGGACATCGGGCGTGATGGTTCCCAGGTCCTCGGCGACCAGTGCGCCCGGCGATACCTTGGCCGTCACGGCACGGAAAAGCTCCTCTGCGGGTGCGGGAACCCACGTTCCCCGCGCGGCGGTCTTCTGTCCCGCTGGAACCTCCCAATAGGACACGAGCCCCCGGAAGTGGTCGATGCGGACGAGGTCGAAAAGAGCCAGGCTGTGGAGGATCCGGGAAACCCACCAGGAAAACCGCCTTTTCCTGTGGGCGCCCCAGTCGAATACGGGATTGCCCCAGAGCTGCCCCGTCCGGCTGAAGTAGTCCGGCGGGACACCGGCCACATAGGCCGGTCGGCCCTCGGGGTCCAGCTTGAACAGCGCGGGGTTGCCCCATACATCGGCGCTGTCGTGATGGACATAGCAGGGCAGATCTCCCATGACCGACACGCCGAGGCCGTTGCAGTACGCCCGGAGAGCCGCCCACTGCCTGAAGAAGAGATACTGCCGGAATTTCTGCTCCTCGATCACGGGAGCGATTTCCCGGACCTGCGGGCCCAGCACCCTCATCCTGCGGGTGCGAAAGCCTGCCGGCCAGCGGGTCCAGGGCACCCTTCCGAAAATCGCCTGGAGGGCCTTGAACACGGCGTAATCATCCAGCCAGTGCTTCTCGGTCCGGCAGAAGAGGTCGTAATCGTACCGCAGGCTTCCCGGGCAGGCCGAAAACCGCCTCCACGCCTCGGAGAGGATGTTTTCCTTGAAGGACGAGACAAGCCGGTAGTCGACGGGGCCCGCCGGGAGGCGGGGCGCACGGGCCAGGTCCTGCCTGGACAGGAGCCCCTCGTCGACAAGCTTCTCTGGACTCACGAGCAGGGGGTTGCCGGCGAAGGCCGACGGGCTGCTGTAGGGCGAGTTTCCCATGCGCGGATCCGTCGGGGCCAGGGGAAGCATCTGCCAGAGCCGCTGGCCGGAGCGGTGAAGAAAATCGGCAAACCGATAGGCCTCAGGCCCCAGATCGCCGATGCCGAAAGGCGACGGGAGAGAGGTCACGTGCAGGAGGATTCCGCTTCGCCGGGCCACTTTCATTCCTTCATGCGCTTCCTCAGGGTTTTCCTTCCCGGCCGGCATTCAAGAGAGTTTCGGGGCATCGTCGACGGCGTCCCCTTCCGTCGTCTTGCCGAAGAAAACGAACATCGTCCTGCCCTCGGGAAGCCCGCCCCGGATCGCCCCCGCGCGCTCTTCCGGGACCGGATCGGGGTACGCGTCCCCGGTCAACGGCCGGCCGGTCGGAAACCACGGGGTCACCTGGCCGGCCCGGGATTCAGCAGGACCTGCTTGATGTTGTTGCCCTCGTTGGCCTCCTCGACCTGCTCCGTAATGTCCATCCAGACCCGCACCGCCGTGGGTTCCTGGATCCTGATCGGACTCGTGTACGTGATCGTGCCGCCGGGGTTGCGCAGGATTCTGTCCGGGTCGGCGGCCCAGAGGGTGGCGAAGTCCACGAACTGCACGCCGATCATGAGGACAAAACAGGCCGCAAACGACTCCGTGGACCGATAAGCCGCGTCGGGCAGGGGCCCGGGGCCCGCGTTGCGAATGTCCACGACGATATTCCCCGCTTGGTTCAGGGAAACCCTGTCCACGACGAGATCCGGCTTCGGGGCGGCCTCCTGGGCCGGGACCGGCAAGGCCTGGCACAACAGGGCCGCGAGGACGGCCAGCGCGGCGATGCGTCGGTTCATGCGTATCATGGTTTCCCCCGTTTGTTCATGACAGGCCCGCCCGGGTTATGAACCGTCACATGAGGTAGCTGTGCAGGCTGTCAAGGTAGTTCACCCCGAGGTAGGTAAAGAGCACCGAGGCAAAGCCCGCAATGGCCATGACCGCAACGCGCTTCCCCCTCCAGCCGCGGACAAGGCGGGCGTGCAGCAGCGTCGCGTAGATGAGCCAGGTGATGAGCGACCAGGTCTCCTTCGGGTCCCAGCTCCAGTAGGCTCCCCAGGCGAAATTGGCCCAGACGGAGCCTGTGATGATCCCCAGCGACAGGAAGATGAACCCCATGATCGTGCTGTGGTAGATCAGCTCCTCGACGGCCCCCTCGTCGGGGAAAGGACCCGTCGGGCCTTTCGCGGGGTTTTCCTTTCCGGAAAAGAACCGGCGGGCGAAAAACAGGACCCCCAGGCCGAAGGCGATCGCGAAGGCCCCGTACCCCATGAAGCATGTCACCACGTGACTCGTGAGCCAGTTGCTCTGGAGGGCAGGGATGAGAGGCTGGATCCGTGTCGCCTCGTCGGGGGAGAGGGACGCGTAGGCCATGGACAAAAAAGCCACGGGCGTCACGAAGGGACCGATGACACGGCTGCCGATCCGCCACTCCATGATGAGGTACAGCAGCATGATCGCCCAGGAGAAGAAGATCATCGACTCGTAGAAATTGGCCAGGGGAGCATGCCCCAGGCCCATCTGGTGCGACTCCCACCAGCGCACGGCAATCCCCGCCGTGTGCAGGGCAAGCCCGAAGAGGGCCGTGCCTGTGGCCAGTTTTCCCCAGTATTCATCCTCCCGCAAAAGGCGGATGAGGTAGAAGGCCATGGCGACCAGGTAGATCACCGTCGCCCAGCCCAGCATTTTCGTGTTCATGACGCTTCACCCCTGTAGATCCGGACGGCGCGCGCGACGGCCCGGTCGAGTTTCGCGGGGTCGCGGCTGCTCTGCCCGGCGACGGAAACGCGCGTCTTGCCGTTCCTGCGGTCCACGCGGACGAAGATCTGCCGGTGTGACGAGAAGAAGGTCAGGAGGAACCCGGCCACCAGCAGGAACGCACCCGTCCCGACGACGGGCACCCCGGGGTCGCGGTTGACCTTGAGCCCCGTGTAGAAGGACGTCTCGATCCCCTCGAGGCCGAAGCGGTAGGGCCTGTAGAGGCCCGCGTTGAACTGCGGCACCTGCCTCGTGATGCCCGGGTTCTGCTCCTCGATGGCATCGATGAATTTGAACACCCAGAAGGAAAGGGCCCTGTCGCCTTCCCGGACGCCGATCTTGACCGCCGGGCCCATCCGCATCAGGTTCCCCTCGATGCGCAGGATTTCCACTTGGGCCTTTCCGCCTTCGATGTCGAAGCGCTCCCCCTGCCGGGCCCGCCTGACGGTTCGCTGTCCTTTCCCGGTGATCACGAGAACGGCCTCGCCGGGGACGGCGCCGTATGTCGACTGGTAGAACCGGATCCCCTCGAACTCGAGTGGATGATTGACCATCAGGACGCCCCGGGCCCGTATCTCACCGCCCTTCATGAAGGACAGGTCGGACCGGTAGAGTTTCGGCATGCCGCTGTCGTAGAATTCGACGTCGAAGTCGTCGCACCGCACCTCGAACCCGAGTTTCATTTCCCCCTTGCCGCCCCGCAGCTCGATCGCGTCAACCGAGCCTCCCTCGGGGATGTTCACGTGCCCGTCGAAGCCGAGGATGGAGCCGATGACGGCGCCGAGGATGATGACGAGAACGCCGGCGTGGACCGCGTAGACCCCGAAGTAGGACCAGGCGCCCCGGTGCGCCGCAAGCCAGACAGCCTGGTCACCCTGTTTTCGTTCGACGTTTCCGAGGGTCTTCCGCAGGGCCCGCTCCATCCGGTCCGCTTCGGCCTCCACGCCGCCCTCCGCCTCCAGCACACGATCGGGCGGCAGCGCGTCGTAGAGACCGGGGCGGTCGGGCCCGGGCCTCCTCCTGTAGAGCCGAAGAGAAACCGGCAGGCGGTTCAGTGAGCAGACGACGAGATTGACCGTGAGCAGCCCCATCAGAAGAAGGAACCACGGGGAGTGGTACAGATCGGTGACTTGCAGGAACTTGACGATTCCCGCGAGGGCCGGCGGGAGTTTCTGAAGGCTCTCGCCTGCGGCTTCCTGCTGGGGGACAACGGTCCCGATAACGGCCGCCAGGGCGATGATGATGAGCAGGGCAAGGGTCAGCCGGACCGACGAGAAGAACGACCAGACCGGGTTTTTCGGGTTCTTTTTCTCTTCCTGCAACCGGTTGTCTCCGCGCGTTTTATATTTTTCCGCTCTTCTTCACTTCCGCTCTTCCTCTCTTCATGTAGAGGATGCGGCATGCCTCGCTCAACTCTGCATCCCCCTTTCCGTCTGCCAAGCCCGGACTAGGCGGTCGGCCCCTTCCCCTCCATGAGCTCTATCAGCTCGGAGCCGTCGATCTTTTCCTTCTGCAGGAGGAGTCTCGCCCCCCGATCAAGGACGGCCCGCCTGCCCGCGAGAATGGACTTGGCCACCGTGTATTGCGTGTCGATGATCGTCCGGATTTCCCGGTCGATGATTTCCGCCGTAGCCTCGCTGTAGTCGCCGCCCTCGGGGGCCATGGCGTCGAGAAAGGCCGCGCGTTTCTCCCGGGCGAAGTAAACCTGCCCCACCTCGGGACTCATGCCGTACTCCTTGACCATGCTCCGGGCGATGTCCGTGGCGCGCGCCAGGTCGTTGTGCGCCCCCGTGGAGATGTCGCCGAACACGGTCTCCTCGGAGGCCCGCCCCCCAAGGAGCGTGGCGATTCGGTTCAGGAGCTCCGTCTTCTTCATGAGGAAGCGGTCCTCCGTCGGGGCCTGCATGGTGTAGCCGAGCGCCGCGATGCCGCGGGGGATGATCGAAATCTTCTGCACCGGGTCGGTTCCCGGCAGGGACAGGGCGACGATGGCGTGGCCGAGTTCGTGGTAGGCCACAATCTCCCGCTCCTGCGGATTGATGAGGCGGTTCTTCTTCTCGAGGCCGGCCACGACCCGCTCGATGGACTCGACGAATTCCGCCATTCCCACTTCCTGCTTCTCGTGCCGGACGGCCAGCAGTGCCGCCTCGTTGACCAGGTTCGCCAGGTCGGCGCCCACCATGCCCGGCGTCATCCCCGCGATTTTTTCCAGGTCGACGTCGGGGCCGACTTTCACGTTGCGCACGTGCACCCTCAGGATGTCTTCCCTGCCCTTCTTGTCCGGCCGGTCGACCAGGACGTGCCGGTCGAATCGACCCGCCCGGAGCAGCGCGGGGTCGAGGATCTCGGGGCGGTTCGTGGCCGCCATGAGGATGACCCCCGCGTTGGCGTCGAAGCCGTCCATCTCGGTGAGGAGTTGGTTCAGGGTCTGCTCGCGTTCGTCGTGGCCCCCGCCCGGCATGGCAAACCCGCGCGCCTTCCCCAGGGCGTCGAGCTCGTCGATGAAGATGATGCAGGGGGCCTTCTGCTTGGCCTGCTCGAAGAGGTCCCGCACCCGCGCCGCGCCGAGGCCGACGAACATCTCGACGAACTCCGAGCCGCTCAGGCTGAAGAAGGGGACGGCGCTTTCGCCCGCCACGGCCTTGGCGAGCAGCGTTTTCCCAGTCCCCGGAGGACCCACGAGCAGGATGCCCTTCGGGATCCGTCCGCCGAGACCCGTGAACTTCTTCGGGTTCTTGAGAAACTCGATGACCTCCTGCAGCTCCTGCTTCGCCTCGTCGACGCCGGCCACGTCCCTGAAGGTAATCTTGATCTCGTTCTCCATGTAGATCTTGGCCTTGCTCTTGCCCAGCGTCATGAAACCAGCCTGCTGCCCGCCCATGCGCTTCATGAGAAGATACCAGATGCCGAAGAAGATCACGATCGGGAAAACCCAGGAGAACAGATCGCGCAGGAACGTGCTCTCCACCTCGCCCTTGAAGGTCACCTGGTACTTGTCGAGAAGCTCCGAGAGGTCCTGGTCCACCCGGTTGGTCCGGAAGGGCTGCGTCTCGCCCGGCTTTCCCTCCACCTTCATCTTCCCCTCGATGCGGTTGGCCGAGATGGCCACCTCGGTGACCTTCCCATCTTTCAGCATCTTCAGAAACTGGCTGTAGGGTACCACCTGGGAACTCATCATGGAGGCGAGGTAGCTCTGGATGAGCAGGACCGCCCACACCGCCAGAAGGATGTAGAACAGGGAAAACTTATGTTCCTTTTTCATGGTCGCCGCTCTTTCCTGCGCTTTTCAGGGCCTTTCCCGGCTCCGGGGAAACCGTCTCCGCGCCGTTCGGCCGACGGGCCCGCCTAAAATAGCAATTCGTGACGGCCCTGTAAATCGACATTTTGCCCAGACAATAAAATACCCGGCGCCTTCGAGCCGGGCAGTGGTGAATCAAGGGTAAAGGAAAAACGTGACGAGGGCCCCTGAGCCTTTAGCCTTTAGCCTTTCGTCTGACTCGCTCAGCGAGTCGCCCATTCATGGCAGCTTCGCCTGGTACTCCTTCAGCAGGGCCTCTATTCTGTCCTCCAGTTCCACGAAAGCGTCCTTGAGTTTCTTCGCCTCTTCCGTCAGGCGCATGCCCTGGCGGTTGTCGGTCAGCTCCACGAGAGGCATCCCCAGGCGTTCCTCGGAGGCTCTCAACCGCCCCCAGGCGGCCCGGTAGGACATCTTGAGCTTCTTCGCCGCCGCGCTGAGGCTCTGGCACTCCTCGATCGCCCCCAGCAGTTCGAACCGTCCCGGTCCGAAGATGACACGGCTGTTCTCTTCCAGCCAGAGCTTGTGCCTGATCTTCATGTCTTCTCCCTTTCCCGTCGCCGCGGGCGCCGTTTTCAACGTCGGTTATTCTGCACGAGTCGACCGCCTATGTCAAACATGGCATAACTAATTGATATGATTAATTTTTTTTCGAAGAAGGCCTTGACACGTCTCGGATATGGAGGTATAGATCATAACGAACGAAGAAAGCTCGATCCATTCCTCGTTCGTCATCCGGGGGTTCCTTTCCGTTTTTTTTCGAAAGGACATCCTTGCGTGGGAGAGGTAGCAGTCAGGGAAGTCGTTGATCGGCAAGCCGGCCCTTGGGGAGGCATCCGGTGGATACCTCCCATCCGCCAAGCGGCAGACGGGTCGGCGTGCGTGACGGATCCCGGCGGATTGCAGCATCTCACGGTTTTCGACATTGTAACCGGACCCGCGCGCCTGGCTCCGCCTCCCTGCTCGTTGACGACTTCCCGTTCAGCCTAACTGTCCACCCGCGCGGGGGAGACGCCCGCCGCGCAAGATGTGCGCATACAGGAAAGGAGCTCGACGTGAAGAAAGGACTGCTTGTTTTCGCCATTGTTTTCGCCGTGACACTCGTTCTGACGGGCATGCTTTTCGCCCAGGCCAAAAAGGGGCCCGCCGCCGACGGCAAGGCCCTGTGGGATTTCATCCAGAAGGAAAAGTACCAGAGCT
>JAAYEC010000032.1 GCA_012728915.1 Deltaproteobacteria bacterium | reverse complement strand
TTCCCGGGAGCGCTCGACGGGCGGGCAGGGGCTGGCGTACCTGGTCCCGTTGGGGCGGTCCCTGCCCCGCTTCCTCGCCCCGGGGAGGCCCCGGCTGCTAGTCCCAGAGTCCCATGACGTCGCGTTTTTTCTTTTTCATGGCGGCTTTCTTTTCCTGGAGGGCCTGCCTTGCCGACTGCTCCCTGTCCGGGGCCTCGTCCGCCGGGGCCCGCTTCGCTGCAACGGCCGCGGGCATCTGCGGCTGCATGGAGCCCGGGATCTCCTTTTTCAGTTCCGCCAGGGCCGCACCCCCGGTCCCGGGCTGGAGGAGGATGATGCTGATCCGGCGGTTCTGGGGATCCTTGGGGTTGAGCTTGACGAGCAGGTCCGTGTCGGCGTACCCGACGACACGGGCCACCCGCGCCGGGTCCAGCCCGCTCGACTCGAGCATGCGCCTTGCCGCGGAGGCCCGGCTGGTCGAGAGCTCCCAGTTCGTGATCTGGTCGCCGCGGAACGGGGCGGCATCCGTGTGCCCCTCCACGGCAACCCTGGCGTCCTGGTCCCGGATGACCTCGGCCACCGCGGCAATGATTTCCCGGCATTTCTCCGTGGGTTCGGCGCTGCCGAGCTGAAACATGGGGCTGCCCTCCCTGTCGATGATCTGGATGCGCACCCCACCGTCGACGGCATCGACGCGGAGATGCTCCATGAGGGCCTCCTCCTGGCCCGTTCCCGGGGCCTTCCCCTGCTGCCCGGCTCCCTTGCGCCCCAGGGCCTTTTTCAGGGACATGGCCACATTCTCGGGTTTCAGCTCGGCCTTCTTGATGTGGTCGGTGATGACAAAGGCGGAGCCGGGCTGGAAGGTCTTGCCGCTTTCCTTGAAGAGGCTGAAGTTCTTGAAGTACTCCGCCATGACGGCCCGCTTCTCCGTGGAGACCATGGAGAGCAGCCACAGCAGGAGAAAAAAGGCCATCATAGCCGTGACGAAGTCGGCATAGGCAACCTTCCACGAGCCGCTGTGGTGCCTCTCGCCGTGCTTCTTCCTGACCTTCTTGATGATGACCTTTCGGACGGCTTCCGACATTACTTCTTGATTCTCCTCAGGGCTTCCTCGACCTCCGTGAAGGCGGGCTTGTCGACGGCCGGGACGACCCGCCGGCCGAATTCAACGGCCACCTGCGGGGCGGCGCCGCTCACGAAGGCCACGATCGCCATCTTGAGCACCGAAAGGTACTGGAGTTCTTCCGAGGCCGAATGCTCCATGTTCTTCGACATGGGCCCCACGAAGCCATAGCAGAGGAGCACGCCGAGGAAGGTCCCCACGAGGGCCGCCCCGATCGACTTGCCGAGCACTTCGGGCGGCTCGCTGATCTTTCCCATGGTGAGGACGATGCCGAGAACGGCGGCGACGATCCCGAGGCCCGGCAGCGAGTCGGCCACGGTGGCCACGCTCTTGCTCGGCGCCGTCAGCTCCTCTTGGCGGCTCTCCAACTCGGCGTCGATGAGCGCCTCGAGTTCGTTGGGTTCGATCTTGGTCGTCATGACGGTCCGCAGGGTGTCGACGACGAGGTCGAGAGCGTGGTGGTTCTTGAAGAACCTCGGGTACTTGGTGAAGATCGCGCTGTCCTTCGGATTGTCCACGTCGCCCTCGACGGAGACCAGGCCCTCCTTGCGGATCTTGTAGAAGACCTCGCCCAGCATCGTCAGGGCCTCGAGGTAGTCGGCCTTCGTGTACCCCTTGCCGCTGAGCATCTTGACCATGCCCCCCATGACGGCCCTGATGACCTTCATGGGCGAGGCGATGATGAAGCCGCCCACGGCGGCCCCGCCGATGATGAGCAACTCGACGGGCTGGAACAGCACGGCGAGGTTTCCCTTCTCGAGGAGGAAGCCGCCGATGACACAGGCAATGACGATGGACGCTCCGATGATCGTGAACATGGGAAGCCGGCATTACCCCCTTTTCTCGCGAAGGATTTGCCGTTCCCGCTCGAAGACGAACCGGCAGATTTCATCCCGTATCTCGTCGTCCATGGCGACGAACTTCAGCCCGATCTCGTATCCGTCACCGCGTCGCTCGACTGCCACCACTTCCCCGTACACGTAGAGGGCCACCGAGGCGCCCGAGGCGAGCACCATCATGACTTCGAGCACGTCGCCGCGGTTGAACGCCTCGCTCGAGGGGAACGAGAGGCCGCCGCCGCTGATGTTGAGCTGCCGAACCGGCAGCGAGTCGAATCCCTGCCTCTGCGCGCCCAGCGTGTTGAGGAGGAGGTCGAGCTTGCGGTTGATCGTCGAGAGCCACTCGGCAAGGGCCTTGTCCTGAAGCTCGGGCAGGCCCCCGAATTCGACGGTCGCCTGGTTGGATATCCGGCTCAGGAGGTTTCTGCGCTCCTCCCCGGGGACGATCCGCACGCCGAAGGGCACGACGGCCGACACCCGGGAATACTCCCGGCGGTTCGACTGACAGGGGAATTCGGTCTTGAAATTCATCTCGAGCATCCCGGCAAACGTTGCAACGGTTTCATATTCTCTTATCGGTTGCTTTCGTTATAACTTGAAGGAGATTTCTGTAGCGTAAGTGCCTGTTATTCAATGATTTATTTTGAGTCAAGGTGCGTGGTTCGGCAACCGGGCTCATGCAAGGGCGGTGCCACGCATACGCGCGTGGCAAGAGGCGGCAGGGTGCGGGTGACAGGCAAGAGAAGAGATGAATCCGGGGCTGCGACGCCCCGCCGGTGCGGCGAGCGCCACGGAGGGCGACAGGCGCCGCTTCGTGACCGCCCATGCCCGATAGCCATCTACAGGGAGGACTCCAGACGCCTGATCCTGAACCGGAGCAGCATCTCGATGAACTTCGGGTCCCGGGTCGGGTTTGTGTTGAAACCGAATAGGTGCGTCGCGCATCGGCAGTCGGAGGCGCCGAACCGCGGGATGCTCCATTCGGCCAGCTTTCCGAGAGACTCCGCGAGATCGTGCTCCAGATCCTCGCTTGCGCGCACGGGAAGCGCCGTGCAGGTGTCGGCGGCGTCGCGCAGGAAATCGATGTGCCAGTGGAAGCGCTTGCGTCGCCTCAGGTGGCGCTCCAGCCTTTTCTCAAGGGCTGTCCGGGCCGAGCCCGCGTAGACGTAATATCCCTTCCGGAAGGCGATCCCTCCGAGGCCGCCCACGTCGACGCGGCGGCTTCTCGCCATTTCCAGGACCAGCAGGTACGCGCCCTCGTCCCTCGCCTCTCTCTCGATGAGGCCCCAGGGAATGTCCAGGTTGCGGATACGCGGCCCCAGGCTCAGGTCTTCCCCCCACTCGACGCCGACCGCTTTCACGAGAAGGTCGTCCTTCACGTCCAGAAGTGTCCTCGAAAAGGTAAAATCCGTGTGGAAGTCCGGCATGAAGGTGTCGGCCTGCGGCGAGTGGACGAGGAAGACCACCCCGCCCGGCGTCCCCTGCCTTGCATGGACGGCAAGCTGCTCGAGGTGTTTTCGGCCGCGCTGCGTGACGGCGTCGGGGAACATGGCGATGCGTCCGTCGAAAAGCGTGCAGGACTTGACCTCGAGGAAAAAATCCCGCCCGCCCCGCGCAAGGAGGAAGTCATAACGGCTCGACCCGGCGGCAGCCTCGCGGCGGATGACCCTGTCCTGCTCGAACCCGGGGAGCCTTCCCGCTGCGAGCAGGCTGGCCGCCACGTCGTTGGCGAGGTGCGTGTGCAACAGGATGGGACGCCCTTCCCGCTCGACGGCAAGCGCCGTGTACGGGATGCTCTTGCCCGACCCGGGCGGATTTTTCACGAGATAGAGGAGCCGCCCCGGAAGCAGCAGCTCCCAGAGCCTGCCGGGGTTGGGCAGGTAGGCCTCGACGGTCTTTCCGCCCAGGCCGCAGAGGACGACAAAGCGGTTGGGCCGACCGATGAACCCGGCCCTCAGGAGGGGCGATGCGAGAGGAACGCTGTAGAGCGTCGTGAGGGGGTCCACGGGATCACCCGTCCCGACGGCTGTTGAAAAGGCTCCGGCTGCAGGGCGGCCCGCCTACCGCCCGCCCGGTTTCCCGCCGGATGGCACGGGGTCTGCCGCGCTACTTCTTCAGGTTGGCCTCGATCCTGTCGTGGACGTATTTCGCGCCCACGTTGCTGCCGGCCGTACCGACCCGCACGGAGACGCTGGTGTCCGAGCGCGTGAGGTACACCACGGTGATCTTCACCTTCTCCTCGTAGAGGACGGCGTCGATGGTGCCCTTCTCGATCTTGCGGTCCCAGACGACGTCCGACGCCTTCAGATCCGTCACGGCTTTGCGCGCGGCATCCCAGACTTGCTCCAGCGGGTACTTGTAGACGGACTCGAGGCTCCCGTCGTGGTAGACAAACTTCCCCGACTCGTACCCCATGACCGTGTCCCCGGCGACGATGGCGCAGCCGCCGAGAGCGGTCAGCGAAAGCAGGCCGACCAGCAGGGCGATTTTTTTCAGCATGCGGTACCTCCTGGCATTGCATATTCGGGACCGGGCGCTGCCGGAAACCACCGCCGGATGCGACCCGGTGCCGTCGTGAAGCCGTGATGTCGAACAGGGCCGTTCCGGACTTCAGGAGAAGCGGAGCAAGACGGCCCTCACGATTGTGAACAGGAGGGCGCCCGCCGTGGCAAGCGATAAGGCCGCGGCCGTGACGCGGTGGGGCAGCGTTTCCCCGCGCCTCTCCCCGTAGCCGAGGGCGAACCCCGCGGCGATCCCCGCGGCGATGCCCCCCCCGTGCGCCCAGTTGTTGATCCCGGGCAGCATGAGACCGAAGAGGATCAGGCCGACGATCCACCCCATGGCCTGCCGGTAGATGGCCATGCCAAAGTAGCCGCCCCGGGATTTCCCGTAGTACAGGATCGCGCCGATGAGCCCGCAGACGGCGGCTGAGGCGCCCAGCGTGAACGGGATGCCCACGAAGTAGGAGAGAACGAATCCGGCGATCCCGCTGACGAGGTAGATGACGAGAAACCGCGCCGTGCCGTATTCCCGGGCAACGAAGGGGCCGAGCTGGTGAAGGGCCATCATGTTGAAGGCGATGTGCAGGATGCCCCCGTGAAGCCAGGAGGCGGTGAGGATCGTCCACCAGGAGTGGAACCGGTCGATGGGGATCGTCCCCGTGGCGCCCAGCAGCAGCAGGCTCGTGCTCGACGGCGAAAGCAGCGTGAAGGGGTTGAGCGACATGCCCATCTCCGAAGGGTTCAGCACGAGGGCCAGGATGAAGATCGCCGCGTTTGCGTAGATGATGAACTGGATGATACTGTCACTATCGCGAAGCGACAGGCGGGCGAGCCCCTGCCGGATCGGGGATCCGGGATTCACGAGTCCGCAGAACGGGCACGAGGGCTCGTCGGAGCTGATGAGCCTCCGGCACCCGGGGCAGAGCATCGATTTCTTGTCCAGTTGACCCATGGGCGTCTCGCGTTCGGGGAACGGTAACACATATAAAGAAAGGCTGTCAAAAGATTTACGGGCGCGTCGGGCCGCTCGCCTTCCTGTCTCCTCCGGGAGCGATTTCCTTGCGGCGGCAATCCCTGCTATAGTGACGCGACGAAAGGACAACCCGATGACCATCCGCAAAGGGGACAGCATGACCGTCACGATCGAAACCGTCGCTTTCGGGGGTGACGGCATCGGGCGGCCGGAGAATATCGTCGTCTTCGTGCCCTTCACCGCGCAGGGCGATGTGGCCGAAATCGAGATCCGGGAGGCGAAAAAGCGCTTTCTGCGCGGCCGGCTCCGGAGGCTGATCACCCCGTCCGCCGACCGGGTGGATCCCCCCTGCCCTTATTTCCGGCGCTGCGGGGGCTGTCACTACCAGCACATCGGATACGCGAAGCAGGTCGAAATGAAGACGCGCCAGGTGGCCGAGGCCTTCGAGCGCATCGGGAAATTCCCCTCCCCGCCCGTCGAGCCCGTCCTTCCTTCGCCCGCCCCCTACGGGTATCGCGGCAAGGCAGAATTCCACGTGGAACGCTCCCGCGACGGGACGGCCCGCATCGGGTTCATGGATGCGGGCGGCACGCGCCTCGTCGACATCGAGCGCTGCGCCATCATGGAGGAGAGCATCAACGAACAGCTCGTCTTCCTTCGAAAACCCGCCCATGCCCCCCCGCGCGTGGACCGGTACGTGGTCTGGTCGCACATGGGCAGGAGCGAAGAAAAGCATATCGTCCGGATCGTGAAAGGGAAGGAGATCCTGGTCCCTCTCGAAGGGTTCTTCCAGGCCAACACGGCCCTCACGGACGGTCTCGTCGACACCGTTCTGGACCTCGCCGGCGTCGGCCCTGCGGAGACGGTCCTCGACCTCTACTGCGGCTCGGGCCTCTTCGCCCTGTTCCTGGCGCCGTCCTGCGCAAGGCTCATCGGCATCGAGATCGACGGCGAGGCCGTCGAGTGCGCCCGCCTCAATATGGAGCGGCAGGGGATTCGCAGTGCCGTGTTCCATCACGGGGATGTCGGCAGGGTCCTCGAAGCGGAGCTCGGGGGGGCCAACGGAACCGTCGATGCCGTCGTCCTCGACCCCCCGAGGGCGGGGTGCGAGAGGGAGGCGCTCGAGCGGCTCGTCGGGCTCGGCCCCGCGAGGATCGTCTACGTCTCCTGCGACCCGGCAACGCTGGCCCGCGACGCCCGCCTGCTCGTCGACGGGGGCTTCGGGCTTTCCGTCGTGAGGCCGCTGGACATGTTCCCGCAGACGAAGCACATCGAGTGCGTCGCCCTGTTCCTGAGGCGGTGAATCCAGGGTCGAGCGGGAATGAAAGGCGTTGAAGGGATGTGAAAAAGGGGCCCGATCGGCCCCCTTTTTTCACCGTCCGGGATGATAAGGTTCCTAGAAGTGGAAATTTACGCCGATGAGGATCATGTGGTCCTTGGCCTTGACATCGAAATCCTCCGTTCCGTCATTGAGCGAATACTTGCAGTAGAAATACCGGTACCCGAGGTCGGCGGACCACTGCGGCGTGATCTCGAAATTCACGCCCGCCAGGAGCTGCCAGGCGAGGGCGTTGTCCGATTCATCGATGGAGCCTGCCGCAGAAGATGCCTTGAACGAGCCCCAGGACCAGCCGAGGCCACCCCCGATATAGGGGCGGATCTTCCCCTCGGGGTAACGGAAGATCAGGTTGACCATCAGATTGCTTGCCTTGAAATCTCCGTCGGCGCCGGGTTCGTCGACATCCTGCTTGGCCAGGTATGCATAGTCCAACTCAACGGCCAGCCATCTCACCTGAGGGATAATGTAGCCGACCTTTGCCCCCAAAGCCCAGCTGTCTTTGAGCGCAATATCATCTCCATCCTCCGGCTCCAGGTCCTTCGGCATGACCCAGCCGCCGAAGACACCCACATAGAACGGCCCCGCCTCCGCCGCCATTGTCGCAGGGGCCGATGAGAAAAAGAGTATGCCCGACAACACCAATACCAGGACGCATGAAAAAGTCCGGTTCATAAAGCCTCCTCCTTTCATAAAGGTTCACAAACGGGACAGCACGGTGACAGGACGGAAACGAGAAAAGGGTTTTGAAGGGGTTGATGCCCTGCCGTATGACGGGAACTGCGCCTTCGACGTCACGGCCGTATAGTAGAAAAGGTTGCCGCTCCTTGTCAATCGTTATTCTCCTGCCCCGGCAGGGGTATTTCCCGCGGGGCATCGCGGCCTTTACAAACCGGGGCGCAGCACCTATGATAACGGAGGGCTGGAAAGGCCCGATTTTGCTGCGAGGAAGCAGGGGATTATGTACGCAACGCCGACCGATGCCTCGACGGTCATGCTCCTGAGGCCCTGCCGGGCGGAAGGGGTGAAGGACATTGAGGTCCTCATGGTCCTGCGAAACCGGAAAAGCCGGTTCGTGCCGGGCTACCACGTCTACCCGGGTGGCATCCTGGACCCCGAGGACTACGAGCCGGGCGTCGAGCGATTCTGCCGCGGGATCGACCGCGACCGGGCCTCCGCGATCCTGCCCGACATGTCCCGTCCCGAGAAGGCCCTGGGCGCCTGGGTCGCCGGCATCCGGGAGAGCTTCGAGGAGGTGGGGATGCTCATCGCCCGGATGCGCGACGGCTCTCCGGTGACCATCCGGACGGAGGAGGAGCGCAGGCGATTCTGCGGCTACCGCCGGGCGCTCAACCGGGGGGAGATGAAGTTCAGCGAGATGCTCGAGAAGGAAGATCTGGTCCTTCCCGTCGACCGCCTCCACTACTTCTCGCACTGGATCACCCCCGAACCCCTTCCCCTTCGCTACGACGTGCGGTTCTTTGTGGCCGCGGCCCCGGCGGACCAGGCCGTCATTCACGACGGGGTGGAGCTGACGGAGCATCTCTGGCTGCGGCCCTCGGCGGCCCTCGAGGAATACGAAAAGGGCAGGATCGGCATGGTCCTGCCCCAGATCATGACTCTTGTCGATATCTCGCGGTTCAGAACGGTCGAGGAGGCCGTCACCGCGGCGGAGCGCCGGCACGTGCCCGCCATCCTGACGAAGATCCGGAGGATCGGCGACGCGGACGTGGAGGTCATGCCCGACGGGACCGCCTATGAACGCCGGCCGCCGGTCTATTCGTGGCCCAAAAAGGGCTGACCCCCCCTCAGTTTCCCGTCAGCCTGAACGAGTCGAGAAAACGGTCCCGGTCCTCCGTCGAGCGCAGCTCCTTCGGGGCCACCGCCACGACCTGGTATTGCCGGCTGTTGACGAGGTAGATGCGCATCCGCAGGGCAAGCCTCCCGTCGGAGGAGAGCACCTGCAGCTCCCGCCCGGGGTGGCCGCCCAGCGACAGGGCGCGCTCGCTCACCAGTCTTCCCTGGATATTCCCCACGGCGCCGTCGCGGGCCGCATCGAGCAGCATCTCCCGGTCGCCCGTGACCATGAGGGCCTCGGGGTAGTCCCCGTAGACGACCATGTAGACCATGCTGCCGCGGTCCGCCTCCACCGTGAAGAAACGCGCCTCCACGGGCCCGGTCCGGGTGTGGAAGGCCTGGCGTTTCTCGACGGGCGTTCCCGGCATCGACACGGAGAACCCGCCCTCCTTCGAGTGGAAGTCCTTCCACGGGGTCGATTCACACCCGGCGAGCGCCGCCGCGAACGCCATCAGCAGGGCCATCCCGGAGATGGCCGGAAATCGGCATTTCAACAGAAATGGGCGCATGCCTTTGCCTTTCGCCCGGCCGCTAGAACTTCACCTGCGGCGCCGTCCTGGCCGCCGCGGGCGCCTCGAAGAAGGTCGCCTGGCCGAAGCCGAACATCCCCGCCAGCAGGTTCGCGGGGAAGCTGCGGACCCGCACGTTGTAGGCCTGGACGGCCTCGTTGTAGCGCCTGCGTTCCGTGGCGATCCGGTTTTCCGTCCCGGCCAGCTCATCCTGCAGCTTCAGGAAGTTCTGGTTTGCCTTGAGGTCGGGATAGTTCTCCACCACGACGAGCAGGCGGCTCAATGCGGAGGTCAGTTCGTTGTTGGCCTGGATCTTGTCCGGGATGGTTCCTGCGCCTCCCACCCGGGCCCGCGCGTTCGTCACTTCCGTCAGGACCTCCCGCTCGTGTTTGGCGTAGCCCTTCACGGTCTCCACGAGATTCGGGATCAGGTCGAAGCGCCGCTGGAGCTGGTTTTCCACCTGGGCCCACGACGACTTGACCTTCTCGTCGAGGGTGACGAAGTCGTTGTACGTTCCCTTGACGAAGCCGTACAGCGAGACGGCGATCACGGCCGCCACGACAAGCGCAATCAGCAATCCTTTCTTAGCCATAGAACCTCCTCATCAAGCCCGTTTGCCCGGTCCCTGGATTTTTTGTTTCATGAAACCCTCAGCTCGTCGACCGCCCGGGTCAGCTTTCCGATCTCCGCCGAGCAGGACCGGAAGATGCTCTTCATCTCCGCGAGCGGCGCGTCTTTTCTCCCTTCACGAAGGCCGATGCACTGCAGAAACGGATCGGGACTGATGCCGTAGGCCTCGGCCACGGCGGACACGATCTCCCGCCGGGAGCCGGGGATCGCCCTGCCCTTGATCTCGAGCAGCGCCGCGAAGACGGACAGAAAGGCCGTGATCGATGCCGCCAGCAGGCGCCGCACCGCCTCTGTCTTGCCCTCCGTTTCCAGAAAACCTGTGCGGAGCAGCACCCACTTCCCCTTCAACTCCCTCTCGCATTGGCGGCGCAGGTTCTCGCGGTCGAAGGCAAGATCCATGAGCACATCCTCGCCGCAGACGACCCGGTAGTGCCGCTTCATGTTCAGGAACTCGACGGGGTAGACATCCAGCGAGGAGGCGATCAGGGCCTTCGTCATGATCACGGGGGTTGCCACCGCCCGCTTTCTCCATCTCGGGATCGCGGGCAGGATTTTCTCGAGTTCCTCTGCCGCGTCCTCGGCCAGGACGACGAGGAAATTGATGTCCGATTTTCCCGCGACGTAGTCCCCTCGCGCCCCGCTGCCGTACAGAACGACGGATTGCAGGGCGTCGCCGTAGGCGCCCTTGAGATCCGCCACGATCTCCGGAAAAACCTCCTGCGGTGTCTTCGGTGCCTTTGCCATACGTTTTGCTTCCTCAGTCCATTTTTCCGGCATAAACCGGCCCCGATGCCTGAGACCTGAAGCCGCTGCCGGCGAAGTCAGGAAGAGCAGAGCTGAGGAGGAACAGGACAGACAGACACATTTTCTGCTCTTCCTCTCTTCCTGGCTTCCGATCTTCCGCCTTCTCAGAAGTTCCCCCCCGCCCCGCCGCCGCCGCTCATCCCTCCGCCGAAGCCCCCGAAGCCTCCGCCGAAGCCCCCGAAGCCTCCGGAGGACCGACCGCCGTAGCGGATCCCCCCGCCGCGGCCCGACCCGTCGAAGAGGATCATGGCCAGGATATGTCGCCCCGTCTCCGTGAAGAGGAGCAACAGGGCGACGACGGTGAGCAGCACCAGGGTGAAGGGGCTCACCGGCGTTTCCCCCGCCGGCCTCGCCGGCCTCATCTGCGGCCTGCCCGTGAGCGTCACGCCGGCATGGCGGGCGATCACGTCCGAGACGGCCGACACGGCGTTGGCGAGCCCCTTGCCGTAATCGCCCTGTTTGAGCAGCGGGATGACGTGGAGCCGGAGAATCTCGCCGGCGACCCCGTCGGGAAGGATGCCCTCGACGCCGTAGCCCGTCTCGATCCTCACCCTCCGCTCTTTCAGGGCGAGCAGGATGAGCACCCCCTTGTCCTCCCCTCTCTTTCCGATACCCCAGGCCTCGTAGAGGCGGGTTGCGTAATCATCGGCCGTCCAGTCCCCCACGGTGGGCACCGTGGCGACGACGACGGCCGTTCCCGTCTTCTGCAGGACCTCCCGGGCGAGGCCCTCCATGGATTCACGCTCGGCCACGGAGATCACGCCGGCAAAGTCGTTGACGGCCCCCAAAGGCCTCGGCAAGACAGGGTCCGCCGCCGGAACCGGCCCTGCGAGGAACACGAATGCAAGCAGCAGAAGAAGCACCGGGGCCAGGCGACCTGTCATGCAGGCGGATCCCCCTTCATAACTTCACAACTTCATGTTTTTGACCGGGCAGCCGCCCCTGTGTCAGAGGATCGTCCGGTCGGGTCGGGCCGATGACGCCCGACGAGAACATATCCTACGCACGGCGCGGGCCGAAGTCAAACTTTTCCGCGCAATTCCGAAGGGATAGCAGGCGTCCTCTCGGCGGTCCCTCCCGGGGGTTCTTGGCAGAGTATTTGCACGAATGCGGGTACCCCGACCGCACCGTTTCCCGACGCAAAAAAGCCTCAAACAAAACCTTTCTTTCCGAGAGGGTAGATGGCCGTCCCGAGCAGAAAAACGAAGCAGCAGCTCATCGAAGAAATCGAAGCCCTCCGGAGACAGCTCGATTCCCGCGAAAAGCCACGGCGTGAGGAGCCGGCCGAATCCCTCCAGCTTTACGAAACCCTGGCCCGGAGTTCGCATTCCGGCGTCTACGTCATCCTCGACGGGCGCTTCGACTTTCTCAACGACAAGGCCGCCATGCTCGCCGGGTACGCCATCGACGAGATGATCGGCATGAAGAGCATCGACATCGTGCACCCCGACGACCGCGAATCGATCCGCGAGGAGGCGCGTGCGATGCTGAAAGGCCGGAGCTCGGCCCCCTACGAGTACCGCATCGTCACCAGGGACGGGCTGGTCCGCTGGGTCATGGAAACGGTGACGCCCATCCGGTACAAGGGGAAACGGGCCGTCCTGGGCAACTCCATGGACATCACGGCCCAGAAGGAACGGGGCCGAAGGCTTCAGGACCTCGAGGCCCTGGAGGCCTCGATCCTCGACGCCATTCCCCACGCCGTGCTGGGCCTCGCCAAACGGCGTATCATCTTCGCCAACGACGCCGTCGACGCCGTCTTCGGGTGGCGCCCCGGCGACCTCATCGGAAAGACGACGGGCATCCTCTACCGCAGCGACGAGGAATACGCCGACATCGGCAGGTTCCTCTATTCCACGCTGAGGCGGCAGCGCACCTGCAGCGCCGAGATTCCCTGCCGCCGCATGGACGGCCGCGAGATCGTCGTGCGGCTGCATGCCTCGCGCATCGGCGAGACCCTCCGGGAAGGCCGGATCATAGCCGTCTACGAGGACATCACCCAGCGCAGGCGCAGCGAGAAGGCGCTGCGCGAATCCGAGCGGTTCAACAAGGAGCTCATCTCCAGCGCCAACGAGGGGATTGTCGTCTATGACCGGGATTTTCGCTTTATCGTGTGGAACCGGTTCATGGAGGAACTCACGGGGCTTCCCGCCGGGGACGTCTTGGGCATGAGCGCCTTCGACGTGTTTCCTCACAGCCGGGACCAGGGGGTGGAGGTCCTGCTGGAGCGGGCTCTCGACGGGGCCACGATTGCGTCGCCGGATTTGACCTACTACGTTCCCCAGAGCGGCAAGACGGGGTGGATTTCGGGCACCTATGCCCCGTACCGAAACTCGCGCGGGGAAGTCGTCGGCGTCATCGCCATGGTCCACGACATCACCGAACGCAAGCTCGCCGAGGAGGCCCTGCGCAAGAGCGAGGAAAACTTCCGGGCCATCTTCGAGACGGCCCCCGACTGCATCTTCATCAAGGACCGGGCCCTGAAGTACGTGCTGGTGAACCCCAGCGTGGAGTCGCTGTTCGGCAGGACGTCCGCGGAGATCGTCGGGCTCTCCGACGGAGAGCTCTTCGGGGAGGCCGCCGAGCGGAGGACCCGCGAGATGGACTACCGCGTCCTCGACGGCGAGATGGTGGAGGTCGAGTTCAGCGAGATCATCAACGGGGCGGCGGTCACGCTTCACGTCGTGAAGGCCCCCATGTTCGACGATGCGGGGCAGATCACCGGCATCTGCGGCATCGCCCGCGACATCACCCAGACCCGCCAGCTCGAGGCGCAGCTCCTGCAGGCCCAGAAGATGGAGGCCATCGGCACGCTCGCCGGGGGGATCGCGCACGACTTCAACAACCTTCTCATGGGCATCCAGGGCCACATCTCGCTCATGCTCATGGACACCTCGAGCGATCACCCCCACGGGGCCCACCTCACGGGTGTCGAGGACATGATCCGCAGCGGCGCCACGCTGACGCGTCAGCTGTTGGGGTTCGCCCGCGGGGGCAAGTACGAGGTGAAGCCCACGGACCTCAACGACCTCATCCGAAAATCCTCGGACATGTTCGGGCGCACGAAGAAAGAAATCAAGATCACCCGCCGCGAGCAGGATGGCCTGTGGGTCGTCGACGCCGACCGCGGGCAGATCGAACAGGTGCTTCTCAACATGTACGTCAACGCCTGGCAGGCCATGCCCGGCGGCGGCGAGATGACCCTCTCGACGCAAAACATGATCCTCGACGAGCTGTTCGTGAAGCCCCACAAGGCCAAGCCCGGCCGCTATGTCAAGATCTCCATCACCGACACCGGGATCGGTATGGACGAGCCGACGCGGCAGCGAGTCTTCGAGCCCTTCTTCACGACGAAGGGGCGGGGCCGCGGGACAGGCCTCGGCCTGGCCTCGGCCTACGGGATCATCCGCAACCACGGCGGCTTCATCACCCTGTACAGCGAGCGCGGTCACGGCACGGCTTTCAACCTCTACCTGCCTGTTTCCGCGAGCGGGGCCGTCGTGGACGCCGCGCTGGAACGCCAGGTCATCAAGGGCACGGAGACGATCCTCATTGTCGACGACGAGGACATTGTGCTCAACGTGGGCGTGGAGGTTCTGAAGACGCTCGGATATCAGGTGCTTGCGGCCCGCGGCGGGCCTGAGGCGATCGAGATCTACCGGCAGAAGGCCGGCGAGATCGACATGGTGATCCTCGACATGATCATGCCCGAGATGGGCGGCGGACGGGTGTTCGACGCCATGAAGGACATCAACCCCTCGGTGAAGGTCCTCCTGGCGAGCGGCTACAGCCTCAACGGTCAGGCCTCGAACATCCTCTCGCGCGGCTGTGGAGGCTTCATCCAGAAGCCCTTCAGCATCATCGACCTGTCGAAGAAAATCCGCGAAATCCTGGGACAGCCGGCCGAGAAGCGCGCCGTGGCGTGATTCCTACAACCCCGGGTTTCGACGTTGATGCAGCAGTCGCCCTGAAGGCAAACTGCGACGATCGTTCGGGAAGAGCGGAAGTGAGGAAGAGCAGGAGAGCGGTAAAGAAACGGACTGTTTCATCCGGGCCGCTCTTCTTAACTTCCGATCTTCCTGGCTTCGCAAACGGTGAGCCAGCGAGTATACGAGTACCGTATAATCCGCATAGGGCTGCCGTCAGCGGGCGGCAGGGGCCGGCGGCTTCAAGTGCGAGAACTCGTACTCCTTCTCCTGGACCTTGAAGACGATCTTCTCCTCGACGTTCTCCAGCAGTTTTCCTTCGATCACCCGCTTGCAGCCGAAATCGTAGAATGTGATCTGGTGCGTCGGCATGTCCTTCTCGGCGAGGCTTTTGAACGAGGCCTTCCGCTCTTCCGGGGTCAGCTCCCGGACGGTGAGCTTCTGGGCCCTCTCCCTCGTCTCCCAGTCTGCCGTGCGGATGATGACCTTGTAGTTGGCGTGGAAATGAATGGGCATCTTGATCTCAGTCATCGGTCCCCCCTTGGCTTGCCGCGTGTCCGGTTCGTCTCCTCTTCCCTGTTTCGTCCAACAAAGAACGGATTCGGGTCCCGGGATTCCAGGTTTCTGAAGGAAGAGGTTCTTTCCTGATCCTGAATCCGGATTCCGGAAGCCCGAAGCCCGCCTTGCACCCTTTCACCCGGAGCTCCGAACCGGGCCGCGGGTCCGTGATCTGTTCCTTTTCTTCGTTCCGGCCCCTCGTCTTCCCTGTTGTGATCCCCCCGTCGCTGTGCTATCATCTGTTCGCCGATAGGTTTCTTTCTCAAAAGGAGCAGCGCCATGGAACTCGGCGATTTCGTCGTCGTCACCCATCCCGGCCACCCGATGAAGGGTTCCCGGGGGAAGATCGTCGGCCGGCGCGGGGAGTATCGACCCGACGACCCCTGGTTCCTGGTCTACCTGCCCGGCCGGATGCGGAGCTACCTGATCCCCGGCTCGGCCCTGGCGGTGGAGAAGGCCGACCCCTCGGCGCAACGGGATATCCTGTACCAGTGATCGGGCGGTGCACGGAAAGGCCGTGCCTCCCGAATCGCCCCCTCCCCTTCATGCTTGTCTCGGGTTGACCCCCGCTGCCGTCACGATCCCCGTCACCAGCCCTGCCGGCGTCAGATCGAAGGCCGGGTAGTAGCCCTTCACGCAGGGGCCGCTGATCGGCGCGCCCAGGAACTCGAGGACCTCCCGCGGGTCCCTCTCCTCGATCGGGATATCGGCTCCCCGCAGGGTCCCGGGGTCCGGCCCCCCGTAAGCGAGGACATAGAAGGGGATCTTGAAGTAGTCCGCGCAGATGGCCAGCTGGAGCGTGCCCACCTTGTTGGCCACGACCCCGTCCATGGCCACGCGGTCGGCCGCGGCGAAGAGCTTGTTCACCATCCCCTTCGCCATGCAGTGGGCGGCCATGTTGTCGGTGATGAGCGTCGTGTCGATGCCCAGCTCGCTCACGGACCAGGCTGTCAGCCGCGCCCCCTGGAGGTAGGGCCGCGTCTCCGTGCAGACCACGCGGAGCTCCTTTCCCTTTTCCCGCGCGAACGCCAGCATGTACAGCAGGGCCGGCCCGGCAAAGCAGTGCGTCAGGACACGGTCGCCGGAGGCAAGCAGCGTCTCGGCGTGCCGGCCCGTGTCCTCGGAGATCCGGCGCTGGGCCTCCAGGGACCGGCGCAGGGACGAGAGGATGACCCCGGAGGCGGGAACGGCATCCCCGGCTTCGCCGACGCGGCGCATGAGCTTGTTGACAAGGGCCGCCAGGTGATAGCCCGTGGGCCGGGTTGCGATGAGCCTCGCCGCCGCCGCGCGGAGCGCGTCGTCCCGTTTCGCGGCGGCGCCCTGTTCGGCCTGGCGCGCCGCGAGGTACAGGCCGAACCCCGCCGTGATGGCGATGTCGCCCGCCCCCTGCACGGCCATCTCCTCGATGGCCCGTGCCACGGCCTCGTGGTCGGGGCATCGCAGGCGGACGATCTCGCGCGGGAGTCTTCGCCGGTCGATGACGACGAGCGCATCGTCCTCGAGGAAGACGTTGTCCTCCAGGTCCATGAGCAGCGGCTTTTTCATGAAGGGTCCCGATGCGGGCCCTGCGCCTTACTTCTTCTCGGGGATGCTGAACCTCCAGGCGCAGAACCACTCGTCCGGGTGCTTGTCGGGCGGGCAGCCCAGGCACTCCGTCTTGATGCGCGAGTCAATCGTCTCCGCGAAATGGCGGTACTCCACGAGGCCTGCCGACTTGCAGGGGTAGTCGTCGAGACCCTTTCGCTTCCGGGCCGATTGGACGCGGCAGTCGTTCATCTGGAAGATGATGGCGTTGGGGCCGTCGTCCAGGATGGTCTGTACGTTGATCCGGGCGTACATCCGGAACTGCAGGGCCACCTTCAGCCCCTCGAGACCCGCCTGCTCGGGAAGCCCCAGGAACTCCTTGATGGACCAGGCCTCGAAGGGCGAGAAGCGCGTCCAGGTGGAGTCGTTGCAGCGCTTGGCGTCGAACATGTCGCGGGCCGCTTCGACGCAGGTAAACCAGACGCCGTCGTTGGCGAGCCAGTTGATCCCCACGTTGTTCAGGATGTGGATCAGCTTGTCCTTCGGGGTATCGGCCAGCACCTTCGGCACACCGCCCTTCATCTCGAATCCCATCGTCTTGGCCAGGCGGTCCATCTGGATGTTGTAGCTGTTCTTGCGGACCTCCCTGAGGATGTC
Source organism: Deltaproteobacteria bacterium (assembly GCA_012728915.1). Classification (GTDB taxonomy): domain Bacteria; phylum Desulfobacterota; class Syntrophia; order Syntrophales; family UBA2192; genus UBA2192. The sequence continues at coordinate 21,480 of JAAYEC010000032.1, read as the reverse complement.
GAGGGCCTTGGTCATGCCCACCTGGTGTTCCGTTTCCATGAACCACATGGTGTAGTGGACGATGACCCGATGCAGGGCATCGACGACAAATCGGGCCAGGTCCTCCTGGCTGAGATCCTCGGGCTTCTTCACGTTCTTCAGATCCGACATGGTTCTCCCTCCTTGTGGCGGTTGATGTGATGATGACCCGTCCGCCGGCGGAGACCCTTTCCGCGGCGGAGCGCACATGAGGCGGGCGGCACCCTGTATTGACCCCTCCTGTCCATACATGAACGCCGGGGAAAAATCAACCACGCGAAGGGTTCCGCTCCCGGAGGGATCCCTGTCCGGCGGCCTCCCGGCTCCGGGCCCGGGGCCGCGGAAATATTCTGCTTGATCTTGAATGGCAATTGATCTAAGGATTGGCCAAAATGCCGGGAGGGACGGGACCATGACGAGAGAAGAAAAGATCGAGGCAATCCGTCAACGGGCGCGAAAGAACTTCTCCCTCGGGTACAACTGCACGGAGTGCGTCACCGAGGCTGTCCTGGCCCTGGTGGACACGGGCCTTCCCCCCGAGGTGAAGAAGGTGGCCACCGGGTTCGGCGGCGGCGTGGGCCTCTACGGCGACACCTGCGGGGCCATCACGGGGGCTGTCATTGCCGTGGGCTGTGTCCACGGCCGTTCGACGCTTCCCGAGGACCCCGATCCAAAGCAGGCGGCAAAGAAGTCGGCCCAGCAGCTCTACGGAAAACCCGGCCTGTATCGCCTCTTCAACCAGATCCCGAACCAGTTCCTGGCCAAGTACGGCTGTACGTGCTGCCGCGATCTCACATCCAAGTGGCACGACAGCTGGCTTTGCCGTGATCACGCCCTGTACTGCCGGGAGATCATCACCGATGCTGCAGGCATCGCGGCTGAACTCATCATGACCGACCGCGACGAAGCATCCTCGAAACCGTTCGGGGTGAATGTGGAAAAGCTCGAAGCGATCGGCCTGACCTGCGATCTTTCCGAAAAGGGCACCTGAGGCTCGGCCGTCTCGTGAGCAGGTTGCTCGCGGAATTCGATGAGGAAGAAAGCCCCGGCTCACTTGACCCGGGGCTTTTTGCTGGTCTTTCCTGTCGGGACGGCGCGCCGTTCCCTCCGATCCGTCCAGGCAGGCTAGGGGCCGAGGCGTCTACCTGCCCTTGAACGCAGGCTCCCTCTTCTCGAGGAAGGCGCTCGTGCCCTCCGCTGCGTCCTCGCTCTTCTGCAGGCTGTCCATGATGTATTCGGCGAAGTCGTAGCCCTGCATGCCCTGGTTCACTGCCTTCTTGACCGCCCGGAGCGACAGGGGCGGCATTTTCTTGATCTCCTCGGCCAGCGCGAAGGCTTCTTCCATCAACTTGTCATGGGGAACAACCCTGCTGATAAAACCCCAGCGGACCGCTTCCTCGGCGCTGACGAATTTTCTCGTCATGAGCACCTCCTTGGCACGGTAACGGCCGACTTCCGCCGGAAGCCGGATGATTCCGTAGGGTCAAAGGATGCCGAGATACGTCGCCGGCCACCCGAAGCGGGCCTTTTCCGAGGCGACATTGAGGTCGAAGGCAAGGACCCACTGGGACCCGTCTCCTGCCGACACGCCGTTGATTGCCCCGATGACCGGTTTTTCGAATTCATAGTAAGCCCTGGCCATGGCGATGAGCTTCTTGTTCAGGAACTTCTGCATTGCCGGGTCCTTGCCTGACTCCTTGAACTCGTTGATGTCGGCTCCCGCGCAGAATGCGCGTCCGGCGCCCGTCACGATGAGGACCCGGACGCCGGGGTCTTTTTCGAGACTCTCCAGGATCCCGAGAATCTCCGACCTCATCTCCATATTGACGGAATTGAGGACATCGGGACGGTTCAGCGTCAAGACGGCAATCCCGTCCTTTCTGTCCAGCATGACGGTTTTGTATTCCATTGATTCTCCTCCCTGCGCACTGGTTGTCTGTTACGTTGCCGTCCGACAGCCTCGAACCGCCCATCCCGGGCTCCTTGTGATTGGCGATCACCCCCTTTCCGCCTCCCCCCCCTTGATAAAGGAGGGTTGGGGACGATTTGACAGGGCCCGTTTCTTCCATCGATAACCCCGAGCGGAGTCGGGGCTTATTGCCATGACCCTCAAGGCTGTTCACAAGGGAGGGTGCAGCTCACGAGAAAAAAGACTTGACACGTTTGCGCAGGGAAACTATATTGCAAATGAAAATGGTTTTCAATAACAAAATGGGCAGCGACGATGGAGGACATGGACAGAGGGCGGCACTGGTGTCATGGAAGAGTAAGGAACTGTGGCTTCAGGATGACCATGGGCCGTGAGGCGGTGCTTGACGTTCTCTCCCACACGGACCAGCATCTGAGCGCCGAGGACATTTACATGCGGGTCCACGAGACGTACCCTGCCATCGGTCTGACGTCAGTCTATCGGACCCTGGATATGCTTGTCAACATCGGGCTGGTATACAAGTTCGATTTCGGCGACGGGCGGGCGCGTTTCGAGCTCGCCGAGGGACCCAAGGGGAAAGATCACCATCACCACCTTGTCTGCACGGGCTGCGGCCGCATTGTCAACTACCGGGACTTCATCGACGAGGAGGTCGCCCTTCTGAAGAAAACGGAGGAGGGGCTGTCGAAAAAATACAACTTCGCGATCACCAATCACCTGATCCAGTTCTACGGTCTTTGCGAGGGCTGCCGGAAGCCGTGAGCTTTTTTATTTTGTCTATAACTGAAAATGGGTATCATTAATATTCAATGCAGCGGTGAGGGTCATGCCGAACTTTGATGGGACAGGACCGAGGGGTATGGGGCGCCGCACGGGGAGAGGCAGGGGGTTGTGCCGCTGGGACGGCGACACCCGAGGCGCCGGGAGACCGGGAAGGACAGGCGACAGGCTGTCGGACATTTTATGGCTGCTCCGGGAGGCGGTCACCATCTGGGGGGCCATCAAGGCGCTTCGCGGCATCAAGGCCGGCCCGAGACTTTCCTCCCGGGAACGTGGGATGATGCTTGGGCGGGAAGGGAAACAAGGGCCGCAGAAGGCGGCCGGTCCTGAGAACGGGCCGACGGCGCTGGAGACGCAAGACCCGCTCCGCCTCATCGAGTATCGTCGGCCCGCCGGCCGCTGAGATGGCCGTTCGAGGATTTCCGTCCCCGGGGTGAAGGGGACGCGATGGTTTATCCAGCACAACGAAAAGAAAAAAACACTCAGGAGGTAAATACGATGCCGGGATTTGACAGAACAGGACCGAGGGGTATGGGCCCCATGACAGGCGGCGGCAGGGGATTCTGCGCCTATCCCCGAGGCGCCGGGAGGCCGTTTTTCGGCGGATTCGGATTTTACGGCAGGGGCGGAGGACGGGGATGGCGAAACCAGTTCTACGCCACGGGACTTCCCTGGTGGCAGCGCTGGGCTTACTGGGACGCTCCGCCCATGGCGGCGGGCGGGAAGCAGGCCCTGCAAAGCGAGGCCGATTTTCTCAGGTCGCGACTCCAGGACCTGGAGGCGCGCCTGGCCGCGATGAACGCAGAGGGGAAATAGGGCAGAGCGGTACCTGCCTCCCCGGGGAGCGCCCCTTCACGGGGGCCTCCCCACCTCATCCATGAAGGGAGAGACAAGGAAGAATGAGAATCGCGATTTCAACGGAAGGAAATGACGTGTTCCCCCATTTCGGGCGCTGTCCGGTCTTTACGATCGTCGATGTCGACGGCGGCAGCGTCGTCGGCCGGAGGGTCATCCCCAACCCCGGTCATCAGCCGGGCTTCATCCCCAGGTTTCTGAGCGAACAGGGGGTCCAGCTGGTCGTCACGGGTGGGATGGGCGGACGGGCGCAGGACATCTTCCGCGAGCTGGGGATGGAAACCATCCTGGGGATCAGCGGTCCGGTCGATGCGGTCATCGAGCGGTTCCTGGCCGGGACGCTCGCCGGCGGCGCCAGCCTGTGCAACCACGGCTCGGGGAAGGGTCACGGCATCGAGAAAACCGTCTGTGACCACCCCCACGGCGACCACCCCCATAACAGATAAAACACAAAGAAAGCCCGGAGGACCCCGGGCCGAACGGGAGAAAGGAAGAAGGAAGTATGAAACTCTGCATCTCTTCGGAAGGAGCGTCCCTCGATTCCCGGGTGGACCCGCGGTTCGGCAGATGCCGGACATTCATCTTCGTCGATTCGGACACGATGGCCTTTGAAGCCGTCGACAATGCCGGGACCGGCGCCTCGGGCGGGGCCGGTATACAGGCCGGCCAGCTTGTGGCGTCCCGCGGCGCGAAGGCCGTCCTGACGGGAAACGTCGGTCCCAATGCCTTTCAGACCCTCCAGGCGGCGGGCATTGCCATCTACACGGGCGTTGGCGGGACGGTGCGAGAGGCCGTGGAGGGATTCAAGAAGGGCCTTTACCAGGCAACCGGCGGGCCCACGGCCGCCTCGAAAGCGGGATTGAAATAGGTCCCGGAGGAGCGTTGCCGCCGCTTGCCCGCTCCTGAACAGGCGGCGGGACGGGCCGCGTTGTCAAAACGAAACGACAAGGAGGTCAGCCATGCCTATCGGACGAAGATCAGGACAGGGAGGCGGCCGCGGCGCCGGCGGCGGTCGAGGCGGCGGCCGTGGTGCGGGAGGCGGCGGACGCATGGGCGGCACCCGCGCGGGGGCCGGCCCCGGCGGGAACTGTCTGTGCCCGAACTGCGGGACGAAGACACCCCACACCCCCGGCGTTCCCTGCTACACGGCGAAGTGCCCCGAATGCGGGTCGGCCATGGTGCGGGAGTAGCCGCCATGGTCATCGCCATTGCGAGCGGAAAAGGCGGCACCGGCAAGACCACGGTGGCAGTCAACCTGGCCCGCGTGCTGGGGGACGTCCAGTTCCTCGATTGCGACGTGGAGGAACCCAATGCCCACCTTTTCCTCAAACCGGACCTGGCGGAGAGAATCCCCGCACGGGTCATGGTGCCCGAGATCATCGAAGAAAAGTGCACCTACTGCGGGAAATGCGCGGAGGTCTGCGCCTTCAACGCGATCGCCGTCATTGCCCCGAAGGATGCCCTCAAGGGCAGCGTACTGGTTTTCCCGAATCTGTGTCACAGCTGCGGGGGTTGTTTCCTCCTTTGTCCCGAGGGCGCAATCCGTGAGGTTCCCCGCGAGATCGGCGTCGTCGAGACGGGACGGGCGGGTGCGGTTCGCTTCGTCCACGGTCGTCTGAATGTCGGAGAGGCCATGTCTCCTCCGCTGATCCGACAGGTCAAGAAGCACGTCGATCGGACCCGGACGACCCTCATCGATGCGCCCCCGGGCACCTCGTGTCCGGTGATCACCTCCCTGGAAGGCAGCGACTACTGCCTTCTGGTCACGGAGCCGACCCCCTTCGGGCTCAACGACCTTGTCCTCGCCGTCGAGGTCCTGCGGGTCATGGGAATCCCGCACGGCCTGGTCATCAACCGCTGCGACATCGGAGACGACGGCGTGGAGTCCTATGCAAAGGCCAACGGCATCCCGGTGCTGATGAGCATTCCCTTCGACCGCGAGATCGCGGAGGGGTACTCCCGGGGGCTCATCGCGGTCGACGGCAGCGGGGCGTACGCGGAGAAATTCAGGGGCCTCTACGAGGCGATCAGGAATCACTATGAAGCAGATCGTGGTCATCAGCGGCAAAGGCGGCACGGGTAAGACGATCTTCACGGCGTCGCTTGCGGCGCTGGCAAAGAACAAGGTCATGGTGGACTGCGACGTCGACGCGGCGGACCTGCACCTCCTGCTCAACCCGCGCGTCGTGGAGACGCACGAGTTCCGGAGCGGCCATGTCGCGCGGATCGACCCGGAGGCCTGCATCGCCTGCGGCGAGTGCGCCGAGCTGTGCCGGTTCGACGCCATCCACGGGGCCGACGACCGCTTCGCCGTCAACCCCCTGGCCTGCGAGGGCTGCGGGCTGTGCGCCCGCATCTGCCCCGTCGAGGCCGTCGAGATGCTGGAAAACCTCTGCGGCGAGTGGTACCTCTCGGAGACGGCCTACGGGCCTTTCGTCCACGCAAGGCTCGGGATCGCCCAGGAGAATTCGGGAAAGCTCGTCGCCTGCATCCGGCAGAAGGCGAAAGAACTTGCCGAAACGCGCGGCTTGGATTATGTGATCATCGACGGTCCCCCGGGGATCGGATGCCCCGTGCTGGCCTCGCTGACCGACACGAACCTCGCCGTCATCGTCACGGAGCCGACCCTGTCGGGGATCCACGACGCGCGGCGCGTGGTCGAGCTGACCCGGCACTTCCGGATCCCCGCGGGCATCGTGATCAACAAGTGGGACATCAACCCGGAGCGCAGCCGCGATATCGAAGAGCTCTGCGCCCGGGAGGGGGTGAGCTTCCTGGGGCGGATCCCCTTCTCGAAGCGGGTGGCCGAATCCCTCATACGCGCCGTTCCCTACGTCGAGACGGCGGACGACGAGGTCGCCGCGGCGATCCGCTCCGCCTGGTCCCGGATCGATTCCGAACCGGCGGTCGAGGACCGCCGGCCGTCATAAACCATCAGAAAGGAGTTTCAACCCGTCAACCCATGAAGCCGATACAGATCACGGACCCGAAGAAGAACGAAGAGGACCGGGACAAAGAACTCAAGAAACGGATGTCCCGGATCAAGCACAAGATCATCGTCATGAGCGGCAAGGGAGGGGTGGGAAAGACCTCCGTTTCCGTCAACCTGTCCTACACGCTGGCCCTGACGGGCCGGGACGTGGGCCTCGTGGACATCGACCTGCACGGCCCCAACATCGCGAAGATGCTGGGCGTCGAGGGCGAGGGGTTCATCGGCTCGGAGAACGGCATCGAACCGGTCCGGGTGCTGCCCAACCTCAAGGCGGCAAGCATCTCCTTCGCGGCCCCGAACCCGGATACGCCGATCGTCTGGCGCGGCCCCCTGAAAATGTCCGCCATCCGGCAGTTCCTCGAGGAGATCAACTGGGGCGAGCTGGACTTCCTGATCGTCGACTCCCCCCCCGGCACCGGAGACGAGCCGTTGAGCGCCTGCCAGCTCATCCCGGACGTGAGCGGCGCCGTGATCGTGACCACCCCCCAGGACGTCTCGATCCTCGACGCGCGCAAGAGCGTCTTCTTCGCGCGCCAGCTGAACATTCCCGTCCTCGGAATCATTGAGAACATGAGCGGTTTCGTCTGCCCGCACTGCGGCAAGGAGACCCCGATCTTCAAGAAAGGCGGCGGCGAGAAGGCCGCGAAGGACCTGGGCGTGCCCTTCCTGGGTCGGATCCCCTTCGAGCCCGATCTGGTCGAGATGGCCGACCGGGGGCTTCCCTTCGTCAAGTCGAAGGCGGGCTCGCCCTCGGCGAAGGCCTTCGAGGCGATCGTGCGGAACATCCTGACCTCCCTGCGTTCATGAATGGGGCGGACGGGCCGGTTGTTCTTGAGGACCCGATAGGCTTGGGCACGGAGAAAAGACGGATCGGTTCGAGGGGTCTCTCTTGCGATGGAGCGTGACGCGGAAACGATACGGGCGCTGCTCGAGATGCTCTTTCAGCGGACGGGCAGGCGCTATTCGGAGAGACTGATCCGGCTGGGGACGGACGCATCGAACAACCGCCGCATCGACAGGCCCGACGGCCATGCGGCCCTCAAGGGCGAGTGCGGCGATACGGTGGAGTTTTTCCTCCGCGTGGCCGGCGGGAAGATCGAGGACGCCGCCTTCACGATCGATGGCTGCCTCTCGGCCTACGCGTCCCTGGCCGCCGCGGCCGAGATGGCCAGAGGCCGTACCCTGCGGGGCTGCCTGGGCGTCAACCAGAGCGCCATCGAGGAGTATCTCGGCGGGATGCCCGAAGAGGACCGCCACTGTGCCCTGCTGGCGGCCCGGGCCCTCCAGAAGGCCCTGAGGGACTATGCCGTCGGGAAGACCCGCAAAGGATGAGTAGACCATGAGGGAAGAGATCCGGTACAAACCCATCGGGGTCATCCGCACCCCCTTTGCGGCCCCTGAAGGCGTGCCGATCCAGCCCGCGGCGGCGAAGGGGGTCGTGGGGCGGGCCGAACTCGATCCCGGGCTGGCGGACGGGTTGAGCGACCTGGATGGATTCTCCCACGTGATCCTGATCTATCATTTCGACCGGGCCAGGCCGTCGGCGCTGAGGGTGAAGCCCTTTCTCGACAGCCGGGAGCGGGGGGTTTTTGCGACCAGGAGTCCCGCACGGCCCAACGCGATCGGGATCTCGGTCGTCCGCCTGCTCGGGGTCGAGGGCAGCGTCCTTTACATCGAGAACGTGGACATCGTCGACGGAACACCGCTGCTGGACATCAAGCCCTACGTCCCCCGGTTCGACGGGGCGGACGACGTGCGGATCGGGTGGGTCGAGGGCGCCGTCGAAAAGCTCGCGCAGACCCGGGACGACGGGCGTTTCAGTGAAAGGGCAGCGGCGCAGAAAGGCCGACAGGGAACGGGTGTGAACCATGAATGATCGATTGCGGGAAGCGAACCACATCGAAGTGCTGACCCTCATGGACAACTACGCGGATGTGCTCCTCGGGAACACGAAGGTCGTCCGAAGGGCGAACCGCCTGAAAAACGGGGAGATTGCCAGGGACACCCTCGTCAGCGAGCACGGCCTGTCCCTGCTGGTCACCGTTCGGGGCGGGCACCGTGCGCATACCATCCTGTTCGACACCGGGTACAGCGCCATCGGCGTGCCGCACAACATGGAGTGCCTGGGATTGAACCCGGAGGACATCGAGGCGATCGTGCTGAGCCACGGCCATATGGATCACCTGGGCTCCCTGCATGTTATCCTGGAGAAGGTCCGCAGGCCGATGCCGGTCCTGGTGCACCCCGATGCGTTTGTCTCATCGCGTTATCTGACCCGGAAAGACGGCGGCAGGGATCGCTTTCCCGTCATGCTGAACCGTAGGGAGATCGAGAATCGGGGCGGCCAGATCCGGGAAACGGCCGCGCCGACCCTGCTCTGCGAGGACATGATCCTGGTGAGCGGCGAGGTGGAGCGGACAACGCCCTTTGAAAAGGGGATGCCCCACGCCGTCATGGAAAAGGATGGCAGACTGGAAAAAGACCCGATCCGGGATGACCAGGCCCTGTTTATGCTTCTGGAGGGCAAGGGCCTTGTCGTGATCGGGGGCTGCAGCCATGCGGGAATCGTCAACACCGTCCGGTACGGGAAAAAGATTACCGGCGCGCAACGAGTCCACGCGGTCCTCGGGGGCTTCCATCTGGCCGGGCCTCTCTTCGAGCCGATCCTGGAGGATACCCTGGAGGCCCTGAAGGCGGAGGCGCCGGACGTTGTCGTGCCGATGCACTGCACGGGGTGGAACGCCATTCAGCGCTTTTCGCTGGCCTTTCCCGCCGCTTTCGTGCTTAACAGTGTGGGGTCTGCCTACAGGTTTTCCTCCGAATCCGGGACCTGACGGAAAGGCGCAGGGCTTTCCCGGGCGGATTCCGTTTGTCGCCGGGAAGGGAGGGCAGGCCGGCGGGGGATATCGGAAAGCGCAAGGGGCCGTTGCGGCGGCCGCTTGCGAAGGAAGGCCGGAACCGTGAAATTCAAGTGATGTCACGAAAAGGAATACTGCTGAGGAAGGGAGAGGGTGCCTATGTTCCACGAGGAAAGATGCGATTTTTGCGGAGACTGCCTGGCGCGGTGCAAGTACCTGGAGTTCGACAGGGAGAGCGGGTCGGCGGCGATGCGCAAGCTCGCGGCGGGCGAGAAGTCGCCCTGGATTTACGACTGCGTGACCTGCATGGCCTGCAACGAATACTGCCCCACGAACGCCAGGCCCTTCGACCTCATCATGAAGCGGATGGAGGAGGCTGGGGATTTCACCGACCCGAAGCTGCGCGCCGACATGGCCGCCCGGTTCCAATTCGAAGGCGAGCCCAGGCCTGTGAAACCCGCCGAGCGGGTCATGTCGATCTGCGTCATGCAGGGCAACATGCCCTGGGCCATCCAGGGTCAGCTCTTCGAGACGATCCCCGTGCTCAAGGGGAAACATTACTTCTGCAACGTGCTCTTCTCCCACATGGGCGACGAGTCGATCCTGCGGGAGCGCATGCAGGGGATGGTGGACAACCTGGCAAAGTCCGGGGCGAAGGAGATTGTCTTTCTGCATGACGACTGCTATGCAGCCATCATGGGCATCGCCCCCGAGCTGGGGATCAAGATCCCCTTCAAGCCGATCCACCTTTTCGAGCACCTCCGGGACGTCCTGAAGGAAAAGAAGGGGAGCCTGAAGAAGCTCAACATGAAAGTCGCCTACCAGCGGCCCTGCGCCTCGCGCTACACGCCCGAGAAGGACCCCGTCGTCAACGAGATCTTCGATCTGATCGGGGTGACGCGCATGAAGCGGCGCTACGAGGGCGAAGATGCCCTGTGCTGCGGCGTGGAGGTGGCGGGCCCGGGACTCAAGCTCTTCCCCCGCGGGAAGAACTACGAGCCTTTCCGGGTGAAGAACGTCGAGGACGCGAAGGCAAGCGGCGCCGAGGCGATGGTGTACCTCTGCCCCATGTGCTTCACGGTCCTCAACAAGAAGGTCCGCGAAGCAGGCCTGAAGAATTTCATGATCAGCGACCTCTGCAGGCTGGCCCTCGGCGAGGAACTCCCGGCCGACCGGCCGCAGTAACGTCCCGTCGAGGGGATGCGGGGCCGGACCTGGTCGGCGATGCCTGGAAGACCGGGAGGGCCCTCGATGGATAAACCGGAAGACCCGTGATGGAAAAGAGAGGCGGAGCGCCCTGCCTCTCTTTTTTTTGTCTTGCCGTCAGAGGGGGCGGCTGAGAGGCGGGGACCGGGTGCCATGCCGATCTGGCCCGGTCCGTATCGGCACGGCCGCGATACATCATCGACATCATTCAATATTTTGCGTTGCCGGGTCACGACAGAATCCTCCCTGCGGGCCGGTCGGGTTCGCACCGCCGCGCCTGTAAAATCGCAACGATTCGATATTGTTGTAATTTCTGTCACAGTGGGACGCGACGACTCGCTGGTATCATCCATGCTCAAAGGAGGGGCAGCCACAACAGGAAAGCCGGTGCAGGATGTTGTGAAACGGGTTTGGCGAAAGGCAGGTTTACTTCGAACAAGCAGCCGGAGGGGATTCACCCTGATCGAGCTCATTGCCGTGCTCGTCCTCCTCGGGGTTCTCAGCGTCGTTGCGGTGCCGCAGTTCATGGAGCTGAAAAGGGAAGCCGAAAACAGGGCCGCCCTGCAGGCCGTGATGGAGGGGAAGAACCGGCTGACAAGTCAGTTCGCCATCAAGCTGATGACGTCCGAAGAGGAGGCAAACGACCTGGCCGCTATCGCTGCGGCCGTCAACCCCGATGCGGGCGATTACACCCTGAGTTTCGCCGTGGCGGGAAGCGACGTGGAGGTCACCGCGACGGGCGTGCCGGAACGGGGGGTTTTCGGGACGGCAAAGGGAAAGTGGAGGAACCGTTAGGCCCGGGGGCTGCCCCCCGTGGAGCGGCCGGACGGGTTTCTTTCGGCTGGAGGATTTATGCAGCAGTCGGTCCCTGTCCATGAGTTAAAAGTCGGTATGCAGGTCACTATCCCCGGATCGTGGTTCAGGCATCCCTTCCTGCGAAGCCGGTTCACCCTGAACTCGGCCAGAGACATCGAAAAGATGAAGCACTGGGGGGTCGAGACGGTCAGCGTCGATTCCCCGCGAATCGGCGCTCCCCTTGCCGCCCACGACAGCGCCACGCCCGCTGCGGAAGAAGCCATCCCTTCGGATCTGATGGAGATCCTTCACGACCAGGGAGTAGCCCCGGACTGCAGGGCCGCCGCCGTGAAGGCCTGTTCGAAAATGGTCATGCAGCGGCTGATGGAAAGTGCCCCAGACCAGGAGACCATCCAGGAGGCCAAGGAAGGGTTCTACGAGGTGATCGACTGCATTTTGGAGGTGGATCACCTGAGCCGATATCTTCTTTCCATACGGGATTACGACGCCTACACCTACTCGCATTCCGTCAATGTGGGCGTTCTGTCGCTGCTGGTGGCCCGGAGATACTTCGGCCGTTCGAGCAGCCACAACCTCCGGGAGCTGGGCATCGGATTTTTCCTTCACGACCTGGGAAAGACCCGGATCAACCCCGGAGTGATCATGAAGGAAGGGCGCCTGACCGACGAGGAGATGACGGAGATGCGCAGGCATCCCCTGTACGGGTTCGACATCCTGAAAGAGACGAACCAGCTGACCACCGAGTGCAAGCTCATCGTGCTCGAGCATCACGAGCGGGAGGACGGGCGGGGTTATCCCTACGGCCTCTACGGGGGCGAGATCCACGTGTACGCGAGGATCTGCGCGCTCGTGGACATGTACGACGCCTTGACCTCGGACCGGCCTTACCGGGGGAAGATGCTCCCCTTCCAGGCGCTGAACCTCATCAGGGGCAAGCTATACGACAGGACGCAGAGAGAGCTTTTCGAGAATCTCGTCATGGTGCTCGGCGAGAACTGACCCCTTCGAGCCCTGCCGGGAAACGAAGCGACCACGGCCGGACCCATGGAAGATGGCGGCAACGCTGCTCCCTGTTTCCGCCGCCGCCATCCGCCCACTCTGCTGACGTCAGGCGTGCGTGCCGACTTCCAAAAGATGTATCCGGCAGCGATTACAATGCATCATCTCCGTATAGCCGTCCGGCAAGGTCTGAAAACTTCATCCCTGTAAAGATCCGTTCCCGTCCTGTCGCCGCTCCGGGGCCCCTGCCCCGAAAGGCCCATAAAACGGGCGAAATCGACGTCTTTTCACTTGACAAAATGGAGGTTTTTGTATACGGGAGTGATCGGGTCTGTCATTCACGGGTCTCAGGGAAGAATACGTTTCAAGGAGTGTATATGGCTTGAATCTTTCAGAATTCACGGACAAGGAGGGAGGAAACGTGTATTTCGCAAAAGAAGTTCTCGAGTCGTCCAGCAAGATGCGCCAGAAGTGGGAGGACGAGGTCAAGAAACTCGTCTCCAAATGGCCCGATCAGAAGCCGGATGCCCAGTGGTCCACGGTTTCCGATCTTCCCATCAAACGTCTCTACACCCCCGATGACATCAAGGATATGGATTTTGCGCGGGATATCAGCTATCCCGGGCAGTACCCGTACACCCGCGGCAACCAGGTGACCGGCTATCGCGGCAAGTACTGGACCTTCCGCATGTTCTCGGGAATGGGAGATGCCGCCACCACCAATGCGCGGTGGCATTTGCTCCTGAAGGAAGGCCAGACGGGCCTCAGCACGGCCTTCGACTTCCCCACCCTCATGGGGTATGACACCGACTCCCCCAAGGCCCGGGGCGAGTGCGGCAAGTGCGGCGTGGCCATCGACACCCTCGAAGACTTCCTCGTTCTCACCAAGGGCGTTCCTCTCGACAAGATCACGACTTCGATGACGATCAATCCGCCGGCGACGGCCCTCTGGGCCATGTACTGCGCCGCGGCCGAGATCCAGGGGATCCCCCTGACGAAGATCGGCGGCACGATCCAGAACGACATGCTCAAGGAGTTCATCGCCCAGAAGACCCTCATGTGCCCGCCCGATCCGTCCGTGAAGCTCATCAGCGACACCGTCGAATTCGGCACCCTGAAGGTCCCCAAGTGGAACACGATCTCGATCTCCGGGTACCACATCCGCGAGGCGGGCTCCACGGCGGTCCAGGAACTGGCCTTCACGCTGCGTGACGGCATGGAGTACGTCGAAGACGTGCTTCGCCGCAAGAAACTCGACATCGACTCCTTCGCCCCCAGGCTCTCCTTCTTCTTCAACTCCCACATCGACTTCTTCGAGGAGATCTGCAAGATGAGGGCGGCCCGCCGGATCTGGGCCAAGGCCATGACGGAGAGGTACAAATCCAAGGACGAGCGCTCCTGGTGGATGCGGTTCCACACGCAGACGGCAGGCTGCTCGCTTACCGCTCAGCAGCCCTACAACAACGTCGTCCGCACGGCGACGGAGGCCCTGGCGGCCGTTCTCGGCGGGACCCAGTCGCTGCACACCAACTCGCTCGACGAGGTGTGGTGCCTGCCCTCCGACTTCGCCGTCCAGATCGCCCTGCGCACCCAGCAGCTCATCGCCGAGGAAACGGGCGCGGCCAACACGATCGATCCGCTGGCCGGCTCCTACTTTGTCGAAGCGCTCACCAACGAGATGGAAAAGCAGGCCTGGGAGTACATCCACAAGATAGATGAAATGGGCGGCATGGTCGCCGCCATCGAGAAGGGCTTCCCCCAGCTCGAGATCTCCGATGCGGCCTACAAGTTCCAGCGCCAGATCGATGCCGGCGAGAAGATCATGGTCGGTGTCAACAAGTACGTCTCCACCGAGAAAGAGTCCATCCCCTTCCTCGAGATCGATGACAGGATCGAGACCGAGCAGATCGAGCGGCTCAACGCCGTCCGCCGCAAGCGCGACGGCAAGGCAGCCAAGAAGTGCCTCGACGACCTCAAGGCGGCCTGCAAGAAGGGTGAGAACGTCATGCCCTACTGCATCGAGGCCGTCAAGGCCCTTTGCTCCGTGCAGGAGATCTGTGACGTCTACCGCGAGGTCTACGGCGAATACCGCGACCCGGGACTCTACTAGGAAGGAGGGGACACGACGATGGCAGAGAAAAGACTGCGTGTTATGGTTGCGAAGCCGGGTCTCGACGGGCACGACCGCGGCGCCAGGGTCCTGGCCCGCTGCTTCCGGGATGCCGGCTACGAGGTGATCTACACGGGCTGTCACCAGACGCCCGAGCAGATCGTATCGGCGGTCATCCAGGAGGACGTGGACCTGCTGGGGCTGAGCTGCCTCTCCGGGGCCCACCGCTACCTCTACCCGGCCGTCACAAAGCTCATGAAGGAAAAAGGGGTCGATGACATCACCGTCATCGGCGGCGGCATCATCCCCGACCAGGACTTCCAGCTTCTGTACGACGCCGGCCTGAAAGCGATCTTCACGCCCGGCGCCACCCTGGAGTCGATCATCGACTGGATCAACACAAACGTAAAGCCGAGAAACTAGCGAAGGACATCCGGAATGGAAACCACAAAGAAGATCAAGGACGGCGACGTTCGCGCCGCCTCTCGCCTCATCCGTAATCTGGAAGATCGCATCCCCGAGGCGAAGACCACCATCAAGCACCTCTTCCCGCTCACGGGGAAGGCGCACGTCATCGGCCTCACCGGCTCGCCGGGCGCTGGAAAGAGCACGCTGACCGACGGCCTCATCGACATGTTCCGTAAAAAGGGCAAGACCGTCGGTGTGCTGGCCGTCGATCCCACCAGCCCCTTCACGGGGGGCGCCATTCTCGGTGACCGCATCCGCATGCAGCGCCACGCCGAGGACCCGGGTGTGTTCGTCCGGAGCCTTGCCACGCGCGGGGCCCTGGGCGGCCTCGCGAAGGCCGTGGGTGACGCCATCCACGTGATGGATGTCCTGGGCAAGGACATCGTCATCGTCGAGACCGTCGGTACGGGCCAGCAGGAGGTGGACATCATCAACCACTCCCACACGGTCCTCGTGGTGCTCGTTCCGGGCATGGGGGACGAGATTCAGGCGATCAAGGCGGGCATCCTCGAGATCGCCGACATATTCGTCGTCAACAAGGCCGACCGCGAGGGATCCTCCAAGCTCTCGCGAGAGCTGATGGCGATGCTCGACATGGCCCCGCCGTCCTCCTTCCAGGGGGGCTGGCGGCCGCCCATCATGAAAGTAGAAAGCGCCTTCGAGCCCACAGGGTTCAACAAGGCGCTGGAAGACATCGCCAACAAGATCGAGGAACATCACCAGCACCTCGTCCAGAAGGACATGATCGGCAGCAGGATGCGCCGCAAGGCCGCGGTCGAGCTCAACGAGGCCATCCGGGCATGTATCCTCGAGCCGGTCCTCCAGAAGCTCATCGGCAGCGGCGAAATGGAAGGGATGATCGACAGGGTGATGAAGAAGGAGGTCGATCCCTATTCCGTGGCCGAGGACATCGCCAAGCGGTACCTGGAGGGGTGCCTGTGATCGAGGCCGTGAACTGATCGAAAAGCCCGGGACGGCCGCCCACAACGGCCTCCCGGGCTTTTTCATCCTGTTTTTCCCATAAATGCCCTCCCTTGAAAAGGGGCAGGGGGGATTGTGCAGCATCCATTTTTCCTGGACCCCGTCTCCCGGAGGATTCCATGACCCAGGATCCCATCGAAGAAACCCTCGCCAAGTACAGCCGCGGACTCATCATGGTCTTCACGGGCGACGGCAAGGGCAAGACCACGGCGGCCCTCGGGCAGGCCCTGCGCGCGCTGGGCCACGGCAAGAAGGTCCTCGTCATCCAGTTCATGAAGGGCCGCAAGTACGGCGAAGTCCTCTGCGCCGAGCAGTGCCTTCCCAACCTCACGGTGCGCCTCTGCGGGCTGGACAGCTTCGTCATGCGCGGCAACCCCGCGCCCGTGGACGTGGAACTCGCCGGGCAGGGGCTCGATTTGGCCCGCAACGCCATTCTCTCCGGCGAGTACGACCTGGTGATCCTCGACGAGGTCAACGTGGCCATGGACTTCGGCCTTGTCCCCGTCGACAGCGTGGTCTCCATGCTCAGACACAAGCCCGCAGGCGTCGACGTCATCCTCACGGGCCGTTACGCCCCGAAGGCGATCATCGAAATTGCCGACACGGTGAGCGAGGTGAGGGAGATCAAGCACCATTACGCGCAGGGCATCAAGGAGCGAGCCGGAATAGAGTTCTAGCGGTGCAGGGGTCCCCTTTGAAAAAGGGCAACGAGGGTGACGTTCGTCATCGCGCGGAACCGGAAACCCGATCCCGGAGGCTGCATGCAGAAAACGCCGAAGGAGGAGCTCGACCG
This sequence comes from Deltaproteobacteria bacterium, assembly GCA_012728915.1. Taxonomy (GTDB): domain Bacteria; phylum Desulfobacterota; class Syntrophia; order Syntrophales; family UBA2192; genus UBA2192. Next base: position 4,674 of record JAAYEC010000032.1, on the reverse strand, counting down.
CCGGATCAAGGCCCTGCAGGCGCGCCTGTCCGAGGCGAAGGTCGAGGGGGCGCTCATTGTCCAGAACGCCGACCTGTACTACTTCACCGGCACGGTCCCCCAGGGCTGGCTCTTCGTACCCTCCGACGGCCACCCCATCCTCTTCATCCGGAAGAACCCCAACCGCGTCCGTTCGGAGACCTCCCTCGAACACCTCTTCAACGCCCGCAATACGCGAGAGCTTGCCGGCGTGCTGGCCGACAAGGGCTACCGCAGATTCAGGCGACTCGGCATGGAGCTCGACATCCTGCCCGTCAACCAGTATGCACGCTACATGGAGGCCCTGAAACCGGCGGAGATCGTTGATGTCTCGCCTGTGATCCAGGGCATCCGCTCCGTCAAGTCCCCTTTCGAGATCGCGATCATCCGGCAGTCGGCAAAGCTCGGCGATCACATGATGCGCGTGGCTCGCGAGTCGATCCGGGAGGGCATGACGGAGCTCGAGCTCTCGGCACGGATCGAGATGGCCGCCCGCATGAGGGGCCACCAGGGCTACGTCCGCATGCGGGGCTTCAACGCGGAGTGCTACTGGGGGCCCGTCGTCTCGGGGGCGTCCGCCGCCGAGCCCGCCTTCGTGGACACGACCGAGGGCGGCTACGGGACAAGTCTTGCCCTGCCTGCCGGCGCCGGCCACCGGGTCATCGCCCGCCACGAGCCCGTTGTCGTCGACATGGCCGCCACGGTCGGCGGCTACAACGCGGACATCACGCGAACCTTCTCGCTGGGAAGGCTTCCCGAGAAGATGGAGGTTGCCTACCGGGAGTCCCTCGAGATCCTCCAGGTCCTGGCCGGCGCCGTTCATCCCGGGGTCGTCGTCAGCGAGCTGTACCTCAAGGCGGAGAAGCTCGCCGAGAAGAAGAACCTCCTTGCCCATTTCATGGGCTACGGCAACGACAAGGCCGGTTTCTGCGGCCACGGCCTCGGCCTCGAGCTGGACGAACCGCCCGTCATCTCGCGCAACGGGAAGGCCATCCTCGTTCCCGGCAACGTCCTTGCCCTGGAGCCCAAGTTCACCTTTCCGGGTGAAGGGGTCGTGGGGGTGGAGGACGTGTTCCTCGTCACGGAGAACGGCGCCGAGAAGCTGACGAAGAGCGGATACGGCGTGAAAATCTGACCAGGGCCGGGATGAGCATCCGGATTCCCTGCGGTCCTCTCCGTCGGCAGAGGGGGCGCAGGGGGATCTTCCGATATCCCCGCAGGAAAGGAACTCCATTTGAAAGAGTCATCGAAGACGCCGGCCAAAAACCCCGCGCAGAAACCGGCTCCGCGCCTCAGCAGGGTCATCGACACCCTCAAGAAGAAGGGCGCCTCCGAGGTCCGGGTCATCAAGGCCGCCGATGTGATCGTCGACGAGCGCGTGCGCCTCAAGTGCCAGGTTCCCATCTGCGACTCCTACGGCAAGAACCTCATGTGCCCGCCTTACCTTCCGTCTGTAGCGGATTTTCGGGACGCCCTCGCCCGCTACGACAGGGCGCTTATCGTACAGCTGAGCGTGCCCCTGCATAGGAAAGCAAAAGGGAGGACGCGGGCTGTCTTCGACCCCGCGCGGGTACTTCATGAACTCATCAACCTTGGCGAGAGGCTCTGCTTCGAGGCCGGCTACCGCTTCGCCACGGGTCTCATCGGGGGCTGCTGCAGGCTCTGCGAGACCTGCATCGCTCTGGAACCCGAGGGCCACTGCCGTCATCCCTTCCGGGCCAGGCCATCCATGGAGGCCATGGGCATCGACGTCATCGGCACGCTCGAAAAGGCAAAGCTGCCCCTGCTGCGCTTCCCCGTACAGGACAAGGTGACGTGGACGGGCCTTATACTGCTCTAGCGAGCAGGGTCTCATGCCTGAGACCATGAAGTTAAGAAGCTGGGAAGATCGGAAGTCAGGAAAGGAAAGGGCAGCATCAAACAGTGACCAGCGGGCAGGGTCCCATGCCTGAGACCATGAAATTAAGAAGCTGGGAAGATCGGAAGTCAGGGCAGAGAAGAAACATCAGGCAGGTTTCCCGATTCCGGCATCCGTCCTCAGGACACTTCCTCCAGGGGGGATTGAGGGGGTTTTTACAAAGGCCCGTCATTGCGAGAACGGCGTGAGCCCGACGCGGCAATTCCGTGTGAAATGATCGAGATTGCTTCGCTTCCCCCCACGCTTCGCTCGGGGCTTCGGCTCACCGCAATGATCCTCAGCGCTGTTCATCAGGAGGGGCATAGCGCCGCGGCAATCTTCGTTCGTTATCTTTTCATCAGTCACTCTTCCGATCGAAACAAACGAAGAGAACGAAATAAACGATATTGAAAGGAGAGAGACCATGGCCGTTCTTAAAGAAGGCGGAATCCCCATCGGGCGCTTCATGATCGTCAACAAGACAGAAGGGCTCACCCGCGACGATCTCGTCATCGAGTCCAACGGTCAGTACCAGATCATGGAAAAACCTGATGCATTCCTGATCAAGAATGCGGAGTGCTGCAAGAGCATCATGGTGAAAGTGACGAAGAAAGACTGAGACGGCAATCCAGAAAGGCCGCATGAAGAATGGGGGGCAGGCCTGCCCGCTGCTCTTTGGACGGTCTTTCGGATGCCGACGAAACAGCGCCCCGCCCCGCGTTTTGCGGAAAGGACGGGGCCGATTGTTGCAGTTCGCGCCGTCTCGAATTTCGATGCCCGGGCTGGTCCGGCGTAGGCGGGAGCGGAACCTCACGATGCGTGGAGATGAGTTCTTCGAGGAGATTGCATCACGTCCGCCGCTGACGAAGCTGCACCCCCGCGTGGCCTCCTTTCTCAAGACCTACCTGGCGGGCGAGAAGGTCATTCCCTTCGGGAGCCTGCGGGTCATCAACACGCAGTTTCCGCCTTACCCCGGCCGCGCCTTCGAGAACCTTCTGGACCGCTTTCTCGGGGACGATGCCGGGCGCCTCTACTCCGTCACCCTTGCCGTGACCAACCGCTGCCGTTTCCGCTGCTGGCATTGCTACAACGCGGGCCGCAGCCGGAAGGACCTCCCACTGGAGGTGTTCCGTTCCCTGGCTGCGCAACTGCAGGCCCGGGGGGCCGTTGCGGTGACGCTCACGGGGGGCGAGCCGCTGCTTCGGGAGGATCTCGAGGAGATCTGCCGCTGCTTCGACGCGCGGTCCTTCATCACGCTGGGGACGACGGGCGAGGGCCTGACGCCTGAACGGGCGCGCAGGCTCCGGGAGAGCGGCGTCTTCGCCGTGGGCATCAGCCTCGACAGCGCCGACGCGGCCGAGCACAACAGGCTGAGGGGGCGGAAGGACGCCTTCCGGATCGCCCTGGATGCCCTGGCCTCGGCAGGCGCGGCGGGGCTGTACCCCTATGTCGTCTCCGTTGCGAGGCGCGAGTTCCTCGAGCGGAGGCGCTTTTTCGATTTCCTGCTCCATGCCCGAGACGCGGGCGCCCTGGAGGTTCACCTCCTCGAGCCCTGCCCGACCGGCCGGATCGCGGGCCGCAGCGACGTCGTCCTGACCCCGTCCGAGCGCAGGCGCATCGTCGAATACCAGCTCGAAGTCGCCCGTCGCGACGACCTGCCCGTCCTGTCCACCTTCGCATACCTCGAAGGCAGGGACGCCTTCGGGTGCGGCGCCGGTCTCACATACATCTACATCGACGGAAGCGGCGAACTGTGCCCTTGCAATCTCGTCCCCCTGTCCTTCGGCAATGTGTCGCGCGAGCCGCTGGGAGACATCCTCGATCGCATGGGACGCTGTTTTGTCCGTCCTCGGCCGTCCTGCGTGGGCCGAACCCTGGCCGGATGCATCGACGGAGGGTCCCTGCCCCTGGGCCCGGAGGCCTCCGAGTCGATCTGCCGGGACCGTCTGCCCGCCCGACACGCCCTGCCCCGCTTTTACAGGATCCGGCAAAGCCGAGGCCCCTCGGCCGGCAACCCCGAGCTGGCCGAGGCCTACGACCGCATCCACGGCGAGTATGACGATTTCTGGCTGACCGGGGCGGGAAAGCCCGTACGGGACCTTGTCGGAAAATTGAACCTCGGCGGTTCGGAGACGGTCTTCGAGGCGGGGTGCGGCTCGGGGTTCGGCACGGCGCTGCTGGCGCGGAAACTCAACCGGGGAGGAAGGGTCGTCGCCGCCGACATCTCCGAGGGCATGCTCGATGCGGCGCGCGTGCGCCTGGCAGGCCATAGGATCGAAAACGTGCAGTTCGTTCACGGAGACGCCGTGGAGACCCTGGGTGGGCTGCGGGGCCTCGATGTTGTCTTTACCTCGTGGGTGCTGGGGTACGTCCCCCTGCGCCCCTTCTTTGCCGGCGTGGCACAGGCCCTTGCGCCGGGAGGGCAACTGGCCCTGATCGTCCACCGGGAGAATTCCCCGGAGAGGGAATTCGGGATCTTCTCCTCGCTTGTCGCCCGCAATCCCCTCGTCCTGACCCGGCGGGTCGCCTTCGATTTCCCCCGCGACGGCGCCCACCTGGAGAGTCTTGTTGACGAAGCAGGACTTGCGGTTGTAAAGGTATGGAAGGGCAGCGTCCGGTTCCGCTGTGCGATGGCCGGCGAGGTCCTGGATCACCTGCTCAAGTCCGGGGCAGGCACCGTGTTCTACGATGCCATCGACCCGTCCGTGCGCGACGGGTTGACCCGCGAATTCCTCGAGCTCCTGCAGAAACGCAACGGC
>JAAYEC010000031.1 GCA_012728915.1 Deltaproteobacteria bacterium | reverse complement strand
GAAGCCCCGAGCGCAGCGTGGGGGGCAGCGTGGCGATCTCGCCGTTTCCATGAGATTGCCGCGCACCCTGCGGGTACTCGCAATGACCCTTTCTAACCGTATTTATGCTTCTTATCGCTGGATTGGGGTACGTTTTACGTTCAAAGGATAAAGCTTCGCTTTGTCAGTTACGCGAAGGATAAAAAAGCATAACATCCTGTCCGGGTTCGCATGGGGTTTGTGTATGCGCACAGAGCTCGATATACGCCAGGCCCGCCGGGCCTGCAGCAAGCCGGGGAGGGGAAGATGTCACGCGGAGACGCGGTCGTGATTCTGAAACGGCCGGCGACAGCGGCCAGAGCCGGTGAATGGTTTGGCCCGCTGCACCCGGGGAATTGAGCATCCGGTTGCAGGCAGCCTCCCTCCTGTTCTCTACATCGGCCCGATCCGTCTCGGCGCCTGTCTTCTCCCCTGCGTTTTGCCGGGATTTATCAATGCAAAATCCCTGCAAAATCACGGAAAAACGTAACGAATTCCGGCAGTGAAGTCAATAGAAAATCCGCCGTAAGTTTGGTCATTTACGATTGTTTCGGGGTCCGGGGCAGGTTTTGGGGGCGGGCCTTACGGTGCAGGGGCACCCGTGAATCGTCCCCCGCAATTTTTGTAGTAGAAAATGCCTCAGGGGGCAAAAAACGGTGATGTTCGGTGCTGAAAAAGGGCCCCGCAAGTCGCCGGCCGTTCTGACGGACGAGGTCGGGCCGCGGCCGGGCGCCCTGAAACCTTTGAATATCATTGTACGGTCATTCATTTTCTGATAACGGGAAGACGGGCCTTCGCATGGGCAACGGGCGCGGAAACCGGCGCCGTCACAGGGCGACACTGCGTTATCCGGAGAGGGGGAAAAGGATGCGATCGAAAAGGCGGATGCAGCTCGTTCTCGCCGTTGCGGTCAGCCTCTTTCTTGCGGCCTGCACGTCCGGCAAGGAGACGGCAACGGCGGCCATAAAGGCGGCCGAGGATGCCCTCAGCGCCGCAAGGAGCGAGGCAGTGAAGTTCGTGCCCGACCAGGTCAAGGGCATTGACGATGCGATCCGGGCGGCGAAGGCCAGCTTTGACAGGGGCGATTACAAGGAGGCGCTCGCCGCGGCGCAAGCCATTCCCGACAGGGTGAAGGAGATGAACGCCGCCGTTGCAGTCAGGAAGGAGAACCTGGCCAGGAACTGGGCGGAGATCTCGGGCGGCGTGCCGGAGATGCTCGAGGCCATAAAGGGCCGGCTCGATACCCTGAAGGCGGGAAAGAGGCTGACTGCGCCCATGGACAAGACCAGGCTCGAGCAGGCCGAAATGCGCTATGAGATCGCCACCATCCTGTGGGACGAAGCGAAGAAGACTCTCTCGGAGGGCAATCCGGCCGATGTCATGCCGCTGGCGGCCGCGGCCAGGGAAGACGCCGTGGCGGCCATGAAGCTCCTCGAATTACAGGTGCCGGCGGCGGCAAAATAACGCTGCCGTCCCGATCGAAATCCCCCGGCCCTTCACGCCGGGTGATGATCGCGGTCAAAGAGGGGGGCCTTCCTGAAGGACGATCGCTAGTTCTTGCCGCTTTCCTTCGCCGGCCCCCGGGGCGGCGCGCAGCCGGCCTGCACGATGTTCTGAATCAGGGCGGCGATGTCGGTGCCGTCGACGTCGCCGTCGCCGTCCGTGTCGCCCTCGCAGTTACCGGCGCAGTCCGTTCGCCCCAGCTGCGGGGCAAGGGCGGGCAGCACGGCCCCCCTGTAGAGGCCGAAGTAATCGTTGAGGGCGAAGGCGAACCGGACGCCCTGCTGCCGCAGCGTCTCCACGGTCCAGGACACAAGGTGCGGTGAGGGCTCGACGGTGATCATCGGCACGCCCAGCCGCAGGGTGGCGTAGCCCCTGGAGGAGCAGGAAGACGCCGTACAGGACGTCCCGCTCGTGTTCTGGCTGTCGAAGTCCGTCCGGGCGGAGATATGGGGGAAGATCGTGTTGCCCGGGGGGGCGTAGATGAAATTGTGCCACCTGCCGTCGTCGATCTGGCTGTGCCAGTCCAGGAACCAGTCGATGCCGGTGGCGGCCTTGACGGCGTTTGCCTGTGCCCGGGCGAGATTGGTCCCGGCGCTTTCCGTGTTGGCGTCATGCCAGTCGCGGTTCGGGTCACGGGATTCGGAGGTGGCCCGGGTGTTTCCCAGGAAGACCCCGTCGGGGTTGAGCATGGGCACGATGTGCCAGACATAATAGCCCCGAAGCCCGCAGGCGTCGACATCGTCCGAGAGGAGGAAATCGATCAGGCCCTCGATCATGTGGGAGCCCGCCGTCTCGGCGGCGTGCTGCCTGCCGACCATGTAGATGACCTTCTTGTCAGCCGGCGGGACGGCCGTGCCGGTGATCGTCAGGAGGTCGATGTTGCGGCCCAGCTCGCTTGCGCCCAGGGTCGTTCTCTGCGCCCCGGGGCCCATCGCCACGCGGTCGAGCAGTTGCGCAAGCCTCGCGTAAGGGTAGGGGAAGAAGGTGGCGATGCGGGGCTCGTCGCAGGGGAAGGTCTGGGTGAAGGTATAGACCCCGCCCGAATAGCTGTGGTCGGTGAGACGGCTCCAGTTCTCGCCGTCGCAGCTGTAGACCATCTGGGCTTCATGGGCCGTGGTTTTCAGGAAGGTGACGAGCTCCGCGTTCGTGATGCGGAAGGTGACGGTGCGGCCCAGGGCTCCGGTTACCCGGAAGTGGGTCCAGTAGGTGTACGTGTCGCCCGTGTTGACGAGGGTTTCCGTGCGGAGGGTAAGGCTGATGGTGCTGTTGGCCTCGTCGATTGAATAGGTGCCGATGCTTCCGCTGTCGAAGTCCGCGTCGACCTGCAGGGCAGGCCAGGCCGATGCGGCAATCAGGATGCCCGCCACGGCGATTGCGGTGCACAGGAGGACTTTGCGCACGGCTTGCCTCCGTTTTGCCGCAGGAAGAATCACCCTGCCTTTATGGGCACGGTTGCCCGTAGACCGCGACCAGTGCGGCCAGGTCGCTGCCGTCGACGTCGCCGTCGAAGTCGAGGTCGCCGCCTCCGGTGCGGCCGAAATTCCCTGCAAAGGCCGCCAGGTCCGCGCCGTTTGCCAGCCCGTCTTTATCGATGTCCCCGGGGCAGTATGTCCTGACGTCGTTGATGACCACGGGCGCGGCGTTCCGGGTGAGGATGACCAGCTGGTAGTTGTTCATGGAAACCCAGCTTCCCCGGGCGGCAGAGGGGTACTGGGACGCCACCGCCGAGTAGCCGTTTGCCGAGTCGTGCAGGTAGTTCAGGGTATGGGACGAGGTGCCCTTGCGGAAGGCCCATAGCGTCTCGCCGTTGCTCAGGATGAAATTGATGGCGCCCGTTTCCCCGGCGGCTACCATGGCTCTTATCGCCGCGGCGCTGCCGTTGACGACGTTCCAGCCGTATTCCTCGATCTTCTTCAGCACAAACAGGAAATAGAGCTCCGAATCGACCACGCCGGATGCGCAGGCGGGAATGCCGGAGCCGTTGGGCGGGTTGGATGCCAGGTACGCGGAGCCGATCAGGTCCTCCATGCGGGTTTTGTTGACACCGCCGTTGTGCTCGAAGAGCCACCGCTTGCCGACCTTGTCGCGGTAGAACGGGTGCGGGTTGGGCACATTGTAGCACCCCGACGTCCCCTTGCGGACGTGCGCCAGGGTGATCTGCGGCTCCGGTGGGGTGTCGATCGCCACTACGGTTGCCATATAGGCGGGGTCGTTCTGGGCCATGGGTTCCCCGCGGGCTATCGTCGGGAGGCCGCCGAATTGCGGGTAGTAGCCGATCCCCCAGCCGTCGTCGTTTTGCGGTGCAAGGTAATATAAAGCATAGGGGAAATCGGTGTCGTCGCCCCGCAGGTGGTCGTAGAGCATCCCGTCCGGGAGATTCGCCCCGATTGCGGCATACATCCGGCAGGCGTCGCCCGTTGCAGGAAGCAGCAGGAGGAGCCCGGCCAATAGAACGACAGCAGGTTTCCTGGAGAAGGTCGCGCGTATGGTCATGTTCGGTCACCCTGTTGAGATCGTCTTGCCCTTCATCGAGCGGCCCGGGGGCCGTGCGGTATAAAAAGGCCGGGCCAATGTTGACCCGGCCCTTTCCGCAAATCCCCCTTTCGTGAAGGCGGAAAGAGGGGATCTTATTTCTTCATCCTCCGTCGGAGCGCCACCAGACCAAGCAGGCCCGAGCCCAGGAGCCAGGCCGCGGGCGGGATGGGGACGACGTTGTCGACGTAGAAATCGCCCCGGGCGTCGCTGTCGGCGATGAAGCTGATGTACTCCAGGGCATTACCGGTATAGGCACTGTTACCGGCGACGCCGGTTGCCACAAGAGCGTTGTTAACGTAAACATCATATATCTTGTCCGGGAAATTGATGTCGAGCATGATCGAATACCAGGTGTCGTAGCTGAAGGTCAGGCCCGTTCCCCCAATTCTGTACCATTGAGATGTGTTGGCCCACATACCAGTTGGTGCGGAGTTTGTAATCGACCTCAATTGTATGTCGTTGCCGGTTGTTCCGGGTGTCGGATCATAGAAAGCAAGACAAATAAACCGCTCAGCGCCGGTCCCGGTGGGTGCATTACCTGTGATACTGTCGTTGCCGATGAATACGTGGCCCGTGCGGTCGTAATTCCCTGAGTTTTCAATCCTGTCAATATAGATGTCGAATCCCACCATGAATCGTCCAGTCTGTGCCGGACTGAATTCCTGGGTGAGGTAGGCATTGCGGGCAATGCCGTAATTCAGGAGAGCAGCCTTCTTCGTGCTGTTCCCGCCGATGTTGTCCGTATTGAGAGTCAACAGTGTTTGAAGATCACCACGGCTCTCGTACCAGTCCTGGCCCGGGCTATTGGCCCTGAGATCGGCACTGTCTGCGCTGGCGTTGAAGTCGCCGTCCACAAGGATCCACGCGCCGGCCGGCCCCGCGGACAGAGCCAGCACGCACAGGACCGGAATGCACATTCGTAACGCTTTCTTCATTGTTCCCATGATCGGCCCTCCGTCGTTTTATGATTAGAATTGCGGTTATAACAAGACGCCTTCGATACCTCTCTTTTACGGGCAGGACTGACCGAACGTGCCTGCAAAGGCCGTCAGGTCGGCCAGATCGACGCCATTGCTCCCGTTCAGGTCGGCGAAAGGATCGTAATGGGGTTGGCCTTGCACGCTGCCAAAGGCTTTGATGATGCGCGCAAGGTCGGAGCCGTCCCGTGCGCCGCTCGCGTTGATGTCGCCGGGACAGAAGGTCGCCGTGACATTGTCCACGTAAAACGTTCCCGCGCCGTCATCCCACGTGGCGAAGCTGATGTGGGACACCTGTGTCTTGGCATTGCGCGACGTCACCGTTTGTTGAAAGACGCCGTTCACGTAGACATCGTAGATGCCGGCGGCCAGATTGCAATGCACCTTGATGGTGTACCACTGATCCAGAGACAGAGCAGGGGCAACCGTTGTGAAGTTGCTCCAGGTGTCGTCACGGTCCCTCGCGACCAGGTCCATGGTGCCGGTTGTTCCCCCGCCGTCCTTGAGAAAGGCCATGTAAACAAAGCGTTCGGGGTCGTCCGAATTCGGGCCTGTGCGTGTCGGGTCCGTCGCGTCGCCGATCAGCATCCAGCCTCCCCGGTCCGGGTCGGCGGGGGTGTGGTTGAGGTTCATGATTGAATCCACATAGATGTCCCACTGGGCATAAAACGTGCCGGTCTGGGCAGGACTGAACGCCTGGGTCAGGTAGGCGTTGTAGGTGCCGGAGGCTGTGAGTTTGGCCTTCTTTGAGGAGTTGCCGGCGACGGCAGAGGTATCCAGCGTCAGCAAATTAGGCCCATTAGGCGCTCTGTCACTGCGGCTCTCGTACCAGCCTCCGCCGGCGCTGGATCTGAGCGCGGCGCTGTCGGCGCTGGCGTTGAAATCCGAGTCCACGAGCAACTGTCCCCTGCTTGTGCCGGGGGAGGCTACCAGCATAACGCCTATTAAAACGAAGACAGTCGCGAACTGGGTCAGGGTCCTGGAACGTGACATCTCTCCCCCTCCTTGCCTGATATTCGTTTCGTCGCCTGTCCACGACAGGGGAATCGGGCATTTCCTGCCCCGGTCGGGCGGCTTCCCGCCTTGGCGGGACTGATCAGTGACCGGCGCCGTCTCGACGCGACGCCTCCCGAGGACCGCTTCCCGGACGCCGGGCCGCTGATTTCGCTACGTAAGAAACAACCCGTCGGGGTCACGCCATCCTCACCATGACGGATCGGCGCTGTTTCTTCCATCGAGTACCCGGTACCCAAGCGGGGTCCGGGTCTCGCAATGACCCTATTTCTTCATCCTCCGGCGAAGCGCCGCCAACCCCAGCAATCCAGAGCCCAGCAGCCACGCTGCACCGGGGATGGGGACGGGGTCGCCGCCGCTGACCATGCCCTGGTAAAAGGGACCGTTCGGAGAATACTTCGGGCTGATCCACAGGAAATCGCTCACGGTGCCGGTGTTCGAGCCGAGCGCCCCGAGGTACTGGGTGTACAGGCTGTACTGGTTGGCCGTCGTCTTGCCCGGGCGGGTGTCAAGGGTGAACAGGGAACCCCTGACCACGCGCCAGATGGCCGACTGGAGCGCATACTGCTCGTCGTAGGTATCCGCCGAGGCCGCAAACTCAGCCAGCAGCCAGGCTACCTGTCCGGCGTTGTGGAGCGGTGCGCCGTAAATGTAGCCCAGCGTGTTTACCCGGGTATAGCTGTAATCGTAGCCGGGCATGATGCTTGTGAAGATGTCGACGCAGTACAGGTATGGAAGCTCGACGCCGTTCAGGGTCACGGGTTGAAACGACCCCGCATAACCATTGTACGGCAGTCCGTTATACTTCCAGTAGATATGCGTATAGCCGGTCGGGTCGAAACCCAGGGTATCCGCCGTTGCCGGTCCCGGCAGCAGGCAAACCACGCATGCCGCAAGAACCATGACCTTCAGGGCTGTAGAATTCATGCTGTTCACTCCTTCCGGAGCATTCTACCTCTTTCTACTTCCTCATCCTCCGACGGATCGCCACGAACCCAAGCAGGCCGCTCCCCAGCAGCCAGGCTGCGGCGGGGATGGGGACGGCGGCAGTGCCATAGACAGTATATAGAGGCGAGCCCTGATAAGTGCTTTCGACGATGTAATAGGCATCGGGATCATATTGACTCCACTCACGAGTATTATCTATCAAATCGATGCTGAAGATCGTGAAAGGCATGACATTATAATCCAGGGAAAAAACCATACCGGGGCCCAGGTTAATAACGTTACCTCCAACTTCGTACCTGTATCCGTCGACATAGAGCACGCTACCTCCACCCAAAGTGGCGAGCGAAGAAACATTCCATCCCTCTACGGGCACCGCCCCGGCGGGTTGATAATAAACTGTCAGCTCATCCTCCCAACCCACATCGAGTCCAGAGATGGTAGTATAAATTTGAAATCCGTCCAGATGGTCGAAATCGAAGGACCCGTCCATCGCAAAGTGTACGGTGTAGGAAAAACCCGGCGTTGTGCCGAATACCAGGAACAGAACAGCGAAAATGCATATCAGGGATTTCCGTGCCTTCATCATTGGCCCCTCCTTTCACCCAGGATGAAGATGTTGTTGAGTACGTCTGTACCTTACGAGCGATTGTCCGCACCCGTGATGGGACGATCAGTGTTGCAGCCCACCCGGGGATCTATCGTTGTCTGCAGTCCGCCTCCGGGCCTGCGGTGCCGGGGCAACCATGAATGCGAGCAGGGAAGGCTCAACAGCGCCAACGGCTATCGCCGCGCTTTGCTCGCAGGCCAGGGGGATTTACTTTCTCATCCTCCGACGGATCGCCACGAACCCAAGCAGGCCGCTCCCCAGCAGCCAGGCTGCGGCGGGGATGGGGACG
>JAAYEC010000030.1 GCA_012728915.1 Deltaproteobacteria bacterium | reverse complement strand
GCTCGGTCTCGTGGGCTGGGAAGGGTGGCTCATCTGGGGCGGGATTCTGCTGGTTCTGGGCGTGCGCCACCCGCCCGTGATCTGCGAGTGGGGCGAGCTCGACAACCGGCGCTTGGCCATCGGCTACCTGGCCATGTTCTGTTTCGCGTTGACCTTCACGCCGATTCCCTTCACCAGCATCAACATCTAGGGGGTACAGGGGCCAGGGTACAAGGGCAAAGGATGGAATTCTTATCCTTTCTCCCCTGGACCCCGAACCCTGAACCCTGAACCCTAAACCCTGTCTTTCAGAGGATCCCCTCCTCCCGGAAGCTGAAGAAGCGGTTCTCGCCCACGATGAGGTGGTCGTGCAGCGCGATGTCCATGACGCGCGCCGCGTCCTGCAGGATGCGCGTCAGGCGGATGTCCGCGTCGGAAGGCCGCACGTGCCCCGAGGGGTGGTTGTGGACGAGGATGATGGCCGAGGCCTTGCGCGAGAGGGCTTTTTCGAGAACCTTCCGCGGGTAGACGACGGCCTGGTTCACGATGCCCTCCTGGATGGTCTCCACCGCGATGATGCGGTTGCGGGCGTTGAGGTAGATGACGGCGAAGTGCTCGTCCTTCAGTCCGCCCATGGAGGAGAGGCAGTAGTCGATCAGTTCCTTCGTCGAGGAGATCTGCTCGCGCTCCTCGGCCTTCTGCCTCAGGTAGAGGGAACCGGCCTCGCGGATGACGCGGAAGAGGGAGGCGGCGTGCGGGCCAATCCCCGGGGTTGCCAGCAGGGCCTCGCGGTCGGCGTCGAGCGCCCCCTTCAGGGAGCCGAAGCGCTTCAGGAGCTCCTTGGCCAGGGGTTTCACGTCCCTGCGGGGGAGGGCATAGAAGAGCACCAGCTCCAGGACCTCGTAGTCCTGCAGACCTGCGACGCCCGTCCGCTCGAACCGGGCCTTGAGCCTGTCGCGGTGTCCCAGGTGGTGGGGGCTGTCGGGGGTCATCGTCGATGCCGTTCCATGGGTTTTGCGTCAGCGTTTCAGCCTGAACAGCCGCACGCCCACAACCGATGCCAGGTAGACCGTCCCGGCAACCGCGATGATCGTCGCCCCGGCGGGCAGGTCGGGCCCATAGCTCAGCGCAAGTCCGGCCGTCGTGAACGCGACGGTGAGAAGGGCCGACAGCAGCATCATGTGCCACAACCGCTTCGTGAACTCGCCGGCGACGGCGGCGGGAAGCGTGATGATGGCGATGACCATGATGATCCCCACGACGGTGACCAGCAGCACCACGGTGAGGGCGGTCATGCAGAGAAGCAGGAGGTAGAACCCTTCGACCCGGACCCCCCGGAGCCTGGCGAATTCCTCGTCAAAGCAGACGGCGAGGAACTGGTTGTAGAAAAGCGCTGCCACGACGACGACGAAAAGATCCAGACCGGCGATGAGCCACAGGTCCCCGGCGGACACCATGAGGATGCTCCCGAAGAGGTAGCTCATCAGATCCTCGCTGTAGCCGGGCGTCCGGGAGATGAACAGGATTCCCGCCGCCATGCCGACGGCCCAGAGGGCACCGATCACGGTGTCCTCCCGCTGTCGCGCCTTCATGCCGACCAGCCCGATGACGAGCGCCGCGATCAGGGCGGCCAGGACGGCGCCGTAGAGGGGATGGAACCAGTCCCAGCCGTGAACCACCTGGCAGTAGCGGGCGGCCCCGAGTCCGCCCAGGACCGTGTGGGAGATGCTTCCCGCGATGGTGCTGATCTTCTTGGTGACGACGTAGCTGCCGATGATCCCGCAGGCGACACCCGCGAGAGCCCCGACGAGCAGGGCATGCTGCAGAAACGGGTATCGCGGCAGATCCGTCAGGAATTCCCCCATGGGTCCGTCTCTTCTCTCATCCGTCCCGGTGATGGTGGCGCACCATGCAGACGTCGGACAGGTAGAGATCGCGAATGACCTCGCCCGTCACGGACGCCGTCGGGTGCACCATGACCCGGCGATTGACGCAGACCACGCTCTGAACGTACTGGGAAACGAATCCCAGGTCATGGCTGACCACGACCACGGTGATGGTTTTGCTCATCTCGTGGAGCAGCTCGAAGAGCTCCGTTTCCACCACCATGTCCACGTTGGCCGTCGGCTCGTCCAGGAACAGCATCTGCGGTTCCGAGGCCAGGGCCCGGGCGATGAGCACCCGCTGGCGCTGTCCGCCGGACAGGGCCATGAAGGGCCGTCCGGCCAGGTCCTGCATCTCGAGCTTCCGTAGCGCCTCGAGGGCGCCGGCACGATCCGCACGGCTGTACGGGCCGATGGGCAGCCTGCGCCCCAGCCGTCCCATGAGCGCGACATCGAGAACGGTCACGGGAAACTGCAGGTCGAGCTGGACGTGCTGGGGCATGTAGCCGATGCGGGTCCGCGCCTTGGCGGGAGGCATCCCCAGGATCTCGATGGTTCCCCGCGAAGGCCGGAGCAGGCCCAGCATGAGCTTCAGCAGGGTGGTCTTGCCGCCCGCGTTGGGCCCGACGATGGAAATGAAGGACCGCTGCGGGATGGTGAAATGGACATCCTCCAGGACGGGAGTCCCGTCGTAGGAAAAAGACACGTGGCTGACCCTGACTGCGTCCACCGGGCTCATGGGCTTTTCACCTCAGGCCCTGCTCGACGGCAGAGGCCATGGCTTCGAGGTTTGCGAGGTAATCCCTCGAGAGCGGGTTGATCGGGATGACGGCCCCCCCGATCGCTGCCGCCACCACGGCGGCGCTCTTGCCGGAGAATTGCGGCTGCACGAAGATGACCCGGACGCCGTCGGCCCGGGCCCGGTCGATCAGCCCCGCCAGCTGCCTGGCCCCCGGCTCTTTTCCCTCGAATTCGACGGGGACCTGGGTGAGCCCGTAGGCGTCGGCGAAATAGCCGAAGGCGGGGTGAAATACGTACATCTTCCGGCCCCGGAGAGGGGCGAGCGTGCGGGCGATGCGGGCATCGACCCGGTCCAGGTCGTCCAGAAGGGACTGGAGATTCCCGGCGTACTGACGCGAGTGAGCCGGGTCCAGACGGCACAGGGCCTCGTGGATGTTCTGCGCCACGATCTTCGCGAGCCTCGGCGACATCCAGATGTGGGGATCGGGCGTCGCTGCGCCTCCGCCGGACAAACGGGATCCGTGGATACTCTCGTCGTTCGCATGGCCGCCTCCGGCAAGACTGCGCATGGGGACCCCTGTCTGAGTCTCCACGAGGAGCAGATCCCCGTGGGAACGGCCGATCTTTTTCATCAGGCCCCGTTCGAACCCGACCCCGATGAGGAAGAGGGCCCGGGCCTCGTTGAGCCTGGCCATCTGCTTCGGCGTCGGTTCGTAGGTGTGCGGCGACTGCCCTTCGCCGACGAGGACCTCGACCTGGACCCGATCTCCGCCGATCCGCTCGAGAAAATAGGATTGCGGGAGAATGCTGGCAAACACGGTGAGCCGCTGCGGTTCGACCTGTCCCCAGGCCGTCTGCCAGAAGGCGGCGACGAGCACGGCGATCAGGGTTGGGATGGTGCCTTTTTTCATGGAGAAACCCTCCTGTCGCCCCGGGGACCCCGCAGCCGGCGGACCGGATGCCCGGCGTTTTCACTCCGGCACCGGCGGCACAATCCCGTGAAGTGGATGGCGACGGTCTCGATGGCCTCGTCCGCCTCCCGATACTCCCGAATCCATCGCTCCTGGTTTCCCGCTGAAGGCAGGCAGGCGAGGCTCCTGCAGGAGCGGCAGTAGAAATGGGGGTGCGCCGGGTTGTGCCGGCAGGCCATTTCGAAAAAGTTCTCGCCGTGATCCGTCGCGAGCTCCCGGATGATGCCCCCGGCCTTGAAGGAGGCCAGGATCCGGTAGACCGTGACCCGGTTGATCCGGCCCTCTCCGGAGACCCGCTCGAGAATGTCCCTGGCGCTCAGGGGGGTCTCGGCGTGCACGAGTGCCGTCAGCACCGCCACGCGCTGGGATGTCTTCGAAAGGCCCGCCCGTTCCAGGGTGGCGTGGATGTCGCAATGGCCCATGCCCGGGACCATACAATAAATGCAACTCATTTGCAAAGAGTTTTCCGGTGCCGGCGTCTCGCGCTTGCGCGACCCCCCGAATTGCGTTAAGGAGGGGCAGGACGGTCGCGGGGTCACGGAATGATCGAACAGCTCACAGCGCAATTCGAAGCCCATCTCGGGCAGTCTTTCCTGCTGGCCTATGCGGCGGCATACGCGGCCGGCGTCGCGGTCAGCTTCACGCCCTGCGTCTACCCCGTCATCCCGATCACGGCGGCCGTGATCGGGGTCCAGGGGGGTGTCTCGGCCGCCAGGGGCTTCGCGCTGTCGCTGAGCTTCGTGCTGGGCCTGGCCGTCACCTACACGGCGGTCGGGATGTTCGCGGCCCTGACGGGCAGGCTTTTCGGCTCGGTCCAAGCAAGCCCCGTGACGCAGGGCGTCCTCGGCATCCTCTGCATGGTCATGGGGCTTGCCATGCTGGAGGTCTTCCACCTTTCGCTGGAGCGGTTCATGCCGCGCGCCGGGGCGGGGACCGGCCGAAGGGGGGTTCTCGGGAGCTTCGTGATCGGGCTGACCTCGGGCTTTCTCCTGGGTCCCTGCACGGCCCCCGTTCTGGCCGTGATCCTCGGCGTGGTGGCCGCGAGACAGGATGTGTTTTTCGGGGGGACCCTCCTGTTCGTCTTTTCCTTCGGCGTGGGCACGCTGCTGCTGATCGTGGGCACCAGTGCCGGCCTGCTTGCCGGCCTGCCGAAATCGGGGGCCTGGATGGTGAACGTCAAGAAACTCTCCGGGATCATCCTGCTTGCCGCCGGCGCCTATTTTCTGTACAGTGCCCTCATTTCCTGAACGGGAGGCTCGGATCCGATGCGTCTCAGGCCCTTCATCCCGCTCGTCTGTGCCTGTCTTTTGACCCTTGCGTGCTCCGCCGGCGAGGATGTCCCGAAAGGACCGCCGGCGAAGATCGCCGTCGATGCGCCGGCGCCGGATTTCCGTCTGCAGGATCTCGAGGGCCGGGAGGTCACCCTGGGAGCCCTGCGGGGCAGGCCGGTTCTGCTCGTCTTCGGGACGACCTGGTGTCCCTACTGCCGCGAGGAGATCCCGCGGATCAAGGAGATCTACGGGAAGGGCGCCGCCAGGAACCTCGAGGTGCTCAACATCTACATCAACGAGACGGAAAAGAAGGTCGGCGAGTTCGCGCTGCGCCATGCGATCCCGTATCCCGTCCTGATCGACCGGGACGGCAGGGTGGCCGAGCGATACCAGGTGCGGGGCGTCCCGATGATCGTCTTGGTGGACGGACAGGGCGTCATCAAGTGCTACCAGTGCCGGAACCTCGAGGCGATGCTGGAAACCATCCAGCCCTGACGACCCTGCCGTCCCCCCGGTTTTTTTCCGTTGTTTTTTCCCCGCCGGGTGTATAGTTTGATAATGCGAATCATTCGCACGAGGAGCGGTCGTGGAGAAAGATGTGAAGAAAGAGCCGGTATCCCTTCCGGGCGCGGCCCTGAACCCCCGGCTCGTCCTGGTCGGCCATCCGAATGTGGGCAAGAGCAAGATCTTCACGATGCTCACCGGGGAATACGTCATCGTGTCCAACTACCCCGGAACCACGATCGAGGTCCGCTGCGGCCAGACCGCGGAGCTCGACTGCTGCGTGCTGGACACCCCCGGCCTTGCGGGGGTCGTACCCCGCAGCGAGGAGGAACGCGTGACCCTTCAGACGCTCCTGACGCAGGACGTCGGGGCCGTGCTGCAGGTCGGAGACGCCCAGAACCTCCCCCGGACGCTGCTGCTGACGATGGCGTTAATCGATGCGGACGTCCCGATGGTCCTCGATCTCAACATCGCCGACGAGGCGGAGAAGAAAGGCTACGTCATCGACACGGCCCGGCTCTCGAAGAGCCTGGGCATCCCGGTCGTGCTCACCGTGGCGACGCAGGGGAAGGGCAGGCGGGAACTGATCGACGCCCTTCGGAAACCGGCGCGATCCCCCCTGCGCATCAGCTACGATCCCCGCGTGGAGGAATCGGCGTCGGAAATCGCCGCGCTGCTTCCCCGCTACCCGGTATCCGGGCGCGCCGTGGCGCTGACGCTTTTGTCGGGCGACCTCTCCCTGGTGGACGATCTTCTCGGGAAGGGCACGCCGGAGAGCCGCGCCGTCCGCGACATCGTCGGCCGGACCCAGGCCCGGGTCTTGGAGCCCCTGTCGAGGATCATCCTCGAGGCCCGGATGGCCCTCGTCGAAAGGCTGATCCGGGAGTGCGTGACGCATCAGTCGGGAAAGGGCTTCCGGTCGAGCTTCGCCCACGAGTTGGACCGCTTTTCGACACATCCCCTCGGCGGCGCGCTGCTGATGCTCGGGATTCTCTACGTCATCTACGAGTTCGTGGGCGTCTTCACCGCAGGGATGGTCGTGGACTTCGTTCAGGAGGTCGTTTTCGGCCAATGGCTGCTCCCTCCGATCGTGGAGTCCCTCGCCCGTTTTCCATACCCCCTGGTCCGGGATTTCCTGGTCGGACCGTACGGGCAGATCACCATGGGGATCACCTATTCGATCGCCATCGTGTTCCCCACGGTAACCGCCTTCTACATCGTCTTCTCCTTCCTCGAGGACACGGGCTACCTCCCGCGCCTGGAGGTCATGATCAACCGGCTCTTTGCCCTGATCGGGCTCAACGGCAAGGCGATCATCCCCATTGTGCTGGGCTTCGGTTGCGGAACCATGGCTGCCGTCGTCACGAGGATCCTCGAGACGCGCAGGGAACGGATCATTGCAACCCTGATCCTCGCCCTCGGGATCCCCTGCGCGCCGCAGATGGGGTTGATCCTGGGGATGTTCGCCCGCATCGGGTTCATGGCCCTGCTGCTGTTCGTCGCCCTGCTGGCCCTGCAGCTGATGGCCACCGGGTGGCTTGCCTCGAAACTTCTTCCGGGGCAGACGCCGGCCTTCATCACGGAGCTGCCGCCCTACCGGCTGCCCGAGCTGCGCAACGTGGCGGGCAAGACGGCGTACCGGTCATACTGGTTCGTCCGGGAGGTCATCCCCTGGTTTCTCTTGGGGACGGCGCTGCTGTTCGTTGCCGACCGCGCGGGAGGCCTGGACGAGCTGAAGCGGCTCTTGAATCCCGTCGTCACCGGGTTTCTGAATCTTCCTTCCCTCACGACGGAGGGGTTCATCCTGGGTGTCCTGAGGCGAGAGTACGTGGCGGCTTTCTTCTTCGACATGTACGGCAGGGGGCTCCTGGACAATCTCCAGGCCTTTGTCGCGACGATGGTCATGACGCTGTTCGTTCCCTGCGTTTCCAACACCTTCGTGATCATCAAGGAGCGGGGGGTCCTGGTCGGCACGGGCATCATCGTATTTGTCTTCGTCTACGCCATCGCGGCGGGCGGTGTCCTGAATGCCGTTTTGCGCACCCTTCACGTGACGTTCTGAGGAGAGAGACATGGACGAGCCCTGCAGACCCTGCGCGACGGAAGAGCTGGAAGAGATCCTCGAGGAGATCTGGACGACCCTGGAAACGCGGGGGGAAGCGCCCGCAGCCGGCGCCCGCGTGCCGCCTGAGGCCGCACCCCCGGAACAGACGGAGAAGCTCGTCGCGGAGGGGCTGGCCCGCAGCAGGGACGGCGAGGTCTTCCTGACGGAGGAAGGGTTCCAGAGGGCGCGGAACGTCATTCGCAGCCATCGGCTTGCGGAGAGGCTCCTGCACGACGTGCTGAATCTCCACAACGAGGAGATGGAGCGTTCGGCCTGCCGCTACGAGCACATGCTCGGCACCGAGGCGGCCGATTCCATCTGTATTCTCCTGGGCCATCCCAGGACCTGTCCGCACGGCAAACCCATCCCGCCCGGGGAATGCTGCGAGTGCTGCGAAACCGTGCTGAGGCCCCTGGTTGTCCCCCTGACGGAACTGGAGCCCGGAGAGACGGCGAAGGTAGCCTACATCGGGACGCGCGACAATGCCCGCGTGTCCTATCTGACCTCTCTGGGCATCATGACGGGCCGGTCCATCCAGCTCGTCCAGAGAAGACCGTCCTATGTCGTGAAAATCGATGAGAGCACGGTGGCCTTCGACGACGCGATCGCCAGGGAGATCTTCGTCAGGCCCGCCCACCGCGTCAGCCGCGCGGCGAGAGGAGGGGGGTGGCGGTTCCGGTGGCGAAACGGCCGGCAGTGACGGGAGGAGCGAATGACGAAGCCTGCTCAAACGACCCTGCGCCTGACGCCGCGGCGGCAGATCATCCTGGAGATCCTCAGGGAGCGCGGCCACCTGGACGCCTACGGGCTTCTTGAGCTGGCGCGCAGAAAGGACCCCCGGATCAGCCTCGCGACCGTCTACCGGGCCCTCGCCTATTTCCGGGAGCGCAACCTGATCCAGGGCCGCAGTTTCGGCGAGGGCCGCTCCCACTTCGAGGTCCACGACGCCGGGACGGGCGCCCACGCCCATTTCGTCTGTACGCGTTGCGGGAAGGTTCGCGAGGTGAAAGGCAAGTTCATCCGGGACATGGAAGCCCTCGCCCAGAGGGAGCGATTCAGGGTCACCGGGGCGCATCTCGACCTGTTCGGCCTGTGTGGGGACTGCGCGGCCCGGTGAGAACGGCGTGATCGGGATCGAAAGGAGCGGGACATGGCTGCCAGGAAACGATTCGAGGAGAGGGTGTGCCTGTATTTCCGAAAACCCGGAAAGACCAACACGGGCGACGTGCTCGCCGCCGCGGCCGGCCGGGCCGCAGGGCTGGGCATCGCAACCGCCGTCGTCCCGAGCGTGAGCGGCAGGACGGCCCTTGCCGCCCGGGAGGCCTTCGGGAAGGACGTGCGCGTCATCGCCGTCACTCACGTGGCGGGCTTCGAGAGGCCGGATACCCAGGAAATGAAGACGGCTGCGCGGAATCGCCTCGAGTCGGCGGGCATCCGCGTCTTCACGGGTCAGCACGCCTTCGGGGGAGTGGGGCGGGCGGTGCGGAACAAGCTCGGCACCTACCAGCTCGACGAGATCATGGCCTGGACGCTCAGGACGTTCGGGCAGGGAACGAAAGTGGCCGTCGAGATCGCCGTCATGGCGGCCGATGCCGGCCTGATCCGGACCGCTGAGGACGTCATAGCGCTCGGGGGGACCTGCGACGGGGTGGATACGGCCCTCGTCCTTCGCCCGGCCAACAGCGCACGGTTCTTCGACCTGAAGGTCCGGGAGGTGATCTGCAAGCCGAGGGAGTTCTGACGAGGGGCTGAAGCCGGGGGGTGTTGAGGCCGGGGGTTGATCGGGCAGCAGAATCGTTCATCGGAAGAGAGGTGAAAGGAGCAGGGGATGCTGTCGGAGAAGATGCTGGAGCGGTATGCCGAGGTGCTCGTCTGGGGTCTGACCAAGGCGAGGAAAAAGGCCTTCCGGAAAGGAGAGATCGTCCGGGTTGCCTTTGACTTTCCGGCGGTGAGGCTGGCGGAAGTGGTCCAGGGAAGACTGATCGAGCGGGGCATCAACCCCGTCCTTCGGTCGGGGCTGACGCCGGCAATGGAGAAAAACTTCTACGGTCTCTCGGGAAAGAAGCAGCTGACCTTTCTGGCGCCCGGCGATCGGGAACTCTGCGAGGCTCTCAACGGCAGCATCTACCTCTACGCCCCGGCGTCGCTGACCCACCTGCGGGACGTGGATCCCGGCAAGATTGCCGCGGCAACCGTTGCGCGGAAGACGCTGAAAGACATTCTCGACAGACGGGACAGCGAGGGGCGCTTCGGCTGGACGCTATGCATGATGCCGACCGCCGAGCTCGCCCGGCAGGCGAAGCTGACGGAGGCAGAGTACGAAAGACAGGTGATCCGGGCCTGCTACCTCGACCATGACGACCCGGCGGGACGGTGGGAAACGATCTACCGCGACGTAGGCGGCATCAAGAAATGGCTCAATGCGATGAAGGTTGCCTATTACCGCGTCGAGGGGAAGGGCGTCGACCTGAAGATCACCCCCGGGCTCCACCGCAAGTGGGTGGGCATATCGGGGCACAACATCCCGAGCTTCGAGATCTTCCTGTCGCCGGACTGGCGGGGGACCGAAGGGCGCTACGTCGCCAACATGCCGTCGTTCCGAAGCGGCAACTACGTGGCCGGTGTCGTCCTCGAATTCCGGAGGGGCACCGGGTCCGTCGTCCGTGCCGACGAGGGAGAGGAGTTCGCCCGCAGGCAGATCGCCATGGACGCGGGAGCGAGCCGGATCGGGGAGTTCTCGCTGACCGACCGCCGCTTCTCGCGGATCGACCGGTTCATGGCCAATACCCTGTACGACGAGAACTTCGGCGGGTCCTACGGCAACTGCCACATCGCCTTCGGGTCCTCCTACGCCGATACGTACGCGAAAAATCCCGCGGCGCTCACGCCGGCGATGAAGAAGAAGCTGGGGTTCAACGACTCGGCCCTGCACTGGGACCTCATCAATACGGAGCCCAAGACCGTGACGGCGCAACTGGTCACGGGGAAGAAGATGGTGATCTACGACAACGGGGTGTTTCAATACTGACAGGCAAAGGGCGAAAGGCAAAGGGCAAAGGTCGAAGGGCAAAGGGCAAAGGTCGAAGGGCGAAGGGCAAAGGGCAAAGGGCAAAGGGCAAAGGGCGACGACAAGGCCTTTTGCCTGATGCTTGAGACAGGAGGCCTCCGGGCTCAGTCTTCGATGGCGATCGCCTCGACGGGGCAGGATTCGGCGGCTTCGCGGCAGGCCTCCTCGAACTCCGGGGGGATCTCGTCGTCGAAGCGGCAGACCACGAACTCATCCTGCATCTCGAACACGTCGGGGCAGATGTCGACGCAGCTCTCGCAACCGATACAGAGATCCTCGTTGACGGTGGCCTTCATTTCCCCTCCTTTTCGGGCTGCCCGCCGATGCCGATGCCGCAGGCGCCCGAAAAATCGAAAAAATGGGATGCGACGCTGTTTATGGGGGACAACCGGCGGGAAAGTCAACTTTTTTTTGAACGCCTGCAGCGAAGCCCTGCGCTCGGGGGGCAGAGGAATGAACATGGAGAAACTCGTTCCGAAGGAGCCAAGGGGGCTCGTCGTCGTCATTACGGGCCACGGAAAGGGGAAGACCACGACGGCGCTGGGGCTTGCCGTGAGGGCTTGCGGGCACGGCATGCGCATCTGCATCATCCAGTTCATGAAGGGTGACCTGTATTCCGGCGAGCGGGACGGCGTGAAGAAGATGGACTGCGCCATCGAGATGCACGCGACGGGGAAGGGGTTCTGCGGCATTCAGGGGAACCCTTACCCGTACCGGGAGCACCGGCAGAACGCCCAGGACGCCGCCGCCCTGGCCCGGGAGAAGATGGCTTCGGAAGACTACGACCTGATCATTCTCGACGAGGTCAACAACGCCCTGCACCTGAAGCTCGTGGATCTCGAGCAGATCCTTTCGCTGATCCGGGAGAAACCGCCGCTTGTACACCTGGTATTGACGGGCAGGGACGCGCACCCGGCGGTCATCGAGCTTGCCGACACGGTCAGCGAGGTGGTGGAGATAAAGCATGCCTACAGAAAGGGCATCGAGCCGCAGCCGGGGATCGATTACTGAAACGAAGCGACCGGTGGCCGGTGAAGGCAATGCCCCGCCCCTCCATGAAAAAGAGGCAGGGGGAATGGGGTGCCTTGCGGCTTTTTCGCCGGAAACCACTTGACACCGACGCGGCGGGATAAGATATTGATCCGAAGGTTCATCATGCAAAGGAGTCGGCAATGCTTCTCATCGAAGATCTCCAGGTGAAACTGGGCGAGCGGGAGGTTCTCCGCCACATCGACCTCCAGATCAACCCCGGGGAGACGCACATCCTGTTCGGGCCGAACGGTTCCGGCAAGACGTCTCTCCTGATGACCATCATGGGCTACCCCCAGTACAGGGTGACGGCGGGCAGGATCATCTTCAAGGGTGTCGACATCACGAACCTGCCCATCAACGAGCGGGCCAGGCTGGGCATCGGGATGTCCTACCAGCGTCCGCCGACGGTCAACGGCCTCAAGACCAGGCAGATGGTCCAGATCTGCGCCGGGGGCCGCGACGTGGACGTGACCGGCATGGCGGCGAGGATGAATTTCACCGATTTCCTCGAGCGGGACATCAATGCGGGCTTCTCGGGCGGCGAGATCAAGCGCTCGGAGCTCGTTCAGCTCATGGCCCAGCAGCCGGACCTGCTGCTCTTCGACGAGCCCGAATCCGGCGTGGATCTCGAGAACATCGCGCTGATCGGCCACACGATCAGCCGGCTGCTCCAGCGCGATTTCCACACGGATCCCAACAAGTCCCAGCTCCAGCGGAAGAAGGAGCGGACGAGGATGGGCCTCATCATCACGCACACGGGCTTCATTCTCGATTATGTCACGGCGGACAAGGGGCAGGTGCTGTTCAACGGCGTGCTGTCCTGCTCCAACAACCCGACGGACATTTTCAACTGCATCAAGGTCATGGGATACGAGGAGTGTGTGAAATGCGCAATCTGACCGACAAGGCCCGCGAGGCGAAGGACAAGAAGGCCGCCATCGGTCCCGACGTGGACCTTGCGACGTTCACCGCGGAGCCCGTCAGGCATGACTACGTGAAGGATCTCAAGACGCTTCCCGTGCTCGACCGAGACCGCCTGATCCAGGCCGGGATCGACACGAGCGAGGACGGTCGCGCGGGCACGTACATCCAGATGGACACGGCCGTCGTGCACGCCCATGCGAAACAGGAGGGCCTCGAGGTGATCCCGATCAAGGAGGCCCTGAAGAAGCACGAGTGGGCCCGGGAGCACTACTGGAAGCTCGTGTCCGTCGACGCCGACAAGTACACGGCGGCGGCCGAGCTCAACCTCCACGACGGCTACGTGATCCGGGCCCTGCCCGGCACGAAGGCCGTCTGGCCCGTGCAGGCCTGTCTCTACCTCGACAAGGACAACATCAGCCAGTACGTGCACAATCTCGTCATCGCCGAGGAGGGATCGGAGCTGCACGTGATATCGGGCTGCGCCACGTCGCCCCGCCTCAAGCGGGGGCTCCACGTGGGAATTTCCGAGTTCTACGTCAAGAAGAACGCGAAGCTCAGCTTTACCATGATCCACCACTGGGCGGAAGAGGTGATGGTGAGGCCCCGCTCCGTGGGCATCGTCGAGGAGGGGGGGCTCTTCCTGAACAACTACATCTGCATGAAGCCCGTCAGGAGCCTGCAGATGTACCCCACGACACACCTCGTGGGCCGGGGGGCCGTGGCCCGCTTCTACAGCATCCTCGTCGGGACACCGGGATCCGAGATGGACGTGGGCGGCCGGATCGTTCTCGCGGCCGAGGAGACGAAAGCCGAGATCATCGCCCGGGCCATCACCAACGGCGGGAAGATCATCAACCGCGGCGACCTCGTCGGCGAGATGGCCGGCGTGAAGGCCCACCTGGAGTGCAAGGGCATGATTCTCAACGGAGGGATCATTCACGCCATCCCGGAGCTTCAGGGAAAGGCGGACGGCGTCGAGATGTCCCACGAGGCGGCGGTGGGCAAGATCGCCCAGGAGGAGATCCTGTACCTCATGTCCAGGGGGCTCTCCGAGGACGAGGCCATCTCCACGATCGTCCGGGGCTTTCTCAGCGTGGACATTCCCGGGCTGCCGACGGAGCTCCAGCAGGAAATCGACCGGGCCGTCGACATGACGTCGAAGGAAGTGATGTGACGCAGCCGCGGGCGGTTGATTCCCGGCCGGCTCTGGGGTATGAAAAAACATGATCCCCGGGCTTCTCGATCCGGTCCGGGACCTCCTTGACACCCTCTGCTCCGTGTCCGGCAAGGGCGTAGAGGCTGTCCGCAGGCCGGATCTCAAATCGCCCGCCCGGATGAGGATGGCCGGGGCGGGCTCGCCGTCCCACGTGCTGCTCTACCGAGGCGGCGACGACCCCCTCGTCAACCACGTGATTGCCAACGAGTGCGGCCACCTGATCCGCCTCTTCGCCGCCCCTCCCGGAAAACGGAAGGTCGCCGTGGCCAACGAGCGGACACGGGCGGTGTATCGGGAGGAGATCCGGGAGGACATCCAGCGGCTCTCCCTCATACACGGGCTCGACACGCTGGGCGAATTCCTGCCCCTCTGGTACGAGAGCGTCGTCTTCCAGCTCACGAGGATGCCCCCGGACATCATGATCGAGCGGTGGCTTCATCGCGAATACCCCGGCCTGCGGGCGATCCAGCGAAACGCGATCCTGGAGCAGCAGGCCAAGGCCGTGACGGTCCTCTCCGGGGGCATCCGGCGGATGACGCCGCACAAGGTCTACGATGTCTCGCAGGCCATGAACTACGCCTTCTTCAAGCTCATGGAACCCTTGACGGGGGTCGGCCTTACCTCGCCCTACGGGCGGAGCCTCTACGTCCTGCAGGGCGAGGAACTGGCGGGACGGGCGGATCGGAACGCTCGGGACGATCACGAGGGGGACGTAGAGCTGATCCGGCTCTGGGCCGAATTCCTGGGGCTTTCGCGCTGGATCGAGTGGCGCGGGCTCGGCGAGGTCGAGGCGGGTACGCTTCATTGACGGGGCGGGAGCCGCCGCGGGCATCCGGCGAGGGGGCCGGGCTTGCCCCCTGCAGCCAGCGGTCCACCCCTGCCGTTTGCCGTGCCCGGCGCTGCCGGGGCGGGCCGGCTTGGAACGGCGGAGAAGGCGGGTCGGAAGGGAGAAACGGGCATGGGGGAGCAGTGGGCATGAAGCGCTGCAGTGCATGCGGAAAAGAACTTTCCGTCGAGCGGAAGGTGGGGCGTTCCGAGACCTGCGGGCAATGCGGCGCCGACCTGCACGTCTGCCTGAACTGCCTGTTCTACCGCCCCGGCGCCTACAACGACTGCCGCGAGCCGCAGGCCGAGCGCGTCGTCGACAAGAAGCGGAGCAACTTCTGCGATTTCTTTGTCTTTGCCGACGATAGGGACCGGCGGGGGAGGACCGCGGGAAAGGAAGACGCCCGCAGCCGCCTCGATGCGCTTTTCAAGAAATAGCGCCGGTCAGAGGAGCTTCTTCAACTCTTCCGCGAAGGTCTCGAACGCGGGCTTGCCGAAAAGGACGAAGCGCACCGTTTCGATGGAGGGGTCTTCCCTCAGGAAGTCGACGGCGGTCTGGAGGGCGATCCGCGCGGCATCGCTCAGGGGATAGCCGTAGGCGCCCGTGCTGATGGCCGGGAAGGAGACGCTCTTGAGGCCCTTCTTCGAGGCGAGCCTCAGGCTCTCGAGGTAGGCGCTTTTCAGGAGGCCCGCCTCGTTCCGGTTGCCGCCGCTCCACACCGGCCCCACCGTGTGGATGACGAATCGGGCCTTCAGGTTTCCGCCCGTGGTCATGACGGCCCGGCCCGGGGGGCAATGTCCGATCGCCCGGCACTCCTCCAGGATGGCGGGCCCGCCCGCGCGGTGAATCGCGCCGTCGACGCCTCCTCCCCCGCGCAGGCCCGAATTGGCCGCGTTCACGATGGCGTCGGTGGCCTCCTTCGTGATGTCCCCCTCGACGATGGTCAGCGTGCTGCTGCCGATGTTCACGTCCATGATATTCTCTCCCCCGCAATCCCCGAACCCGGTCCCCCGGACCCTATAGCCCCTCTTTGACGGCGTACCCATCGCCGTAAACCAGCATCCGGTACGTCTTCTCGATGCGGTCCCAGTTTTCCTCGCGATCCATGGACCAGTAGCGCCCGATCACGGAGACGACACGCCCCAGATCGAGCTCCGTACAGCGGTCCTCGATCTGCTTGATGTAGTTGGCCCCGCTCTCGGGCATCTCGCCGCGTCGCCCGAGCATGGCGTGGATGAAGAGCCTGGGGACCCCCTCCCTTTTCGCCATCTCCATCAGCGCGAGAAGATGGTTCATCATGCCGTGGGAGCTGAAGAACGAGACGATGCCCATCAGGTGCAGGGCCGTTCCGCGCCGGATGGCCTCGGCCATGGTTCGCCGGTAGGCCTCGTTCGAGAAGAAGGCCCCGCTTTCGATCGCCCGGTCGATCTTCAGGCGGTCGGAGAAGACGCGTCTGCCCGCGCCTATGTGCAGGTGTCCGGCCTCGGAATTTCCCACGGTCCCCGCCGGAAGCCCGACGGCCTCGCCCGAGGCGGCAAGCACGGAAAAGGGAAGGGTGGCGAGCAGGCCGTCCATGACGGGGGTGGAGGCCTTTGCGATCAGGTTTCCCGTCGTCTCGGGGTTGTAGCCCCACCCGTCGAGGATGAGCACGACGAGCCGGCGGACGGGCGACCTCGGTTTCTTCGACAGCAGGGATCGCCCTTCCATGCGCTTCGGCACGGCGATGCCGAACAGCTCCAGGATCGTGGGCGCCACGTCGGTGAGTTCTCCCTCCCTGCGCAGCGCCGGGGATTCGCCGGTCCCGACGAGGACGAAGGGAACCGGGCTCGATGTGTGTCCCGTATCGACCGTCCCGTCGGGGTAGAACCAGCGCTCCACGGTGCCGTGATCGGCCGTGACCAGGACGGGGACCCCCGCCTTGCGGGCCTGCTCGACGACGCGGCCCAGCGCGCGATCGACGGCCTCGACCGCCCGCATCACGGCCGCTTCGTTCTCGATGTGACCGACGACGTCGACGTTGGCGAAGTTGGCGAGGATGAAGCCGTGACGGCCCTCACGGATCACGCGGACCGTGGCTTCGGCCACTTCCCCCACGGACATCTCGGGCGCCTCATCGAAGAGCCTGACGTCCTTCCGTGTCGGCACCACGATGCGGTCCTCACCGGGGTAGGGGGACTCGCGCTTGCCGTTGAGGAAGTAGGTGACGTGAAACGCCTTCTCCGCCTCGGTGATTTTCACCTGCCGGATCCCGCGGCGGGACAGGACCTCGCTGAGCGTTTCCTCGAGGTCCGACTCGGGCGGGAAGGCCACATCGGCCCTCAGGTCCCTCGAGTACTCGATCATGGTAGCGTAGTGAAGCCCGAGGGGCCCGGCCGTGGGAAACTCGCGGAAATCGTCTTCCGTGAGGCTGCGCGAGAGCTCGACCTCCCGCTCGCCGCGGATATTGTAGAAGATGACCGAGTCGCCCCTGCCGATCCTTCCCGCCGGTTTTCCCGAGGAGTCGACCAGGACCAGGGGGTTGAGCGTCTCGTCATCCTCGCCCCGGCGGTACGCCTCCCGCACCGCCCGGGACATGGTATTCGATGTCATCGCGGGCATGGCATCCTTTCCGTGATGTCCGGCGTCATCGGCCCGGGGCCGCAGGCCGTGGAAGGGCCGCCGAACCGACGAAACGGGAGCATCATACTGGAAAAGCCACTGCGCGTCAAAGGGACCTTTTCGGTTGCAAAGGGAAAGGCGAAATGATAGAAAAAGCCCGAAAAAGCGGGATTTTATCACTGCATGGGGAAGTCGGCCTGGGAGAGAACCCAGGAAGAGATTTTGAAGGAGCGGGCCGAGGTCCTCGGCCGGGCGGGCGAGGCGCTGGCGGCGGCCCTTTCCGAGATGGAGAGGATCAACCGGCGGATCGCGGAGAGCATCCGAGCGGCCGGAGCAAACCCGGCTCTCGATGTCCTGGCGGAGATCAACGGGGAGATCCGGCGTTACAACCTGGCCCGGGAATACGCGCAGCTTCGCTACTACTACCTGATCGTGACACGGGAGGCCATGGGATTCCGACGTCACAAGACCGTCGAGGAGGTCTACCGGATCCCGCCGAAGAGAGCCTATCTTTGAACGGCCGGCAACCGATGAAGCCCCTCGAGAACGGATCTGGAGGGTGAGAGGGCGAGAAGGGCAGTCCGTTCCCGGCCCCTTGCCCTCTGTTTTTTTGACGGCCTCGTTCCGAGCGAACCGGAGAATGGACCGATACGAAAAGCAGCGGAAAAAAATGGTTGACGCCCAGATCCGCTCGCGCGGAATCCGGGACGAGCGTGTCCTGCGGGCCATGGAGAAGATCCCTCGGCATCTCTTTGTCGACGAGGGGCTCATCGACCAGGCATACAACGACAACCCGCTGCCGATCGGCGAGAAGCAGACCATCTCTCAGCCGTACATCGTGGCGCTCATGTCGGAGGCCCTGGAACTCTCGGGGCGTGAGAAGGTCCTGGAGCTGGGCACGGGGTCCGGCTATCAGGCCGCGATCCTGGCGGAGCTGGCCGACCGCGTGTTCAGCATCGAGCGGATCGCCGCGCTCGCCCAGAAGGCCAGGAAGCTGCTCGAGTCTCTGAACTACTACAACGTCGTGGTCCGCGTGGGAGACGGGACGTACGGCTGGCGCGAGGAATCCCCCTTCGACGCCATCCTTGTCGCGGCGGGTTCCCCGTCGATCCCCAGGACGCTGGTGGAACAGCTCGCCGTCGGGGGACGCCTGGTGATCCCCGTCGGAGACCGCTACGCGCAGAGCCTGACGAAGCTCACGCGTCTCTCCGAAGACCCCGAAGACGTCAGGAAGCAGGACCTCGGGGGGTGCCGCTTTGTGAGCCTGATCGGGGAGCATGGTTGGAAGATGGAGCAGCAGTAAAGAAGAGGCTCAGAAGGTGAGAGGGCAAGAAGGTTGGACAGGTGGCCCGCCGGATTCGCACTCTCGGCATCTCCAGCCGTCTCGCCTTCTCACCCTCTTACCTTCTGTTTTTCGGGGCTCGTAAACGAATCGATGAAACACATTTCAACCATATTGAAACTCCTCATGCTGGCCTTTCTCGGGGCCGCTCTGCTTTCCTGTTCCATCCAGGTTGTCGACCGCGGCAGCCTGAAATCCTCCGAGCGCATGCGAGGCGTGTACCACCGGGTCAAGCCGGGCGAGACGCTCTGGCGCATCTCGAGGGCGTACAACATCGATCTGCAGGAGCTCGCCGAGATCAACAACATCACCGATTCCTCCCGAATCAGCGCGGGCAGCGTCGTCTTTGTTCCCGATGCCCCCGAGGTCGTCGACATCCCTCCCGCCAGGCAGGCGGCGGAGGCGAAGCCTCCGGCACCGCCCCCCGCCGAAAAACCGGCAGCCGTTGCGGCGTCACCCGAAAGCGCTCGGCCCCCGGCGGCTGCAGCCGCTGGCGGGCCCGGAAAGGTGAAGGAGGAAAGCATCACGGACCGCCCCCTGCCGGCCGGGACGGATCGGGGTCCGGCGGCGGCGGGAAAATCCCGGGAGCAAGCGCCGCCCGGGCCTGCGGAGAAGACCGACGCCTCGACAACGCCGCCTTCGAGGGGCCCTGCGGCCAGGCCGCCGGAGAGGCCCGAAGCGGCGGTTCCGTCGGCCGCGCGAGAGCAGATGGCCGCGAAGCCGCCGGCCCCGGCCCCTTCGGCCAGGGCGACCGATGCGGCGCTGAAGGATCGGACGGCCGTGACGCCGCCGCCGGCGAGGAAGCCTGAAGCGGCCCAGAGGGCCGAAGAGCCGCAGGGGCTGATCCGCATGGACAAGGGGCGCTTTGCATGGCCCGTGCGGGGTCCCGTGATCACCCGGTTCGGGATACAGCCCAGCGGCATGAAGTACAACGGGATCAAGATTGCCGCGAAGGAGAACACCACGGTCCAGGCGGCCGCGGCAGGCACGGTCATCTATGCCTCCTACGTCAAGGGGTACGGTGAAACGGTGATCGTCAAGCACGACGAGAACTACACGACCGTCTATGCCTACCTGAAGAACACGGCTACAAAGAGGGACGAAAGAATCCGGAAGGGCGACCGGATCGCCTCCATCGGCCCGTCCCAGGAACCGGGCGGGGAGCCTTACCTGTACTTCGAGATCCGGGAGAAGAACAAGGCCCGGAACCCCCTTTTCTTCCTTCCCTGAAACGGGCGACAGGGGCCAGGGGCCGGCGTTCACGGGAGGACCGGGGGCCCTGTTGACGGAACGCGGTGCGATGCCTATATTGAAGGCCGACGATCGTCCGTTTAAAAAACCCGAAACAGGAAGACCGAATCCATGACCGTCCATGCCTGCTTCGAGCAGGGCCCCATACGACCGCCCAGCGAGGCCCGCAGCCTCCTCATCCGCCCCACGCGGAACTGCCCCTGGAACAAGTGTGCCTTCTGCCACACCTACAGGGGGACCCGGTTCGAGTTGCGTCCCGTCGCCGAGATCAAGCAGGACATCGATGCCGTCCGCGCCCTGGCCGATGAGGTCCGGGCGCTCTCCTGGAAACTGGGACAGGGAGGGAAGGTCAACGACGCCGTCGCATCCTGTGTTTTCGGCAGCGAGGACCGCTTCGGCGATGCCTTCCGGCACGTGGCGGCGTGGCTCTACTTCGGGGGGAAGACCGCCTTTCTCCAGGACGCCGACACGCTCATCATGAAAACGGACGACCTCGTCGAGGTGCTCCGGTACCTCCGGCAGACGTTTCCGTCGATCGAACGCGTCACCTCCTACTGCCGCTCGCGGACAGCCGGCCACAAGACGGTGGACGACCTCCGGCGCATCCAACAGGCAGGGCTCGTCCGCATCCACGTGGGTCTCGAATCGGGATGCGACGAGGTGCTCCGGTTCATCCGGAAGGGGGCGACGGCGGCGGAGCACGTCAAGGGAGGAAAACGGATCGTGGAGGCCGGCATTTCGCTGTGCGAGTATGTCATGCCCGGGCTCGGCGGCAGGCGCTGGTCGCGGGAACATGCCCTGGAGACGGCCCGTGTCCTCAACGAGATCAACCCGGACCACATCCGTCTCCGGACCCTCTCCGTACGCAGGGGAACGGCATTGCACGAGACAATGGGCGAGGGCGGGTTCGAGCCCCTCGGGGATGAAGAGATCCTGAA
Organism: Deltaproteobacteria bacterium; assembly: GCA_012728915.1. Lineage (GTDB taxonomy): Bacteria > Desulfobacterota > Syntrophia > Syntrophales > UBA2192 > UBA2192. The sequence goes on along the minus strand of JAAYEC010000030.1, from coordinate 73,885 downwards.
GGAAATCAGGTTGTTCATCGAGAACCTGGACGGGATTCGAAGCCGCATCGTCAGCGACCACATCCTGAACCTCCTGGAAGAGCTGGAGGGGAAGCTTCCCGAAGAAAAAGAAAGACTGCTGGGGATCGTGGACCGGTACTTCTCGCTTCCCGAGACGGACCGCCTGATCTTCCGCCTGGGCAGACGGCGCGGGATCTACAGGGCGCTGGACGACCTGTCGGACCGGGATACCTATCACAGGCTCAAGGCGGCCGTCGAGCGCTACCAGCAGGAGGAACCCGGCAAGCTGGAACGCGACCTGGACCGCATCCGCCAGAGCTTCATCTGACGCCGTGCCCGTCCCCGGAGGCCCTGCTCCGCCCGGCGTCGGCCCGATCCGTTGCCACGCGCTTTTGTAAGCAGCCGGAATCACGCTGAAACATCGGATCCGAGACCGGCCGGCTCCCGCCGGGTCCGCCCTTCCAAGCAATTTCCATTGACTTTTCAAGCGGGTTCATTTAAGATCCAACGGCTAGTGGAGTGCCATAGAGGGGAATCCGTGAGAGGTGGTAATGGGGTGATGTTCAAGATTGGAGAATTGGCCGTATACCCGGCACAGGGAGTCGGTCTCATCGAGGCGATTGAAGACCGGGAGATCATGGGGACCTGGCAGAAGTTCTACGTGATGAAGATCCTTGGCAACGGAATGAAAATCATGATTCCCACCGACACGGCCCGGGCCATCGGGCTGCGCCAGCTGATCACATCCAAGGAAATTCCCAAGATCTACGAGATTCTGCGTGCCCGTGACGTCACGATCGACAAACAGGCGTGGAACAAGCGTTACCGCGAGTACCTGGAGAAGATCAAGACGGGCTCCGTCTACGAGATCGCCAAGGTCCTGCGTGATCTCTTCATCCTGAAGCACGGCAAGGACCTGTCCTTCGGCGAGAGGAAGATGATGGACACGGCGAAACATCTGCTGATCAAGGAGATATCCATCGCAAGCCGCGCGGCCGAGGCAAAGGTCGAGGCCGAGATCAATGCCATGTTCCCGCTTCAGTGAGGAACGGCGGTCGGTGCGGCGTTGCCCATAAAGCTCTGAGAAATCGACGCGCCATGGCCGGTACGCCTGCGGGGTGTTTTCGCCCGAGCGGGCAAGCGGGATGTTCGTCCTGCAGGCTCCGTTGCGGAGCGTGACCCGGCCGACGGTTTTCTCCAGGGCTTTTTTCTATATGGCCACCGGGGTTCTTTGAAATCCAGTCACGCAAATCAATCGGAAAGGAGGGATGTTCGTTTGCTTATCCGTTCACTGCTCATCGGCATTTGTTCGGTCAGCGGATATTTTATTGCCTTGAAGTATCTGGCTTCATATCAATTATCCATTATCGGTCTTTTGCTTGGTTTTATTGCCGCTGTCATCGTCATCCAGATCGAGCAGATCATCCGGCGATTCTCGCTTCGCATCATCCTGGGGGGGGTCGTCGGGACCATCATCGGGCTTCTGATTGCCATCCTGCTGTCTTACGGCCTGCGGTTTGTCACCGTGTGGGAGCAGCAGGAACTGGCCTTCCTCATCTATGCCCTGATGGCCAGCATCCTGGGGTATCTGGGTCTCGTCATCGGTTCGAAGAAAAGCGAGGAGATCTCGCTGCCGGCCTTCGGTCCCTTCAAGGGATTCCGGGGCGGGTCGGACTACCGCATCCTCGACACGAGCGTCATCATCGACGGCCGGATCGCCGACATCTGCGACACGGGGTTCATGGAAGGGACCCTGATCGTCCCGCGGTTCGTCCTGGATGAACTCCAGCACATCGCCGACTCCTCGGATTCCATGAAACGCTCCAGGGGGAGGCGGGGTCTCGACATCCTGAACCGTGTGCAGAAGAACCAGGGCCTCAACATCGAGATCGTCGACCACGAGTTTCCGAAGATCAAGGGGGTGGACGCAAAACTCGTCGCCCTTGCGAAGAAGATGAACGGCAAGATCATCACCAACGACTTCAACCTCAACAAGGTCGCGGAGCTGCAGGGTATCAAGATCCTGAACGTCAACGAACTGGCCAACGCCCTGAAACCTGTCGTGCTCCCCGGAGAGCTCATGGTCGTCAAGGTGATCAAGGAGGGCAAGGAGCCCGGGCAGGGGGTCGCCTATCTCGATGACGGCACCATGGTCATCGTCGATCACGCCAGCCGGCACCTGGGCGAGACCCTCGAGGTCGCGGTGACCAGCGTCCTGCAGACCACGGCAGGGCGGATGATCTTCACGGATCTCAAGGCCGTCGTTCCCGAGAAGAGGGTTCACAGCGTCGAGGCGTTGTAACCCGCGTCGCGCAGGCCCGGGAGCCCGGAAGGGTCCCGGGCCTTTCTTCAGGCGTTCCGGACGGACAGGTTCCGGAAACAGGGAGAAAGCCGATGAAAACGGTCGCGGTCGTGCCGGCCGCGGGATCGGGCAGCCGGATGAACCGGGAGGTCTCCAAGCAGTATCTCTCGCTTGCGGGCAAGCCGGTCCTGGTGCACACCCTGGAGGCTCTCGAGGCCTGTCCCGGCGTTGAGAGCCTCTGCGTCGTGGTTGCACCGCAGGACCTGTCCACGGTCCGCGACGAGGTGCTCGCGCCCTGGGGTCTCAGGAAAACGGCCGCCATCGTGCCGGGGGGCAGGGAGCGTCAGGACTCCGTCCGGGCCGGCCTGGAGGCCGTGGCCCGGGATGCGGACATTGTCCTCATCCACGACGCGGTGCGGCCCTTCATCTCCACCGAGCTGGTCGAACGCTGCATCCGGGCCGCCGCGGAAACCGGAGCCGCGGCGCTCGGGGTGCCTGTGAAGGACACGGTCAAGGAGGTGACGCCCGACGGGCGAATCGTGAAAACTTGTGACCGGACGGTGATTTGGCTGGCCCAGACGCCGCAGGCCTTCCGGCGCGACATCATCGAGAGGGCCCACCGGGAGGCGTTCCGTGACGGGTTCCGGGGGACCGACGACACATCGCTGGTCGAGCGTCTCGGGATCGCCGCCCGGATGATCCCGGGCGATTACGGGAACATCAAGATCACGACGCTGGAGGACCTCGCCGTCGCCGAGGTCCTGCTCAGATTGAAGGCGACGGGCGAGCGGCGACGGACGAACGGCGAAGGGCGGGAAAGCGCCGTGCTGCGCGGGCCGATGCGGAAAAGGTTCGAACCGTGAGGATTGGATTCGGATACGACAGCCACCGCTTTGCCGAGGGCCGCAGGCTGCTCCTCGGCGGCGTGGAGGTGACCTACGAAAAGGGCCTGCTGGGGCACTCCGATGCCGACGCCCTGGTCCATGCCGTCGTCGATGCCATCATCGGGGCCCTCGGGGAAGGGGACATCGGCAGGCACTTTCCCGACACGGACCCGCGACTCAAAGGGATCTCCAGCCTCGTCATCCTCAAACGTGCCGCGGAGATGGCCATTCATCGCGGCTATGCGGTCAGCAACGTCGATTCCACGGTCATCCTGGAGAAGCCCAGGCTGGCGCCCTTCATCGAGGAGATGCGGCGCAATATCGCGAAGGTGCTGGGGACGGAGCCCTCTCGGGTCAACGTGAAGGCGAAGACCAACGAAACGATGGGGTTCATCGGCCGCGGGGAGGGCATCGCGGCCTTTGCCGTTGTGACCCTGGCGAGGGCCGGGGCGGACGAAGTGGCCTAGGATTTGAATCAGCAGAATAACGCTCCGCCGCCGCAGCAACGGTTCCCAGGCCCAGGACGTCATCATCCTGCAGTCCTGGAACAAGGCGACGGCCGAGGTCGTCCTGAAGAGACAGAACCTGAACGGCACCTACAACGCGACCCTGAATCCGTCGGCCAGGACCCTGACGAACGGCACGGCCTCGTGGTATCCGGCCGGGGAAAAATGGAGCGCCCGGTACTGATCCGCCCGAATTGACGGGAGAGAAAAAACGGGGGAGCCGGCATCGGCTCCCCCGTTCCTGTTGAACCTCTTCAGCGGGTCGGGCTTACAGAGGGATGTTGTTGTGCTTCTTCTCGGGGAGGGTCTGCTCCTTGTCCTTGTAAGCCTCGAGGAGGGCCACGATGCGCCTGCGGGTCTCGCGGGGCGCGATGACCTCTTCGATGATCCCCATCTTCGCCGCGAAGTAGGGGTTGTTGAACTGCTCCTCGTAGGCGGCGATCAGTTCGGCCCGCTTCGCCTCTGGATCCGGGGCCGAGGCGATCTCGCGGCGGTAGACGATGTTGCAGGCCCCGGCGGCGCCCATGACCGCGATCTCGGCGGAGGGCCAGGCCATCACGTAGTCGGCGCCCAGTTGCTTGCTGCACATGCCGATGTAGGCCCCGCCGTAGTCCTTGCGGGTCACGACGGTGAACTTGGGCACCGTGGCCTCGGAGTAGGCGTGCAGCAGCTTCGCGCCGTGGCTGATGATGCCGTTCCACTCCTGGTGCGTGCCGGGCATGTAGCCGGGTACGTCGGCGAAGGTCAGAAGGGGGATGTTGAAGGCGTCGCAGAAGCGGATGAAGCGCGAGGCCTTGTCCGAGGCGTTCACGTCGAGCACGCCGCCGCCGAACTGCGGGTTGTTGGCGATAACACCTACCGTCTGGCCCATGACGCGGATGAAGCAGACGAACATGTTCTTCGCCCAGTTGGCATGGGGCTCGAAGAAGACGCCGTTGTCGGCCACGGCCGCCACGACCTTCTTCATGTCGTAGCCGCGGGTGGCCCGGTCGGGGATGATCTTGTCGAGCTCGGGGCACTCGCGGTCGGCGGTGTCCGTACTGGGGACCACGGGCGGCATCTCGTGGCAGTTGTCGGGCAGGTAGCCCAGCAGGGTCTGGATCTGCGCGATGCAGTCCCCGTCGTTCTCGGCCACGAAATGGCACACGCCGCTCTTCGAGGCGTGGGCCATGGGGCCGCCCAGGTCGTCGTGGGTCACCACTTCGCCGATGACCGCCTTGATGACGTCGGGGCCCGTGATGTACATGTAGCTCGTCCCCTTGACCATGAAGACCCAGTCCGTCAGGGCCGGCGAGTAGACGGCGCCGCCGGCCGTGGGCCCCATGATGGCCGTGATCTGGGGGATGTAGCCCGAGCAGATCGTGTTGCGGTAGAAGATCCCGCCGTAGCCTTCCAGGGCGGGCACGCCTTCCTGGATGCGGGCGCCGCCGGAGTCGTTCAGCGCGATGAAGGGCTTCTTGGCGTCCTTGGCCATGTCCATGACCTTCCAGATCTTCTTCGCGTGCATCTCGCCGAGGCTTCCGCCGGCGCTGGTGAAGTCCTGGGCGGCGGCGAAGACGGTGCGGCCGTTCACGCTGCCGAACCCGCAGACGACGGCGTCGGCATTGATGTCCTTCTCGCCGAGGCCGAACAGTGTGGAGCGTTTTTCTACGAAGAGCTGCACTTCCTGGAACGTCCCCGCGTCGTAGAGCTTCAGGAGGCGCTCGCGGGCGGTCATCTTGCCCGACTCGTGCTGCTTCTTGATAGCCGCCTCGCCGCCCTGCTTCATCAGTTTCTCGCGTTTTGCCTCAAATGCCTTGATCCTGTCTTCCGTCAGTCCCATGTCTCCTTATCTCCCTGTCTCTGTAATGGTCGAAAAAACGACGTTTTCATCTCTTGCAAGCCCGCCGCCTGATATCATTTCCCGCGTTTTTTTTCAATACAAAAGAGAGGAATTCCTCCTTGATTTAACGAAGCCAGCTGCGCTATAAAACGCATGCCTGCGGCCTCGAGATCAAGGGGATGGCCGGGAAGCCCTCCCCTGAACCTATCCGAAGAGGTGAAAGGATGAAGTATATCGATGAAATGGATGTAAAGGGAAAGCGGGTGATGTTCCGTTTCGATTTCAACGTGCCCCTCGACGCCAACCAGAATATCACCGACGACACGCGAATCCGTTCCGTCCTGCCCACGATCAACTACGCCCTCGACGAAAACGCCAAGGTCATCGTCATCTCCCACCTAGGCCGGCCCAAGGGCAAGGTCGTCGAGAAGATGAGCCTGGCCCCCGTCGCCAAGAGGCTCTCGCGCCTGCTCGGGAAGAACGTCACCCTGACGAAGGACGTCGTCGGGCCGGACGTCAGGAAGACCGTCGAGGCCATGCGGCCAGGCGACGTCGTCATGCTGGAGAACCTCCGGTTCGACCCGCGGGAGGAAAAGAACGACGACGAGTTCGCCGGGGAGCTGGCGGGTCTTGCCGACGTCTACATCGACGACGCCTTCGGGAACGCCCACCGCAGCCATGCCTCCAACGTGGGGATCACGAAGTTCATCAAGACCTGCGGCGCCGGCTTCCTGATGAAGAAGGAACTGACCTACTTCAGCAAGGCCCTCGAGAAGCCTGCGCGGCCGCTCGTGGCCATCGTCGGGGGGTCGAAGGTGTCGGGCAAGCTCGAAGCCCTCGCCAACCTCATCAACCGGGTCAACAAGATCGTCATCGGCGGCGGCATGGCCTTCACCTTCCTCAAGGCCCAGGGGGTCGAGGTCGGCAAGTCCATCGTCGAGCCCGAACTTATCGACAAAGCGCGGGAGGTCCTCGAAACGGCGAAGAAGCTCGGCGTGAAGATCTACCTGCCCGTGGACTGCGTCATCGCCGAGAGCAGGGAAGCCGACGCGGAGACGAAGATCGTCCCCGTGCAGGAGATCAATCCGCAGTGGATGGGGCTCGACATCGGGCCGGCCACGATCACCCTCTTCACGGAGGCCCTGAGCAACGCGAAGACCATCGTCTGGAACGGGCCCATGGGTGTCTTCGAGATCGATGCCTTCAGCCGGGGCACGTCGGCCCTGGCCCACAGCGTCGCCAACTCCTACGCCCTCTCCATCGTCGGGGGCGGCGACACGGACGTGGCCATCGACAAGGCCGGCGAGCGGGACAACATGTCCTACATCTCCACGGGGGGCGGCGCGTTCCTCGTGCTGCTTGAAGGCAAGGAGCTTCCCGCCGTGAAGGCCCTGAAGGCCTGCAAGTGATCCCGTGAAAATCCGCCAGGGAGCAGGAGCGCCCCTTCTGCTCCTTTTTTTATCGGGTCCGTGCATTTCGGTGATTTTCAGGAGCCGGTTTTTTCTGTACCATGAACTGAGTTCTATGCGGAACATCAAGCTGACCATCGAATACGACGGGACCGCCTACAACGGCTGGCAGCGCCAGGCCGGCGTCCCCACCGTCCAGCAGGTGATGGAGGACACCCTCTCGGGGATCGTCAACGCGAAGGTGGTGCTCGTCGCCTCGAGCCGCACCGACACGGGCGTCCACGCCCTGAACCAGGTGGCGAACTTCCGGACGGAGACGGCTCTGCCGCTGCGCAACCTGCACCTCGGGGTCAACAGTCTCCTGCCCGCGGACATCGTCGTGAAGGCGATGAGCGACGTGGACTGGGAATTCCACTCCCGGTTCCATGCGCGCAGCAAGGTGTATCACTACCGGATCTTCAACAGCCCGGTCCGCACGGCTCTCGAGCGCAACCGGTGCTGGCATGTGCGGACGCCGCTCGACGTCGGCGCCATGAACCGGGCCGCGGCGGGCCTCCTGGGCACGCACGACTTCAGCTCCTTCTGCGCCGCCCAGTGCGAAGTCGAGGACCGGGTGCGCACCGTGACGGAGGCGTTCGTCGGTCGGGACGAGGGCGGGGGGCTTGTCTTCCGGATCGAGGCCGACGGGTTCCTGCGGCACATGGTGCGCAACATCGTGGGGACCCTCGTCGACATCGGCAAGGGCGCCACGCCCGGGGAGGGGCTCGTCCGCATTCTCACGGCGAGAGACCGCCGGGAGGCGGGCCCGGCGGCGCCGGCCAGGGGGCTGTTCCTCGTGGAGGTGAGGTACGCATGAGGATACTGGTGATGGGGCACAGGGGGATGCTGGGAAGCGACCTCATCGAGATCCTGGGCCGGGAGCACGAGGTACTCGGCGTCGACATGGCCGAATTCGACATCACGTCGGCGGCGGACTGCGTCCGGATTCTGGGGGAGTTTCGCCCCGGGGCGGTCGTCAACGCCGTCGCCTACACCGACGTGGACGGCTGCGAGACCAACCGCGAGGCATGCTTCGCCGTCAATGCCGTCGGGGTGCGCAACGTGGCCGAGGCCTGCAGGGCCGCCGGGGCGAAGGCCGTCCACTACAGCACCGACTACGTCTTCGACGGGACGAAGGGGGAACCCTACCTCGAGGACGACGTCTGCCGGCCCATCAACGTCTACGGGGAATCGAAACGCAAGGGCGAAGAGGCGCTCGCCGAGACCCTGGAGCGCCACCTGCTGATCCGGACCGCCTGGCTCTACGGCCGCGGCGGAAAGAACTTCGTCAAGGCCATCCTGGCGAAGGTCAAGGACGAGGGGACGCTCCGCGTCGTCGATGACCAGGTGGGATCGCCCACCTTCACGCTGGATCTGGCACAGGCCACGAAGCTTCTCCTGAAGCTCGACTGCACCGGCACGTACCATGTCACCAACCGGGGCGTGTGCAGCTGGTACGAGTTTGCCCGGCGGATCCTGGAATACGCCCAGGTAGCGGGGGTCACGGTGGTGCCCATCAAGTCCGGCGAGCTGAACCGGAAAGCGGCGCGTCCGGCCTATTCGGTGCTGAGCAACCGCAAGTTCATGGAGGCGACGAAAAAGGCCATGAGGCCCTGGCAGGTGGCGCTGAACGACTGCCTGTCGCAGATGAGGGCTAAAGGCTAAAGGCTAAAGGCTAAAGGCTAAAGGCTAAAGGCTTTCTGATCTTCCCCTTAGCCATTCGCCCTTAGCCCTTTGCCGAGAACGGTCGAGTCTCGCTATCGGGGCGCGGGTATTAAGGATGGAAAAAATTGTGAATCGCGGATTGACTCAACGAATTACCGTTCTCCCCCATGAGGTTGCCTCGAAGATCGCCGCCGGCGAGGTCATCGAGAGGCCCTCGTCCATCGTGAAGGAGCTGCTGGAGAACGCCATCGACGCGGGCGCCACGGACGTCGCCGTCGATCTGCGGGGCGGCGGCAAGGAGGCGATCCGGATCGCCGACAACGGCTCCGGCATCTCTCCGCAGGAGGTTGCCGTCGCCTTCGAAAGGCACGCCACGAGCAAGATCCTCACCGTTGCCGATCTCTACGGCGTTCGGTCCTTCGGGTTCCGGGGCGAGGCGCTGCCGAGCATCGCGGCGGTCTCCCGCGTGGAGATGGCCACCCGGCGGCGCGACGACGTGGAGGGCACGCGCATCGTCGTGGAGAACGGAGCCGTTCTGGAAAACGAGGCCGTCGGCTGCCCCGAGGGCACGACGATCGCCGTGAGCCGGATCTTCGGCTCGCTTCCCGTGCGCAGGAAGTTTTTGCGGCAGGACGCCACGGAGCAGGGTCACTGCCTCGACATCATCGTCCGCGTGCTGCTGCCGCACGGGCGGGTGCGGGCGAGGGTCACGGCCGGGGAGAGGACGCTGCTCGAGGTCCCGCGGACGGAAACCCTGCGCGACCGGATCGTCCTGCTGCTCGGAAGCGACCTGCGCAATCACCTGATCCCTGTCGAAGCCGGCGCACCGGGGATGCGCCTCTGGGGGTTTGTCTCGAGACCGGACTTCACGCGCTCCTCGACGCGGAGCCTGTTCTTCTACGTCAACGGCCGCTACGTGCGGGACGCCCTCCTGTCGCAGGCCGTCATGAACGCCTACCGCAATCTCCTCGAGGCCCGCAAGTACCCCGCCTGTGCCGTCTTCCTGGAGATGCCGCCGGAGACGATCGACGTCAACGTCCATCCGGCCAAGCTGGAGGTGCGCTTCCGCCGCCCGCAGGACGTGCGGGAACTGATCCGGCAGGGCCTTGTGGAGGCCCTCTCGGGGGTCAGGCCGGCAGCAGGCTCGCCGCCGGCCTCCGGGATGGCCCGGTGGCAGGTCGCCCCGGGGCGCTTCGGCACAGCCGAAGCCCTGCTTCGCTACAGCCTTTCGGCCGGCATCGCCGCACACCGGCCCTCCCCGTCGGTTCGCCCCCTGGAGGATGTTCCCGATTTCGGCACGGAACCCGAAGAACTGTTCACGCAGGGGGCGTCGCCGCGGCGGCCGATCGCCTTCTCGTCCCTGGAGTATCTCGGCCAGGTCGAGGCAACCTACCTCGTGTTCGCGGCGCCGGGCACGATGATCCTTATCGATCAGCACGCCGCCCACGAGAGGATCCTGTACGAGTCTCTCCGGGCGCCGAGAGGGGGCCGTCCCGAGGCGCAGAGCCTGCTCATCCCGGAGATCATGGAGCTGAGCCCGGGGGATTTCCAGCTCCTCGCGGCATCGCGGGATTTGCTGCTCGAGGCGGGAGTGGAGGTCGAGCCCTTCGGGGAAAACACGGCCGTCGTCAAGTCCGTTCCGGCGCTGCTGGCGGACACGGACGTCCGGGCCCTGGTGAGGGAGATCCTCGACGGAATCTCCGATTCGGGAATACCGCAGGACGAAAAGCGCAACCGGATCCTCATACGGATGGCCTGCCGGGGAGCGGTCAAGGCCCGCCAGGTCCTCGCCGTCGACGAGGTCAGGCGTATGTGCCGCGACCTGGACAGCATTCCCTTTGCCTCCAACTGCCCCCACGGCAGGCCGGTGTTTGTCGAGTTTCCCGCCACGACGATCGAGAGGATGTTCAAACGGGCATAGACCGCTGTGCACTCCATGCCCGGGGAGAAAGGCGCAGGGCAAAAGGGCGGAGGCGGGCATCCCGCCTGCGCGAGGTCGAAAGATGCAGACCAAGCCGAAGATCGTCATCATCGTCGGGCCGACGGCTGTCGGCAAGACGGAGCTCTCCCTGGAGCTGGCCGAGTCCTTCGGCGGCGAGATCGTCAGCGCCGATTCCATGCAGGTCTACCGGCATCTCGACATCGGCACCTCGAAGCCGACCCGCGCGGAGCGAGACAGGGTTGCCCACCACCTCATCGACATCGTCGATCCCGGGGAAGGGTTCAGCGCGGCACGCTTCGACAGGATGGCGTCAGGGGTCATCGGGAATCTCTCAGGCGGAAAGACCGCCTTCGTCGTCGGCGGAACGGGTCTCTACGTCCGGGCTCTCACCGGCGGGATCATCGAGGGGCCCGATGAAGAACGGGGACGGCGCTACCGCGAGACGCTCGAAGGGGAAAGCCTCGAAGAGCTCCGTGGCCGCCTGATGGAAAGGGATCCCGATGCGGCCGCGAGGATTCATCCCCGCGACAGGGTCCGCATCGTCAGGGCGCTGGAGACTGCCGTCTTGACGGGGGAGCGGATCTCGGAGAAGCAGCGAAGGCACGGGTTCCGGGATGTCCGTTACGAGGCCCTCAAGATCGGCCTGTACCGGGACCGGGAAGAGATCCGCCGCCGCATCGATGTCCGGGCCGCGCAGATGATCGAGTCGGGACTGGTCGGGGAAACCGAGCGCGTCCTCTCCATGGGTTATCACGAAAAACTAATACCTTTACGGACACTTGGATATCGATACATCATCCGATACTTGAAGGGCGAGATCCCCCTTGATGAAGCCCTCCGGTTCATGCAGCGGGACACCCGTCGTTACGCCCGGAGGCAGATGACCTGGTTCCGGGGGGAGACCGGCATCGAGTGGTTTCACCCGACCGAGACCGGTCCCGTCAAGGGGCGGATCGCATCGTTTCTCCGCATCCGGTGAGCCTGCCCGCCGCCGTCCCGCCGCAGCCTCGATTCCCTGAAATTTCCTTGACGTAAGCCGTCTTACCGGATAGAAAACCGGACATTACCGTCTTTCATCGAAGGCCGGGGCCGAGAGGGCTTTCAAACACTCAGCGAATATCGATGGGGGGACCGATGGACGTCAAGACGCTGCCCAAGACCTACGAGTCGAAGGATGTGGAGGCGAAGTGGTACGAGCACTGGCTGAAAAACCGGTATTTCCATGCGCAGGACACGAGCGACCGGCCGCCCTTCTGCATCGTCATCCCGCCCCCCAACGTGACGGGGATGCTCCACATGGGGCACGCCCTGAACAACACCCTGCAGGACATCATGACCCGCTATCGACGCATGCAGGGCTACAACGCCCTCTGGATGCCGGGCACGGACCATGCCGGGATCGCGACCCAGAACGTGGTCGAGCAGGAACTTGCAAAGGAAGGGAAGACCCGGCATGACCTGGGCCGCGAGAAATTCATCGAGCGCGTCTGGACGTGGAAAGAAAAGTACGGCGGGGTTATCCTGAACCAGCTCCAGCGGCTCGGCTGCTCCTGCGACTGGGAGCGCGAGCGCTTCACCATGGACGAGGGGCTCTCGCGGGCGGTGCGCGAGGTCTTCGTGCGGCTCTGGCACGACGGCCTCATCTACAAGGGCGACTACATCGTCAACTGGTGCCCCCGGTGCCACACGGCCATCTCGGATCTCGAGGTCGAGTTCGAGCAGGAGAAGAGCAACCTCTGGCACATCCGCTACCCCTATGCCGACGGCACGGGGGAGATCAGCGTCGCCACCACGCGCCCTGAGACGATGCTGGGAGACACGGCCGTGGCCGTCAACCCCAACGACCCGCGCTACAAGGACGTCGTCGGGAAAATGGTGATCCTGCCGCTCGTCAACAAGGAGATCCCCGTCATCGCCGACGACTACGTGACGATGGACTTCGGCTCGGGCGCCGTGAAGATAACGCCGGCCTGCGACGCGGCGGACTTCGCCATCGCCGGGCGGCACAACCTCGAGATCATCAAGATCATGGACGGCAGCGCCGTCATCAACGAAAACGGCGGCATCTACAGGGGCCAGGACCGCTACGAGGCCCGGAAGAACGTCGTGAAGGATCTCGAGAAGGGCGGCTACCTCATTCGGATCGAGGAGTACAGCCACAACATCGGGCGCTGCTACCGCTGCAAGACGGACGTCGAGCCCGCCGTCTCGGCCCAGTACTTCGTCAAGGTAGCGCCCCTGGCCAGGACGGCCATCGCCGCCGTCGTAAAGGGCGACACGAAGCTCATCCCCTCCATGTGGGACGCGACCTACTTCGAGTGGATGAACAACATCCGCGACTGGTGCATCTCGCGGCAGATCTGGTGGGGCCACCGCATCCCCCTGTGGACCTGCGAGGGCTGCGGCGAAGTGATCGTGCAGACCGACGACCCGGTGGCGTGCCCGAAGTGCGAGGGCGGGAACCTCAAGCAGGAGGAGGACGTCCTGGACACGTGGTTCAGCTCGGCCCTCTGGCCCTTCACGACGCTAGGCTGGCCGGACGACAAGCCGGCCGTCAGGACCTTCTACCCCACGACGCTGCTCATCACCGGCTTCGACATCCTCTTCTTCTGGGTGGCTCGCATGATGATGATGGGCCTCTACATCATGAAGGACGTGCCCTTCAGGCATGTCTACCTGCACGCGCTGGTGCGGGACGCGCAGGGCGACAAGATGAGCAAGTCCAAGGGCAACATCATCGACCCCCTCGAAATGATCGACAAGTTCGGCGCTGACGCCTTCCGCTTCACCCTGGCGGCCTTCACGGCCCAGGGGCGCGACATCCGCATGTCCGAGGAACGGATCGAGGGCTACAAGCACTTCGTCAACAAGATCTGGAACGCGGCGCGCCTGTGCATGATGAACCTCGATGGCTTCCCCGACGGTCCCGTGACGGTGAAAAGGGAGGACTACTCGCTGGCCGACCGCTGGATCCGGGCCCGCCTCAACGACGCGATTGCCGATGTGTCGCAGGGCCTCGACGAGTACCGCTTCAACGACGCGGCGGGCCGCCTGTACCGGTTCATCTGGCAGGAGTTCTGCGACTGGTACCTCGAGCTGATCAAGCCCGTCCTCTACGGCAAGGACAACCCGGCGGCAAGGCTGGCCGCCCAGGAGACAATGCTCTCGGTGCTGCGCGCAAGCCTCGAGCTGTTGCACCCCTTCATGCCCTTCGTGACCGAGGAGATCTGGCAGAAGATCTCGACGGGCGCTCCCTCCATCATGGTGGCCCCGTTTCCCACGGTGGACGAGCGGTTCAAGGACGACGCGGCGGAGCGTGACATGGGCCTCCTGATGGAGATCATCGGCTCGATCCGCAACATCAAGGGCGAGAAGGGGATCTCCCCTTCGAAGAAGCTCAGGGCCCTGCTGACGACGGAGGAGACGGGCCTGCAGCCTTTGCTGCGGTCGGGGTCGGGCTACATCGTCAATCTCGCCCGCCTCGAGAGCCTCTCCATCGTATCCGCCGGGGAAGAGCCGAAGGACGCCGCAGCAGGTGTCGCGGGTCCGGTAAAGGTCTTCGTCATCCTGGAAGGCCAGCTCGACAGGTCCGGAGAGAAGGCCCGGCTCGAGAAGGAGATGGCCAAGATCGAGAAGGAACTCGCCCAGGTGAACAGGAAGCTCGAGAACCCCGACTTCTGGCAGAAGGCGGCCCAGGCGGTCATCGACAAGGAGGAGGCCAGGGCGAGGGCGCTGAATGAACGTTTCGCGGCCCTGGAGGCTGCCCTCCAAAAGTTATGATCCGTCGTGCAAATCCATTTCGGTTCCGACCGGAGCCCGGCTTGAGGCTTCGAGAATTTGAAGAGCGGAAGCCAGGAACTCAGGAAGAGCGGATAAGAGAATGAAGGGGATCCCCTCCGCTCTTCTGCTCTTCCGCGCTTCCTAACTTCATATTCGCAAGGATGCCTTGCATACAAAGCTGCCCCGGAGAAACAGGACCCATCGGGGTGACGAGAGAACGACCATGCTGGAGATGGAAGCGGTCCGGCGGATCATCCGCAGAGCGCTCGAGGAAGACATCCGCTCGGGGGACCTGACGACGGCCTGCGTCCTCTCGGGGACCGAAGAGGGGACGGCGACGGCCCTTGCCAAGGAAGATTTGGTCGTGGCCGGTCTGGAGGTCTTTCGAGAAGCCTTCCGATTGCGTGACGCCGGCCTTGCCTTTTCGACGTCGCTCGAGGACGGCGCGAACGTGGCCCGTGGGACCGTCCTGGCCACGGTCAGGGGCAACCTGTCCAGCATCCTCACGGCCGAACGGGTCGCCCTCAACCTCTTGCAGCGGATGTGCGGGATCGCCACGCTGACGGCGCAGTTCGTCCGGGCCGTCGCCGGCACGAAGGCCGTGATTCTCGACACCCGCAAGACCATGCCGGGCCTGCGGGTTCTTGACAAGTACAGCGTGCGGGTCGGCGGGGGGCGGAACCACCGCTACGGGCTCTACGACGGGGTCTTGATCAAGGACAACCACATCGAGGCGGCCGGGGGCCTTGGAGAGGCTGTGCGGCGGGTCCGCGAACGGGCCCCGCTCCTTGCGAGGGTCGAGGTGGAGGTAAAAACCCTCGCCGAGGCCGGTGAAGCCCTCGAGGCGGGCGCAGACCTCATCATGCTGGACAACATGACCGTCGAGGCCATGAAGGAAGCCGTGGCGCTCATCGGGGGCCGGGCCCTCGCCGAGGCATCGGGGAACGTGACGCTCAGCACGGTAGGGGCCATCGCGGCAACGGGGGTCGATTTCATCTCCGCCGGGGCGCTCACCCATTCGGCGCGGGCCGCGGACATCTCGCTGAAGGTGAAGAAGGCGAAAGGCTAGAGGCTAAAGGCGAAAGGCAAAAGGCAAAAGGCGATGAGTGACATCTGCTCAATGGTCATTGCGAGGAACGCAGCGACGAAGCAATCCCGCCTTTCGTTGTCACCATGAACATGAACGTGGAGGAGCTGAGGACCTTCTTTGCCCGCCGGGTCGTCGGCAGGCGGATCGAGTATTTCGAAGAGGTGGAATCGACCAACTCCGAGGCCCTTCGCCTGGCCCAGCAGGGCGCGCCCGAGGGCACGGTCGTCATGGCCGACGCGCAGACCCGGGGCCGGGGGCGACTGGACCGGGTCTGGGAATCGCCGCCCTCGAAGAACCTCTACCTTTCCGTGCTCCTGCGGCCCGATATCCCCGCCGTGTCTTCGTCGCTCATCCCGCTGATGACGGGCGTGGCCGTCGCGGAGGTGGTCGCGCAGTACTGCCCGGGGCGGGTGAGGCTCAAGTGGCCCAACGACGTCCTCGTCGGCGGGAAAAAGATCTGCGGCATGCTGACGGAGATGCGGACCAGGGGGGATCGGGTCCAGTTCGTCATCATCGGCATCGGGCTGAACGTCAACATGGCCCGGCTCGATTTCCCGCGCGGGCTCCGCGAGACGGCCACGTCCCTTCGCATCGAGACCGGGTGCGAGGCGCAACGGCTCGACGCGGCCGCCCGACTCTTCGAGCAAACGGAGCGGTGGTACCGGATTTTCCTCCAGGGCGACTCGGCCGCCATCCGGGAGACCTGGCTGCGGTATGCCGACATCGTGGGCAGGCGGGTCGAGGTCGTCTTCGGCAACGGCGTCCAGCGGGGCACCGTATCGGGGCTCGACGCGAGCGGGGCCCTTGTGCTCGAGGGGGAGACCGGCGCACAGCGGGTGCTCGCCGGTGACGTCTATATCGAGAGGTTGTGATCATGCTGCTGGCCATGGATGTGGGGAACAGCAACACCGTGCTGGGGCTTTTCGACGGAGACAGGCTCATCTACGACTGGCGGATCCGGACCGTCGCCAATCACACCGTGGACGAGTACGGCATGCTGATCGTGAACCTCTACAAGACCGTCAAGTCCGGCGCCAAACCGGTGAGCCTGACGGGGATCATCATCTCCTGCGTCGTTCCCCCCATGCTCAACATCCTGGAGCCCTTGTGCCAGAAGTACTTCCACCTCAGGCCCCTCATCGTGGAGCCGGGGATCAAGACGGGGATGCCCATCTTCTACGACAACCCGAAGGAGGTCGGCGCCGACCGGATCGTCAACGCCGTCGCAGCCTACGAGAAATTCAGGACGGAGCTGATCGTCGTGGACTTCGGCACCGCGACCACCTTCGACTATGTGTCGAAGAGGGGCGAATACATGGGCGGGGTCATTTCTCCGGGCATCGCCATCTCCACCGACGCACTCTTCGAGAAGGCCTCCAAGCTGCCTCGCGTGGAGCTCAAGAGGCCGCGGACGATCATCGCGAAGGACACGGTCAGCAGCATGCAGGCGGGGGTCATGTTCGGCTACGCGGGCCTTGTCGACGGGATCGTCGAGCGCATGAAGGCCGAGACCCGATCGAACCCCCGGGTCGTCGCCACGGGGGGGCTTGCCAAGATCATCGCCCCGGAGACGAGGAGCATCGACGTGGTCGACGATTTCCTGACCCTCGACGGGCTCCGCATCATCTTCGATCGAAACCAGTAGGCCCGCCCTCCCGTAGGGAGGGAAGCCGGATTTGTCTCATGACCTTAGAGCACCTGACGAAAAAAGAGCTTCTCCGGAAAATGGAATCCCTCCGCCTGAAGGTGATGGAGTACGAGAAGCAGGGGAGCGAAAAACTCTTCGAGGGCAAGCTCTACCGCTTGCTGGCCGCTACCGCCGAGGCGGGCGTCTACATCATCCGAGGCGGGATGTTCCGCTTCGTCAACCAGTTCACTGCCTCCCGCCTGGGGTGTCGCCCGACGGATCTCATCGGGAAGAAGGCCGCCGGCTTCGTCCACCCCGACGACCGCGAGGCCGTCGCCGCGATGGCCCGCGACATGCTCCGGGGGAAGCGCACGCAACCCTACGAGTTCCGGACCGTCGGGATGGACGGCCGGGTCCACTGGATCCTGGAGTCCGTCACCCCCATCGAATTCGGATCGGGGCGCGCCGTGCTGGGCCAGTCGATGGACATCACGGGGCAGGTCGAGGCGCGGGAGCGCCTCTCCCGGCTGGAGGCCCTCGAGGCGTCGATCCTCGAGGCGATCCCCCACGCCGTCTTCGGGCTCAAGAACCGGAAGATCATCTTCGCCAACG
Organism: Deltaproteobacteria bacterium; assembly: GCA_012728915.1. Classification (GTDB taxonomy): domain Bacteria; phylum Desulfobacterota; class Syntrophia; order Syntrophales; family UBA2192; genus UBA2192. The sequence goes on along the minus strand of JAAYEC010000030.1, from coordinate 56,207 downwards.
ACGGCGTCGAAAAAGTCTTCGGCTGGAGACGCGAGGAGGTCATCGGCAAGAGCACGCGCATTTTCTACCGCTCCCGGAAGGAGTGGATCGTCGGCGCGGACAACCTGTACCGCTGCCTGGAAACGCAGCGAACGTTCTCCGCCGAGGTGAAGCGCAAACGCAGGGACGGAACGCCCATCATCTGCCGCCTGACAGCGTCCCGGATCGGTGACGCGCTCGTCGACAAGCAGGTCGTCGTCACCTACGAGGACATCACGGAACAGAAAACGGCCGAGGAGGTCTACGTGACCATGGCCGAAAACTCCCAGGTCGGGGTGTACCTGGTTCACGACGGGACGTTTCTCTACATTAACTCCGTCGGGGCGGCCTACGTCGATTACCGCCCCGACGAGCTGACCGGCAAGAGCTCCATGATGCTCGTTCACCCCGACGACCGAGCCCTGGTCGCCCGCAGGGCCAAGGCCATGCTGCGGGGGAAGGGGCGAACCCCCCATGTCTTCCGGGTTCTCACGAAGCACGGCGAGATCCGGTGGATCCTGGAAACGGTGAGGCCGATCCGCTTCCAGGGCAAGCAGGCCGTCCTCGGCAACTCGATGGACATCACCGAGCAGAAGGAAGCGCAGCGCAAGCTCGAGGAGCTCGAGGCCCTGGAGGCCTCGATCCTGGAGTCGATTCCGCACGCCGTCATCGGGCTGCGGGAGGGGCGTGTATTCTTCGCCAACGACGGCGTCGAGAAGGTCTTCGGGTGGAAGCCGGAGGAGCTGATCGGCGAGGAGACGCGCGTCCTGTACCGCTCTGGCGAGGAGTTCGAGGTCATCGAGCAGCTGCTCTACTCCACGCTGGAGAGGCGCAGGACCTTTTCCATGGAGCATCCCTGTGTCAGGAGGGACGGGACCGAGGTCCAGTGCACGATCAGCGCCGCCCGCATCGGGGAACGGCTCGCGCAGAAACGCATCGTCCTGACCTTCGAGAACATCACCTATCGCAAGCAGTTCGAGAAGGAACTTGAGCTCTCGAGGGGCCGGCTCCGCGATCTCTCCATGCACCTGCAGACCGCGCGGGAGAAGGAGCGGACCCGGATCGCCCAGGAGCTGCACGACGAACTGGGCCAGCTCCTGACGGCCCTCAACACGGGCATCATCCTCCTGAGGAAGAAAATCCCCGAGCGGCAGCAACTCCTGCAGGAGAGGACGAAGGCGATGAAGGATCTCATCGACATGACCATGCAGACCGTCAAGAGGATCTACATGGACCTCAGGCCCGGCATGCTCGACCACCTGGGGCTGCCCGCGGCCGTCGAGTGGCAGTGCCAGGAGTTCCAGAATCGCACGGGCATCCGGTGCCGTGTCGACGTGACCCCCCCGGACATGGAGCCCAACAAGGACACCTCCATCACCGTCTTCCGGATCCTCCAGGAGACGTTGACGAACGTGGCCAGGCACGCCGGGGCAACGCGCGTCGAGGTGAGCCTGAGGGGGCTGGGGGACGATCTGGAACTCGTCGTGGCGGACAACGGCCGGGGGATCCGCGAGGATGAGCTCCACAAGCCGAAATCCTTCGGCCTTCTCGGTGTCAGGGAGCGTGTCGATTACCGCGGGGGGGAGGTCAGGATCTCCGGCAGGAGCAGGAAGGGGACGACGGTGACGGTCCGTCTGCCCGATTGGAGAGGAGGCGAGGAATGATCCGGATTCTGATTGCCGACGACCATCCAATTGTCCGCCAGGGGTTCAAGCAGGTTCTGTCGGACACGGCCGATCTCCTTGTCGCCGACGAGGCGGGAAGCGGCCAAGAGGTTCTTGCGCTCGTCGCGAAGAAGGAATACGATGCCATCCTCCTGGACATTTCCATGCCCGGGAAGAGCGGCCTCGAGGTCCTCAAGGAACTCAAGGCGGTCAACCCGAAGATCCCCGTCCTGATCCTGAGCATCTACCCCGAGGAGCAATACGCCATCCGGGCGCTCAAGGCGGGCGCCGCGGGGTACCTGACGAAGGCCAGCGCGCCGGAGGAGCTCATCTCGGCCATCCGGAAGGTGTCGAGAGGCGGGAAGTACATCAGCCTGTCGCTTGCGGAGAAGCTGGCTTACGAGATCGACGGCGACGCGGAGAAGGCCCCCCACGAGACGCTGTCCGATCGGGAGTACCAGATCCTGCTGATGATCGCCTCGGGGAAGACCGTCTCGGACATCGCCGAGGAAGTGTGCCTCAGCGTCAAGACGGTGAGCACCTACCGGGCCCGGATCCTGGACAAGATGAAGCTGAAGAACAATGCGGAGCTCACGACCTACGCCATACGAAACCGGCTGGTCGAGTGAGGCGGGCCGCAGGGAACAGGCCTGTCCCGCGGGTTTTCCTGTCCCCGCCGCCGGTCCCTGACGTCTTGTGGAACCGCGTTACCGAAAGGCGGCCACATCAGTGCCCATGCGGATCGTGATCCAAAAAGAAAAATGCATCGGCTGCGAGATCTGCGTGAACACCTGCCCGGAGGTGTTCATGGAGTGGGGACTGCACATGCGCTCCGTTTTCGAGGTCCGCGACCCCGATCGCCGCAGGGCCCTCCTCATCGAGCAAGTCGCCGGGGACTGTCCCGCAGGAGCCATAACCGTCGATTCGGGCGAGTCGGAGGTCTCCGGCAAAGGGGGCTGAGCGAGGTGCCCCGTAGCCGCCGACGGCGCTCACGAATCCGGCGGGTGCAGCAGGCCAGCGGGGACCGCCGGGACGGGATGTCCCCCTGGAACGCAGGGGCCTCAGGGCGGAGGCGTTCCGACTGATCGGCACTTCCATTCTTCCAGGGCGGCGAGCGAGCGCTGGCGGTAACGCTCGCCCCGGTCCCGTTTTCTCACCCCCGGGCCGAGGGGCTCGAAAATTCCGAAATTGATATTCATCGGCTGATAGCCCTTTCCTCCCGGGGAGGAGACGTGCCCCAGCAGCGCGCCCAGCGCGGTCGTGCGCGGAGGAGGGGAGAACGGCAGGCCCCGGCGGATGCGGTCGAGGAACAGACCGGCCAGCAGGCCTGTGGCGGCCGACTCGACATAGCCCTCGACTCCGGTGATCTGGCCCGCGAAGATCAGGTCGGGGTTTGCGCGCAACTGCAGGGTGTCCGTCAACAGGGTGGGAGCGTGAATGTAGGTGTTGCGGTGGATGCTCCCGAAGCGCAGAAATTCGGCCTTCCCGAGCCCGGGGATCGTGCGGAAGATCCGCTCCTGCTCGGGCCGGGCCAGACGGGTCTGGAAGCCCACCATGTTGAACAGGGTCCCCTCCCGGTTCTCCTGTCTCAGCTGGACGACGGCATAGGGCTCCCTGCCCGTGCAGGGGTCGACCAGACCGACGGGTTTCATGGGGCCGAACCGCAGGGTGTCTTCCCCGCGGCGGGCCAGGACCTCGACGGGGAGGCATCCCTCGAAGTACCGCTCGTCCTCGAAGGCCCTTGCGGGGATGTCCCGCCCCCCGAGAACGGCCAGGCGGAAGCTGCGGTACTGCTCTTCGTCGAGGGGGCAGTTCAGGTAGTCCCCCTCGCCCGCGTCGTACCGGGATGCCCGGAAGACCTTCGTGCGGTCGATCGTGGAGGCGTCCACGATGGGCGCAATGGCGTCGTAGAAATACAGGGACTGCTGCCCGACGAGGTCCGCGATGGCTGCGGCAAGGGGGGCCGAGGTGAGGGGGCCCGTGGCGAGGATCACATGCGCCCCCCCCGGGATCTCCCGGCATTCCTCCCGGACGATGCGCAGGCCCCGCTGTCCGAGCAGGACCCGTTCGATGCGTTCCGAGAACAGGACCCGGTCCACGGCGAGGGCCTTGCCCGAGGGCACGGCCGTGGCGTCTGCAGAGGCGATGACGAGGGAGTCGAGCCTCCGCATCTCCTCCTTGAGGAGCCCCGCGGCGCTTGCGGGATCATTGGAGCGCAGGGAGTTGCTGCAGACGAGCTCGGCCAGCCGGGGGGAGCGATGGGCCGGCGAGCGCTTGTCCGGCTTCATGTCGACGAGCGTGGCCTCGTTGCCGCGTCTCGTCAACTGCCAGGCCGCCTCGCAGCCTGCCAGTCCGCCGCCGACAATGATGATCGGTTTCATTCAGGGGATCGGCTCCTTGAACCCGCAGCCTTCCTTCGGACATGCCTTCGTGCGCCCCGCCTTCCGGTTGTACTTCTCGACGAGGAATTTCGAGCCGCACAGCGGGCAGGCCTCGGCGATCGGCCGATCCCAGGTGGCGTATTGGCAATGGGGGTAACGGGTGCAGCCGAAGAAGGCCTTCCCCTTCTTGGTCCGCTTCTCCGCCAGCGTCCCCGTGCAGCCCTCCTCGGGGCAGGGCACGCCCGTCGAGAAGGGCATCGTCGTCTTGCACCCGGGGTAGCCGGAGCAGCCGAGGAACTTGCCGAAGCGGCCCTCCTTGAGCACCATGGGCTTGCCGCACGTCTCGCAGGGGATGTCCGTCGGCTTCGCTTCCGCAGGTCCGCTGGCGCCGTCGCCGCTGACGTTCTTCGTGTTCCTGCAGTCCGGGTACTTCGAGCAGGCCATGAAACGACCATTACGGCCCCACTTGATGACCATGGGCGCCCCGCACTTGTCGCAAACCTCGTCGGTGTGCTCTCCGTTCGGCATGTTCTTTTCGGCGTCGTCCAGTTCCTTCTTGAAGGGGCTGTAGAACTGTCTCAGGGTGTCGATCCGGTTGAGCTTGCCCTCCTCGATCCGGTCAAGCTGGCCTTCCATGGCGGCGGTGAACTCCACGTCCATGATGGTCGTGAAGTGACGGACCAGCAGCTCGTTCACCTTGATCCCGAGATCCGTGGGATGGATACGGCCCTGCTCGAGCTTGACGTAATTGCGGTCCTGGATGGTGCTGAGGATGGCGGCGTAGGTGCTGGGCCTTCCGATCCCTTTTTCTTCCAGCTCCCTCACCAGCATCGCCTCGGTGAAGCGGGGCGGCGGCTGGGTGTAATGCTGGTCGGGCTTGAGTTCCAGCAGTCTCAGCACTTCCTTCGCGGACAGCTTCGGGAGGGTTTTCCCGTTGCCGTTCTCGTCGTCCGTGTCCTTTCCCTCGGTGTAGAGGATCGTGAAGCCCGCAAACTTCAGGACGGCGCCACGGACCTGGAAGAGGCAGTCGCCCGCCGCGATGTCCACCGTCGTCTGGTCGTAGACGGCCGGGTTCATCTGGCTTGCCACGAAGCGGTTCCAGATCAGCTGGTAGAGCCGGAACTGGTCGCTCGAGAGGTATTGTTTGACCTCGAGGGGCCGGTAAGCGAGCGATGATGGCCGGATGGCCTCGTGTGCGTCCTGGGCCTTCTCGGAGGTGGCGTACACCTTCGCCTTGGCAGGCAGGAAGTCCTTGCCGTAGACGTCCTGGATGAAGGCGCGCGCCTCGGCCAGGGCCTCTGCGGCAACACGGACCGAGTCGGTCCTCATGTAGGTGATCAGCCCCACGGGGCCTTCCTTGCCGAGCTCGATGCCCTCGTAGAGCTTCTGGGCAACCATCATGGTTTTCTTCGGCGAGAAGTGGAGCCAGCGGGAGGCCTCCTGCTGGAGTTTGCTCGTCGTGAAGGGGGGCAGCGGGTTTCGCTTCGTCTCCTTGCTCTCGACGGCGCTCACGGTGAATGCGGATTGCTTCAGCCGCTCGACGAGCCCCGAGGCCTGCCCGGCGTTTCCGACCCTGGCTTTCTTCCCCCCGATCCTGACGAGCTTGGCCTCGAAGGGCGGCGGGTTGGCCCCTTCGAGGGCCGCCGTGATCGTCCAGTACTCCTCTGGCTTGAAATTCCGGATTTCCTCCTCGCGCTCGCAGACGATCCGGACGGCGACGGACTGCACGCGGCCTGCCGAGAGGCCCCGCTTGACCTTTTTCCAGAGGATGGGGCTGATCTGATACCCCACGAGCCGGTCGAGGATGCGCCGCGTCTGCTGGGCCTCGTAGCGGTTGGTGTCCAGGGGCAGGGGGTTCCGGATGGCCGCCATCATCGTGTTCTTCGTCAGGTCGTTGAAGAGTACGCGGTAGATCGTCTTGCCTTTCGCTGCGATCTCCTCGGCGATGTGCCAGGCGATGGCTTCTCCCTCGCGGTCGGGGTCGGGGGCGAGGTAGACCGTGTCGGCAGCCCTGGCGGCTTTCTTCAGCTCGGTGATGACCTTCTTCTTCGCCTCGAGAACCTCGTAGGTGGGGCTGAAGTCGTGCTTGATGTCGATCCCGAGCTTGTTCTTGGGCAGATCCTTCACGTGGCCCACGGAGGCCTTCACGTCGAATTCCGAACCGAGATACTTCTTGATCGTTTTGACCTTGGTGGGCGACTCGACGATGATCAGCGAACTCGACATGACGATTCCCTCAGTTTGAAACGCTTTCCCGGGAGCTGCACGATGCATCCCTTGAGCTCCAGGGACAAAAGCAGGGCCAGCGCCTCGGAGGCGGGCAGGCCCGTGCGGTTGAGGATGGTATCGGCATCCTGCGGCTCTTCTGTAATGAATGCAAGCAGCCGCGACTCGTTTTCGTTCAGTTCCCGGCCTCCGGGGGGCCGTTCGCTCCGGGTTTCGGCGCCGGGCGCGGGAACGGTGCTCAGCGGCTCCGTTACCGGCCGGGGGCGCTCCAGCTGCGGGAGGATCTCCTCGAGGATGTCCTCCACGTTCTCCACGAGCTTGGCCCCCTGCCTCAGCAGCCTGTTGGTTCCCCGCGAGCCCGGCTGGTCGATGCCGCCCGGGACGGCGAAAACCTCGCGCCCCTGATCCAGTGCGCACCGGGCCGTGATGAGCGAACCGCTCTTCTCGCCCGCCTCGACGATGAGGACTCCCAGCGACAGGCCGCTGATGATGCGGTTGCGCGCCGGGAAGTGGGGCCGGTCCGGCTCCGTGCCGAAGGGGAACTCCGTCACGACGGCTCCTCGCTCGGCGATCTCGGCGTGGAGCTTGCGGTTCTCCGGCGGGTAGATCACGTCGATGCCGCAGCCCATCACGGCAACCGTGCGGCCGCGGCCCGCCAGGGCGCCGCGGTGGGCGCAGGTATCGATCCCGCGGGCCAGCCCGCTGACGACAGTCAGCCCCCGCTGGGCCATCTCCCGGCAGAGCCTCTCCGTGACGTAGCGGCCGTAGGGAGTCGCGTTTCGCGACCCCACGACGGCCACGGGGATGTCCGCCGCGTCGAGCCTTCCTTTGATATAGAGCAGCGGAGGATAGTCGTAAATCATCCGCAGTCTCGCCGGGTACGCCGGGTCGGTGCAGGTGACGATCGAGACGTCCTCGCGACCCGCCCGGGCGATCTCGGCGCGGGCCCGTGCCCAGCCGCGAAAGTCCTTGATGTTGCGGGCCGTCTTGTGGTTTAATCCCGCCGCCTGCTGCAGGTCGGTCAGGGAGGCCTCGAAGACGCGGTGAGGGGATCCGTAAGCTGCGAGGAGATTGCGGAAGGCGACACAGCCGACCCCCTCGACGGACTTGAGCGCGATCCAGGTTGTCAGATCGTCCCTGACTGGCACGGAGCGGGTGACCTCGATTTTATACAAGGCTGTCCTTCTATACGCGGGGGGCGTGTCTGTCAAGCATTTTCGAGCGAAGGGGGAAGAGATCCGTCGCCCGCCTTGGGCCAGGAACCTGTCATGACGCACTGTTCGAGACCCGTGGCATCGGTCCTTTTCGCACTGCTGGCGGCGCTGACGCTCTGGCGGGTGTCAAGCGCCGAGGCGGCGCTCGGCCTCTCGGCCCGCGAGATCGATCTCGGGGTCCTGGGCCCGGGGGAGTCGGGCCGGGCCCAGTTCCGGATCGCGAACACCGCGGCGGGGAGCATCCGTTGGACGATCGAGGCCCCTGCCGGCTGGGAACCCCGGCAGGCGCGGCTTTCCGGAGAATCCGGCGCCTCCCCCTCCAGGGTCGACGTGACGCTCGACTCCCTCAGGGGGGAGTCGGGCGCAGACGAGCATCCCATGCAGCTCCGGATTGCGTCAGGAGGCCGTGTCCTGGTCATGAGGCGGACGCTGGCCGACGGGCCCTGGCGGGAGGCCCTGCGCATCGAATCCGACGAGGGCGGGAGGACCCTGTTTCTGAGGTTCCGGCTGGCAGACACCGCTTCGAGGCCCGTCCTGGAGGTGGAACCGCGGGGCATCGACCTGGGGGAGACGGAGCCCGTCCGGGAGATCACACGTACGATACGGGTTTCCAATTCGGGCGCCGGCGTGCTTCGCTGGCAGGCCTTCCCGGGGGGCACCGGGACGGCTCCCGGAGCGGGCGGGATCCGCTACTTCTCGCTGTACAACGAATCGCTGCAGGCCGGCAGGCCCTATGCGGCTCCGGCGGAGCTCAAGGACGCGCTGCAGCTCTCGGGACCCTGGACGGCCGAGAAGGGCTACCCGAAAGCGTCCGGTGTCGGGTGCGCCCTGCGGATCCGGATCCCGGGGGCGGAGGTCGTTCTGACCGGCAGGGGGGCCTCGGAGACGATCCTGCTGAGGTCATCCGTCGACGAGCAGCCCCCGAGGGAAGTAAGCCTCGAGGAGACCGACGGCGGCCGGTTCGAGGCAGCCGTTTCCGAACGCCTTTCCGATGGACCCCACAGCCTCCATCTGCAGGTTGTGGAGGGCGCCGTGATTCTCGAGGGAGTCTCCGTGCGGGACGACCGGGTGACGACTCCCCCTGCGGCCTGGATTAGGCTGGCTCCCCTCTCGGGCACGACCACGCGGGAGACGGATTTCGTCACGGTCCGGATGACGCTCGCCGATCTCAAACCGGGGCCCTACACGGACCAGGTGACGATCTCGTCCAACGGCGGAACCGTCCGCATCCCCGTTTCGTTCGGCATCTCCGGGGAGGCGGCGCCGAGGCATCTTGCGGTGTGGCGCTTCACCCGCGGAGAGGACATCCTCTATACCGCCCAGCCGGAGAAGGAGGATCCCCGGTACATCGGTGCCTACCGCCGGACGGGGCCCGCCTTCCGGCTCTACGGGCCGGGGACGGCGGGCACCGCCGAGCTTCACCGCTGGTACAACCCCTCGATCGGCGATCACTACTACTCCGCGCTGCGCAGCGGGGGCCGCAAGAACCTCCAGGGCTACATCTACGGGGGAAGCGTCGGCAACATCGCCACGATCCGCCTTCCCGGCACGAGGGAGCTGTACTGCTGGTTCAATGCCGAAACGGGCCGTCACTACTTCACGACCGACGCCGCCGGCGAGGGGATGGGCCGCAGGGGGTACCGGTTCGAGGGGACCGTGGGGTTCGTCCTGCGGTGAGGATATAAAAAAATGAAATCCAGCTTGACAAAACCGGGCAAAGCATTTATTAATGCCTCTTCGCGATGGGATCGTCACGTGCGCCTGTAGCTCAGCTGGATAGAGCATCGGACTTCTAATCCGAGGGTCCCGGGTTCGAATCCCTGCAGGCGCGCCAGATAAGACGGTGGGTGTAGCTCAAGTGGTTAGAGTGTCGGGTTGTGGCCCCGAAGGTTGAGGGTTCAAGTCCCTCCACTCACCCCAGGAATAAAACGGGCAATAAAGCGCCCGTAGCTCAGATGGATAGAGTCGCAGACTTCGAATCTGTTGGTCGCACGTTCGAGTCGTGCCGGGCGCACCAAACATAGACAGCCGAATATCTTGGGCCGCTAGCTCAGTTGGTAGAGCAGCTGACTCTTAATCAGCGGGTCGCAGGTTCGATCCCTGTGCGGCCCACCAGGAAGAAGAGCCGTTTCGCATACTTGCGAAGCGGCTTTTTCTTTGGCGGGGTTGTCGGAGGCGGGAAAATCGCATTTTGTGACATTTTGTGACATGGCCGTGAGCCCATTGAGTAGATTGACGGCCTTTTTCTTGTGCTCCTCGCCGAGGTGGGCATACCGGAGCGTCATGGTCATGGTTTTGTGTCCCAGGAGCTCCTGGACCTCTTTCAGGCTTGCGCCGCGCATGACCATGTGGCTCGCGAAGGTATGCCGCAGGTCGTGGAAACGGAAATTCTCGATCCCTGCCTTTTTCAGGGCCGTCGAGAAGGACCTTTTCACCTCCTTCACGCCATTCCCGACGATCGTGTTGATGACCTTCAAGCCCTGGGGTGACGGCGCTTCCTTGCGTTTGTTTTTCAGCGAGTAGACGAATACATGCTCGGATCCGATCTGTTGCGATTTACGGATCTCTTGGAAAACCGCCTTGAGCGTTTCATTCACCGGGATCTGCCGTGGCTCGTCGGTCTTTGTCTTTTGCAGGTAAATGAACCCGTCTCGGATCTGCGACCATTTCAGGTCGAGGATCTCGCCGCGGCGCATCCCGGTATTCAGGGCGCAAATCACGATGTTTCGGAGATGGACGGGGCAGGCCGCCAGGAGCTTCGAGATTTCATTTTCGGAGAGGTAGCGAAGCCGTGAGTTATTCTCCTTGAGGATGAGCGAGCGGCCGCGCCGGAAAGGACTGCTCTCGATTAGCTCCCACTCGACGGCCTTCGAGAACAAGTGCCGGAGGCATGACAATTCCCGGTTGATCGTCGCCGTGGCCCGGATCTTATCGCTTGGGGTCCGCTTTTCTCGGAGATGGTTTTGGTAGGTTTCAAGATCCACGTAGCGGATGCTGGAGATCCTGGTTTCTTCGCCAAAGTAGGCCCGGAAATTCTTTAGACAGCTTCTTTTGAACCCAGAGAAGCTCCGCTGATGCTTGAAATTCTCCTCGTAGCGGTCCAGGAGTTCCTTGAACGTGGTCTTGCAGTCCTTCTTGACGTCGAGGTAACGGCCCTCCGCGATCAAAGAAACCCGCTTTGCGAGCTCGGCCTCGGCCTCCTTCTTCTTCTTGAAGCACTTCCTGATTCGTTTTCCGGCAGGGTCGACGTAGTCGATCTGCCAGGTCTGTCCTCGCTTTCTGATTGCCATGAATTACCTCCTTTCAGGCCCTCCCTTCAAGCCTCCAAAGCCTTCAGTTCTCCCATGACCCCTTCGATGTCCTGGACGGCTCGCCTGACTGCATCCAGAGTGATGACCGAAGCCGCGAGCATACGGTCCTCCGTGCCCATCTCTGCCGATTGCCAGATATGCTCCAGGACTTCCAGTGATGCCTTTGTCAGTGTGAGATCCGTCATGACCGCCCCTACATCAAAACGCTTTTCCATGCTCAAACCTCCTTGCTGTGAAAGTAAAAATGCCTGAGATCTTCCCCGGGCCGCAAGTGCCCGCCCAGGCGTCGCCGCCGTGGGGATCTCAGGCTTTCGTTCTTCTTTTTGTATCATGGCCTGCGGTTCGGGAAATTGACCTTGATTTTTCTTTACACCAAGTAGTATATATTGTCAAACAATATATATCATTGATGGGGTTGTAAAATTATGGAAAAAGAAGTCATGGCAAAGGACGAATACATCGGGTTTCGGACCTCTTCCGAAGTCAAGAAGTTGCTTCAAAAGATAGCCGACGAGGGCTACCGTACCCTCTCACAGCAAAGCGAGATGATTATCATCGAATGGCTGAAGGAAAAAGGGCATCTCAAAAAGACCACTTCCAAATTGAAACCTTGAAAGGAGGACCCTCCATGGCAGGCAAGCTCCCCGAAAATCTTTCGTTTAGGACAAACTCCTCCGGCCGAGTTTTCGCCTGGGACAAGACCTCGAGAACGGCGTTCCGCGTCGAGTCCTTCACGAAGCTGGTCCCGATCGACGATTCGCATACCCGCCTCAAGGTCTGGCTCAACATGCCGGAAGTTTCCAGGGAAGAAGCGGAGTCCTTGCTCTCCGCCTCGGAGTAGCCCTGATCACTCCCCAAGTAATTTTTTGCGTGCCACCCCGGCCGTGCCTGTGAGTCCCTGGGCTCCAGTGAGAAGGGTCTGCGTTTTCTTCCTCCTCGCGGCCGCTAGGACCCGGAGGCGCTCGGCCTGGGCCTCACTCGATTCGCTTGCGGAGGCGCCCGGGCCGGCCGGCTCCGCCGGCGGCGTTGACGTCATGGTCGGGATCTCGGGCATCTGCGGCGTGAGGAGACCACCGATGCTGCTGATCACGTTGCTTGCTGCCTGGCCGACCCACTCGAACGGTTTCGAAACTGTCCTGGCTACACTTCCCATCTTTCAAAACCTCCTGTCGTTGAATTGTGATGATACTGAAGGCTCTCCGCCTCCGCCTGAAAACAAGATCCTCAGATCCTCGGCCTCAAGGAGTTTCGCGGACTCGAGCCGGATCGCTCCTATGGCCGGGCTCGTTTTCGGGTTGCGTTCTCCCCTGATAGGTTTCATCTCTAGAGGGAACAGGGATCGAACAGCCTCGCGCAATCTGGTCTCATACTCGCTCATCATGGCTTCACCTCGCGTGCCTGGCGGCCCCCGTTGTTGCGATCTTTTTCCCTGAAGGTCATCTATCGGACCGACCCGAGAAAATCGCTCCTGGGCCGTTTAAACGCGTCGCTTTTCCTGGAAATCTGCCGAAATCCGCATTTTCAAAGGATCGGGGCCTATTTGAAGATCTCACGATCCGACGGCTGGCGATCCCAGGACGAAGAATCGAACGGATCGTAGTCCACTGCGGCTCTCATTCGCGTCTCCGGCCTCCAGGCCTGCCAGGTGTCCAGGGCCGTCAGGACATAGCCGAGCGCCGCGATAGCCGGGAAGTCATCCGGCTTGCCGCTGCGGATCTGCTCCTGGCCGAATTCCAGGAGATACGCCGGCAGCTTGCTCGCGGGTCCGAAGTGCAGGGTCTTTTTCCCCGCCCTGACGTGCTTGAAGATCACCTGGCATAGATGCTCGAATTGCCCCTTCTCGCCCAACAGCGGGGGCCTCGAGAGATAAAAACCCCGCTGGCGCCTCTCCTGCAACTCCCGGTTGAACGCGTAGAGGAACTCCTGGGCCGTCCGGTCGTTCGGATCCCCATAGACGTCAACGATGGAGAAGATCTGCGTGAGCTCGTAGACCCGCTCGATGAATGTCTGGAGCCCTGCTTCCTCGATTTCCGCGAGGAGATAGTAATTCCGGCCCAGGCCGGCAGCGTCCCGGATCTCCGTCTCGCCCAGGACACAGGCGAAGCCCGGCTTCTTGCCGGGAAACTGCACGCCTGCCGCAAGCCTGGCGTATTCCGCTCCTGTCTCGGGATTCACCCAGTAAACATCTCCACAGAAAGCAATCTTCTTTTCGAACGTGTTCATAAAACCCCCGTCATCGTAAATCGCACTCCGCGAAGAAGCCGCCGGCCAGGAACGTCAGGCACAGGGCGTCCGCCCGGTCGGGCGATCGCCTTAGGAGCTCGCGCATCGTGTCCTTCGACATCACGCGGATCTTTCCATTCTTGATCTCATAGGTCGGAACCAGGAGCTCCTCGGCCAGGGACTCATCGGGCGGGAGCATCGCGCCCGGATCCGCACGGAGCCATTCACGGCAGGCCCACCATAGCTGATCCCGCAAGATCTGAAATTCGCCCATATCTGTTTTCTGCGTCGGCGAGCTCGCGACCTTGACGGGAACGGCCGAACATCCCTGGCGCGCCATGTACGGCGCCACTCCCGCCCCTATGCCCGTCGCATCGACGTTGCACCGCAGGGCGTTGCGCTCTCGATAAAGACCGATGGCCCGGTCGGCCGTCTGGATCGTGTCGATGCCGCCCCAGGTCGTGAGCCGCTCCACGAAACCGCCGGACCGGAAGCAGGCGGCGTTCGAATCGGAGCCGTACTCCCCGACGTCCAGGCCCATGACCGCCATGGAATACTGCGGCGGCTGCTCCCCGTGCTCCGCGACGTAGGCGTCCCACCTCTGCCGGGCCTGGATGACCCAAGCACGGGAGATCAACTGCGCGCTTCCCTTCGAAGGGTACTGGCCCAGGACCATGTACGAGAAAGCCGGTTCCATGACCTTGTACCATCCAGGCCGGAGGGGATCATACGATTGCCCGTCCTGTGTCGAGGCGACGGCGCCCTCGAGGAACCCAGGGAGCTCGAAGCACTCGCCGTCGACGGGCTCGCCCTCTGCCAGGGGCCGGCACCATTGGTTGATCCTGCGCACCGTCGTTTCGCGTGTCACGGCGCCAGGGATCACGTCACGGCCCTCCACGACGTTCGGATGATTGAAGGCCGAAAGCGAAACGACCTTCGCCTTTCGGTCCCGGCTCATCCGGTAGGCCTCGCCGGCCTCGGCGCGCGGATTCAGCATGATCAGAAGCCGAGCGTGGCCCCCGGACATGCAGCTCTCGATCCCGCGAAAGACTTCATCCGGCACGGCGTCGCCTTCGTCGACGACGAAAAGCAGGTTGGGGCTGTGCTTGCCGGAAAACTTCGCTTCTCGCTGTGCCTCGGAGCCCGACGTGGGGATCGTCACGCCTGTCAGAAACGATTGAGCCGAGCGGGAGACATGGAGATTTTTCACCTCGTCACGCTTGAACAGATCCGGGTGCCTCTCGATGATGCTCCCAATCTCGCCCCATAAGAGGTTCCGGAGGTTCGACTCCGGAGGGGCCGCGGCCGTGTAGACCTGGCAATTGCCGAAGCACTTGTAAAACCAGATCGCCACCCGGGCCGCCCCGTGGGTCTTGCCCACGGCATTCGCCGACCTCGCAAGCGTGATAATATTGTCCCTGACGCTCTCCATCATGACCTTCACGTCATCCGTGAACCGCTCGCCCAGGATCTCCTCGCCGAAGCCCACGGGGTCCGCCTGGTACCGCTTGAAATCCAGGGACTCTCCGACCCGACGCTCAATCGACCCCACCAGGGAATCGAAGATCTCGACGGCGTTTAATCCTCTCGCGTATCCTTGCCTGGCACTCGGCCGACTCATGCCCGATTTCCTCGTCTATGATCCGCAAAACCTCTGCGACCTCGTTCGCCTGAAACAAACGATAGCCAATGTCTCCAATGGCCGTAATGAGCTTCCGCATCTCGCCCGAAAAGGCGATCTTCTGCGCCTGCCAGGCGCGGTATTCCGGATCCGTCGCCCTCGGCACTTCCTCCTCGAGCCAGGAGAGCTCGTCCTTCATCTTCCCGACCAGAAAAAGAAGGTGATCCGTGGCCGTTTCTTTCTTCTCCACGTATGCACCGGCCGCCGGCAAAGCCGCCTTTGTGACGGCAATGTTCATCTGTTTCAGCACCTTGCAAATAGCGCCCTTCGTGCTTCCTGTTTCCCTTGCGATATCAGCAAGATTGAGCCCCTTGTCGTAGAGCTCTTTCACTTTCAATCTGCTTATGGTTGCCTTTGCCATACTTTCCCTTTGGAAACCGATTGGAAAAAAATCGGAAACGTTTCCAATGCTAGGAAACCCTACGCGGCTCCGAGCCTCTGCCGGACCTCTTTCCTCTCCAGGTAGCTCTGATGAGCGCCGATGGGATCGACGAACGAAACAAGCAGATCCGGAATGCCCTGGCACGCCAGGAAACGACCGAGGCCTGTCTCTTTCTCTCGGGGGAGCAGGTCGCACAGGCCATGCTGCTGGAAGAGCTCGAGCCCCTGGGACTCGAAGGAGGCCATGAGCGCGAGCGATTCGTCGAGTAAGCCCTTGACCCGATCCTCGAGGATGCTCCGATACTCTAGCAGGGAAGCCCACAGGACGCTTTCCAGGGCCTTCAGGGCGGCTTTCTCTTTTTCCGCGAGCTCCGCGTCGTCCCGGCGAAGTTTCGAGGCCTGGCGGCCAAATGCGTCGATCTCGGCCCTTCTCAATTCGACTTGGCGAAGGTGAGCACCAGGGTTGCCGTTGGCCAGGATCGTCTCCGAGACCTTCGCCTCGGCCTGTACAAGGGCCGCCTGGGATCCGGCCGCTCTGTCCTCTAGCTCCTTCAACTGTTTCTCGATTCCGGCCCGCTCCCGGCGGATCTTGTCCAGGGCCTTGACGTGATCCGATAGTTTCGGCGTGACATAGACGGCCATCTCGTCGGCAATTTGCTTTTTCGCTTTTTCCATCTGGTTACCTCCTGCTGGTTACTTTGTGAGAATTCGAGAAATCGAAGACGCCGGCCGGCGCGTTGACTTTTACTGCTTTGTTCGGAGCTCCCCGCTCCCCGACGACGATCTCGGTGAGCCTCTGCACCTCCCGGACGGCCCGCTCGTGAAGAGGATGCGTGTTCTTCTGATAGGCGTCGTGAAGTGGATGCGCCTTGTCGTGGAGAATAGCGTCCTTCATGGCCGCGGCGTCATAGCCTGTGTCGGTCCGTTCGAGTGGCCAGGGGTTCCGCGACGAAGCCCCCACCGATGCCGGTTCCTTGTCCTTGCCAAAAAAGTTTTTCATGGTTTCACCTCTGTCGTGGATTTGAATGACACTTTGTGTCACTTGCGTTTCGCAAATATTGAATATTGCTAATCATTTCTTGATGCATTCCGATTCATAATCAGCGGGCCGCTGTAGTGCTCTTCGATGAACCGTTGGACGTCCTCTGCCTTGAACCGTACCATCGCCCGTTGCCGCTCCTTGCCGACGCCAGGGCAGGGAATCCGCACGGCTGGCAAGCGGCCTTGATCGGCAAGCTTATAGACTAGTGGTAAGCTGCAACGGAGAATGCATTTTACGTCTTTAGCGTCTAGGAGTGCGTCCATCATCTACCTAAAGTTCGGGAAGCCTTCTTCGCTTTACCTTTTCTGAGCTTCGGCGATTCGGTCCAGATCGCGGGCAACGGCGTAATTCAAGGGCTCATCCTCGGAGATCCGGCAACCAAGCCCTTCGAGAGCGACCGCGATCTTCTCCAAGCCATCCCTTATTGCGTCAGCGATTTTTTTGCCTGCCTGTCGGTCATTATTTTTTCCTTCAAGTCGTTCACCTTCCCCCGTTCACCAACCCCCCTATAAGGGGGGGTTTTGGTGAACGATAGGGGTGTTGTTCACTTAGTGTTCACCAAATCGTTCACCTCGCCAACCATGTAACTGCTTGATATTGCGATGCTTTGTTTTTTGACCGTTCACCAATCGTTCACCAATCGTTCACCAAAAAAGTGTTCACCAAGGGCCGAAAAACGGGGTTTTTGGTGAACACCTGTTTTGTCAGTAATATCAGATACATGCAGAATAGCGTTCACCGAATCGTTCACCTAGTTTTCTCCATTTTTGCGGTCCTGGTTGACCTTCGAGACGTATGATTTTGAGCATCCGACGATGCGCGCCGTTTCGCTGATGCTCTCGCCCTGCTCGAGAAGGGCGATGATTTCCGCTTTGCGCTCTGCCCGTACTCGCTCCCATGTCCAGGCAAGCGATCCGTTCTCGTTCGTGGTCAGGGTAAAATGAACGTCACCCAGGTAAGCGAGATCCTCGAAGGAAACCCGGCTTTTGCTGAAGGTAAGAATGAAGTCTGCACCCCGGTCGGCCTCATAATCGGCCGGTTGCTTCAGGATGAGGCTCGTGTCGATGTTGTCCTCGCGGGCCGAGGTCCCGCGCTGCCCGCCTTCCTTGTTCGTATGATGCAGGAGCAGGGTCGTGATGCCGGCGAAGCGAAGATCGAGAAGCCAAGAGTTGATTGGATCCCATTCCTTTTTCGCGTTTTCGTCGATGCCTGACGCCAGGCTTGCGATATTGTCCACGGCCCACAGCTTGACGCCCCTGGTGAGGAGGATCCTCTTCATCGTTGTGCGCCAGGATTCGCTGAGAAGGTTCGCCCGGGCTAGGCCGAGATGATTCGCGTAGGCGTCAGAATAGACGTATAAGGGGCTTTTTCTTTCTTCCGAGGGGTTGAGGTCGCGAATTCGTTTTTTCGTGTCCTCCGCGGCCATTTCGCCGTCCATGTAGAGGCACGGCACCGACGTTTCGATTTCCCAGGGGCCGAAATTGATTCCCCGTGTCACGGCGTCAAGCAGTCCCAGGGCGAACCACGACTTGCCAACGCCTCTCCAGCCGGATGCCAGGATGATCTGCTGTTCGCAGACGATCGGCCGAAGTATGGTTTGCTTCCTGGGAAGGTCAATCCGATGATAATCGGCAACGTTGAGGACGGCGTCCTCGATGGTGTAGACCTTCGGGGCGTCGTAGGGTCCCGCCGCTTCGATCATCATGGCCAGGCGCTCGGCCGCTTCTTCCTTCGTTGAGAAGGTAGCCACCCAATCGGAAACATCCCCTTTGCTCGGCAGGCCCGGCAGGTCGAGCCACCTCATCGACCGGGCGATGCCGCGAAGGGCCGCGCCAACCTGAGCCATGTGCTCGCGTCCTTCCTGGTCATTGTCGGGGATGAGCACAACGTCTTTGCCCTTGAGGCTGTCGCTATACTCTGGCCGCCACTTCTTCGCGCCCATCGGCGAGGTGGTCCCGGTAAATCCCAGGCCCGCCACGGTGTCAGCATCCTTCTCACCCTCCACTATCAGCACCTCGTCCGCCTTCAATACCTCGGGCAGGCGATACAGGACCCGACGCACACCGTTGAGCCTGTAATCCCACTTGCCGGAGCCTGCCGGCATGCGCTGCTTGAAAGATTTGGGTTCGTATCGGCAGACCTGGAAAAGAAGCGAGCCCGCCTCGTCGGTGTAGTCGTAGGTTTTGACGAGCCGTGCTTTGACTTCCTCGGCCTCGATTCCGAAGTCGCGGGCAATGCCGGCCAGGATCTTCGGGAAGTCTCGGCGGTCGTCCAGGCCGTTGAGCTTCGCATAGAAGTGCAGAAAGCCGCCCTTCTTGCCGCAGCCGTGACAAAAGTAGGCACCAGTCTTCGCGTTGATGCTCAATGAGGGCTTGCTGTCGGCGTGAAACGGGCAGAGGGCCTGCCATTCATCCCCGCCGATCTTTTTGACGCCGGCAGGGAGATACCGTTGGAAAAACTCCTCGAATCGGTCAGCGAAGCGGTTTTCGATGGCTCGCCTATCCATTCGCACGCTCTCCACTTTGGTCATCTAAAAGGATGAGAAGGGCATCGAGCTTGCGCGATAGGACGGGATCGAAGCTCTCGGAGATCTCATTTTCGAGTTCGCGACGGATGCGCATAAGGACTTTCTTACGACGGAGATCCGCGATGTCTCGACGAACGATCGAGAGCGCCTGCTTCTTCAGGAATAGCTTACGGTCGATGATTTCTTCAGTCTTCATTTTCCTGTCCCCTTTATAGGGATTACGGCAGGAAAACGAAATAACAGGAAATAGAAAACGAGGATATTTTAAGTAGGCGGGATTATTTAATGATATCGCGTAATTTTTTAATATAGCTTCGAAGCGTGCGGTCGGACACGCCACTTCTCAATGCAGCCTCCTCCTGGGAATATCCGGCACGCATAAATTCGAAGGCTAGGCGAATCTTATCGGCTTTGCGCGATCCTTCATTCTCGAGGATGCCGTCAAGCGATCGGAGGAGATTATCCGCGTCTAATTTATTGATTATGTCATCACGCTTGTCTTCCTTGGGCTCGTTTTGCTGCATCGTGTCGATACTGAACGGTTCATTCCAGAGTTGCTTTTGTCTTCGACGGAAGGCCGTGAGATGGGCATCATATATTTTCAGCGGAACTTCTTCCATGCTTCCTTCGAGAATAGGAAGAAGTTGTAGCACGTGGTCCTTTATGTCTTGACGCATGATACCCGGAGCCGCTCTGTCCCATGCGGGAATGGGAAGAATTTCCGCAAGTGGGCTAAGAGGGAAGGTGTCTGTTTCGAAGTCTTTGAGCTTCTCGATCTGATTCAAAAAAGCCTTATAGGTAACAACCAGAGCGTCGCTAAGAGCCTCGGGATCCTTTCGAAGAGATAAATGTACGGTTTTCACCTGTTTGTTTTTCCATTGTTTGCTTTTCCATGCCCTGATATGCGATTCTATGACTGTTAGTAAATCGTCAAGTGCTCCTTTGTCGCTTTCCTTTGTCCAATGGCGAAAATAATGTTTGCCTACCGGAAGTGTCTCGAGCCTTACTTGGAGCTCATTGCGTGTCTTGATGCGATCGACGAGGTAGCGCAGAAATATCTCGAATGCCTGATGGTTGTTAGTCTGGAGCCACAGTTTTGCGAGGCGCTCAAGTGGATCTGGCTGTGTTAAAAATCGTTCCCCCGCTTCGATCACCGGCCACCAATTCGTGACCTGATCAGGTTTCTTGATGCCTAGGAGTCTGATCACGGCGTCGGCGCAGTAAAACCGCAGTATGCTGTCCAGAACAATCAAGGACCTGTTATTGATCTCGCGGAGTCTATCAAAGATGAGATGATGTTTTTCTGTGGTAAATTCTGCGACCGTATCGAGAAGAGCATTTTTCGCTGCTTCGATTGGAACGCGATGGCTATTTGGCATCATCCCGCCTCCTGGAAGCGGCCTGGTGAGTGATCCGGGGCAGGGCGGCCAGGATACCGCCTTTTCGGGAGCGACCCTAGCCCCGGTATTTCTTTATTACATGAAACCGCGCTGACACTTGATCCCCTTGCTCGTCAACCATCCCTCAACTTCCAAAAAGCTCGAGAAACGTTCTTTCAGCAGGAGAAGAAGAATGGTGTCCTTGTACTCCCCAGGAACTGTGAACCAATACTCATAGTCCCAGTCGCCGTGATATTTCTCGACGAATGGGCCTGAGTCCAAACCGTAAACGACGAGGTCGCCGCTTTTCTCAATGGCTACAGTCTGCACCCTGCGCTCTTCTCCCGTCGTTTCTTCGCATAATCGAATGGAGGTGATCTTTTCGCTCATCAGGTCCCCCTTTCACGTGAGAGATTTCGTCTGGGGATTTTGTGACAAAATGTGACAGTCATAGTTTATATCGGCTATTTTCTTTCTATTGTTTATATAAGCGAGGTTGAAAAAAATCAATTACTTACGTCATTCCCGCCACTTGCAGAAACCTCATTGACGCCTCTCTTAATCAGCGGGTCGCAGGTTCGATCCCTGTGCGGCCCACCAGGACAAGGGAGCCGTCCCGCCTTCGTGGCGAGGCGGCTCTCTTGTCTTGCGCGCGTCTTGTTCAGGGTCCGGATGCGCCGTGCGCGACATCCGTTCATCCTAGGCACATCCCCTTCTCCGAAAGGGCTTTCCGACAGCCCATTCCGATCGGCATTCCGAGTCATCCGGCACCGTTCGGGAAGCGGACGGACGCTGCCAGCGGGGGACAAAGCTCCGGGTTGCCACCGATTGATTTATGAGGTATTGTACAAGACGGAGCGTCAAGGTCACGGGGGAGGGGTGCCGTGCCGCGTTGCGGCAATCCAGGTCGCCATCCCGGGCGGGATTCAGGGGCGGCAGCGTCCCGTGACTTTCCCGAAGAGAACACAGATCGAAAGAAGGAGGTAATGCAATGAGAACGAAATGGCTCGTGTTGGCGATTGCCGCCGCCGCCCTGATTGGTCTCGGCGGCTGCGCGACGGTGATCAAGCCCGTGCCGGCGCAGGATCTGAACCCGAAGCTCAAGTCGGGGGCGCTGGTGCAGAAGACGGACAACTTCCAGGTGGTCCTCGACACGTCGGCCTCGATGGAAGAGCCTTTCCAGTGGGCTCACTATGCCTACACGACGCCGATGAAGACGACGGCGCTGGAATACGAGCAGCACCTGGCCCGGCTCTTCAACGACACGATCCCCAGCCTGAAGCTCACGGCGGGCCTCCGGGATTTCGCCGGGCAGAGGTGGCTCACGCGAAACTACGACACGAAGCTCTGGTATGGCATGGCCCCTTACTCGAAGGAGGAACTGGGAAAGGCGATCTACGCGGTGAACACCGCCGGTGTGGAGAGCCCGCTGGAGAAGGCCATCGATGCCGCCGCGCTGGACCTCAAGCCCCTGGCGGGGAAGTCGGCGCTGATCATCTTCAGCGACGGGCTGGAAATGCCGAAGGCGCCGGCCTCGGCACAGGCGATGAAGGCGGCGATGAAGGAGAACATCTGCATCTACGCCGTTCAGATCGGCACCGACCCGGCCGGCACGGAACTCCTGAGCCAGGTGGTCAAGGCCGGCGAGTGCGGGGTGCTGGTGAATGCGAAGGACGTGAGCACGGCCGCCGGCATGGCCGCCTTTGTTGAACGCGTGTTCCTCGGTCCTCCTCCTGCTGCTCCCCCGGCTGCCGCCGCGGAGAAGCCCGCCGTTGTTCCACCGGCGGCCCCGGCCCCCGCGGTCCCGGAGAAGCTCGAGGCGATCTACTTCGACTTCGACAAGTACGTGATCAAACCCGAGGGACGCGAGGCGTTGAAGCGTAACGCCGAGTGGCTGCAGAGGAATCCGGAGAAGAAGGTGGTCGTCGAGGGCAACTGCGACGAGCGCGGCACCAACGAGTACAACATGGCCCTGGGCCAGCGTCGCGCCGACGCGGCGGCGAAGTACCTGATGGACCTCGGCATCGCCAAGGACCGGGTGGGCACGGTGAGCTACGGCGAAGAGAAGCCCATCTGCAGGGAGTCCAGCGAGGATTGCTGGTCCAAGAACCGCAGGGATGACTTCACCGTGAAGTGATCTCAAGTTAACGCATTCCCGAACCACAAGGGGGTCCCGTGAATACCGCGGGGCCCCTTTTAGAATTTTTTTGAAAGCGGGCGTGTTTTTGTGTTTCAATGGCCCCGACGACCATTCAGGCGGCGGGGCGTGAAGGACGTTTCGTGGCCCGGGCGAAGACGCGCCCCGACCTCATGGGCGGCCGGGCGGCGGACGCCTTCTTCTCGCGGGCCGGGCCGCTGCTAAGGGGGCAAATCATGGAAGACCGGCAGAATTGGACCGCTGATCTGATCGGGCTGATGGGGAAACTCGGGCGCTTGTATGCGGCGCGGGCCCTCGAGGCCCAGAAGAGTTTCCTGGACCATCTGCAAAAGGCGGCACTGGACCCGGAGACCGCCGTCGCGGTCGTCCCGGAGAGCCCCTGGCAGGCGTGGGCGTCCTACCTGACGGACGCCGCCCAGCGCTCGGTGCTCTTCTGGGACACTCTGCGTGAGCGCGGCAACATCTACCTCGAGCACCTCAAGGAGGGCAGCCCGCCGCTGCTGGCCTTCCAGTGGGAAATCATCTCCGACGGCCGCACCTTCGAGCGCCCCGTCAACTATGCCCTGGTCCGGATCATCCCGCCGCGGGGCGTGAAGGTCGACGACAGGAAACGTCCCTTCATCATCATCGATCCCCGCGCGGGTCACGGCCCCGGGATCGGCGGGTTCAAGAAGGACTCCGAGGTGGGGGTCGCGCTGGAGTTCGGCCACCCCGTGTACTTCGTCGTCTTCTTCCCGGAACCCGAGCCGGGTCAGACGATCCTCGACGTGACCGCGGCGGAGAAGACGTTCCTGGAAACGGTCGTCGCGAGACACCCGGACAGCCCCCGGCCCACGATCTACGGCAACTGCCAGGGAGGTTGGGCCTCCATGCTGCTTGCCGCCGACGACCCCGGGAACGTGGGCTCCGTCGTGATCAACGGGGCTCCCATGTCCTACTGGAGCGGCAGTTTCAGCGGGGGAGAGGGGGAGAACCCGATGCGCTACAGCGGCGGCCTGCTGGGCGGGTCGTGGCTGGCGCTGCTGGCCAGCGACCTGGGGAACGGCCGGTTCGACGGTGCCTGGCTCGTGCAGAACTTCGAGAACCTCAACCCCGCCAACACGCTCTGGACGAAGTACTACAACCTGTGGAAGAGCGTGGACACGGAGCGGGAGCGGTTCCTGGAGTTCGAGAAATGGTGGGGCGGTTACTTCCTGATGAACGAGGAGGAGATCCGCTGGATCGTGGACAACCTCTTCGTCGGCAACAAGCTGGCCCGGGGGGAGGTGAAGGCGGCCCCCGGCTCGTACGTGGATCTCAAGGCGATCCGCTCGCCCATCGTGATGTTCTCCTCGAAGGGGGACAACATCACGCCGCCCCAGCAGGCGATCAACTGGGTTTCCGACGTGTACTCGAGCACGGCGGAGATCAAGGCCCGGGGGCAGGTGATCGTGGGCCTCGTCCACGAGAGCGTGGGGCACCTGGGGATCTTCGTTTCGGGAAAGGTCGCCCAGAAGGAGCACACGGAGATCATCGAGGCGCTGGACTACATCGAGATGCTCCGGCCCGGCCTGTACCTGATGGAGATCGAAGAAACCCCGGGGACGGGTAAGGACCGGTACCTTTCGACGTTCACGGAGGTCACCCTGGAGGAGCGGCGCAAGTTCAACCGGGTGCAGCGCAAGGACGAGAAGCCCTTCGAAGTCGTCGCCGAGGTGTCGACGATGAATGAGAAGGCCTACACCCTGTTTGCCCGTCCCCTCGTGAGAGGTCTCGTGAACGAGACGACGGCGCAGCTGGGGCGGACCTTTCACCCCAATCGGGCGCAGCGGTGGGTCCTCAGCGATCTCAACCCGCTGATGTGGCCCGTTCCGGTCCTAGCGTCGGCCGTCAGGGCAGGACGCAAACCTGCGGAGGCCGGCAACCCGTGGCACAGGCTCGAGCAGATGGGCTCCGAGTGGATTACGGCCTCGTGGAACGTCTTCCGCGACCTGCGCGATGCCGCCGGCGAGTTCCTTTTTTTCCAGATCTACGGGACCCTCCTGACCCTGGGGGACCCGGAGGGCGACAGGCAGGGCCACGTGCTGGAGAAGCGTCCGGATCCGCGAGCGCTGCCTGTCGTGCAGGAAGCGCTCGCGAACATCGAAAAGGGTGGCTACGCCGAGGCGCTCGCCCGAATCAGCTCGCTGGTCGGCCGCTTCGCCGGCGCCATCCCGCTCACACGCCTGGAGATGACCGAGGAAGTGGTCCGGGGGGACAGGGCGCTGTCGAAGCTAACGGAGGACGAGCGCCGCAGGATGCGCTCCGAGGCCGAAGTGATGGCCATGCTGGAGCCCGAGCGAACGCTCCGCGCGATCCCGGCCCTGCTTCCACGCAGGGAAGACCGGGAGCGCGTCCTGGCTTTCCTGAAGTGGGGGCGCGGACTGGACGGCATCAGGAAGGAGCAGGTCGACCTGATCGACCGGGTTGCGGTCCTGCTCCGGGAAAGACCGCCGAAGGGCAGGCGGAAATCAGCCGGCACGAAACCGAAGAGATAGGAAACCGGAAGGATTACAGGGTGGCAGAGGCACTGTCGTCCGCACAGGCGGGGCGCCGTCACGTCGTCGTCATCGGGGGGGGCTTCGGAGGTCTCAACGCGGCGAGGGCCCTGAAGGCGGCCCCCGTGCGGGTCACGCTCGTGGACCGGCGCAACTTTCACCTTTTCCAGCCCCTGCTGTACCAGGTGGCCACGGGCATCCTCGGACCCGGCGAAATCACCTCGCCGCTGCGACACATCCTGCGGAAGCAGAAGAATGCGGCCGTCCTGCTCGGAGAGGTCACCGACATCGATCCCGTAAACCGCCGCGTCGTCCTGGCAGACGGGATCCTCGATTACGACACGCTCATCGTGGCGGCGGGAATGAGGAGCCACTATTACGGCCACGGCGCCTGGGAGCAGGTCGCGCCGGGACTCAAGAGCATCGAGGACAGCGGATGGATCCGCCAGAAGATTTTTTTCGCCTTCGAGGTGGCCGAGCGGGAGACCGACCCGGAGAGGCGGAAGGCGTGGCTGACCTTCATCGTCGTGGGGAGCGGACCCACGGGGGTGGAACTCACGGGGATGCTCGCCGAGATTGCGAAGGACACGCTCAGGGACAACTTCCGGTCGTTCCGGCCGGAGGACTCGGAGATCCTGCTCGTCGACGCGGCGCAGCGGATCCTGCCGTCCTTCCCTCCCGAACTGTCCGACAGGGCGAAGGATTCCCTGGAGGAGCTGGGCGTCCGGGTCCTCACCGGCGCGCGGGTGACGGCCGTTGACGACTCGGGCCTCGCACTGCAGGGCCCGCGGGGCGTGGAGCGCATCGAGGCCCGAACGGTCCTCTGGGCGGCCGGCGTGAGCGGTAGCCCCCTGGGGGCGAAGCTCGCCGAAAAGACGGCAGCGACACTCGACCGCATGGGCCGCGTCCACGTCGGCCCCGACCTGACCGTGCCGGGACACCCGGAGATCTTCGTCATCGGAGATCTCGCCTGCATTCCCGGGAAGGACGGAAACCCGCTGCCCGGCCTGGCCCCCGTCGCCACGCAGGGAGGGCGGTATGCGGCCCGGGTCATTGCAAGACGCCTGGGCGGGGAGAGCCCGCCGCCCCCGTTTTCCTACTTCGACAAGGGCACCATGGCCGTCATCGGCCGGCACGCCGCCGTGGCCGACATCGGTCCGTTTCATTTCGGCGGCATGCTCGCCTGGCTCCTGTGGCTCTTCATCCATCTGATGCTGCTCGTCAATTTCGAGAGCCGCCTCGTCGTCTTCATCCGCTGGGCCTTTTCCTACTTCACCTACAGCCGCGGCTCGAGGGTGCTGCTTGCCGCGGGGCCCATGCGTTTGCCCGTCACGGGGGCAGGGGACTGCGAGACGGTGTCCGGTACAGGTTCGAAGGAAGACAAGGCCGGCGACACTCCAAGGGAGATCCAGACATGACACTGAAGAAAGAGATGACCAACGTGACCTTCGACGAGATCCGGATCGGCCAGGCGGCGGAGATGACCGTTACGCTCACGAAGCATCAGGTGGACCTGCTGGCCGTCTTTTCAGGCGACGTGGACGCCTACCACCTCAAGTCGCCGGAAAAGCCCGGCTACGGGAAACGGACCGAGTCGGCCGGCGCCGTCGCCCTCATTTCCGCCGTGATCGGGACGCGCCTGCCGGGGCCGGGGGCCAGGATCCTGCGCCGGGAACTGGACTTCAGCGGAGATATCGCCGTCGGGGATGCCCTGACGGCCACGGTGACGGTCCTCGACAAGAAACCGGAGGGCCGAGTCGTGGTCTTCGACACCCGCTGCGTCAACCAGTCGGGTCACGTGCTCGCCGCGGGCCGCGCCTTCGTGGAGGCGCCGGAAACGAGGCTCGTCTACGACGACATCGCGCCGCCCCACATCGAGCTGCGCCGGAGCGATTCCTTCCTGGAGCTCTTCAAGGCCTGCGAGACCTGCGCCCCCGTGACCTGCGGCGTCGTCCATCCCTGCGACCGGGAATCCCTGATGGGGGCTGTCGTAGCAGCGCGCCGGAAGATCATCGAGCCCGTGTTCGTCGGGCCGGAGGCGAAAATCCGGAAGGCGGCCGAGGAGGCCCAGGTCGATCTCGGTACGTGGCGGATCGTATCGACCCCCCACAGCCATGCCTCGGCGGCGCAGGCCGTCGAACTGGCCCGTGCGGGGGAAGTGGAGTCGCTCATGAAGGGGAGTCTCCACACCGACGAGATCATGGGGGCCATCGTACCGTCGGCCTCGGGAATGCGGACCTCGCGCCGGATCAGTCATGCCCTCGTCATGGATGTCCCCACCTACCACAAGATGTTCGTGATGACCGATGCGGCCGTCAACATCGTCCCGACGCTCGCCGACAAGAAAGATATCATCCAGAATGCCATCGACCTGATGCATGCCCTGGGGATCGAGAAGCCCAACGTGGGCATCCTGTCGGCCGTCGAGACGGTCAATCCCGGCATCCCCTCCACGCTGGACGCCGCCGCCCTGTGCAAGATGGCCGATCGGGGACAGATCACGGGCGGCATCCTCGACGGGCCCCTGGCCTTTGACAACGCCATCAGCGCCGAGGCCGCCCGGATCAAGGGAATCCGGTCGGAGGTCAGCGGAGAGGCGGACATTCTGCTTGCGCCCGACCTGGAGGCGGCCAACATGCTCTTCAAACAGCTGACGTACCTTGCGGGAGCCGAAGGGGCGGGAATCGTCCTGGGGACCCGGATCCCCGTGATCCTCACGAGCCGCGCCGACTCCATCCGGTCGAGGCTTGCCTCGGCGGCCGTCATGGCCATCGTGGCCCAGGCCCGGCGGCAGGGCAGATACGAGGTGAAGTAGGACAATGGGCGATGTCATCGTCGTGATCAACGCGGGATCCTCGAGCCTGAAGTTCACTCTCTACGAAGAGCGGGGCGAAACGCTGGGCGTCCTGGCCGACGGGCAGGTGGAGGGGCTTTTCACGGAGCCCCGCTTCAAGGCCAGGGACGAAAACGGAAACGTCCTCGCAGAGCGGACCTGGCCCCCCGGTACGCAACTGGGCCAGGAGGGGGCCGTGGAGGCGGTCTTCTCCTGGTGCGGCAGCGAGACCTGCGCCGCCGACCGCGTCAGGGCCGTGGGTCACCGGGTCGTCCACGGGGGGTCGAGATACACGCGGCCGGTTGTCGTGAACCGGGAGATCCTCACCGATCTCGAGACATTCGTGCCCCTGGCTCCCCTGCATCAGCCCCACAACCTGGCCGCCATCCGCAATATCGGCCGGCGGTTCCCGGGAGTCCCCCAGGTGGCCTGTTTCGACACGTCGTTCCACGCCGCGATCCCCCCTATCGCGCAGGCCTTCGCCCTGCCGCGGAAATTCGCCGAACAGGGGGTCCGGCGCTACGGTTTCCACGGTCTGTCCTACGAGTACATCGCCTCGGTCCTGCCGGGGATCGACCCCGATGCCGCGAAGGGGCGGACCGTCGTGGCCCATCTCGGCAACGGGGCCAGCCTTTGCGCCATGCGCGGCCTGAAAAGCGAGGCCTGCACGCTCGGGTTCACCGCCGTCGAGGGCCTCATGATGGGCACTCGCTGCGGGAGCCTCGACCCGGGGGTGATGCTCTACTTCATGGACGAGTTCGGCATGAACGCCCGGGATCTGGAATCCCTGATCTACAAGGAGTCCGGCCTGCTGGGCGTCTCCGGGATCTCCAGCGACATGCGGACGCTGCTGGAAAGCAAGGACCCCCGCGCCGCCGAGGCGATCGATCTCTTTGTCTACCGGATCATCCGGGAGCTCGGGTCGCTGGCCGCCGCCCTCGGGGGGCTCGACGCCCTGGTCTTCACCGCCGGCATCGGGGAGAACGCCGTCCCGATACGCGGGCGGATCTGCCGGTCCGCCTCATGGCTGGGGCTGGAACTGGATGCAAACGCCAACGAGGCGGGCGGGCCGAGAATCAGCGTCGCGGACAGCCGAGTGCGCGCCTGGGTCGTCCCGACGGACGAGGAGCGGATGATCGCGCTGCACACGCAGCGCCTGCTCCCGAACGGACGAAACCCCACGGCCCCGGGAGGGGCGGATCTGTCGTGAGCGGCCGGAAATTCAACAGAAAAGATGGACAAGACCGCCGGGACGGGAGTATAAGGACGGAGTCGTTCGGCGCAGCAGACGGGTCATGGCGGGTGTGGGAGGACGGGGTCCCGTGGGAGGGATGAAGCGGTTAGCGTTCGGTATCTGCCTGTGCGCGGCGGCGCTCCTGCCGCTGCTGACCGCGGGTTGCGCAAAAGGCCCCGCGGAGAGGGAGCAGCCGAAAAGCGCAGAGGTTTCGGTCATCACCGTCGAGACGAAAGACGTCCCCTTCACACCGGAATACGTCGCCCAGACCCAGAGTTCGCAGCTCGTCAACATCCAGGCGAGGGTCAGCGGTTTCCTCGAAAAGAGGGTCTACCACGAGGGATCCTTTGTGAAGGAGGGTCAGACCCTTTTCCTGATGGACCGGAAGCCCTTCAAGGTTCAGCTGGACCAGGCCGAGGCGGCCCTGGCGAAACAAAAGGCAGCCATGGTGACGGCCTGCGCGAACCTGGCCCGGGTCAAGCCGCTCGTGGAGCAGGACGCCCTGTCCCGGAAGGATCTCGACGATGCGACGGGCCAGTGCCAGAGCTACGAGG
This sequence comes from Deltaproteobacteria bacterium, assembly GCA_012728915.1. Taxonomy (GTDB): domain Bacteria; phylum Desulfobacterota; class Syntrophia; order Syntrophales; family UBA2192; genus UBA2192. The sequence goes on along the minus strand of JAAYEC010000030.1, from coordinate 26,865 downwards.
CAGCCGTCGACCAGGCGAAGGCCCAGGTCGAATCGGCGCGGCTCAACCTCTCCTACACCGTGATCGCATCGCCTGTGTCCGGCGTCTCCGGTTCGGCCCATCAGACCGAGGGGACCTACATCAACCCGCAGAACAGCCTGCTCACCACTGTGGCGGTGCTCTCCCCCATCTGGGTGAACTTCAGCATCTCGGAAAACGAATGGCAGAGCCTCAGCGAACAGACCCGCAAGGGGCTCCTGCGGGAGCCGATGGGAAAGAATTACACCGTGGAGGTCATTCTGGTCGACGGGTCGATCTTCCCCCACACCGGCCGGATCACCTTTGCCGACTATTCCTTCAACCCGCAGACCGGGACCTTCCTGATCCGCGCCAGCGTGGACAACCCGAAGGGAGTCCTGCGGCCGAACCAGTACGTGCGGGTACGCGTGAAGGGGGCCATCCGCCCGAATGCCGTTCTCGTCCCGCAGCGCGCGGTCCAGCAGGGGCCGAAGGGCCATTTCGTATGGGTCGTCGACAGGGAGGGCAAGGCTGAATCCCGGCCCGTGACGGTGGGGGAGTGGATCGGCGACGAATGGCTCGTCTTCGACGGCATCAAGGCCGGCGAACGGCTGATCGTCGACGGCGGGCTCCTGCTGCAGCCCGGGGTGCCCCTGACGATCCGGCAAGCGGCGCAGGCGAACCCGCCCGGGGCGGACGCGAAGAACCCTCCCGCCGGGGCATTCAAGAAGAAAACCCCCTGACGGCGGAGGGTCGCGCCCATGTTCTCGCGGTTCTTCATCGAGCACCCCATTTTCGCCACCGTCGTCTCCGTCCTGATCGTCATCGCCGGCGGGGTCTCGATGTTTCTCCTGCCCGTCGAGCAGTACCCCACGATCACGCCCGTCCAGGTCACCGTGTCGGCCAACTACCCGGGCGCCGATTCGCAGACCCTCGCCGACTCCGTCGCGGCGCCCATCGAGGCGCAGATCAACGGCGTCGACAACATGCTCTACATGTCCTCGACGAGCTCTTCCAACGGGCAGCTGCAGCTGACCGTCTACTTCGGCCTCAACACGGACCCGGACATCGCGCAGGTGCAGGTGCAGAACCGTGTCAACCTCGCCCTGCCGCAGCTGCCCGAGGTCGTGACCCAGCAGGGCGTCTCGGTACAGAAGAAGTCATCTTCCATCATGATGCTGATCGCCGTGCACGGCAAGGACGACCGCTACGGGGCCAACTACATCGCCAACTACGCCAATGTCTACGTCCTCGACCGGATCAAGCGGGTTCCGGGCGCGGGACAGGCGCAGATCATGGGCGTGCCCGACCAGGCCATGCGGATCTGGATGAACCCCGACCGGATGGCCTCCCTCGGGATTACGACGAGCGACATCCAGCAGGCGGTGGCCGCCCAGAATCAGCTCTTCGGGGCGGGGCAGATCGGTCAGGAACCGACGGCGGGACCGGTGCAGCTCACGTTCCCCGTGGTTACCCAGCGCCCGTTCAAGGACCCGGCGCAGTACGAGAACATCATTCTTCGTGCCAGCCAGGACGGCAGTGCCATTGTCCGCCTGAAAGACGTGGCGCGGGCGGAAGTCGGGCTGCGCCAGTACATCGTCGACAGCCGGCTCAACGGTGAGCCGGCCACATTCATCGCCGTTTACCAGCAGCCCGGCGCGAACGGCCTGCGGGTCTCCACGGCGGTCCGGAATGCGATGAAGGAGATGAAGGACCGGTTCCCCGAGGGAATCGACTACACGATCTCCCTGGACACGACCGACTTCGTCCGGATCTCGATCGAGGAGGTGAAGCACACGCTCTTCGAGGCGGTCCTGCTCGTCGTGCTCGTGGTCTTCCTCTTCCTGCAGAATCTCCGGGCAACCGTCATCTGCACCGTCGCGATCTTCGTCGCCCTGGTCGGAACCTTCGCCGGGATGATCTCGCTGGGATTTTCGATCAACCTGCTGACGCTCTTCGGCCTCATATTGGCCATCGGCATCGTCGTCGACGATGCCATCGTGGTCGTCGAGAACGTGGAGCGCAACATGGCCGAATTCCACCTGTCGCCCCGGGAGGCCACCATCCGCGCGATGGGGGAGGTGACGAGCCCCGTTATCGCCACGGTGCTCGTCATGTGCTCCGTGTTCGTCTCGGCCGCATTCCTGCCCGGGACGACGGGGCAGCTCTACAGGCAGTTCGCCGTCACGATCGCCATCTCCGTGGCCCTCTCGGGGTTCGTGGCCCTTACCCTCACGCCGGCCATGTGCGGCGCCCTGCTGAAACACACCCGGCCTCCCGAGCGGGGGTTCTTCGCGGCGTTCAACCGCTGGTTCGCCCGGTTCACCGACGCCTTCGGCCGGGCGGTGCTGCTCGTGATCCGGAGGATGACCGTCGCCTTCGTTCTCCTGGCCGTCATGGTCTACGCCATCGTGCACTTCTTCATGGTGCTCCCCACGAGCTTCGTCCCGAACGAGGACCAGGGGTACGTGTTGAGCGCCGTCCTCATGCCCGATGCGGCGAGCCTCCACAGGACCTCCGATGTGTCCCGCCGGGTGGATGCCGTCTTCTCGAAGATCCCGGGCGTGGAGAACCGGACGGAGATCACGGGCTACAGCCTGCTGGACAGCGGGTTCAAGACGAACGCCGGAACCTTCTTCGTGACGCTGAAACCCTTCGACGAGCGCTACGACTCGATGCGGAAGGCCAGGGAGGAGAACGCGGGGGCCGTGCTCCGGAATCTGTACCGGGAGAGCAGGGAGATCCAGCAGGGGCTCGTCATCCCCATCGCTCCCCCGGCGATCCCGGGCATCGGCGCAACGGGCGGCTTCGAGTTCTGGATCCAGGACACCGGGGGCGGCAAGCCGGCGACCCTGGAGGCCATCACGCGGCAGTTCCTCGCCAGGGCCCGCCAACGGCGGGAACTGAGCGGGCTGAGCACCACCTTCCGGGCCTCGAGCCAGCAGCTGAGGGCAAACGTCGATCGCGACAAGGCCACCCTGCTCGGCGTTCCGGTGCAGGACGTCTACAGCGCGATCCAGGCCCAGTTCGGCTCCGTGACCGTGAGCCAGTACAACGAAACGAGCCGCGTCTGGTGGGTGGTCCTTCAGTCCGACCCGCGATACCGGCAGAAACCCGAAGACCTCACGAGGCTCTACACCCGGACGGGGAAGGGCCAGATGGTGCCCCTGTCCGCCGTGGTCAGCACCGAGTGGGTGACGGGGCCCGACCTGCTGGCGCACTTCAACGGGTTTCCCGCCTCCAAGGTGAACGGCAACGCGGCCCCCGGCTACAGCTCGGGGCAGGCGATCGCGGCCATGGAAGAGGTGGCGAAGGAGGTGCTGCCGCCGGGTTACACCTTCACCTGGTCGGGGCTTGCCTACGAGGAGAAGCAGTCGGGCGGCACATCGGCCATCGCCTTCGTGTTCGGCCTCGTCTTCGTGTTCCTCATCCTGGCCGCCCAGTACGAGTCCTGGACCCTGCCCGGGGCGGTCATGACGGCCGTGCCCTTCGGGATCTTCGGAGCCCTGCTGTTCAACTTCATCCGGGGACTCGAGAACGACGTCTACTTCCAGATCGGGCTTCTCGTCCTGATCGGCCTCGGGGCGAAGAACGCGCTGCTGCGGGTGACCTTCGCGGTGGAGCTGCGCAAGCAGGGCAAGTCGATCATCGAGGCCACGGTGCTGGCCGGCGAGATGCGCCTGCGCCCCATCATCATGACCTCGCTGGCCTTCATCTTCGGTGTGCTGCCGCTCGCCGTGGCCATGGGCGCCGGGGCAAACGCCCGTCACTCGATCGGCACCGGCATCATCGGCGGCATGATCGGCGAGACGACGCTCGCCATGCTCTACGTGCCCCTGTTTTTCTACCTCTTCGATCAGCTGACGGAGAAGCTCGCGGAGCGCAGGAAGGCGAAGGCGGATGCGAAGGAAGGCGATCGGCCGGAGGGCCCGCCCGGGGACGGGAATGCCCGCACGACAGGGGAGGGGGGCTGACGATGAAGCGGACGGCCAAGATCCTCGCGCTTCTCCTGGCCCTGCCGCTCGCGGGGCTCACGGCCGGGTGCGCCGTCGGGCCCGATTACCGGAGGCCCGGCCTGGACATTCCCGGCTCGTATCGCACCGAGATCCGGGAGGCGGCCGACTCGGCCAACACGGAGTGGTGGCGCCAGTTCGGCGACCCCGCCCTGGACGCCATGATCGACGAGGCGCTGGCGAACAACCGGAACGTGCGGATTGCGGCCGCCAAGGTCGAGGAGGCCTCGGGCATCCTCGTCCAGGCCCGCGCGCCCATCTTCCCGCAGGCGAGCTACAGCGGCACCGCGGAGCGGCAGCGGGCGACGGAATACGGCGCGACCCCGCTCTCGGCCGCGATTCCCAACCCCCAGACCGCCTACCAGGTGCTGGCGGGCGCGAGCTGGGAGATTGATCTCTGGGGACGCATCCGACGGCTGACCGAGTCCGCGCAGGCGAACCTGCTGGCCACCGAGTACGCGAGGCGGGGGGTGATCCTCTCGCTGGTTGCCTCCGTGGCGAGTACGTACCTGGAGCTGCGGGGTCTCGACGAGCAGCTCCGCGTCTCAAAGATGACACGGGACGCCTATGCCGCGACGGTGAGGCTCTTCGAGCTGCAGCACCGCTACGGGGTCATCTCGAGGATGAACGTGGAGCAGGCGCGCTCCCAGTACGAGACGGCCGCGTCGGCGATCCCGGGGATCGAGTCCCGGATCGCGCAGACGGAGAACGCCCTCTCCGTCCTGCTCGGGAGAAACCCCGGGTCGATCGAGCGCGGCAAGTCGATCCTCGAGCTGGCGATGCCCGACATCCCGTCCGGGGTGCCTTCCCAGGTGTTGGAGCGCCGCCCCGACATCCTGCAGGCCGAGCAGCAGCTCGTCGCGGCCAACGCCCGGATCGGGGCCGCCCGGGCGCTGTACTTCCCGACGATCTCGCTCACAGGCGCCTACGGCCAGGCGAGCAGAGACCTGTCCGATCTGTTCAAGGGGCCGGCCCGGGTGTGGAGCTACGGCGGGTCCGTCACGGGACCGATTTTCGCGGGCGGGGCGATCTACGGCCAGGTCGTTCAGGCCGAGGCGGCCCGGAGGGCGGCGCTGCTCGGCTACCAGGCGGCCGTACAGGGTGCCTTCGGCGATGTGGAGAACTCGCTGGTGGCAAACCGGAAGCTTGTCGAACAGCTGCAGGCCCAGGAACGGCTCGTCCGCGCGAACCGTGAATATGCACGACTCTCGCGTCTGCAGTACGACGGCGGCTATGCCCCCTACGCGACCGTCCTTCAGGCCGAACAGCAGCTTTTCCCCTCCGAGCTCAATCTCGCCCAGATCCGTGCCGCTGCGTTCTCGTCGCTGGTCGCCATCTACCAGGCCATGGGGGGCGGCTGGGTGGTGGAGGCCGAGAGGCGCACGGCGTCCCCGGGAAACACAGGGGACCGGGAAAAGGGCGCGGGTGAACGCCCCGGAGGGCCCCGGTGAGGCCCCTCCATCGGTGCTCCTCAACGTGCCGCTTCCCCTCCGAAGCCCGGCGGGCCGGGTTGCCCTTGATCACGTCGAGGGCAGCGACGCGTTTCCCTGCCAAAGGAAGCCGTTGAGCACGCCAGGAAAATCGGATATGATCGGCACAGCAGGATTCGCGCAGCCCCGTCGCGGCCCGTGACAGAGAGGTGAAACCGTGGGAACCGCAAAGGCCGTAAAGGGAATCCTCACGACGCTGGTACTCCTCTATGCCCTTCTGTCCTATCCCTCTGCGGACCCTCCCGTTCCCGCGGGCGCGTCAGGCAAGCCGTTCACCTGGAAGCAGGACGAGAAATGGATGGCCCTTGAAAAGTCCTTTCAGGAGGCGAGGCAGATCGGCTGCGGCGGACTGAAGGCCGGAACGGATCGGGGATACCGGCAGGGCCGGCAATATCTCGCGTCCCTTTCCGCTTCGCCGGTCAGGCCGGATGCGCCGGTCCTGGGAGGGCTGGAAAGCCTGACCTTCAGCCTGGGCACCATGGTGGCCGCCTGTCCAGAATCGCTGCAGGATTACATCCACCTGATCACGGAAACAAGGAGTGTCCTCAAGCGGCAATCCCGGGCCTGGGACATCGAAGACCGCGCCGTTCGGGACCGCCTGTACCGGATGCTCTACGGGGGACGGGCGGCCCTCGAGGAAGTCATGCTCCAGGCGGAAACCTTCCCCGCCCTGGTCCAAGCCGAGGACGTGCCCTCGGCAACCCCTTCCTGCGTATTCCAGAACGAGACGCTTCACAGCGGGGACATCCTCGTGTCGCGCGGAGGCGCGCCGACGTCGGCCCTGATCTCCCGGGGAAACGACTACCCGGGGAATTTTTCCCACGTGGCCCTGCTTTACGTGGACGAGAAAACCGGGGCGCCCGGCATCGTCGAGTCGCACATCGAGATGGGGGTCGTTGTCTCCACGGTCGAGCAGTACATCCAGGACAAGAAGCTTCGCATCCTGGTCCTGCGCCTGCGGTCGGACCTGCCGCAGGTGAAGGCCGACCCCATGCTGCCCCACGAAGCGGCGAAAAAGGCCTACGAAGAGGCGAAGCGTCGCCACATCCCCTACGATTTCGAGATGGACTACCGTGAGCCGTCGAAGTGGTTCTGTTCGGAAGTCGCATCCTGGGCCTATCGGCAGTGCGGCCTCGAGCTCTGGAAGGGGACGACACGCATGTCCGCACCGGGGGTCGTCCGGTGGCTTTCCTACTTCGGCGTGACGCATTTCGAGACCCAGGCCCCGGCCGATCTCGAGTACGACCCGCAGCTCGCCGTCGTGGCCGAGTGGCGCGACCCCGAGACCCTCTGGCAGGATCACGTGGACAACGCCGTTGTCGAGGCCATGCTCGAGGGCGCCGACGAGGGGGACTCGATTCCCGCCCCGTGGTGGAAGCTGGCGGCGGTGAGGCTGGCGAAGGGTTACAGCGTCGTCCTGAACTGGTTCGGCGGAGTCGGGCCCGTCCCGGAGGGGATGGACGCGACGGCGGCCCTGCGCAACCTCGAGCTTTCCGACCTGCACGAAAAGGTGAAGGCCGGAGTCCTGTCGAGGGCGGCCGACTTCCGGCGGTCGCAGGGCTACAGGCCGCCCTACTGGGAACTGGTCCGCATGGCCAACGAAGTCCGAAAGGAGGAGATGCGGCGATGAAGGGCAGAACCGACGGCAGCCTGCAGGTCCGCAAAGCGATGCGGATGGACGAAAGCATTCTCCGGGGCATCATCGACGGGTCCTTTATCCCGGCCTTCGTCATCGACCGGAATCACTGCGTCCTGCACTGGAACCAGGCCCTGGAAGAGCTCAGCAAGATCCCCGCCGGGTCGGTTGTCGGCACGGACGAGCACTGGAGGGCGTTCTACCGCAAGCCGCGGCCCTGCATGGCGGATCTTCTCGTGGACGGGGCCATGCAGGAAATCCCCCGGTGGTACGCGGGGAAATTCCGCGAGTCCTCGCTGGTCCCCGAGGCCTTCGAGGCGACGGATTTCTTTCCCGACCTGGGAGAGAGCGGTCGGTGGCTCCGGTTCACGGCGACGCTGATCCGAAACGACGCGGGCGAAATCGCCGGCGCCGTGGAGACCCTCGAGGACATCACGGAGCAGAAGCTGGCCGAGGACGCCCTGAGGGAAAGCCAGCAGCGACTGTTCCAGATTCTCGAAGGCTCCCCCATCGCCGCCTTCGTCATCGACCGGGACCACCAGGTGATCTTCTGGAACCGGGCCCTCGGGGAGCTCAGCCGCATCCGGGCCGAGGACATCGTCGGGACGGACCAGCACTGGAGGGCGTTTTACGCGGAGAAGCGCCCCTGCATGGCCGACCTCATACTCGACAAGAAACGGGGGGAGCTCAAACGGTGGTATGAGGGAAAAGGGGCGCCCTCGAAGCTGCTGAAGGAAGCCTTCGAGGCGACGGACTTCTTCCCCGACCTGGGCGACGGGGGACGATGGCTTCGGTTCACGGCGGCGGCCATCCGGAATTCCCGGGGTGAACTCGTCGGCGCCGTGGAGACCCTCGAGGACATCACGGACCAGAAGAAGGCGGAGAGCTCGCTGCTGGAAAGCGAGCAGCGGCTGCACAGCATCCTGCAGGGCTCGACAATCCCCACCTTTGTGATCGGCCGGGACCACCGCGTCCTGTTCTGGAACCGTGCGCTCGAGGAGCTGAGCCGGATCCCCGCGAAGGAGGTGATCGGGACGAACCAGCAGTGGAGGGCCTTCTACAGCGGTGAGCGCCCCACCATGGCCGATCTGCTCGTCGGAGGGGACATTCGCGAGGTCGCCCGCTGGTACAGGGGAAAGTACAGCAAGTCGAAGCTCCTCAAGGACGCCTTCGAAGCCACGGACTTCTTCCCCTCGCTGGCCGACGGGACCTGGGTGCGGTTCACGGCGGCGCTCATCCGGAACACGGACGGAGACGTGATCGGCGCCCTGGAGACGCTGGAGGACATTACGGATCACAAGCGCAGCGTGATTGCCCTCCAGAAGGCTCACGACGAGCTCGAGCAGCGGGTCGAGGAACGGACCGTGGACCTGCTGCAGTTCTCCGAGTCCCTGAAGCGGGAGATCGTCGAGCGCAAGGAAGCGGAGCAGAAACTGCGGAAACGCGAGCGTGAGCTGAAGCGAAAGACCAACAGCCTGCAGGAAGTGAACACCGCCATGAAGGTGCTTCTCGACCAGCGGGAACAGGACCGGCGCGAAGTCGAGGAAATGATCCTCAATAATGTCAAGGAGCTGCTAACCCCCTACCTGGAGAAGATCAGGAAGACGAAGCTCACCGACCTGCAGCTGGAGCACGTGCGGATCCTGGAGACCAACCTGAACAACATCATCTCGCCGTTTCTCAAAAACCTCCATGCGAAACACCTGAACCTGACGCCCAAGGAAACACGCGTGGCCTCCCTGATCAAGGAGGGTCGCACGACGAAGGAAATCGCCGCCCTGCTCGGCATGTCCGCGGCGGCCGTCGATTTCCACCGGAACAACATCCGAAGGAAACTGGGCCTGAGAAACAAGAAGGCCAATCTCACCTCCCACCTCGCCTCCCTGTAGCGGCCGAAGGGGTTTCGCGGGCGCGCGGGCCCGGAAACGCTATAAGGAAATACCTAGCATTAACCTACTGATCTATTCATATTGAACATTTCCGGGCTCTTCCCTACAGTGAAGCCAGACAAGGACGCCGGACCGGCTGGCTGAAGGAGACCGGGAGGCAGTACACGGGCAGGAGGGACGACAGGCAGGACGCGGCACGTCCAAGGGAAGGGGTAACGCCATGCAGGCCGTAGCGACGAAGCTGATCGATGTCACGGAGACCAGCGCCTCGAAAATCGCGCAGCAATGGTTCGCGGACGTGAGGAAAAACCCCCGGACCCCCTCCTATCACGGCATCGCCGAAGATCTCGCCATCCCGCAGGCCATCGACTTCTACACGAAATTCAGGGCGGTGTTCGCCGCGCGGAACCCCTTCGAGGAAGCGAAACGGGTCTATGCGAGGTACGCGGACGAGAGCTACCGCAACGGCATCCCCCTGCACGAGGCGATCTACGCCCTGACCCTGATGCGCCGGCATATCTGGCTCTATGCCGAGTTCCAGGCCCTCTTCCTCTCCGCCGTCGAGCAGCAGCAGGCCGTCGAGAGCCTCAACCGCACGATTCTGCTGTTCGACTACGCCACCTACGTCATCACGGACCGTTATCAGGAACTCATGAAAGCGGAGCTCGACAGGCGGCTCTCGGCCCTCCGTGCCCTCGGCATGGAGGAGGCCTTCACCGGGAGCAAGGTGGGGATCATGGCGTGTCTCGTCGTGGCCTGCGCCTTCCTGACCTACTACTACCACGCCGTGATGGCCAGCGGGGTTATCTTCACCCACCTGTTCTACATCCCCGTCGTGCTGGCGGGAATCTGGTGGAGAAAGAAGGGAATCGTCGTTTCCGTCCTCCTGGGCCTCGTCCTCATCGTGAGCCACCTGCTCTTCATGAGGGGCAGCGCGCTCACGGACGACGTGATCCGCGCCGTCATGTTCGTCGTCGTGTCGTCCGTGGTGGCGCTGCTGGCCGAAGGGTATTCGAGAATCGGGGTCTTCTCCCCGATGGCTGCTCCCCTGGCAGGGGCGGCCCGGAAGAGCTGAGGTGCAACGGGAGCCGCGGGTTCCACGGGTGCGCAGGGGAGGTCGGGGGCGCCGCAGAGCGGGGCGGATGACGAGGGGACGGGGCGATCATGAAGGGATATGCGTCCAGGCTCATCGAACTGACCGAGAAGCAGGCGGAGCGGATCGCCCTGCAGTGGCTTGGCGACGTCCGGGGCAACCCGAAGACGCCCTCCTATCACACCTTCTCCGACGAAAAGGCCCTCGCGCACGCCGTCGCCTTCTACCGGAACTTTCGGACCCTCTTCGGTGCGGACAGGCCCTTCGAGGCCGCGCAGAAGTTCTTCACGAAATACGCGGACGAGCGATACTCGGAAGGGATTCCGCTGCACGAGGCCCTCTACGCCCTCATCCTGATGCGCCGGCACATCTGGCCCTTCGCGGAGTTCCAGGCCCAGTTCGTCTCGTCTCTGGAGCACCAGCAGGCCGCCGAGAGCCTGACGAGGACCATCCTCCTGTTCGACGACGCCACCTACGTGATCACCGGACGGTACGAGGAACTCATGAGACGGGAAACGGAGGAACGCCTGCGGCGGGGCGGCCGGCCGCACGCCGGGCGACAGGCCGCCGGGGCGCGCCTGAAGCCGGCGGGCCGGTTGCGGGATACCACCTGATCGAGACCAAGAGCGAGGGGGACAAGACCGTGGAACATCGAGGAACCGTATTATCCGTCCGGGGAAGCGTCGTCGACGTCCGGTTTACCGACCGCCTGCCGGAGATCCGCCACGTGCTGCGGGCAGGCGAAAACGACCGGGTCCGGATCGAAGTGACGGCCCATCTCAACGCGGAGGTGGCCCGGGGCATCGCCCTGACCCCGACCCAGGGGCTCGCCCGCGGGTCGGCCGTCCTGAACACGGAGCAGCCCTTCCGGGTGCCCATCGGAAGGGGCCTCCTGGGCCGTGTCTTCAACGTGTTCGGGGAGGTGATCGACAATGAGCCCGCTCCGGAGGCGGGGGACATGCGGGCCATCCACCGGGAACCCGTTCCGATCACGCAGCAGTCCACCGTCTCGGAGATCTTCGAGACGGGGATCAAGGCCCTCGACGTTCTCGCCCCCCTCGAGCGGGGCGGAAAAGCCGGGCTTTTCGGCGGCGCGGGCGTCGGCAAGACGGTTCTGCTCACCGAGCTGATCCACAACGTCGTCAGCGGCCACGAGGGGATCAGCATCTTCTGCGGCATCGGGGAGCGCTGCCGCGAGGGCGAGGAGCTCTACCGCGAGATGAAGGAGGCCGGGGTCCTCAAGAACACGGTCATGGTCTTCGGACAGATGAACGAGCCGCCGGGGGCCCGCTTCCGGGTCGGACACACGGCCCTCACCATGGCCGAGTACTTCCGGGATGACGAGCGGCAGGACGTGCTCCTCATGATGGACAACATCTTCCGCTTCATCCAGGCCGGCCAGGAGGTGTCGGGCCTCATGGGCCTGCTTCCGTCCCGGCTGGGTTATCAGCCCACGCTGGCCTCGGACCTCGCCGAACTCGAGGAGCGCATCTGCAACACGACGACGGGGGCCATCACCTCCATCCAGGCCGTCTACGTCCCCGCCGACGACTTCACCGACCCCTCCGCCTCGCACACCTTCAGCCACCTGACGGCCTCCATCGTGCTGTCGCGCAAGAGGGCGAGCGAGGGTTTCTACCCGGCCGTGGACCTCCTGCAGTCGGGCTCCAAGATGCTCATGCCCAACATCGCCGGCGAGCGGCACTACCGGATCGCCCAGGAAGTCCGGCGCAACCTCACCATCTACGAGGAGCTCAAGGACATCATCGCCATGCTGGGAATCAACGAGCTGTCGCGCGAGGACCAGCGGACCGTCTTCCGGGCCCGGCGCCTCGAGCGCTTCTTCACGCAGCCGTTCTTCACGACGGAGCAGTTCATCGGCAAGCCCGGACGGATGGTCTCCCGGGAACAGGCTCTCGAGGGCTGCGAGCGGATCCTGAACGACGAGTTCGCCGAGTTCCCCGAGAGCGCGCTGTACATGATCGGAACGATCGACGAGGCGAAGAAAGATGAAGCTTAAGATCCTGCTGCCTGCCGAGGTGTTTCTCGTCGAGGAGGTCACGAAGGTGGTCGCCGAGGCCGATAACGGATTTTTCTGCCTCCTGCCGCAGCACGTGGACTTCACGGCCTCGCTCGTGCCGAGCGTGCTGTCCTACCAGGCCGAAGGCAGGGAGCACTACCTGGCCGTGGACGTGGGAACGATCGTCAAGAAGGGATCCGAGGTCCTCGTATCGGTCCGGAACGTGGCGCGGAGCGGCGAACTGGGCACCCTGAAGGACATCGTGATCCGGCAGTTCGAGGAACTCGACGAGCGGGAGAAGAAGGCCCGGTCATCGGCGGCGAAGCTGGAACTCGACCTGCTCCGCAGATTCATGGAGCTGAGGGAATATGAGTGACGACCACCTGACTCCGAGCGAGCGGCGCGCCAAGGCCGCCGAGGCCTACACGAAGAAGGTCGGCAGGAAGGAGGCCCGGCGGATCAAGGGAAAGACGCAGAAGGACGAGACGATCTGGTTCGGCCTGGGCATGTTCGGCATCGTGGGGTGGTCCGTGGCGATCCCCACGCTGGTCTTCACGGCCCTCGGCCTCTGGGTGGACCGGACCTGGCCCAGCCGGTTCTCCTGGACCCTGACCTTTCTGATCATGGGCGTGGCCGTCGGCTGCCTGAACGCCTGGTACTGGGTCAAAAAGGCACGGCAGGACATCATCAAGGACTGACAAAGCGCCCCCTATGTCCGTGCGGGTCCGGGGTTTCGGGAAGGTTTCCGGCCCCGGGCCCCACGGGCTGGATTTCAAGGAGAGTCATGGGAACCGTGATGCTTGCATTTCTGGCGGGAATCGCCCTGGGCGGGATCTACTTCGCCGGCCTCTGGCGGACGGTGCGGAGCCTGCCCGATGCGGAGAAGCCTGCGCGCCGGATGGCGGCCAGTTTCGCCCTGCGGGCGGCGCTGGCCCTGGCGGGTTTCTGGCTCGTTCTGCAGGGCGGCTGGGAGGGCCTGGTCGCCGCGATGGCAGGATTTCTCGCGATGCGGGAGATCCTTCTGAGACGCCTGGGAAACACCTCGTACGGACTCATGGGAGGCAACGCGCATGGAAGTCGTGGCCATTGATCAGATCAGTCCCGACCAGGTCATCCTCTTCACCTGGGGGATCGTCACGGTCAACGCGACCCTGGCCTACACCTGGCTCATCATGGGACTGCTCGTCGTGGGCTCCCTCGTGATCACGAGGGACCTCTCCTCGGAGAGGACGATGAGCCGCTGGCAGAACCTGATGGAGGTGATCGTCGGCACGATCCGCTCGGAGATCCGCGAGATCGCCCACGAGGGCACCGACACGTACTTCCCCTTCATCGCCACGGTGTTCCTCTTCATCCTGTTCTCCAACGTGTTCACCTTCATCCCGGGATACGTGGCGCCCACCTCGTCCCTGACGACGACAACGGCCCTGGCGATCCTGGTTTTCGTCGCCGTGCCGCTCTACGGGATCACGAAGAACGGGGTCGTGGAATACCTGAAGGAGTATTTCCGGCCGACCTTCATCTTCTTCCCCTTCCACGTGATGGGGGAATTCTCCCGGACGCTTGCCCTGGCCGTCCGGCTCTTCGGCAACCTCATGAGCCACGAGAAGGTCATCGCCATCCTGCTGGCCGTCACCCCCCTGTTCTTCCCGGTGGTGATGCAGGTGTTGGGACTGTTGATCGGGCTCATCCAGGCATACATATTCGCCATTCTCGCCATGGTGTACATCGCTTCGGCGACGCAGACCCACGAGGAGACGGGCCACAAGCCGACGAAAGAAACGGAGACTGTAAAAATCCAGTAAAGAAAGGAAGGAGCGGTATGGACAGCGTGAGCATCGTTGCAATGGCGTCGATCATTACGGCGGGAATCTGCATGGGAATCGGGGCGATCGGACCCGGCCTCGGCCAGGGGCGGGCCGTCCAGGGAGCCCTGAACTCCATCGCTCAGCAGCCCGACGAGCGCAACTCCCTGACCCGGACCCTCTTCGTGGGCCTGGCCATGATCGAGTCGATCGCGATCTACTGTTTCGTGATCTCCATGATCCTGGTCTTCGCCAACCCGTTCTGGGCCTACGTGATCAAAAAAGCAGGAGGATGATCCATGCACATCGACTGGTTTGTGTTCCTGTGCCAGATCGTCAATCTCCTGCTCCTGCTGTGGCTGCTGAAGAAGTTCCTTTACGGACGGATCATCGGGGCCATGGATGCGCGGGAGGCGAAGATCGCAAACACCTTCGAGGAAGCCGAAAAGGCCCGGGACGCGGCACGCGCCGCCGAGAGCCAGTACGAGCAGCGCCTCCAGAGGCTCGAAACGGAATACGAGGGCATGATGAACAGTGCCCGCCAGGAGGCCGAGTCGCGCCGCAAGGAGATGATGGACCTGGCCCGGGCGGAGGTGGACAGGCTCCAGGAGCGCTGGCTGGAGACCGTCCGGTCCGAGCGTGACGCCTTCCTGCAGGAACTCAGACGGATGGCGGGCACCCAGATCTACGCCATCACCCGCCGGGTGCTCCGGGACCTCGCCGACGTGGAACTCGAGAAGCGGATCGTCGAGATCCTCATGGAGCGCATCGAAGCGATGGACGAAGAGGAGCGCAGGAAGTTCCGGGACTCCGTCGCCGAGGGCGGCTTCATCACCGTCCAGAGCGCCTTCGACATTCCCCCGGACGAGCAGCGCAGGCTCGACGAGGCCATCCACCGCCACATCTCGGACGGCGCCGAGGTCGTCTTCGAGCGCACCGACGACGTGATGACGGGCTACGAGCTGAAGTCCGACGGGCACAAGATCGCCTGGAGCATCAAGGACTACGTGGATTCCCTCGAAGAGAAGTTTTACCACGCCCTCTACGAGGAAGCGCAGGAAAAGCGATAGCAGGGGGAGGACATGAGCATACCCAGAGAGAAGGAAGAGCTGAAGGAATTCCTCGACGACACCTTCAAGACGATGGACCGGGTTCTCGAGGGGCAGCACCCGGAGCTCCGGGAGCGGGAGGTCGGGCTCGTCAAGTACGTCGGGCACGGCATCGTCCGGGTGGGGGGCCTGCCCAACATCAAGTCCGAGGAGGTCGTGCTGTTCCCCAAAAACGTGCAGGGGCTCGTCTTCAACATCGACCCGGAAGAAATCGGGATCATCCTGCTCGGTCCGAGCGAGCACATCGTCGCGGGCTCCGAGGTGAGGCGCACGGAGCGCATCCTTGACGTTCCCGTCGGGGAGGGCCTGATCGGGCGGGTTGTCGATGCCACCGGGCGCCCGCTGGACAACCAGGGGGAGGTCCGTGCGGTCAAACGCCTGCCCGTCGAGCGGGAGGCGCCCCCCGTCATGGCTCGCGACCCCGTCACGGCGCCGCTCCAGACGGGGATCAAGGTGGTCGACGCCCTCATCCCCATCGGCCGCGGCCAGCGCGAGCTTATCGTCGGCGACCGACAGACGGGCAAGACGGCCATCGCGATCGACACGATCATCAACCAGTGGGACAAGAACGTCATCTGCATCTACTGCGCCATCGGCAAAAAAGCCTCCGACGTGGCCAAGGTCATCGCCGATCTCAGGCAGCACGATGCCATGAAGTACACCATCGTCGTCGTCGCCACCGGCGAGGACCCGCCGGGGCTTCAGTTCATCGCCCCCTACGCGGCCACCTCCATGGGCGAGTACTTCATGTCCAAGGGCGTCGACGTGCTCATCGTCTACGACGACCTGACCTACCACGCGCGCGCCTACCGGGAGCTTTCGCTGCTGCTCAGGCGCCCGCCGGGCCGCGAGGCCTTCCCGGGCGACATCTTCTACATCCACTCGAGACTCCTGGAGCGCTCCACGCACCTTCGCAAGGAGCACGGGGGCGGTTCGCTCACGTCCCTGCCCATCGTCGAGACGGAGGCGCAGGACATTTCCGCCTACATCCCGACAAACCTCATCTCCATCACCGACGGCCAGATCTACCTCTCGCCGCGGCTCTTCCAGAAGGGAATCCTGCCGCCCGTGGACGTGGGCAAGTCGGTCTCCCGCGTGGGCGGCAAGTGCCAGCTGCCGGCCTACCGGGCCGTCGCGGGCGACCTGCGCATCTCCTACTCGCAGTTCGAGGAGCTCGAGACCTTCTCCCGGTTCGGCACACGGCTCGACGAGGCGACGCGCCGGGTGCTGGAGCGCGGCTGGCGTGTGCGCGAGATCCTCAAGCAGCCCCAGTACAAGCCCATCCGGGTGGCCGAACAGATCGCGGCCCTGCTGGCCATCACGGGCGGCACGCTCGACGCCGTCCCGCTGGACAGGATCGGGGAGGCCGAGGCCGCACTGCGGAAGCAGACGGTCGAGCAGTCCGCCGCGCTCTGCGGCCGGATCGAGTCGGGCGAGAAGCTGGCCGCCGACGACAGGAAGCACCTGCTCGAGGTGGCCGGGGCCGCCACGGAATCCATGAAGGCCGAGGAGAGCCATGCAGACGATTGAGTCCCTGAAACGGAAGATCCAGAGCGCCCAGGACCTGCTCGGGGTCGTGAAGACCATGAAGGCCCTGGCGGCCGTGAGCATCCGGCAGTACCAGAAGGCCGTCGAGTCGCTTGCGGAGTACAACCGCACCGTCGAGATGGGGCTGCAGGTCGTCCTGAAGCGAAGCCGGGGAAGCTTCGCTCCCCTGCGCGCCTCCGCGGGGAAACGCCTCGGCGTCATCGTGTTCGGGTCGGACCAGGGGCTCTGCGGGCAGCTCAACAACCTCATCGCCGCGCACGCCATCGAGGGGATCCGGGCCCAGGACGTGACGAAGGAACACTGCATCATCATCGCCGTGGGCGTCCGCGTCGCCGACATTCTGGAGGACGCGGGCTACCGGGTCCTCGAGGTGCTCAGCACGCCCGGGTCGACGGGCGGCATCACCCCGATGGTGCAGGACATCACGACGCTGCTGGAGGACTGGCGGTTCAAGCGCCAAATCGAAAACATGGTCCTCTACTACAACGAGTACCTCTCGGGCGCGAACTACCGGCCGAAGACGCTCAAGCTGTTGCCCGTCGACCGGGAGTGGCTGAAAAACCTGGAAAAGCGGAAATGGGAGTCGCGGACGATCCCCACGTTCACCCTGGACTGGGAGACGATCTTCCGGGCGCTCATCCGGGAGTACCTGTTCGTCTCGCTGTACCGGGCCTTCGCCGATTCGCTGGCCAGCGAGAACGCCAGCCGGCTGGCGGCCATGCAGAGCGCCGAGAAAAACATCGAGGAGCGGCTCGAGGAGCTCTTCGGGCAGTTTCACCGGCAGCGGCAGAGCACGATCACGGAGGAACTCCTGGACATCGTCTCCGGCTTCGAGGCCCTCGGCGGGGCCGAGCAGGAGGGTCTGCAGCCCGTTAAGAGGGGCAGGCCGCAGGCGGGCCGGGGACAGCCCATCGGATGAAAACGGGAGGAAGGCCTCTATCGAACCGAAGGAGGTGAGAGATCATGTACCTGGACAGGAAAGTATGTTCCATCTGCGCCTGGCGGGAACACTGCCAGAAGCGTTTCCAGATCACGACGGATGCCCTGTTCAACGTGAACTGCCCGGACTACACGCGCGACGTGCAGATCAGGGACAGCGAGGTCGAGGCGAAGATCGTCCAGGAGCAGCTGGAGAAGTGGCAGCGTGAAAAGAAGCAGGTCAACGAGTTCACCGTCACGATCTCTCGTCAGGCCGGGGCCGGGGGCAGTGAGATCGCGCGGATTCTCGCCAAGAAGACCGGAATGGATCTCATGGCGGGACAGATCATCCAGCACGTGGCGGAGAGCTCCAAGATGAGCACCAAGGTCGTCGAGACGCTTGACGAGAAGGCCATGACCACCATGGAGAGCTGGGTCAACTCCATGTTCGTCTCCCGGCACCTCTGGCCCAGCGACTACCTGAAACACCTCACGAGGGTCATCGGTACGATCGGCCGGCACGGCAACGCGATCATCGTGGGGCGGGGCGCCGGCTACATCCTGCCCCCGGAGACGACCTTCCGCATCAAGGTCATCGCGCCGCTCGAGTACCGCATCGAGAGCATGATGCGGATCCGCAGCCTGCCGCGTGCCGACGCCCAGAAGTACATCGAGAAGCGCGACGGCGACCGGATCGCGTTCGTTCGGAAGTATTTCCAGGCCGACGCGATGGACCCGCTGAACTACGACCTGGTGATCAACACGGAGAAGGTGGGCATCGAAGGCGCCGTGGATACGATCCTGATCGCGTTCCGCGACTGGACGAAGGCCTGCGGGGAGGGCAAGCCCTCCGCAGCGAAACGAGCCAGGGCCCACTGAGGGCGGACAGGCAGGCCGTGCCGCACGCCGGGCCCGGCCCTGGGTGAACGGTCAGGCGGTTGCGCCGCAACTGCCGGAAAGGTGTCCAGCATGGAAAAGAAGGAGAAGATGTGCGAGACATGCCGCCGAAAGGTTGTGTTCGCCCCCTGCCTCGGCTGCGGGGCGGGGGTGTGTGAAACCTGCGTGCAGTTCGAACTGATCGGCTCCGGCTGCGGGTGCGTGTGGCCCGCCTACTATTGCCCGAATTGCGCCTGGGACCCCTACGTCAACCCCAACGCGGCCTTTCGCGACCCGCCGAAGGAAAAAAGAGGCCTCACCTCTCGATGACGATCCCCTTCTGCACGATGGGGACATGCCCGAGCAGGGAGTCGTTGACGGGACAGCGGCTTTTCACGAATTCGACGAATTCGCGGACCTTTTCCTCATCCGCATCCGTCCGGACGTGGACGGTGTAGCGGATCTCGTGGAGCCCCGCCCTCACGCCGTCCTTGCCTCTCAGAAAGCCGTCCGGATCGAGATCTCCCTCCAGCTCGACGCGGAAATCCCGGACCTGGATTTTCCGTGCCCTGGCGAAGAGACGCGCCACGATGCACTGGCAGGCCCCGAGGCAGCACAGCAGCATCTCGACGGGGTTCATCCCCGTGTCGGTGCCCCGCAGCGTCTCGGGCTCGTCCATGAGCACCGTGAACCTGCCCGCGCGGTTCTCCACGGAAAGCCCTTCCCTGAGAATGGATTCGGATCGGAACGTCACGATCGCCATGGCCCCTCCCTTCGCGAAAATCGACGATGGCATTCCTCTACCGCAAAAAGACCGGGCAGGCAATCCCTGCCCGATCTTTTTCCTTTACGAAGCGAACCGATCGGGTTATGCTCTTCATGCGATGCCGCCGACGGAGGGGAAGGCGGTCAACGCGGATTTCGCGACATTACCCATCATGCCGGGCGGTTGAACGGACCGGGCCCCTTATGGCCGCGGTCCCGGCAATCCTGTGTCTGCGGGTGACGGCGCTGCCCGCAGGGGCGTCCGCCGCGGGCGCTTCTCTTTTTTCCCCTCCAGAACAAGGTCACGCGACAGGCCCGGCAGAGGCGGGACGAGGGCGCCGATCTCCCGTTGCCCGAAGCCCCGCGACGCTTGCCGTTTAGACAACGTGCGTCATGAAAGACAGACTCGCCGACATCCTGGGACTCACCGTGAACCCCGCGTCCTCCGGCAGGGAAACGGAAAACGACCGCCCGGTCCGTGACCTCTCGGCGGAGAGACTCGCCGGGATCCAGATCAACCCCCCGACCTTCGGGCCCGAGACGGATGCCGGCGCGGAGCGCAGCGGGAGCCTGATGGACGGAGAGGCTGCCGCCGCTTTCCGCAGGGCGAATGCCTACTTCGCCGTGAAGAATTACGGGCGAGCCGTCAACGATTATTCGAGGGCCCTGGAGCGCGCCCCGCGCGCGCCCGAGATCTACTTCAACCGGGGCATCACGCACGAAAGGGCGGGCCAATTCACGAAGGCCTTCCAGGACTATTCCGGGGCCGTCTCGGTCGACCCGCAGTACGTCAAGGCGTACTGCAACCGGGCTTCGCTGCACTGGGCACAGGGCGAGACGGACCGGGCGCTGGAGGACATGAAGAAGGCGGCGAGGCTGGGCCTGCGGGAGATGCAGGCGTATCTCCAGTCAAAAGGCATCGACTGGTGATGCCGCGGAGCGGCAGGCAACGCGCTTCGGGCATCCGGACAAGCGGCGAAACACACAAGCCCTCCAACCCTCTCACCTTCCGTCCTTCTTCACCCGCTCGGCAATCTCGCGCACGTCGTCCATGGCCTTCTGCACATCGATGGTCCTCAGCTCCCGGTTGCGCATCACCACCTTGCCGTCGATGATGGTGTCCCGCACGTCGCTTCCACGGCAGGCATAGACGATATGGGAGCAGGGGCGGTACAGGGGGGTGAGGTGCGGCCGGCGCAGGTCGACCACGATGAGGTCGGCCCGCTTGCCGGGCTCGATCGTCCCGACGAGGTCCTGCAGCCCCAGCGCCCGGGCGCCGCCGATCGTGGCGATCCGCAGCGTCGTCTCGGCATCCATCGCCGCGGGGTTCGACGTCGCCGCCTTGTGCAGCTTTGCCATCGTGTCCATCTCCAGCATCATGTCCAGGTCGTTGTTGCTGGCGCAGCCGTCCGTGCCGAGGCCCACGGCCACCCCGCGGGCAAGAAGCGCCGTGACCGGGGCGATCCCCGAGGCGAGCTTCATGTTGCTCTCCGGGCAGTGACAGGCGGCCGTTCCGCTTGCCGCAAGCAGATCCATCTCGTCCTCGTCGAGCCAGACGCAGTGAACCAGTGCGGTCCGCTCCCCGAGGATCCCGTTCCTCTCGAGATAGGAAACGGGTCTCGTCCCGTAGCGGGACCGGATGATGTCCACTTCCTCCCGCGTCTCGGAGAGGTGCATCATGAAGGAGACCCCGGATTCCACGGCGATGCGCTTCACGAGCCGGAGGGTTTCCGTGGCGCAGGTGTAGGGGGAGTGGCAGAAGAGCGACGGCGTGACCATCGGGGAAAGGGGCATCCATCTCGAGAGGAATTTCTCCGCCGCCGCGGCCTTGCTGGCCAGTTCCGCCGCGCCGGGGGGGCTGAGGTCGATGAAGCCCTGTCCCGCCACGATCCGCACACCCGCGTCGAGGGCGGCCTGCACGACGCTGCTCTCGTAGAAATAGCTGTCGCAGCAGGTCGTCGTCCCGGACAGGATCATCTCGGCCATCCCGAGCAGGGCGCCGCGGTAGATCATCTCGCGGTTGACGTGCTTCGCCTCGGCGGGGAACATGTGGTCGTGAAGCCACTCCATGAGCGGCAGGTCGTCGGCAAGCCCGCGGAAGCAGGTCATGGGCAGGTGGGTGTGCGTGTTTACGAGGCCCGGCAGGACGAGGCAGCCCGCGGCGTCGAGCGTCTCCCGGGGGATGACCGCGGGGGCTTCGCGGCGTGCGCAGGCAAAGAGGATCTTCCCGCCGGAGACGCCCACCGCGGCGTCGTCGATCGTGACGGCGGGGCCTGCCAGGGTAAGCAGCGTCCCGCCGGAGACGAGAAGGTCGATCGGTTGCGGTGCCGGCATGCTGCTCCCCCTCACATCCCGAGGCTTGTCCGGACCCGCCCGGCGATGGCGTTGACGCGGTCCATGGCCTCCTCCTCGTCGAAGGTGAGGATCCGCCGGTTTTCCATGACGAGGCGGCCGTTGATGACGGCGTTGTCCACATCGGAGCCCGATGCGCAATAGACCAGGTGCGACTCCTCGTGATAGAGGGGCGTCAGGTGCGGCCGGTTGAAATCGACCGTGATGATGTCGGCCTTCATGCCGGGCCGCAACACCCCCACCGAGCCGGACAGGCCGAGGGCGCGGGCCCCGTCCAGGGTGGCCATACGCAGCACGGTCGTCGCGCGCATCGCCGTGGGGTCGAGCCGCGAGACCTTGTGGAGCCTGGCCGCCGTGCCCATCTCCTGGAACATGTCGAGGTTGTTGTTGCTGGCGCAGCCGTCCGTGCCGAGGGCCACCGTGACCCCGGCGGCCTGCAGGGCCGGCACGGGGGCGATGCCCGAGGCGAGCTTCATGTTGCTCTCCGGGTTGTGGACGGCCTTCGCCCCGGCGCGGGCCATCATCTCGATGTCCGGCTCGTCGAGCCAGACGCAGTGGAAGGCCAGCAGGTTGGCGTCGAGCAGGCCCGTGTCCCGCAGGAACCGCACGGGGCTGCAGCCCAGCTTCGTCGTCAGCTCCTCGCGTTCCGATCTCGTCTCCAGCAGATGAAGGGAGAGGGGCACGCCGTGGCGGTCGGCCAGCGCCTTGGACTTCTTCAGCAGCTCCGGCGAGCAGGTGTACAGGGCATGGGGCTCCACGGTGATCCGCACGAGATCGTGGCCCGCCCACTTCTCGATGAGGGACTCCGTGCAGGCAAGCCCCTCGTCGGGCGTCTTGAAGCTGGGGGAGGGGAAGTCGAAGAGCACCTCGCCCAGCAGGCATCGCATCCCGGCGAGACTTGCCGCCCTGGCCGTCTCGTCCTCGAAGATGTACATGTCGCAGAAGCACGTCGTGCCCGAACGGATCATCTCGGCGCAGGCCAGCAGGCTGCCCCAGTAGGCAAGCTCGGGGTCCACGTTCTTCGCCTCGGCAGGGAAGATGTAGCGGTTGAGCCACTCCATCAGCTCGAGATCGTCGGCGATGCCCCGGAAACAGGTCATGGCGGCGTGGGTGTGGGCGTTGACGAGGCCCGGCATGACGACGCGGCCCGACGCATCGACGACCCTGCGGCCCCTGTAGCGGCTCGCGATGTCGGCGCGCGGGCCGACCGCGACGATCCGGTCTCCCCGGACGGCCACCGAGCCAGAGTGGAGGATCGTGTCCGCGCCGTCGAGGGTCAGGACGGTGCCGCCTTCGATGAGGATGTCGACTTCCTGCATGTGCCGCTTTCCGCTCCCTCGCTTCTTGACAGCGCAATGCGAAAATACTATAAATGCCGAACCTTATCGCACGGCCTGGGTGGCGGAACTGGTAGACGCAAGGGACTTAAAATCCCTCGAAACCTGGTTTCATGCGGGTTCGATTCCCGCCCCAGGCACCAAGTCATTCCCCGGCCAGAAGGCTAGCTCGATTCTCTTTGTTCCTGGATCGGACACTGCCTGCCCTCTGCCGACCGCATCCATAAAAGACTTTTTCCCGCTTCCCGTCAAGTCAAACCCTGTTCCTTTTTTCGGACAACCCTTCGAGCGGTTAGCCGGAACAGACAATAATTCGACCTGACTCGACCTCGACTGATTAAATGCAGTTATGCTCGATAAGGCTGTAATACCCCCTCTGATTGAAAACGATATGGTCCAGGAGGCGGATGCCGAGGATCTCGCCGGCGGCCTTCAGCTGCCGGGTGATTTCCAGGTCCTCCCTGCTGGGCTCCAGGCTGCCAGAGGGGTGGTTGTGCGCCACAATGACGGCGGAGGCCCGGTCGGTGATGGGGTCCGCGAAGACTTCCCGGGGATGGACCTGCGACTGGTTCACGAGCCCCACGGACACGACGCGGCAGGTGATGACTTCGTTCGCTCCGTTCAGGGATACGCAGATGAAGTGCTCCTGCTTGCGGTCGGCGAAATGCCGGATCAGCGGCAGGACATCGGGCGGGAAGGAGATCCGTGTCCCTTCAGGGCGGATCCTTCTGCGCGAGAACTCCAGGGCCGCCGCAAGCAGCGTTGCCTTTGCGGGCCCCACCCCTTCAATCTTCTGCAAGGCCTCGATGCTCAGTTTTTCGTTCTGCCCGTCCAGGGATTTCAGGATCCGGCCGGCCACCGTCAGGACATCGTGATTCTTCGTGCCGCTGCCGAGCAGGATCGCCAGCAGCTCGATATCCGACATGGCCTCGGCGCCCTTCGCCTGCAGCTTTTCGCGGGGACGTTCCGATTTCGAAAGGTCTTTGATTTTCTTCATGCGTGCCATCCTGGAAGTGATGCGTCGGAATAATCTATTTCGTTGTTATCAGGTATCCCGATCTCCCGGCGCAGGGATAACCCTGTTTGTCTTTGTGCTTATTCAACTTCACGCTCCGGGTCTTGCGGTTGAATTGCTTGCCGCATACGGGGCAGCCTATAACACAGGTCAGTCCTGCGCTCGATCTCCGCACTGCGCGGCTTCGGAGCGGGACGGTTGATTCTTGTTTTCGATAGGCAGGAGGAGCCGACAAAGGCCCGGTTGCAGTCAATTCAACGGCATAGCGGGGCGTGAAAGGGATCTTCGATACGAGGGCATCCTGGATTTCGTCGACCCGGTAAGCCCGATGTTCACCGCTATCGTGACGTATGGCATGGAGGATAAGATGGCCGGCCCTCGTGCGCCTCACGGAATAGGGTTCGATAAGTCGTCGGGATCCTTTATAACTGAGATCGATACATAGATGGTTTGCGGCGGCAAACCGTATGATCTCGATGGGCACCTCTGTTCGGACTGCCGGACCCCAGGATTGCCCCATCGCAGGCGGCCGCCACGCGGTATCTTCCTGGGGCTGGTAGGGATAGGCCTTCTCTGCGACCCGGGTGACTTCCCTGTACAGCCAATCCAAGACCTCCGGCAGTTCTCGCCAGAATTGCTCGAAGGGAGGCAATGCAGGCAATTGATGGCCGAGCATGTTTTCCCATTCGGTTTCGAGTTCGGCCCTCGCAGGCTGGGATTCCAGGGCGGCCATGGACGGAAGCGCGATCGCCTTGTACTCGCACTTGCGCTTCAGTACATCCAGGATGACTCCGCGGGCCGTGCCATCGCTTCCATGGCGATAGAGATGAATGACGTCGTATAGGTCTCTGGGCCTTTCCCTCTCCGCGAGCGCCCTGACTTTTTCCGCAAAGAGCTCTTCATAGGCATAGCAGAGAATTCGCATCCCATCATCGGGGCGGTCAGGATACGGGTGATGGACATCGCGGATGACCGGATCGAGGACCACCAGCTCATCGTCCGTGAGGTCCAGTTTAATCCTCGGCAGGGCGCCCCTGGGCATCATCGGACCCCGGTATGATATGCGGCCCTGAACGGACACGCGGCCGCGGGGCTTTTCGTAGACCTCGAACCGGACGCTGTCCTCCGGGAACTCGATGCCGCTCTGCTCGTAGATCCAGCGGGCAATCTGCATGAACGCATCGGTCAAATATCGTTCGTCGAGATGACCGGTGTCGGCCAGCGTAAAATCCAGGTCTTCCGAAAAACGGTAGGTCTCGAAAAAACACTTCTTAACACAGGTACCGCCCTTGAATATCCAGGTCTGCCGGAAAGAAGGATGCGCGAAGATGCCGGACAGGACCCACCCGAGGACATAGTCCTTTTCCACGATCTCCGGCCGCAGGCCCAGTTCCCTGGAAAAATCGAATATATCTTGCCTATCGATCACCCGCTGTATCCTTCCCGGCCCATGTCGAAGGCACCCAGAGTTGCCAGGACGTCACCATGTTTTCAGCCGGCAGGGCGGGGTCCAGCTTGACGACCCCCTTGGTCAGTCCGGCCCGGCACGCCGCGATCAGGGTTTGCTCCGCCGGGAAAAACCGCTCCGAAAGGAACCCCAGCCGCTTGAAGACGGCCCCGTTTTCCATGCGCCCGGCATACTCGATGAGCAGGTCCGTATTCTTCCGCTTCGATGTCATATACTGGCGGAACATGTCCGCCACGGGTCGAAGCCCGCCTCCCAGTTTCGGGTCACTGAGCATATCCAGCACGGTACGCGGCGGGTCGGACACGCTGACCTTGGCCTGCCCGCGCCATACGGCGCTCGTTCCAAACATCTTATCTGCGGATATGCTCCGCACCAGGAAACTGGTGCCCTTAATGACGGGCCTGCGATTGCGCGGCTTTCGGGTCGTGATGACCACGATGGTGCGGAAAATCTGTTCCGTCAGCTCCCAGTACTCCGCGGCGCTCCAACCGCCGATGTAGCAGGGGGAAAAGAGGCGATCCGCTACGACCCACGGGTCTTCCAGCACCGTATCCATCGACCGGGCCTCGAGAGGAATAAAGACATAGAGCCCCCCCCTGACCCTGGACAGCCAGCCCTTCTTTGCCCACCAGGCCAGCAACCGGGCTGTCTTGTCGGCCGGAAGCCGGAGGATCTCTGCCGCCTGCTGGACGGACACAGTTCCCCGGGTCTGTCGGACCAGTTCCGAGAGGCGCGCCCGCGATTCTTTACCGATTCCCGAAATCGTTTCCATAGTACATTCTGTGCGCAATAGTTCATCGATTAGATGAAATATAGCACATAAAATGTACTTTTCAAGCCTTTTTCCTGTCTCTCCCGCAGGTCAGTCTTGCCGTGTCCTCCTGGAACGTACTCCGCCCTTTTCTTCTTTGGAGGCCTTTTCCTGCCGTATCCTTTTCAACAGTTCCGAGGCGGGTTCGTCGCCGGGGTCCTGGGGCACCAATTCCCCGCGGAAGGCCTTGGCGAGGATGGACTGGGTGAGCCGGTCGACATGGGCCCTGGCCTTTTCGTAGCGCTTCTCGATATCGTCGGCCAGCTTGAAGAGGGCTTCGACGCGGCGGACGATTTCGTGTTGTTCGTCAATGGGTGGCAAGGGAACGAGGATACGTCGGATTTGAGGTTGGCTTATCGTAGCCATGCCAACAGTTTGTTTGGCTGATTCTTCGAAAATATCCCTTACGAGCTTTGTCATAAATAAGTAATTCACGTATGCGGCGGTTATCCTTTCGCGCTTGAGTCGCATTCTTATGTTTTTACTTTCAAATATGACCGGTTCAGTCAAATGGGGCATCAAAGCAGCTTTACCTACTAACTCACGGCTGTTCACTCTATTTATGAGTATGTCGTTTTCTTTTAGAGAATATTTTTGGTTCCTCGCTGTTTCAAGTGGGTAAGTTCTTGAAGCTGGTTCGTGTCAGTGATAGAGCGTTGGTTCATGAGAGACACGGACCTTCTTCAATTAGCGTTAGGGTTGGCCCCACCGTGGAGGGTGGTG
>JAAYEC010000029.1 GCA_012728915.1 Deltaproteobacteria bacterium | reverse complement strand
GCGTTTGGTTCGCGGACTCATCGTCACGGCTCCCAGAGAAGGTCTCTCTCCCGGTAACATGAATTATGAGTCAACGACCACTATGCATCGTCACCTCCGGTAACATTTATTGTGAGGCAATTCGCGGACCCGTTGCCCCGTTGACAGCCCTCGGGCCCCCGCCTATACTGAACGGCAAGCACAACGGAGCGGGGGATCGCTACCATGCGGCAAATTCATGACAGTCTGCGCCTGATCGACATCGACCAGCCCCTGGAGGGCTTTCGAAAATTCATCGGCGCCTGGGTCTGCAGGGTCGACGGGACAACGCTTCTCGTGGACCCGGGGCCGGCAGCCACCATCCCCCGCCTGGCGGAACAGCTGAGGCAGGACGGCATCGGCAGGGTCGACCATGTCCTTCTTACCCACATCCACCTCGACCATGCCGGCGGGACGGGGCACTTCCTGCGGCACTTCCCCGAAGCAAGGGTCAACTGCCACCCCAGGGGGATCCCCCACCTGACGGCCCCGCAGAAGCTCTGGGAGGAATCGAAAAAAGTCCTGGGAAAAGTTGCCGAGGCCTACGGCGAGATGGAGCCGGTGCCAGAGGCGAGCATCGCCTGGCGGGAGAGAATCCCCGCCGGCGGAGGCATGATCGAGGCCATCGAGACGCCCGGTCACGCCGCGCATCACGTCTCGTACCGTGTGGGCGACATCCTCTTCGCCGGCGAGGTGTGCGGCGTCTACGTCCCCCTTGACGGCGGGTTCTACTGCCGGCCGGCAACCCCCCCGCCCTTCCGGCACGGGACCTTCCGGAATTCCATCACCAGGGTGGAGGCCCTCGGCGTGAAGCTCGTCTGCATCGGGCACTACGGCTCGCGGCAGGATGTCGCGGAGGTGTTCGAGAGGGCCCGGCGCCAGCTCGACTTCTGGGTGGAAACGGCGGAGAGGCACTTTCGCGCGGGCAGCGATCCCTTCGAGGAAGCCGTCCTGGCCGAGCTGATCGCAAACGACCCGGACATGGCACGGTGGACATCGCTGCCCGAAGACATCCGGGCCCGGGAGAGGTATTTCTGCTTCAACAGCATCCGGGGGATCCGGATGTACCTGGAAAAAGAAAAGGGTAATAGGGCAAGAAGGTGAGAAGGTCGGAGAAGCAGTGCCGTACCTGCGGCCCGTGACCTATCCAACGTTCTTACCCTCTCACCTTCTCATTTTCTCCCGGCCCCCAATCCCCGGCCTGCTAAGGGATGTCGAATATCCGTTTGGCGTTGGCCGTCGTCACGGCCGCCACTTCCTCGAACGGTTTCCCCTTGATCTCGGCCACCTTCCGGGCCGTGTGAACGACATAGGCGGGTTCGTTGCGCCTGCCCCGAAACGGGTTCGGCGTGAGGTAGGGGCAGTCGGTCTCCACGAGAAGCGACTCCAGGGGGAGATCCCGCACGATGGAGCGGAGCTTCTCGTTTTTCTCGAAGGTCACCGTGCCGGGGATGGAGATGTAGAACCCCAGGCCGATACACTGCTTCGCCATGGCATAGTCGCCGGAGAAGCAGTGGATAATGCCCCTCCGGCTCCCTTTCCAGCCCTTCAGCAGATCCACCGTTTCGCTGTGGGCTTCCCGGTCGTGGATCACGATGGGGAGGTCGAGCTCCGAGGCCAGCTCCAGCTGCTCGCCGAACCGGCGGATCTGCGTTGCCCGGGGCGAGAGATTGCGGAAGAAGTCGAGCCCGATCTCCCCGTAGGCAACGACCTTCTCATGCCTCGCCATTTCCCGGATCGAATCGTACGTGCCGTCCCGGATCTCCTTCGCCTCGTGGGGATGGATGCCGATGGCGGCGTATACCCCGGGATAGCGGCGGGTGAGCTCGAGGGCCTTGCGGCAGTCCTCCACGGTGGTTCCGACCGTGACGATGATCTCCACGCCGGCCTCCTTCGCCCTGCGGACGACCTGACCGCGGTCCCGATCGAAGGGCGGCATCTCCAGGTGGGCATGCGAGTCGATGAGCATCAGCGTCCGCCTCACCCCTTCGCGGGCTTCCTGCGCTCCAGGTCCATGGGGATCTCCTCGGCTTCGCCCGCCACATCGGGAAGCGTGGAGAGGTACTTGGCGAGGAACGTGTCCGTCATTTCGCCTTTCTTCAACTTGAGCTCGATGATTCTCTTGTCGACGCTGTCCATATTGAATACCTCCAGTTTCTTCATCCCGATCCCTCCTTGAGATCGTTGTGAACCCGCCGGTTTGACGGGACTGACCGCGGAGTTTTACCGCCTCAGCTCCGGAGTCTCGGGTCCAGGGAGTCCCGGATTCCTTCACCCAGCATGTTGTAGCCCAGCACCGTCACCAGGATGGCCAGCCCCGGGTACAGGGAGAGCCACCAGGCGATGTCGATGTTGTCCTTTCCCGCCGTGAGGATGTTTCCCCAGCTCGGCGTCGGCGGCTGCACGCCGATCCCGAGAAAGCTCAGGGCCGATTCCGTGAGGATCGCCCCGGCCACCCCGAGGGTCGCCGCCACGAGCACCGAGGCCATGCAGTTGGGAAGGACGTGAATGAAGATGATCCGCGCGTCGCCGGCCCCGATGACGCGTGCAGCCTGCACGAAGTCTCGTTCCTTGAGCGAGATGAAGTCGGCCCGCACCAGGCGCGTGATCCCCATCCAGCCCGTGGCGCCGATGATGATCATGATGTTCCAGATCGAGGGCTCCAGGAAGGCGATGACCGCCAGGATCAGGAAGAACGCGGGAAAACACAGCATGATGTCGACGAAGCGCATGATGACCGCGTCGACCCACCTTCCATAATAACCGGCCAGGGCGCCGAGAATCGTCCCGATGAAAATCGCGATGCCCGTGGAAACGAAGCCCACCTTCAGCGAGATCTGCGCCCCCCAGATCATGCGCGACAGCACATCGCGGCCGAGCTGGTCCGTGCCGAACCAGTGCTTCGCCGAGGGGGGCTGCAGGATGTTCTTGAGGTCGATCGCCGCGGGATCGCAGGGGGAGATCCAGGGTGCGAAAATCGACAGGACGAACAGCAGCACGACGACGGCGCTTCCCGCCACGGCAAGACGATTTTTCGAGAACCGGTACCAGAAATCCGTCTTCATCGGGCGGTTCATTCCCCTTCTTCTCATGAAATCCGGATCCGCGGGTCCGCAAACGCATAGCACACGTCGGCCAGCAGGTTCCCGACCAGGGTCAGCACGGCCCCGATGACGAGGATCCCCATCACGACCGGGTAATCCCGGGCCATGACCGACATGTAGAAGAGCTGCCCCATCCCGGGGATGCTGAAGATGGTCTCGAAAATGACGCTTCCCCCGATGAGCCCCGGGACCGAGAGGCCCAGCAGCGTGATCACGGGGAGCATGGCGTTACGCAGAGCGTGCTTGTAGATGACCGTCCGCTCGGGCAGGCCCTTGGCCCGGGCCGTGGTGATATAGTCCTGGCGGATCACCTCCAGCATGTTGGAGCGCATGTAGCGGGAGAGCCCCGCAAGCCCGCCGAAGGCGGCAATGGAGACCGGCAGGATCAGGTGCATCAGGAAATCCCGGAAGGCCGCGGCGGGCGGGAGGTACTCGTAGTTGAGGGACCGGATGCCCGAGATGGGCAGCCAGTCCAGGTGCAGGCCGAAGAGGATCATGAGCAGCAGCGCGAGCCAGAAGGTCGGGATGGCAAACCCCACGAAGACGACAACGCTCATGACCCGGTCGAAGATCGAGCCCTGCTTCACCGCCGAGAGCACCCCGATGGGGATGGCGATGAGGAAAATGAGGGCCATGGACAACACGTTCAGAAAGACCGTAATGGGGAGGCGCTCGAGGATCTTGGCCGATACGGGCCTCGCGTCGGGAGAGAAGGACACCCCGAGATCGAGCACGAGGAGACGGCCGAGCCATTTTCCGTACTGGACGTGCAGGGGCTTGTCGAGGTCGTACAGGGCCCGAAGGCGCTCCTTCATCTCGGCCGTCACCCGGGGGTTCATCTCCGTCTGGAGATCTGTCGGGGACCCCGGCGCCAGATGCATGACGGAGAAACAGATCACCGTGATCCCGAAAAACAGGGGGATCATGAACAGCATGCGCCTGGACAGATAGCGCAGCA
This sequence comes from Deltaproteobacteria bacterium, assembly GCA_012728915.1. Taxonomy (GTDB): domain Bacteria; phylum Desulfobacterota; class Syntrophia; order Syntrophales; family UBA2192; genus UBA2192. The sequence goes on along the minus strand of JAAYEC010000029.1, from coordinate 23,400 downwards.
CGTCAGTCCCTCCCCGCGGCGGAGGTCTGGAGCGGCGGTCGGCCGGTCGCCCCTAGCCCCTCGAGATAGCCCCGGTTTCTTATGTTTTCCAGTGCCTTGGACAGGTTCTGCTCCGTGTGGGCCTCCACGGTCAGGATGGGCCGAAGCCCCCTCTCCCGGATGAAGGCGAAGAGCCTCTCGAAGGGAAACGTCCCCTCGCCCACGGGCAGGTGTTCATCCCGGGCGCCCCGGTTGTCGTGGAGATGGATCTCGATCAGACGGGGACCCAGCCTGTCCAGCCAGGTCTCGAGCGGGGAGCCGGCAAATGCGTTGAAGTGGCCCGTGTCGAAGCAGAAACCGACCCGATCCGGGGGGAGCGCCTCGAGCAGGCGTTCGATCCAGTCCGGATTCGGCTCGTAGACATTCTCCAGGGCGATCCGGGTGTCGAGCCGCTCCGCCAGGGGCAAAAGCTGCGACCAGGTCTCGATGCTGTTCTCGAGCCACCGGCGTCCCGAAGAGGCATAGTACTTCTCGTCGTAGGAGGGGTGAAAGACGATGGAGCGGGGGCGGAAGTGGACCGCGATCTCGAAGAGGCGGGAAAACCGCCTGAGGCTCACCTTCCGAATCTCCGGGTCGACGGCCCCGGGACGGAGATCCATGAAGGGCCCGTGGAAGGTGACAGACCGATCGGGCCCGCAGAGCTTTTTCGCCAGGCCGGCATACTCGCTGTCGGTGAAGCGCTCGAGGATGGCGCTGTTGAATGCGATCTCCGGGTTGATCCGTTCCCGGAGGACCTTGCCAAGATGTTTCTGGAAAAGCTGATCGAAGGGGATATGGACCTGGAGGTGTTTCAGAACATCCTGCATCGTGATCATCCGGAAGACAAGCAATTATGGATATTTACCACATCGGGACAGCGCAGGCAACGGGCAAATTGAAATTGACAGGCTCCACGGATATTGTTACAAAACGTGGCGTTAGAAGAAAGACGGCCCGGCCGGATGAGCCCGTGATTGACAAGCGGCGATTTCTGAAATGAGGAGGATTATTGGCTAAAAAGGATTTGTCGGCGCGGCAGAAGATTCTCCTGGCCGTCAACGCGGCGTTGGAGAAAAAGGCAAAAAACATCGTTGTTCTCAACATCAAGAACGTGACCTCCTTTGCCGATTACACCGTCATCTGCAGCGGCACGTCGGACCGCCAGGTTCAGGGTATTGCCTCGTCCATCGAGGAAAGCCTGAAGAAGGCGGGTACCCTCCCCTTGGGAATCGAGGGGGAAAAGGGCGGCCGGTGGGTTTTGATGGACTACGCGGACATCATCGTCCACGTCTTCTACGAACCGGTGCGGGGGTTCTACGACATCGAGCGGCTCTGGTCCGACGCCCCGAAGATGGAAGTGGCCGAAGACGCGGAAGAGGTCAAATCGCTGCCCAGGGGGATGTGACGTGGCGGCGGTGATCGAAGCCCTCGCGGAGCTGCTCTTCCCGACGCTGTGCCTGTCCTGCGGTTCCGTCATGACGGAGCGTGCGGGGCACCCTTTCTGCGCCGGCTGTTGCGCGGATGTCCGCCTGATCACGGCTCCCCTTTGCCCGTCCTGCGGGATCCCCTACCCCGCGGAGGACGGACCCGATCATTTCTGCGGCCTGTGCCTGGTGAAAAGGCCCGCCATCGACGCTGCCCGGTCCTATGGCGTCTATGAGGCGGTCCTGCACGATGCCGTTCACGCCTTCAAATATGGCGGCAACCTCGCCCTCGGGCAGCAGCTCGGCCGCCTGATGGCGCGCCGCGAATACCCCTCTTTCCGGATCGATGACTACGAACTGCTCGTCCCCGTGCCCCTGCACCCCCGGCGGCTCAGGCAGCGGGGGTTCAATCAGTCGGTCCTTCTGGCCCGGGAGATCTCGAGGCACAGGGGCATCCCCCTGGACTTCCTCGCACTTCGGCGTGTCATCGACACGGAGTCGCAGGCGGGCTTGAAAAAGGACGAACGACGGTCTAACATGAAACGGGCGTTCCGCGTGCCCGATCCCGCGAGGATAAGAGGCCGGCGGATCCTCCTCGTGGACGACGTGCATACGACGGGCAGCACCCTCGGGGAATGCGCAAAGACTCTCCTCGGGGCGGGAGCCGAATCCGTGGGGGCCCTGACGCTCGCGCGGGCGATCCGGGAGCCGCGATGAACAAGATCTACGGCAGAGACGAACTCAAGGCCATTGTCGACCGGTTGAGGCAGGAGGGAAAGACCGTCGTTTTCACCAATGGCTGCTTCGATATCCTCCACGCAGGGCACACCCGCTACCTGAGGGCAGCGAGAACGCTGGGAGATGTGCTCGTGCTGGCCCTCAACAGCGATTCCTCCGTACGATCGCTCAAGGGGGGGAAGCGGCCCATCGTGCCTGCGGCCGAGCGCGCCGAGGTGCTGGCAGCCCTGTCTTCCGTGGACTACGTGACGGTCTTCGACGAGCCGACTCCGCTCGAGCTCATCGAGTTCCTCCGGCCCGACGTGATCGTCAAGGGAGGCGACTGGGCCGAAAAAGACATCGTCGGGGGCGATGCGGTCCGAAGTTGGGGGGGAAGGGTGGCCGTCATGCCCGAGATCGAGGGGGCCTCGACGACAAACATCATCGAAAAGGTCTTGCACGTCTACGGGACCGGAGAGGGCAGCGGTGGGAAACCCTAAATTCCCCTTTACATGGAACCGATTATTCGGTATATAAGTGAGCTCTTTTTTACCGAGAACGCTTTTGGTTCGTGAGAAACGCGAATGAAGCCAGAGAAACTCGACTTCTTCAGAGCCCTTCTTCAGGCCCGGATCAACGATCTCTTGAGCGGCGCGGAGAGAACCGTCCAGGAGATGACCGACGAGCAGGAAAACTTCCCCGACCCCAACGACCGTGCATCCCTTGAGTCGGACCGCAACTTCGAGCTTCGCATCCGGGACCGGGAGCGCAAGCTCATTGCCAAGATGCAGGAAGCCCTCAAGCGGATCGACGACGGCACCTTCGGCATCTGCGATACCTGCGGGGGGCCGATCTCGGAGAAACGCCTCCAGGCCCGCCCCGTGACGACGCAGTGCATCGACTGCAAGACGAAGGAAGAGAAGATGGAGAAGCAGCGCGGGGAATAAGCCCGTACCGCCGCGTCCTGCCGCCCCTACCCTCCCGACGCCCCCCGATGCCGACGCGGCGAATTCGTTTGCCCGAAGCCCGGTGCCGCTGTATAGTTTCTCCTGTCCCGAGCCCCCGGGCGAATCAGAGAGGCGGAACTCCGGCCTCACCGACAACTCCCTGAAGTCCGGAATTGAGAAAGGGGGAAAGAGCGGGAACCCCCGGGGTCCGGGCCTTTCTTTGCGGCCCTGGCCCCGAGAGCACCGTGCCCTGCGAGGGAGCGTGCCGGCTTCGAACCCATGCCATGTATGTAGACGTAGCCCTCCACATCCCCGTGGACCGAACCTTCACCTACGCCGTGCCGACGGAATCGCGGGGCGAGACCGTCGTGGGCAAGAGGGTGCTCGTCCCCCTCGGGAAGCGATCGCTCACGGGAACCGTCATCGCCATCCGCCGCTCGACGGACAGGCAGGACACGAGGGAGATCACCCGGGTCCTGGACCGCGAGCCTCTCTTCGGCGAGGACGACCTGCGATTCTATCGCTGGGCCGCCGAGTACTACTTCACCCCGCTCGGCAGGGCGATCGGTGAGATTCTCCCGGGCGGCATCGACATCGAGAGCCTGCTGTGGGCCGTCAGGCTCGGGGAGGCCGACGATCTCAAGGCCCTCCAGCGGGACATCCTGGGGACGCTGGGGAGGCACACGGCGGGGATGGCCTTGCGCCGCCTCGAGAAGGAACTGGGGAGGAAGGCTCTTCTGCCGGAGCTTCGGAAACTGGAAGGCCGGGGGCTCGTCCGGCTCGAGGAGCGCTTCCGAAGGCCCGTCGTAAGGGGAAAGACGGAAAAGGGCGTCCTGCGGACGGAGGTCCCGGCGGAGACGGCCAGGCTCTCGGAACGTCAGAGGGAGGCCCTTCGGGCGCTTGAACGCCTGGGGGGAAAGGCGAGGGTGGCCGACTTCACGGAGATCGGCGGGGCGCTCTCCCTCTTCAGGGCCCTGGAAAAGAAAGGACTCGTCGCCGTCCGCGACCGGGAAACCCTGAGAAGTCTCGAACCGGCTGCCGCGATCGGGCGGACCGGCGCTCCCCCGGTGTTGACCCCGGAGCAACAGACTGCCCTCGAGGCGGTCCTGAAAGGGATCGCCTCGGGCACCTTTTCCCCGTACCTGCTGCACGGCGTCACGGGCAGCGGAAAGACGGAGGTGTACATCCACGCCATCGCCGAAGCAGTCCGCCGGGGCGGCCGAGTCCTGTACCTCGTCCCGGAGATCGCGCTGACGCCCCAGCTTGTGGGCCGGCTGGAAAGCCGGTTTGCCGCGGAGGAGATCGCCGTCCTGCACAGCGGGATCGGGCCGGCGCTGCGCTACGACCAGTGGCGCAGGATCGCCCGGGGCGAGGCGAAGATCGTCGTAGGAGCCCGGTCGGCCGTCTTCGCGCCCGTCAGGGACCTGCGCCTGATCGTCGTAGACGAGGAGCACGACACCTCCTACAAACAGGACGAACGGATGCCCTACAACGCCCGGGACCTGGCTGTCGTGCTGGCCAAGCAGCGGGGCGCCGCCGTCATTTTGGGATCGGCCACGCCGGGTCTTCAGAGTTTCTACAACACGCGGGAGAAGGAGTTCGGCTATCTCTGCCTGACGAGACGCGTCGAGCAGCGGGAAATGCCGGGCATCGAGATCGTGGACATGAAGGGCGAGCGCGACCCGAACGGGAAGGTGCCGCCCCTGTCCCGTCGGCTCGTCGAGCAGATCGCCCGCACGCTGGAGACGAAGAAGCAGTCCCTGCTCTTCCTCAACCGGAGGGGATTCAACACGTACCACTACTGCGGCGACTGCGCCCACGTGTTCCGGTGTCTCAACTGCGCCGTTTCGCTCACCCACCACTTGAGCGAGGGGCTGCTCCGCTGCCACTACTGCGACTTTGCCGTCAAGGCCCCCCCGGTCTGCCCCGAATGCGGCGGGACGCGCGTCCTGAGCTACGGGCTCGGCACGGAGAGGCTCGCGGCCGAGGTCCAGGGGCTTTTCCCGCAGGCAAGAATCGCGCGCATGGACAGCGATACCACGTCGGCCCGGGGAAGCCACGGACGCATCCTTGCGGCACTGGACCGGGGCGAGATCGACATCCTCGTCGGCACACAGATGATCGCCAAGGGCCACGACTTCCCCGACGTGACCCTCGTCGGCGTCGTCTCCGCCGACACGACGCTCAACATGCCGGACTTCCGGGCCGCGGAGCGGACATTCCAGCTCCTCACCCAGGTGTCGGGCCGCAGCGGCCGGGGCGGGAAGCCGGGTACGGTCGTCATCCAGACCCTCAACCCCGGCCACTACGCCATCCGGCGGACCCGCGAACACGACTTCGCGGGCTTCTACGCGGACGAGATCGACCTGCGCCGGGACCTGCAATACCCGCCCTTCTCGCGAATGGTCAATCTCGTCGTGTCGGGAACGGGCAGGGAACAGGTGGAGAAGGCGGCGGCGAGGCTGGGGCAGAGGGCGAAAAAACTCGCCGAAGGCGACGGCACCAGGACGCGGCCGACCGTCATCGGCCCCATGGAGGCGCCCCTGGGCAAGGTGAGGGGGCGGTACCGCTGGCAGGTCCTCGTGAGGGGCAGGCAGGTCAGGCCGCTCCACGCCTTTGTGCGGCGGCTCATCGAGGGAATCGAGATTCCGGGCTGCGAGATCCGCGTCGACGTGGATCCCGTGAATTTTATGTGATAACAGCAGGCTTAAGGCATATGGCGAAGGGCCAAGGGCAAGGACAGAACTCACCGGTATTTTTATCCTGAGCCCTAAGCCCCCGGCCTTAAGCCATTTGAAGGTTGAACATGTCCGAAACCAGACCCCGCATTTTGTTCATGGGAACACCGGAATTCGCGGTCCCGTCGCTGGAGCTCCTGGTCGAGAAGGCCTGGCCGATCATCGGCGTCGTCACCCAGCCCGATCGGCCCAAGGGGCGCGGCCAGCGTCTCGTCGCCTCGCCGGTGAAGGAGGCGGCCGGGAGGCACGGCCTGGCCGTCCTGCAGCCCGAGAAGGTCCGGGCCCCGGCGTTTTTGGAGATTTTCAGCGCTCTCGCACCGGACATGGTTGTCCTCGTCGCCTTCGGACAGATCCTGCCGAAGGAGATGATCGACGGCCCTCCGCTGGGCTGCGTGAACGTCCACCCGTCGCTTCTTCCCAGGTACCGCGGGGCCGCCCCCATGAACTGGGCCCTCATCCGGGGCGAGGAGAAAACGGGCATCACGATCATGCGGATGGATGAAGGGGTCGACTCGGGTGACATTCTTCTCCAGGAGGAGACGCCGATCGAGCCCGGCGAGACCTACGACCATCTCCACGACCGTCTCGCCGTCCTGGGGGCGCAGTGCCTGCTCCGCACGATCGAGGGATTGGCGGCGGGCACCGTCCGTCCTGTCCCCCAGGACCACTCGCTCGCCACCTTCGCGCCCCGCCTGAAGAAGGAAGACGGCCTGATCCGCTGGGAGGCCCCGGCGCGCGCCATCGCCCGATTCGTGGCCGGCCTGTCGTCCGTGCCCGGCGCGTACACGCACTTGGACGGCAAGGTGCTCAAGGTCTTTGCCGCCGAGGCCGAGGAGGCCACACCATGCTGCGAAGCGCCGGGGACCATCATCGGACCGGACCAGAGAGGACTCAAAATCGCCGCCGGCGGCGGCTACGTGTACCTGAAAGACATCCAGCTCGAGAGCAGGAAGCGCATGCCCGTATCGGAGTTCCTCCGGGGATTCCGGTTCGTGCCGGGGAAGAGACTGGGCATGGAAGAAGGTAAGAAGGTTTGAAGGTGAGAAGGTCGGAAAGGCGGTGACGCCCAATTTTGCCGGAAGATTCTCCAACCGTCTTACCCTCTTACCCTCTCACCTTCTGCCTTCCGGCCGACATCAGGAGCACCCCCTGGGATGCGGAGGCACAGCAAGCTGAAAGACAACCCCCGGGCCCTCGCCGTCCAGATCCTCAACCGCGTCGACAGGGAGCGCTCCTTCGCCGAGCCCCTGCTCGACAGCGTCCTCTCGTCGGGTCGACCGCGCGCCGAAGCCGACCGCGGGCTGCTGACGTTCCTCGTCTACGGCACACTGCGCATGCGGGGCTTGCTGGATTTCCTGATCGATCGCTTCCACAGGGGAAAGCCCTCTGCGCTGGAGCCCGGCGTCCGGAACATCCTCCGCGTCGCACTCTACCAGGTGCGCTTCGCGGAGAAGATTCCCGCCTATGCCGCCGTCGACGAGGCCGTCGACACGGCAAAGCGGCTGACCCCGGGCCGGGACAGGCTCGTCAACGCAATCCTGCGAAACGCCCTGAGAGGCCTCCCGGGGGTCGTGTTTCCCGATCCGGCGTCGGACCCTGCCGGCCACCTATCCGTGGCCCATTCCCACCCCCTCTGGCTCGTCGATCGATGGATTGCAGACCTCGGTCTCGAGGAAACGCGGGCCCTCTGCCGGGCCGACAACGAAATTCCGCCCTTGGCCCTTCGCGTCAACACGCTGCGCGCCACCAGGGACGGGATACTGGCAAGACTTGCGCGGGCGGGGCTCGAGGCCAAGGCCGCGCGCTGGTCTCCAGACGGGATCGTGCTGGCCGAAGCGACGAGCTCGCTCCGGGAAGTGCCGGAGATCGCCGAAGGTCTGCTTTTCATCCAGGACGAGGCCTCACAGCTGGTGTCCCGTCTGCTGGCGCCTCAAAGCGGGGAGCGGGCTCTGGATCTCTGCGCGGGCACGGGAGGGAAGACGACCCACCTGGCGGCCCTGATGGAAAACCGCGGGGAGATCGTCGCGGCCGACATCCGGCGGGCCAAGCTCACAGCCCTGGAGTCCGCGGCACGGCTCCGGGGAATCGCGACGGTGCGGACCGTCCTCGTCGACGCAACCGACCCGGACGGGACGGCCCGGCTCGGGACGTTCGACCGGGTCCTCGTAGACGCCCCCTGCTCGGGGCTCGGCACCCTGCGGAGAAACCCCGAGATCCGCTGGCATCTGACCGAGAGCAAGCTCGCCGAAATGCCGGCCCTGCAGGGCCGCATCCTCCACAACGCCGCCGGATGCGTGAAGCCCGGCGGAACCCTCCTCTACAGCACATGCTCCGTCATGCCCGAGGAGAACGACGGCGTCGTGGCGGCGTTCCTGGACAGACACCCCGGCTTCTGCCCGGTCCGACCTCCCGGCGGTTTCCCGTCCGGCGTCCTTGACGACAGGGGATTCTTCCGGACGTTCCCCCATCGGCACGGCACGGACGGGTTTTTCGCGGCCCTGCTTGCCCGAAGGCGCTGAATCCCCCCGTGCATCCCCCGTTGACTCCGGCGCGCCTTGATGCTATTTTCCAATCGGTGGCTCCGACAGAAACGGTCGAGGAAAACCGGTGTCGGAGCCCTTACATTTTCGCCCCCAGGAGGCAGGCATGATCCTCAAGCAGCTCCAAGTCGGCCACATGGCCATCTTTGCCTATATCGTCGGCGACGAAGAGACGGGGGATGCCCTCGTGATCGACCCGGCGGCGGAGACGGACCGGATCCTCGCGGAAGCGGAGAAGAACGGCCTCACGATCCGTACCGTCGTGAACACCCACGGCCACGTAGATCACATCTCGGGAAACGCCGACATGAAGAAGAAGACGGGGGCAAAGATTGTCATCCACGAAGCCGACGCCGGCATGCTGACCTCGACACCGGCCATGATCCTGGCCATGTTCCGCGCGAAAGCCTCGCCTGCCGCCGACATCCTCGTCCGGGACGGGGATACGATCGAAGCGGGCAGGGTCAAGCTGAAGGTCTTGCACACGCCGGGCCATACCCCGGGCGGGATCTCGCTGTACACGGACGGCTTCGTGTTCACGGGCGACACCCTTTTCGTCGAGGCCGTCGGGCGGACGGACCTGCCGGGAGGATCCTGGAAAATCCTGGAGCAGTCCATCCGGGAGCGGCTCTATACGCTGCCCGACGACACCGTCGTCCTGCCCGGCCACAACTACGGCCGGATGCCGACCTCGACCATCGGCAGCGAGAAGCGCAACAACCCCTACGTCCGGTGAGCAAGGAAAAGACCATGACGCAGCCCGCACTGTACCAGACCGACCTGAAAGGCCTGAAGCTCGTCACCCGGGGCAAGGTGCGCGACATTTACGATCTGGGGGAGCATCTTCTCATCGTGGCGACGGACCGCATATCGGCCTTCGACGTGATCATGCCGGACCCCATCCCCGGAAAGGGCGAAGTCCTGACGAAGCTCTCCGAATTCTGGTTCCGCCAAATGACCGACATCGTCGGCAATCACCTCGTCACGACGGACGAGGAAGCCTACCCCGAGGTCTGCAGGCCCCACCGGGACATCCTGAGGGGCCGCAGCATGCTCGTCCGGAAGGCAAGGCCCCTCCCCGTGGAGTGCATCGTGAGGGGATACATCACGGGCTCGGCCTGGAAGGACTACTCGAAGGGCAAGCCCGTTTCGGGCATCCGGCTGCCGGACGGGCTAAAGGAGTCCTCCAAACTGCCCGAGCCGATCTTCACCCCCTCCACGAAGGCCCCCGAGGGGGAGCACGACCTGCCCATCTCCGTCGAGGAGATGGCCCGCCTCATCGGCAGGGAGCTGACGGAACGGATCATCGCGCTGAGCCTCGCCGTCTACAGGCGCGCAGACGAGATCGCGACCGCCGCGGGCATCATCATCGCCGACACGAAGATGGAGTTCGGGCTGGCCGGCGGTGAACTGATCCTCATCGACGAGGTGCTCACCCCCGACTCGTCCCGGTTCTGGCCCCGGGACGATTACGTGGAAGGCCGCGGTCAGAAAAGTTACGACAAGCAGTTCCTCAGGGACTACCTGCTGTCGCTCCAATGGGACCAGAAGCCGCCGGCCCCTCAACTGCCCCCCGAGATCATTGAGAAAACTCGCCAGAAGTACGAGGAAGCCCTCCGCCGATTCACGAAGAGGCCGTGATCCGGGGGGAAATCCCCCTCTTGCCTTGACAGGACCGCGAGGCGTCCTTATTTTACCGGAAAACCGGACAGGACAGGTGTGCCCGGAAAGGGCGATGCGGAGCTGACATGGAAAGGCGGGACTACTACGAAATCCTGGGCGTAGACCGAAGCGCCTCTGATGAAGAAATCAAGAGGAGCTACCGCAGGCTCGCCATGCAGCACCACCCGGACCGCAACCCCGGGGACAAGAAGGCCGAAGAGAAATTCAAAGAGGCCGCCGAGGCCTACGAGGTGTTGCGGGACGCCGAGAAGCGGAAGATCTACGACCGCTACGGACACGAGGGGATCAACGGGACCGGTTTCCGCGGCTTCTCGGGCTTCGACGACATCTTCACGAATTTCAGCGACATCTTCGAAGACGTCTTCGGATTTTCGGGGACCCGGGCCCGTTCCGCCGTGCGCCAGGGGGCCGACCTGCGCTATGATCTCAGGGTCTCCTTCATGGACGCCGTGAAGGGAACCTCCACCCAGATAGAGCTGGAGAAGTTCGAACGCTGCAGGGAATGCGCGGGAACGGGAGCTGCAGCGGGGACCCAGCCGGAGAACTGCCCCCGCTGCGCGGGCCGCGGGACGGTGACCCAGTCGAGCGGCTTTTTCACGATCAGCACGACCTGCCCGCAGTGCCGGGGGGCAGGCCGCGTGATCAAGAACCCCTGCAAGGCATGCTACGGGACGGGAAAAGCGAAGGTCCGCAAGACGGTGAGCCTTCGGATTCCCGCCGGCGTCGAGACGGGCTCCCGCCTGCGCCTGCGCGGCGAAGGCGAGGAAGGGGATTTCGGAGGGCCCAGCGGCGATCTCTACGTCTTCATCCACGTGGAGCCCCACGAGTTCTTCGAACGGGACGGCCACGACATCCTCTGCCGGATCCCCGTCTCCATCACCCAGGCCGCCCTTGGAGCCGCCGTCGAAGTGCCGACCGTGGAAGGCAAGGAATCCCTGAAAATCCCCAAGGGGACGCAGAGCGGCAGGATCTTCCGCCTGAAGGGCAAGGGAGTGCCCCATCTGAAGGGTCTCGGCCGGGGGGACCAAGTAATTCAGGTCCTCGTCAAGATCCCCACCAATCTCTCCCGGAAGCAGGAAGACCTGCTGAGGGAATTCGCCAGGCTGTCAGGCGAGATCTCGTCCTGACGCCTAGACCCGTTCCGCCCCGTACCGCCCAGGGATGCAGGCCTCCCGGCAAAACCTCCGGAGGGCGCGCGCTGCGGGGCCCGCCGCACAAGAAAGAATGGACAATTCGGGCCGCATTGATTACTATTTCCACCGAATCCGGTCGAACGCAATAAAAAGGGAAACGTCATGGCAGAGCTGACTCAACTGAGAGAAGTGCCCGTCGAGCTGCTCCGGTGGACCTGCAACCCCGATCTGCTCGGCTTCGACACCACGAAGGAATGCAGGAGAACCGAAAAGATCATCGGGCAGAGCCGGGCCGTCAAGGCCATCACGCTTGGGCTCGAGATTGAGAGTCCAGGCTACAACATCTACGTCTCCGGGATGACGGGAACGGGAAAAACGACCACGATCAAAAACCTGCTCGCCCAGCTGGACCTCAAGAAGCCCGTTCCACACGACATCTGCTACGTTCACAATTTCAAGGATCCCGACAGTCCGCGCGTGATCCTGTTCCCGGCGGGGCAGGGGCGGACGTTCCGGAAGGACATGGACGAACTCGTCGCGCACCTGCGCAAAGAGATCCCGCTGATCCTCGAGAGCGACGAGTTCAAGAAGGAATCCGAAGAGGTCATCAATTCATACCGGCAGAAACAGAAGGAGATCGTCCGGGACTTCAACGAGCGGCTGCTGAAGGAGAGTTTCCAGCTCGTGCAGTTCCAGATGGGCCCCTTCACCCGGCAGGACATCGCCCCCATCGTGGAAGGGCGTCCCGTGCCCTTTGAGCAGCTCGAGGCGATGGCCGAAGAGGACAAGTTCAGTCGTGAGGAGCTGGAGAAGATCCGGAAGAAGATCGTCGAGATGAGGATCGAGCTCGAGGGCGTCATGCGGGAAACGCGGGACATCGAGCGGGAGATCCGGAGGCAGATCGCGACGCTCGAGCACCGCTACGGTTCGCCGGCCGTCACGGCCCAGATCTCGGACCTGCAATTGCGGTACGGCGACTCCAACGAAAAGGTCAACGGGTATCTCGACGAGGTCCGCGAACATATCCTGTCGAACCTGAAGATGTTCCAGGAGAAGGAGGAGGAGCAGTCCCAGCAGCAGGCGCTGCCCTTCGCCGTCCCGCAGGCCCCCGCGAGGCGGTTCATCGAGTTCAAGGTCAACGTACTCGTGGACCATGCAGAGACCGAGAAGACGCCCATCATCATCGAGACGGCGCCGACGTTCAAGAACCTCTTCGGCACGATCGAGCGCGAGGTGGACCGATCGGGATTCTGGCGCACCGACTTCACTCACATCAAGGCCGGCTCGCTCCTGCGGGCAAACGGGGGCTACATCGTCTTCGACGCCCTCGAGGCCCTCATCGAACCCGGGGTCTGGACGTTTCTCAAGCGGACCCTGAAGAGCCGCGAGATGAACATGCAGCCCTATGACCCCTTCAGCTTCCTGCCCACGGCCATCAAGCCCGAGCCGATCCCGCTGGACATCAAGGTGATCATGATCGGCGACGACTACCTGTACTACCTGCTCTATAACCTGGAGAGGGATTTCCAGGAAATCTTCAAGACAAAGGCCCAGTTCGACGTCGAGATGGCCAACACCGACGAGAACATCCAGGAGTATGTCTGCCTCATCAAGCGCGTCGTCGACGAGGAGAAGCTGCTCGACTTCGACCGGAAGGCCGTCTGCGCCGTCGTGGAGCACGGTGTGCGCCTGACGGGAAGGCAGAAGAAGCTCTCGACCCGATTCAGCGAGGTGGCCGATCTCGTCCGGGAGGCCCACTACTGGGCGAAGAAGGAAGGCAGCGACATCGTCACGGACAGCCACGTGGATCGCGCCTACGAGGAGAAGATCCACCGCGTCAGCCAGATCGAGGAGAAGATCCAGGAACTCATCGACGACGGTACCATCATGATCGACACGGAGGACAGGGTCGTGGGACAGGTCAACGGCCTTTCCGTCTACGACATGGGGGAATACGCCTTCGGAAAGCCTTCGCGGATCACGGCCAAGACCTCCATGGGCCGGGCAGGCATCATCAACATCGAGCGGGAGGCCAAGCTCTCGGGCAGGACCCACGACAAGGGGGTGCTCATCCTGGAGGGCTACTTCCGGGGCACGTACGCGCAGAACAAGCCGCTGACGATGAGCGCGAGCATCTGCTTCGAGCAGTCCTACGGCGGAGTGGACGGCGACAGCGCCTCCTCGACGGAGATTTACGCCATTCTCTCGAGCCTCTCGGAACTACCCCTGAGGCAGGATATCGCCGTGACGGGCTCGGTGAACCAGAAAGGGGAAATTCAGCCCATCGGCGGTGTGAACCAGAAGATCGAGGGGTTCTACGATGTCTGCAGGGCGCGGGGGCTCACGGGGAAGCAGGGGGTCATGATCCCGCATCTCAACGTGCCGGAACTCGTCCTGCGCAAGGACGTCGTCAAGGCCGTCGCCGACGGGAAGTTCCACATCTGGCCGATCAGGACCGTCGACGAGGGCATCGCCCTGCTGACGGGCGTGCCTGCCGGCGCGCCGGACGAGAAGGGCAGTTACCCGGAAGACACGGTCGGCTTCCTCGTGGACAGGAAACTTCGGTCCCTGGCGGAAGGACTGAAGGCGTTCGCGGAGGAGGGCAAGCCGCAAAAGCCCGCCGATGACACGAACCATCAGAACCAAGGGAAAGGGGAGGGACACGTATGATCCACCGGAAACGAGCGGCTGTTGCACTGATCCTGCTGGCAGGCTGTTTTGCCTTTTACGGCTGCCCCGTCCTCGTCGTCACGGGGGCGGCCGTGGCCGGGGGCACGGGGACCTACTATTACGTCGAGGGGGAATTGAGGACGGACTACTACTTCCCGGTGCCCGGCGTCTGGTCCGCCGTGGAGAAAACGATTGCCGACATGAAGGGTCGTGACGTCGAGCCGGACAGGCAGACCGACGGCGGAAAGATCACGGCCGTGATCAACGATGAAAAGGTCACCTTCCGGCTGAAATACAAGGACAAGGACCTGACGACTCTCGGCATCCGCGTGGGTCTTGTGGGAAACGAAACGGCCTCGAAGATGCTGCACGACCGGGTGGCCGACCATTTGCTGAAGAAATGAAAAACGGGAACGGGTGATGCAAGGAAGAGGGTGCGGGTTCACGAACGGATCCGCATGATGCGTCATCCCCGGAAGAGCAACGATGTACAAGACCATCTTGGTCGTCGACGACGAAGAGAGCATCTGCCAGTCGCTGCGGGGAATCCTGAGTGACGAGGGGTACGAAGTCCGCACGGCCGGAAGCGGCGAGGACGCCCTCAAGGCCATCGAGGAGGACGTGCCGGACCTGGTGCTGCTGGACATCTGGCTGCCGGGCATGGACGGTCTCGAGGCCCTCAAAATCATCAAGGCCGAAACCCCCCAGGTTCCCGTCATCATGATGTCGGGACACGGCACGATCGAGACGGCCGTGAAGGCGACCAAGCTCGGCGCCTTCGACTTCATCGAAAAGCCCATCTCCCTGGAAAAGGTCGTCCTGCTGGTCAATCATGCCCTGGCCCTCGTCCGCCTCGAGGAAGAGAACAGGATCCTCAAGCAGAAGGTCACCTCCGCCTACGAGCTCATCGGCCGGAGCAGAACGATCCTCGAACTCAAGGAGATGATCCGGATCGTCGCCCCGACGAACGCCTGGATCCTCATCATGGGGGAAAACGGCACGGGAAAGGAGCTCGTGGCCCGGTCGATCCACTACCAGAGCAAGAGGGCCAGGCGGCCCTTCATCGAGGTGAACTGCGCGGCCATCCCCGAAGAGCTCATCGAGAGCGAGCTGTTCGGCCACGAAAAGGGCTCCTTCACGGGCGCCACGGCTAAAAAGCGCGGCAAATTCGAGCTTGCCCACGAGGGGACCCTCTTCCTCGACGAGGTGGCCGACATGAGCCTCAAGGCCCAGGCGAAGATCCTGCGAATTCTCCAGGAAAAGAAATTCGAACGAGTGGGCGGCAACAAGTTCATCGACACGGACGTGCGGGTGCTCGCGGCGACAAACAAGGACCTCGAAAAGGAGATGGAGGCAGAGCGGTTCCGGCAGGACCTCTACTACCGCCTGAACGTCATCCCCCTCACCATTGCCCCGCTCCGAGACCGCAAGGAGGACATCCCGATCCTCGCCGCCCAATTCGTGAACGACTTCTGTGTGAAGGAGGGCGTCGAGCCGAAGGCCATCTCCGATGACGCCATCGAGGTCTTCATGGAGCATAGCTGGCCGGGCAATGTCCGGGAGCTCAAGAACATCATGGAGCGACTCGTCATCATGACGCAGGGCGCCGAGATCACCGCCGACGACATCCCGCCCCTCTCGAAGGAAGTGCAGACCGGAGAGGCCATGGACACCATCTTCACGTACAACTCCTTCCGGAAGGCCAAGATGGAATTCGAAAAGAAGTTCATCATGAAGAAGCTGCAGGAAAACGAGGGGAACATCTCCAAGACGGCAGACTCCATCGGGCTCGAACGCAGCAACCTCCACCGCAAGATCAAGACGCACAGCCTGGAAGCCAAGAAAGATTAGACGCTGAGACGGCGAGACCCTGACAGTGCAAGGCCCCGGCAAACCCGGGGGCGTCTCGTCTTTCCCGCCCCGCACACGGGTCAGTTCTCCGCCTTCGCCGGTTCCTCGGCCTGCTCGATAGGCAGCTCGAACGCCACGACTGTGCCCCGGGGCTCGTTGTCGGCCACGGTCACGGAGCCCCGGTGCTCGCTGATGATGGAGCTGACGATAGCAAGCCCGAGACCGGAGCCCGATTTCTTCGTCGAGTAGTAGGGCTCGAACATCTTCGCTTTGTCCGCGCGGGATACCCCGGTCCCGTTGTCCCGGACCTCGACCCGGGCCCGACGATGCTCACGGTCGTGCATCGTCTCGATTTCTATCTTCCCCGCCCCCCGGCTCATGGCGGCCACGGCATTGTCCAGGAGGTTGATCATGACGCGCTTGATCTGCTCGGCATCCAGCCTGAACCGCGGCATCTCCGCATCGGGCCGGTAATCGAAGGCGATCTCCTTGTGGGCGTCCTGGTAGAGGACCACGGCGTCCCGGATCACCCCGTTGAGATCGCCGGGCGTCAGGTTGGCCACGGGCATCCGCGCGTAGCGCGAGAACTCGTTGACGAGGTTT
The DNA here is from genome assembly GCA_012728915.1 of Deltaproteobacteria bacterium. Lineage (GTDB taxonomy): Bacteria > Desulfobacterota > Syntrophia > Syntrophales > UBA2192 > UBA2192. Next base: position 7,076 of record JAAYEC010000029.1, on the reverse strand, counting down.
TTCAGGACGTCGACCTGGCTGATGATCGTGCCGGTGCATTCCATGAAGACGGCCTCGTCCTCCCCGATCTTTTCGCCGAACTTGCGCTGCAGCCTCTGCGCCGAGAGCTGGATGGGCGTCAACGGGTTCTTGATCTCATGGGCGATCCGGCGGGCCACCTCGCGCCAGGCTGCGATGCGCTCCGCACGCTGCAGCTGGGTGATGTCCTCGAAGACGACGACCATGCCCATGTAGTCGTTGTCGTCGTCGAGCAGCACCGTCGTCGTCACCAGCAGGGTGAGGGCACGGTCCTTGAGGGTGAGCGGGATCTGCTTCTCCACGTATCCCGTCTCAACCCCGGTGATCTCCGTGAGGATCTCGCGGACGAGATCCAGGTGGCCGGGCTGGAGCACCTCCTCGTAACGGTGGTTCAGGACTTTCTCCGTCTTGATGTCGAGCAGCCTCTCGGCGGCCCGGTTGACCGTCGTGATGACCCCCTCCCGATCGATGGCCACCACGCCCGCCGAGACGTTGCGAAGCACCGTCTCCATGTACTTGCGGCGCTGTTCCAGATCGAGGTTGGCCTGTTCGAGGCTCTCCTTGCTGACCTTCAGGTCTCCCGTCATCCGGTTGAAGGAGTTCACCAGGACCCCGATCTCGTCGTCGGCCACGACGTTGATCTTATAGTCCAGGTTCCCCTGGGCGATGGCGTGGGTCGCCTCGGCGAGGTCCTGCACGGGCTCCGTGATGCCCTTGGCAAGGAAGAAACCGAACCAGGTGGCCGAAAAGATGATCAGCAGCGTGACGACGAAAAGGATGACGATGTAACTTGTCTTGATGGGGTTCTTGAGCAGCCTGAACTGCTTGTACTCCTCGTTGATTCGGGAAATCGTCGTCATCTTGTCGACGAGCCCCTTCGGGACGTAGCAGTTCACCACGACGGCCCCGACGATGACCGTCGAGCCGGCCGTGACGTAGACGGGCGATATCCCACGGATGAAATCCCCGAGACCGACGGACTGCATCGTCGTAAACTGCCTGCCTGCCCGAATGTCTTCCCGGAGCTTGGGCGAGAGCCCGAGCTCCGGGATGTCGGGATTGCCCGGGTCCTTGAAGACGATCTTGTCCGTCTCCTCGTTGAAGTAGACCTCGATGAGACCGAGCTTGTAGATTCGCTGGCGCTGCTCCACCAGGGACCGCAGATACTCCAGGCGGTCCTTTTCGAAGAGACGGTTCTTGGTGATGTCGGCGCTCAGCTGCTCGGCGTAATACTTCACGTTCTCCGAGGTCTGCTGGTAGTAGTTCTGGGCCAGCTCGAGGGAAAGGTTCAGGGCGCCGCCCACGCGGATGTTGAACCAGTTGTCGATACTGTAGGACAGGAAGTTGGTGGCCACCAGGAACAGGATGAAGGTCGGCACGAGGCTGAGCGTCACGAAGGCGGCAACGAGCTTGGTGCGGAGCTTCGAGCCCGGGATTCCGCGGCGCCTCTCGTATACGAGCTTGACGATGTTGCGGACGATGAGAAAGATCAGAAGCAGGACGAGGATGATGTTGACGTTGATGAGGCCGAAGATGACCACGTCGCGGAAATCGGGGACGAGGGTCTCCTTGCTGAAGATACTGGTCTCGATGAAGGTCAGCAGGACGATGCCGATGACGGTGGCGGCGATGATGATCCGCTCGCGCCGTCTGCGCTTCATCTCGGCCGTGAGGAGTGCCTGCTGTTTTTCGACTTTCTGGTCCATGGCTGCGGGTCGGGGCCCGGCGTCGCGCGCCCCCTCAGGCAAATACATGGTAAGCGAAAACTTGTAAAGGACAATCGGAGACGGCAACCGACCGAGGGTCCGGGGCAAGCGGCATTCGAAGCCTTTCGCCTCAGGCCGGTCCAGAAAGGATCATGTCGCGGCGGCGGCGGCGGGTTTCGCGTCGGGCACGCGGTCCCCGTGAACATCCGCCCGGGAGGCGGGGTGGGGGTGGGGAACGATCTCCCAGCTGTCCTCGCCGGCAAGCAGCGCCTTCAGAAGCTGGGTGTTGAGTCTGTGGCCCGATTTGTAGGCCGTGAAGTGGCCGAGAATCGGCATGCCGATGAGGTACAAATCCCCCACGGCATCGAGGATCTTGTGCTTGACGAACTCGTCGGGCGAGCGGAGCCCTTCCTTGTTGATCACCCTCTCATCGTCGAGGACAACGGCGTTCTGCAGCGAGCCGCCGAGGGCAAGCCCCTTCGCCTGCAGATACTCCACGTCTCTCAGGAATCCGAAGGTCCTGGCCGAACTGATCTCTTTTTCGTAGGCTTCGGGGGTAAAGACCATGTGGAAACTCTGCGTCCCCACGGCGGGATGGGGAAAATCGATTTTGTAGGTGATGCGGAAATCGGGGGACGGCTCCAGCATGGCCATGCTCTCCCCCTCGGAGACGGAAACGGTCTTTTTGACCTTGAGATACCGGCGGGGCTTTCGGAGCGTCTTCAGGCCCACTTTCTTCAGGGTGCTGATAAACGGCTGGGAACTTCCGTCCATGATCGGCACTTCGAAGGTGTCCACTTCCACGACGGCGTTGTCGATCCCCAGGCCCCGGAAGGCCGAAAGCAGGTGCTCCACGGTGTGAACCCGGGTGCCGTTCACTCCGAGGGTCGTGGCAAGCGTCGTGTCGGTGACGTTCTGAATGTCGGCAGCGATGCGGTTGTCCGAGGTCACGTCCTTCCGTACGAACACGATCCCCGCATCCGCCTCGGCCGGCTTGATGGTCATGCCGACCTTCCTGCCGGAATGAAGTCCCACACTGCGGAAATTGATCTCTTCTTTAACCGTTTTCTGCCAGTACATCACATGTCCTTCAAAAAGGATGGTTTTGCCATGAGCAAGCGGTATGCCAGGGAAAAGGGAGGTGGAAAGAAGTCGAAGAAATGTATAACTTGTTTATATCATTAAATGTATCCGGTGATGAGTCGTGGACGGACGGCGTAACCGGCGCAACGGAAGAATCGAATTGTTGCAAGAAAGCCACAAGCCACGGGAAAAAAGAGTGTTCACTTTTCCTTATAGTACCGTTCCTTTTCGCTGAACAGGCATCCGCAGTACTTCTGGCGGTACATTCCCGACTCCCTGGAGCGGCGGTTTCCTTCCTCCCATCCGGCCCTGAAGTCCTGATAATAAAATGGGATCTTCATTTCCCGAGAGATGGCCTCCCCTGTCTGCCGGATCAGGTCGTGTTTCTGGTATCGACTGAAGAGCAGGGTCGTCGTGAATGCATCAAAAAACCCCTTGCGGGCCTGGGCGGCCGTACGTCGCAGCCTCACCTCGTAGCAGTAGCTGCAGCGGTCTTTGCCCATGTAAGACGTCTTGCGCAGGAAGTCCTCCATCGGATAGTCCTCGGCTTCCTCGACCGCAAGGCCCACCCGGGCCGAATAGTCCCGCAGCGCCTCGAGCCGCTTCCTGTATTCGAGATAGGGATGGATGTTGGGGTTGAAAAACAGCCCCTTGATGCCGCCCGCCTCTTTCCGAAGAATCTCAAGCGGGTAGATCGTGCACGGCGCACAGCAGATGTGGAGCAATAGCTTCATGGGCATATGGCTAAGGGCAAACGGCTTATGGCGAAGGGCTTACGGCTAAGGGCGGCCGGCACGATCTTTTCCGTCTTTAGCCTTGCGCCAGGCGGCTTATGCCTGCCTTTTCAGAACAACTCCTTTTGGTTGCCGCTCCAGGTCTTCCCGAAATGGTCGTAGGCGGCCTTCGTGGCGATCCGGCCGCGGGCCGTCCGGACGATGTACCCTTCCTGGACGAGGTAGGGTTCGTAGACGTCCTCGATGGTGTTGCGTTCCTCCCCGAGAGACGAGGCGAGACTGTCGATCCCGACGGGCCCCCCATTGAACTTGTCGATGAGCAGCAGCAGGAGCTTGCGGTCCATGACGTCGAAGCCCCGGTGATCCACTTCCAGGAACTCGAGGGCCCTCGCAGCCACGTCCTTCGTGACGACCCCGTCGGCCCTCACCTGGGCAAAATCCCGCACGCGCCGCAGGAGCCGGTTTGCGATGCGGGGCGTTCCGCGGGAGCGCCTGGCTATCTCGCCTGCGCCGGCATCGTCCACCGGAATGTCCAGGATCTTCGAGGAGCGGCGAACAATGGTGGCCAGTTCCTGGGCGTTGTAGAACTCGAGGCGGAAGCTCATGCCGAAACGGTCGCGAAGCGGCGAGGTAAGCAGCCCCGCGCGTGTCGTGGCCCCCACCAGGGTGAAGCGGGGGATATTGAGCTTCATGGAACGTGCCGACGGGCCCTGTCCGACGAGGATGTCGATGTGGTAGTCCTCCATGGCCGGATAGAGGATCTCTTCCACCACGTTGGGCAATCGGTGAATCTCATCGATGAAGAGCACATCGTGCTCCTGGAGATTCGTGAGGATCGCGGCGAGATCTCCCTGCCGTTCGATGACGGGTCCCGAGGTCACCTTGATGCCGACGCCCATCTCGCGCGAAAGGATGTAGGCCAGCGTCGTTTTCCCTAGGCCCGGGGGGCCCGAGAGCAGGACATGATCGAGGGCTTCGCCGCGCATGCGCGCCGCCTCGATGAAAACGGCGAGGCTGTCCTTCACCCGCTCCTGCCCGACGTACTCGGCAAGCGTCCGTGGCCGGAGCGTCCCTTCCTCCTCGCGCTCGCACTCGAGGATATCCGGATCCACCAGAGGATTTCTGTTGTCGTCCTTTTGTTCCACGTTGACCTTCCCCGGCCCGCACTCAGGACAGTTCCTTCAGGGCGCGCTTCAGCGCCTCTTCCAGAACAAGACGCTCCCCGGGGCCGGTCAAAACCCGTTCCAGTACCGTCCTCGCCGCGCTCTTCTTGTAGCCCAGGTTCACCAGGGCCGACAGGGCGTCTTCCCGGACGGTATCGGGAGAACCCTCTTCTTTCGACTCTTCCCGTTTCTCCTGCGGGGCCAGCTTGATCACCCGGTCGCGGAGCTCCAGGATCATCCGCTCGGCCGTCTTCTTGCCCACGCCGGGGATTTTCGTCAGCGTCTGTCGATCTTCCATGAAGACCGCCCGGACGAAGTCGGCGGGGGAGACGCCCGAGAGAAGCCCGATGGCCAGTTTCGGGCCGATCCCGTTGACGGAGAGTAGAAGCTCGAAGATCTGTTTCTCCTCCGGCGTCCGGAAACCGTAGAGGTGGATCGCATCCTCGCGGACGGCAGTGTAGACGTTCAGCGCGATCGGGGACCCCTCGTCGGCAAGCTCATAGAATGTGGACAAGGGGATGAAGACGCGGTAGCCGACGCCGTTGACCTCGACGGTGATGTGGCCGGGGGATTTGAATCGGAGGATCCCGGTGAGGCTTGCGATCATAAAAAACCCTGGCTCAGGGCGTAGGGCTAGCGGCTAAGGGAAGGAGACCCGGACAAGATTCGTTTCCGGCTCCCTTAAGCCTTTTGCCTTTAGCCATTGGCCGAAAGGGTGCGGTCACAGGACCGCATCCTTTCTTGTATTCGTGTGGCAGATGGCAACGGCCAGCGCATCGGAGGCATCTGGCGGCAGTGTTTCCGGCAGCTGGAGGATCACCCGGATCATCATCTGCACCTGCTGTTTTTCGGCCTGCCCGTAGCCGACGACGGCCTTCTTGACTTCGAGTGGCGTGTATTCGTGGACCGGCACGCCGCTCCGCGAGGCCGCCAGCAACGCCACACCCCTCACGTGTCCCTGCTTGATGAGGCTCTTGACGTTCTTGCCGTAGAAGATATCCTCCAGGGCCACCGCATCGGGTCTCGCCCGTTCGATGACCTCGGTCAGCTCGTCGAAGATTCGCAAGAGACACCGGGTGAAGGGCTCGCCGCTCTTGATCCGGATCTCGCCGTGATCGACCCGGACGATCCGGCCACCGGCCTGCTGGACGACGCCGTACCCCGTCACGCGGCTTCCCGGATCGATCCCCAGCGTTCTCACCTGCTTCGCCTGATTCTTTCCAGGGCGTTCAATCGCGGCCCAGTCATGGCCTCGCCCCATGCATACGAAGCGAGGAAGTCATGAAGAGCGGAAGCTCGGAGTGAATGTCCCATTCTTTCGTATCGTCCGTTCTTCCTCTCTTCTGCTCTTCCGATTTTCACAGGCTTAATGCCTGAAGATGAACTCTCATCGATGGCCGGGCCTGATCATTCCGACGGCGGCCTAGCTAAGCTTCTCCATGATGGCATCCGGTATGTCAAAGTTTGCATACACGTTCTGCACGTCGTCGTTGTCCTCCATCCTCTCCATGAGCTTGAGCATGGAGGAGGCCTTCGACTCGTCCAGTCGGACCGTGCTGGAGGGAATCATGCCCATTCTGGCCTCTAGGCACTTGACCCCGGCGGCATCGATGGCCTTCCTGACTGCCTCGAAGGACGCGGGTTCGGTGATGATCTCGAACTCGTTCTCCTCTTCCCGGACGTCCTCGGCGCCTGCATTGAGGGCCAGCTCCATGAGCTTGTCCTCGCTGATGCTCTTCTTTTCGATGAGAATGCTTCCCTTCTTGGAGAAGATCCAGGCGACGGCCCCGTTCTCCGCGAGGTTGCCGCCGTACTTGGAAAAGATGTGCCGGATGTCGGCCACGGTGCGTTTGCGGTTGTCCGTCATCACCTCCACGATGACGGCCACCCCTCCGGGGCCGTACCCCTCGTAGGTGATCTCCTCGTACTGCACGCCACCGTCGAGCCCGCCGGAGCCTTTCTTGATGGCCCGTTCGATGTTGTCCTTGGGCATGTTTTCGGCCTTCGCGGCGAGAATGGCCTGCCTCAGGCGGGCATTGCCTTCGGGGTCGCCGCCGCCGAGTTTGGCCGCCAGGGCAATTTCCTTTGCGAGCCGGGTGAAGATCTTCCCCTTCTTGGCGTCGGCGGCGCCCTTCTTCCGCTTGATGGTGCTCCACTTTGAATGTCCGGACATAGGGGTCCCCCGAGATGGTCTGGGTCTGAAGCTAAATACCACAGGCGTTGAGCCTGTCAACACAAAAAACCCCTCCTCGTCTCCGGGAAGGGGTTTCAGGTTTTTAAGTCCGGCAGCGCCCTACTCTCCCACACAGTCGCCCGTGCAGTACCATCGGCACTGGAGAGCTTAACTTCCGTGTTCGGGATGGGAACGGGTG
>JAAYEC010000028.1 GCA_012728915.1 Deltaproteobacteria bacterium | reverse complement strand
GCGTTTGGTTCGCGGACTCATCGTCACGGCTCCCAGAGAAGGTCTCTCTCCCGGTAACATGAATTATGAGTCAACGACCACTATGCATCGTCACCTCCGGTAACATTTATTGTGAGGCAATTCGCGGTCCGTGAAGGGGCTTGCAATCGGCCGTTTCCACGGGGTATAAACGGTCAGATGGGGTCCGTCCCGCACCGGCGCTCAACGAAACAGGACATGGAGGGGCCATGAAGATGTTTCTGATCGTCTATTGCGATGCCGCCGACGAGGCCGTCATCGACTTCTTCAAGAAGGGCGGCCTCAAGGCTTACACGAAGATGAGGGAGGTCCGCGGGGAGGGGGTGGACACGGAGCCGAAGCTCGGCACACACTGCTGGCCGGGCAAGAACAACGCCCTCTTCATCGCCGCCGAAGACGACGAGGTGAGCCGCATCAAGGAAGCCATCCTGGCCATCCGCAAGTCCCACCCCCGCTCGGGGGTCAAGGGCTTCGTCCTGCCCATGGACGAGAGCGTCTAGGCGGGCTCTTTCTCCACACAGGCGTAGGCGCTGTGGTTGTGGATGCTCTCGATGTTCTCGGCCTCCACGCTGTACCAGGTGAAATTGGCGTCGCGGTTGAGCTTCACCGCCACGGTCCGGACCACATCCTCGACGAACATGGGGTTGGCGTGGGCCGCCTCCGTCACGTGCTTCTCGTCCACCCGCTTGAGCAGGGAGTAGACCTCGCCGCTCGCGGAACTCTCCACGAGGCTGATCACGTCCTCAATCCAGAAGAACCTCCGAAAGCGGACCTGGACCCGCACGATGCTTCGCTGGTTATGCGCCCCGACACGGCTCATCTCCTTGGAGCAGGGGCAGACGGTCGTCACGGGGACGGAGACCCCGACGAGGAAGTCCGTCTTCTTGCCGTCGTTTTCCCCCGCGAACCAGCACCGGTAGTCCATCAGGCTCTTCGCCCCGGAGACCGGGGCCCTCTTTTCGATAAAGTAGGGGAACTCGATCTCCATGTGCGCGGATTCGGCGTTGAGCTTTTCGCGCATCTTGAGCAGGATCTTCTCGAAGCTGCGGATGCTGATCTGCCCCCGGTACTCGTTGAGGATCTCGATGAACCGGCTCATGTGGGTGCCCTTGAACTGGTGGGGCAGACTGACGTACATGTTGACGGCGGCATTGACGTGCTGGACCCCGTTGGCCCGGTCCTGGACGATGATGGGGTACTGGATGCCCTTGACGCCGACTTTTTTGATATCGATCTTCCGGCGGTCCCGGCGGCTCTGCACGTCGATCATCGGTCTTCCCCCGTATAGCTCACGCGGGCGCTGTCCGACTCCCAGACCGTCACGCAGGCGAGACGAGCGGCGTGCCCTTCCATGCGGGCGGCGACCCGGTCGAAGATGAAGCGCGCCACCCGCTCCGACGTCGCGCAGTCCCCCGAGAAGGCGGGAAGTTCGTTGAGGAACTTGTGGTCCAATTCGTCGAGCACCCCGACGGTCCATCGCTTGAGTTCGCGGAAATCGATCAACAGCCCGTCGGGGGCAAGCTCGCGCCCCTCGACGGTGACATCCACCTTGAAATTGTGCCCGTGCAGATCCTCGCACTTGCCGCCGATCTTCAGGGCGTGGGCCGCCGAAAAGCTCTTCGTGACCGTGACTCTGAACATGCCCGAACCCTTCCCCCTTGCGGTATGGTGCCCGCCTTATACCACACTTTGCGTTCCTGGTGCGCAAAAGTTGGCGGCCGGGGCCCGTATGGCAGGAGCCGCCGTTGACGACCGGTTGCGGCGAGTACGAAATGTTTCGTACGGGCGCTCATGAATCCGTCTTAGAGCAGGGTCCCGAAAAATCACCTTCCCGGCGTATTGCCATTTCCCGGGGCTGACGGTACGATCCGGGCAAGGGAGCGCCGCCGTGCGCGTGTTGCAGGGGGGAGGATTCCATGAAACCGCTCAAAACCATTGACGACCTGATCCGGGAGAAGGAATTGACGGCGGAAGAGCTGGAGCGGCACCGGGAGCTCATCGAGGAATGCCGCGCCAGGGAGAGCCAGCTGAAGGAATACTCCAGGGCCACCCGGGAAAGCATGGCGAGGATGACCGAAGAACTCGACCAGCTGAGCCGGACAGCTCAGGAGCTGTGGCGGGAGGCGCAGCGCCTCTCCCTGCGGGTCAACGGGATCCGTCTGCACGTCGCCCCGGCACCGGCCAGAAGACTCTACCACTGACCCGGGCGGCAGGCTGCAGGCATCGGGCACCGGATTCGTCAATCCAGGCATGCCGTGATGTCCGAGGCCCGCTCGAGGATCAGGTCCGCACCGGCCTCTTCAAGATCGGAGGCGGCGGCATGGCCCGTCAGGACCCCGACGGAAAGCGCGCCCGCCTCTTTCCCCACCCGAATGTCCATGGGGTGGTCGCCGACCATGGCGGCGTTTTCGGGCTTTTCGTCCAGAATCCTCAACACGGTCAACAGGTGGTCGGGGTGTGGCTTCACCCGCTCCGTGTCGTTCCGGGTCACGACGGCGTCGCTGTAGCCCCGGATGTCCGGGAAGATTGCCGTGACCGCCTCCGTGCAGTTGCGGGTGAGGATCCCCGTCCGGATGCCCCTGTGCCTCAGCGCCGAGAGCATCTCCCTGATGCCCGGGAACAGAGCGCTGTTCACGGCACCCGCCAGCTCGCGGTCGATCACCAGTTTCAGCGCCCGTTCGTAAAAGATGTCCTCCCGGCCGGGGGCTTTCCGGGCGATCCGTTCGCGTGTCTCCGCGATCATTTCGAGCACGAAGAGTCTCTCCATGCCGTCTTCGGGGATTCCGAAAGACGCCGCAAGGCCCAGAACGTCCCGGCGCATCTCCCGAAAGTCGATGTTCAGGAGGGCGAGCGTTCCGTCGAAGTCGAAGACGACGGCGCTGAGCTTCAGTCCGGGGTGTCTCATGGACAGGATTCCGCCTCACGGGGAGGGTGTTTTGTGGTTGCCCGTCACGTAGTCCGGCCTCAGGAACTTGCGGATCACGCGGTTCGAGTTCGCCGCGGGCAGAGGGAACCCGAAGACGATGTCCAGGAAGCTCAGGACGATGGACAGGGTGGCTCCCCAGAGGACCTCCTCCCGGCCCCCCGGCGGCGTGTACAGAAAGCAGGGAAAGTTTCTCACCGGTTCCACCTCGTGCCGGACGGGGAGGGCGGACTCGAGCTCGACGGTCAGCATGCCGTAATTGTCCTGCTCGAAGAGGGCCGCCAGGGGGATCTCGACGATTCGCTCCACTTCCCAGTTCGGTTGGAACCGCCAGGGCCGTTTGACGAGGCCGACGACGGGGAAGATGATCCGGGAAAAGACATAGAGCTCCCGAGAGGGCAGGGGGCCCAGGAACCGGATGTTGAACGGGTTGAGCCGCACTTCTTCCCAGGCCTCCCGTACGGCGTTGGTCAGAAACAGCGCGATCCGGTCGTACGTGGCCGCCCCGCGCGCTTTTGCCAGCAACCGGGCTTTCCCTCGGAGAATCGGCGTCGCACCCGACAGGAGGATACGCTTCAGGACGGGATCCGTCACGGGATGCAGCATCCCCCCGGGGCAGCTGATATCCCCGGGCTGGGGCACCTCGGAGGACCGCTTGATGAGCTGCAGCACGAAGCCGCTGTCGGCACCGGTTCCCTCGCGGTGGTGCAGCAGAAGGATCACGCCGGCGGCGAGCCACCGGTCGGGGGATCCGTTTCTCTTCCGGATGAAATCCGCCCGCTCCTCGTAGTCGATGGATACCCTGCCCAGGCGCTCGATGATCTGCTCGATGACCCCGCAGGGGTCCGAAAGGTCGGGTGCTGTCATTCCACGCTCCAATTGCCTGCTATTATACCGATTTCGGAAACGGCATCAAGCGCTCATGCGCCGGACTGCGCCCATCGCGCGCGCAGGGGCCTCAGATCTCCGCGGAGCCGCCGCGGATGGCGCGTTCCAGCAGATCCTCGAACCACACCCGTAGGCGGAGGTCCTGAAGGAAGCCGCAGTGCCCCCCGTATCGTTCGATGTACACCCGGAGTCGGCTGTTCCCCCGGAGACCGCGGAAATCGTCGACGGGGATGACCGGGTCGTCCTCGGAGGCAAGGACCGTTACGCCGACGGACAGGCGCGAGAAATCGGCGCCGGCGAGCCGGTAGGTCTGGAAATACTCGTGTACATCCCGGAACGGGGTGTAGAGGGGGATGACGCGCTCGGTGATGGCCATGCAGGTCTTGAGCCCCATCACGCCGCCGAAGTCGTACAGCCCGGGGAACAGGCGCTGTTTCAGGGCCAGCGATCGTTTCCACTTCTTGACGAAGTAATCCCGGTAGACGGGAAGGCCCCCGTCGATGGCCTGCGTCGCTTTCAGCGGATCCAGCACGGGACTGACGGCAATGATGGTCTTCAGGCGGCCGACGGACGACGTAGTCAGCCTCAGGGCGATCCGGAGAGCGAAGTTGCCGCCCAGCGAGAAACCGATCAGATGACAGGGCCGACCGTCTGCTTCGGAGGCGACGCGTTGGACGGCCGCGAAGACCTCCTCGATCCGGGCGCTGTGAAAGACCCCTTCGTTGAGGTGATGGCTCGGGCCGTGATCCCGCAGGTTGAGGCGGAAGACGTCATACCCGCAGCGGAAAAAGCGCCTGCCCGTCGTGAGCATGTACGTGGATCCGGAACTGCCCTCCCAGCCGTGAAGCAGGATGACGAGGCCGCGGCTGCCGCCGACAGGCTGGACCGTGCGGTAACCCAGGAGCCTCACCCCGCCGCCTGCATCGACGAGAACGGGCTCGGAGCGTTTGCGAAGGGGGTTTTTCCCCCACGCGCGGAACCTGAGGCTGGCCAGAATCGTCTGCAGGTGCGGGTTCCGCAGGGGCCGGATCGGCTCGAAGGGCCTGTGAAGGGTCGTGTCCATCGCGGTCGGCGTCATCATCGGAGGGTGACAGGTTCCCCGGCGGGGACGAGGCGAAGGGGGTTTTCGTCCCGTGCGGGACCGGGGACGCTGCTCAACTCGTCATCAGGAATAGCAAAAAAGAAGACCCTTTCAAATATCTTTTTCACCTGTGCTATAATCCCCGGCCACGATGAACCGAAACGGGCGGGACAACCCGGGAACGGGGAATCGGGGATGGGCCTTCGGGGCGCCGGAGTCCCTCCTGTACTGTAGAAAAGAGCCTTGAATCATTCAGGGTTCGATGTTAAAGAAACGTGGCCGGTGAACAGGCCGGCGAGGAGAACCGGTATGAAGAAGACAGCCATGATCGCCCTGGGTATCCTTCTGGGGATGGCGATGACCTGCGCCGCCGAGGCGCAGACCAGGAAGATCGCCATCCTGCCGTTCGCGGTGAACAGCAGCGAGAACATCAATTACATCCGTGACGGCATCTGGGATATGCTGATTTCCCGGGTGACGGTTGCAGGCAAGACGGAAGTGATCGGCAAGGCGAGCGTCACCGAGGCCATGAGCAAAGAGCCGGGCAAGGAGATGACGCAAGCGGATGTTTCCGCACTCGGGAAGCGGCTGAATGCGGAGTTCGTCGTCTGGGGAAGCATCACCAAGATCGGCGACAGCCTGAGCCTGGACGGCAAGCTGCTCGACGTGGCCTCGAGCCAGTCGCCCGTAACCCTCTACGATCAGTCCCGGGGCATGAACGAGGTGATTCCGAAGATCAGCGATTTTGCCCAGAGGATCCGGGCGCACGTCGCAGGGGAAGCGCCTCCTGCCGTAGCGGCAGCGCAGGCGCCGGCCGTCCCGGCTGCCGCTGCGACAGCGGGGGCAGCCACTGCGGCCGGCAGGAGCCAGGAGACGGACATCGTTTCGGGGATGCGATCGGGCAAGACGACCTATACGGGGATCATCAACCCGGAATTCATCACAGGAAGCTCGGCTCTTGACAGGAAGAATTTCTGGATGAGTCCGAAATACGGGACCGAGTTCAAGGGGATCGACATCGGCGACGTCAACGGCGACGGTCTCAACGAGACGGTGGTTATCGACAACAGTAACGTCTACATCTATCAGAAAAAGGACAAAGAGTTCAGATTATTGAAAAAAATTCAGGGTGAGAATCATGAGAACTACATCGGGGTGGATATTGCCGACGTCAACGGCAACGGGATCCCCGAGATCTTCGTGACGAGCATCAATCGTCAAACGGTCGATTCCTTCGTCATCGAGTACCGAAATGGGGCCTTTGAGGTCATCGCCAGAGGCCTTTCGTTCCTGATGCGGGGAATCCACACGACGGACACGACGAGGCTGCTCGGACAGACCCTGGCCACCGGAATGAACAAGCAGGAAAACCCCTTCATCAACCCGATCCATCTTGTCATCTGGGAAGACGGCAAGTACAGGCTCGGGGAGAAACTGATGATTCCCGCGGGCCTGTCGGTCTACGGGTTGACCCTGGACTCCGTGGACGGCAGGGGAGTTGAGCGGATCATCACCTTCGACGAGAACGACTACCTCCGGATCTACGAGAAGACCAGCAAGCTTCTGATTCACCTGCAAAGCTTCCGGACGGCCGACGAACTGATCTGGCGAAGCGACGAACAGTACGGCGGCAGCAACGTCTCATTTGCCACGGCATTCGCCGCCGGCACGCGGAGCATGGTGGATGCGCCGGACCATGTGTACTTCAAGCCCCGGATCCTCACCTACGACCTCAACAGGGACGGGAAGAAAGAGGTCATCGTGATAAAGAACCTATCGGCCATGGGCCGGGTGCTGAAGAACATGCCGCTATTCACCTCGGCCGAAATCTACAATCTTGAGTGGGACGGGCTGGGGCTTTCCGAGGTGTGGCGGACGAAGAAAATCAACGGCTACGTGGCCGACTACCAGATTCGGGACATCGACAACGACGGCCAGGACGAGATCGTTCTGGCCCTGGTGCTTTCCGTGGGGCCGACGATCAAGACGAACAGCTGCCTGGTGACCTACAAGCTCACCCCGCAGCCGCAGCCCCCGGCACAGGCCCCGGAGAAGTAGCGGCACTCTTGACAATTGAAGAAAAGTAAGGTAGATACGGCCTTCTTTTTCGAGGCGGCGTAGCTCAGTCGGTTAGAGCATGCGGCTCATATCCGCAGTGTCCGGGGTTCAAGTCCCTGCGCCGCCACCAGGACTTACGCAAAGCCCGGTTCCGATGCCGGGCTTTTTCTTTGCCTTTGAGAGGAGAACCATGGAACCCCGCCTGCATCGCCGGCTGATCGACACCGTGCTCTTCGACTTCGGGGGCGTCCTGGCCGAGGAGGGGTTCCGGGACGGCCTGGCCGCCATCGGAAGGCGGAGCGCCCTTGCCGAGGAGGAGGTCGTCCGCATGGGGCACGAACTGGTCCTCGCGACCGGATACGTGACCGGGCACGCCCGGGAGAGCCTCTGGTGGAACGCCCTGAGGACGAAAGCGGGGATCCGGGGTGAGGACGAGAGCCTGCGCCGGGAGATCCTCGAACGATTCATCATACGCCCGCGGATGCTCGAACTCAACGATCGTCTCAGGAGCGGGGGGATCGCCGTGGGCATCCTGAGCGACCAGACAAACTGGCTCGACGAGATCGACGAACGGTTCGGGCTCTACGGCCGGTTCGACTACATCTTCAACAGCTTCCACATGGGGAAGACCAAGAACGACCCGGCGCATTTCGATGACGTGCTGAGCCTGCTCAACCGGGAGGCCCCGCAGGTGCTGTTCGTGGACGACAACGCCGGCCATGTCGGCCGGGCCCGGAGCCGGGGCTGGAATGCCCTCCTGTTCCGGGACGAGGCGGGCGTGATGGCCGCGCTGACCGCGTTTTTGCGCGGCGTGCCGGCCGGGCCCGGAGCCGGGGCTGGAATGCCCTCCTGTTCCGGGACGAGGCGGGCGTGATGGCCGCGCTGACCGCGTTTTTGCGCGGCGTGCCGGCCGGGCCCGGGGATTGAGACGGAGAAAAATCTGGCTTCGGCCGGGCGGCGCGTGGTAGTATTCCCCACGTTTCCGACCGAACCACCCGACACAGAGGCGCCATGATCCCGAGATACTCGCGCAAGGAAATGGTGGCCATCTGGAGCCCCGAGAACCGGTTCCGGAAGTGGCTCGAGATCGAACTCCTCGTCTGTGAAGCCCTGGCCGCCAAGGGGGAAATCCCGCGCAGCGCGCTCAGGACGATCAGGGCCCGGGCGGGGTTCGACGTGGACCGCATCGACGAGATCGAGCGGACCGTCAAGCACGACGTCATCGCCTTCCTGACCAGCGTTGCCGAACACGTGGGGCCCGATTCCCGCTACATTCACATGGGGCTCACCTCGTCGGACATCCTCGACACGTCGCTCGCCCTGCTGCTGAAGGAGGCATCGGAGATCCTCCTGGCGGACATCGACAGCCTCCTGGCCGTCCTGAAGAAGAAGGCCCTGCGCTACCGGAAAACGCTCATGATCGGTCGCACCCACGGCATCCACGCGGAGCCCGTGACCTTCGGCCTGAAGATGGCGATGTGGCACCAGGAGATGCGCCGCAACCGCGAGCGCCTGGTCCGCGCCCGGGATGCCGTGGCCTGCGGAAAGATCTCAGGGGCCGTGGGGACCTTCGCCTTTATCGACCCATCCGTGGAGGAGCATGTCTGCCGGAAGCTGGGCCTGACGCCCGAGCCCGTGGCGACCCAGATCGTCCAGCGCGACCGCCACGCCGAATTCTTCGCTTCGCTGGCCCTCATAGCCTCGTCACTCGAAAAGTTCGCCACCGAGATCCGTCATCTTCAACGCACGGAAGTCCGGGAGGCGGAAGAGTTCTTTTCGCCCGGACAGAAAGGCTCCTCGGCCATGCCCCACAAGCGAAACCCGGTGCTCTCGGAAAATCTCTCCGGCCTGGCTCGGCTGGTGCGGGGCTATGCCCTGGCGGCCATGGAAAACGTCGCCCTTTGGCACGAACGCGACATCAGCCACTCTTCCGTTGAGCGGGTCATCGCGCCGGATGCGACGATCCTGCTGGACTTCATGCTGAAGCGATTTTCGGGACTCGTCGAGAACCTGGTCGTCTACCCCGGGCGCATGATGGAGAACATCGGACTGACCCGCGGGGTCATCTTCTCTCAGCAGGTCCTCCTGAAGCTGATCGAGAAGAGGATGAGCCGGGAGGAGGCCTACGCCGTGGTGCAGGACAACGCCATGCGGGCCTGGCAGGACGGGCTCGAGTTCAAGGACCTGCTCCTGGCCGACGAACGCGTCCGGGCCGTCATCGGACGGAAGGAGATCGAGGAGGTATTCCGCCTGGAGAATTTCCTGGAGAATGTGGACTACATCTTCGAGAGAACCTTCGGAGGAAAGCGGGGTCATAAAGAGCGGAAGAACATAGGGTAGGAAGAGCGGAGCACGTGGGAATCGTCCGCATCCGCTCTGGGTTGTCCATCCGCACGTCCTCGCTTCCGATCTTCCGCGGTTCCTTCCTTTCAGCGCCTGACGATCGTGTCCCTCTGCCAGTACCGGTCGTCCCGGTCGGGATAATCCAGATTGAAGTGCAGGCCGCGGCTTTCCTTGCGCATCATCGCGCAGGAGACGATGAGGTTGGCCACGACGGAGAGGTTGCGCAACTCGAGCAGGTCCCGGGTGATCTTGAAGCTCCAGTAGTAGTCCTGGATTTCCTGCTCGATGAGATCCATCCGTTTCCGGGCTCTCTCGAGCCGCTTGTTGGACCTCACGATGCCCACGTAATTCCACATGCAGCGGCGGATCTCGTCCCAGTTGTGCTCGATCACGATGGACTCGTCACTCTCGGTGGCGCTGCCGGACTGCCAGTCGGGTATCGGCAGCTCCTCCTCTGAGGCGCCGGGCAGGAGCTCCCGGATGCGCTCGCACACCCGGGCGGAGAACACGACGCATTCCAGCAGGGAATTGCTGGCCAGGCGGTTGGCCCCGTGGAGTCCCGTGCAGGCCACCTCGCCGGCGGCGAAGAGACGGTCGATGCTCGTCTCCCCGTGACCGTTCACTACGACCCCCCCGCAGAGGTAGTGGGCGGCGGGGACGACGGGGATCGGGTCTCTCGACATGTCGATCCCGTACCGCAGGCAGCGGTTGAAGATGGTGGGGAAACGCTCCATCAGGTAGCCCCGGTCGCGGTGGGTCATGTCAAGAAGCACGAAGTCGTCGCCGGACTTCTTCAGCTCGATGTCGATCGCCCTGGCCACGATGTCCCGGGGCGCCAGGCCCTTGAGGGGATGATATTTTTCCATAAAGGTCGCGCCGCTCTTGAGCCTCAGCACGGCGCCTTCGCCCCGGACGGCCTCGCTGATGAGAAACGATTTCGCCTCGGGGTGGTAAAGGCAGGTCGGGTGGAACTGGATGAATTCCATGTTGGCGATGAGCGCTCCGGCTCGCCATGCCATGGCGATGCCGTCGCCCGTTGCGATGTCCGGGTTCGTGGTGATGAGGTAGACCTTCCCGGCCCCGCCCGAGGCGAGGACCGTGAAGCGGGCCCGGTAGGTGTCAACACGATCATTTTCGATGTCGAAGACATAGGCACCGAGGCAGCGGTCGCGTTCCTCCCGGGACAGGACGGTGCGGCCCCGGACCCTGGACTCGCGGATGAGGTCTATGGCCAGGGAATTCTCGCAGATCCGCACGTTGCCGAGGGACCGCACCTTGTCGAGGAGGGCCCGCTCGATCTCACGACCCGTGGAGTCGGCCGCATGGAGGACCCTGCGGCGGGAATGTCCCCCTTCCTTTCCGAGATCGTAGGGGGATCGAGCCCCCGCCGTTCGCGAGAATTCGACGCCCCAGTCGATCAGCTCCGCGATGCGCGAGGGGGCCTCGCGGACGACGAAGCGGACGACCTCCTCGCGGCAGAGGCCCGCCCCGGCACGCAGGGTGTCGTCGATGTGAAGATCGAAGCTGTCGTCCGCGTCGGTGACGGCCGCGATCCCCCCCTGGGCGTAGTTCGTCGTCGACTCCGTGGCGCTCTTTTTCGTGATGACGGCGACGGAGCCGAACCGGGAGGCCTTGATCGCGAAGCTCAGGCCCGCCAGACCGCTGCCGATAACCAGGAAGTCCGTCTTGATCTCCATCTCTCATCACGCCTTCAGCCCCTCTTTATACGCGTTTCCCCCTTTAAAGAAAAGGGGAAATGTGCTAAAACCCTCAGCCATGCTGGTACTGGGAATCGAGTCCTCCTGCGACGAAACGGCGGCCGCCGTGCTGCAGGACGGACGGAAACTGCTTTCAAACGTCATCGCCTCGCAGATCCGCATTCACGAAAAGTACGGCGGTGTCGTTCCCGAGATCGCGTCACGGAAGCACGTGGAGGTCATCGTCCCCGTCATCCGGGAAGCCCTGGAGAAGGCGGGCGTCACGCTCGATGTGATAGACGGGGTCGCGGTCACGCGTGGTCCCGGACTGGTGGGCTCCCTGCTCGTCGGACTCTCCATGGCCAAGGCCCTCGCCCTGGCGCGGAACATCCCCTTTGTCGGTGTCAACCACCTGGAAGGGCACGTCGCCTCGGCATTTCTCGCCGAGGAGAAGCCCTCGTTCCCCTTCATCGCCCTCGTCGTCTCGGGCGGCCATACGAACATCTACGTCGTCCAGGACTTCGACCGGATGGGCCTCGTGGGCCAGACGCGCGACGATGCGGCGGGCGAGGCCTTCGACAAGGCGGCCAAGCTTCTCGACATCGGTTATCCCGGCGGCGTCGTCATCGACCGGCTGGCCAAGTCCGGGAACCCGGGAGCCCTGAGCTTTCCGCGATCGATGAAGGACAGCCTGGAATTCAGCTTCAGCGGGGTCAAGACGGCGCTGCTGACCTACATGAAGAAGCGCGAGAGCCCCCCTTCGGCGCGGGAGATGCCCGACATCGTCGCGAGCTACCAGGAGGCCATCGTGGACGTCCTGGTGGAAAAGACGCTGCGGGCTGCGGAGATCCATGCCATTCCCCAGGTGGCCGTCGTGGGCGGCGTGGCTGCAAACAGCCGGCTTCGTGCCCGCTTCCAGGAGGATGCCGGGAAGAAAGGGGTCCGGGTATGCATCCCGCCCCCGGTTTTCTGCACCGACAATGCGGCCATGATCGCCGTCGTGGGCCATCATGCCCTGACACGCGGGAGGAAGGACCCCTTCGACCTCAACGCGCTGTCACGCTGGCCGCTGGACACCCTTTGAATCCATGGCAATCCGGGACAGGCTCCGAGAGTTCTACAACCGGTTTCTGAGCCTGAGCGGCGAACCGCGGGACATCGCCCGCGCCATCGCCCTGGGAATCTTCATCGGCGTGACCCCCACGATCCCGTTCCACACGGCCCTCGTCATGGTGAGCTGTCTCCTGTTCCGCCAGAACATCACGGCGGCTGTCCTGGGTGCGACGATCGTCTCCAACCCCCTGACGATCCCCTTCCTTTACCTCGCCGCGTACGAGCTGGGCGTCATCGTGCTCGGCATGCCGGCGAACCCGTTTGCCGTCACTCAGTACGACATCCGGTCCATCCTCGAAATCGGGCTGCACATCCTCTATCCGCTGCAGGTCGGGGGGCTGATGCTGGCCGCCCTTTTCGCCGTCCCGTCCTATTTCCTTGCGAGGTGGGCCGTCGTCCGGATCAGGAGCCGCAATGCTGAGCCCGTTGAACCTTCTCCGTAAGCACGGGGTCCGGCCGCTGAAGCGTCTCGGCCAGAATTTCCTGTGCGATCCGAACATCCTGGAGAAGATCGTCCGGATCGCCGGGGTTTGCGACACGGACACCGTCGTCGAGATCGGCTCGGGCATCGGCGTCCTGACGGCGCTGCTCGCCGGATGCGCCCGGCGCGTGATCGCCATCGAGATCGACCGGCGTCTCGTCGAGGTGCTGAAGGCGGAGCTCGGGGGCGTGCCCAATGTCGAGATCGTCAGGGGAGATGTCCTGGCGTTCGACTTCGCGGCCGCGCGGCCCGAAGGCGGGCTCGGGCGCGTCCGGGTGGTCGGCAACGTCCCCTACAACCTGTCGGGCCCGATCGTGCTGAAGCTCCTCGATGCCCGCGAGTCCATTGACCGGGCCGTGCTGATGCTGCAGCGCGAGGTGGCCGAGAGGCTGGCGGCCGTCCCGGGGACGAAGAGCTACGGCCCCCTGTCCGTCTACGTGGCCCTCTACACGGAGGCCCGGCTCGAGGCGCGTGTCCCGGCCTCCTGCTTCGTCCCGCGTCCCGAGGTGGAGTCCCGCCTGATCCGGCTGGACGTGCGGCGGGAACCCCTGTGCGCCGTCGACGACCCGTCCCTGTTCCGCGATGTCGTCCGGGGCTGCTTCGCCAAGCGCCGCAAGACGCTCCTGAACAACCTCCGGCAGTCCGGACTGCCCCTCCGGCCCGAGGCGGTCCCCACCGTCCTGGAGGAACTCGGGATCGACGGGAAACGGCGTGCCGAGACGCTTTCCGTTCGGGAATTCGCATCCCTGAGCAACCGCATCGGTAGGGGACAAACTTCTTGACAGGATGCCGGTCTTCTGTTAGGAGAAGGCCGAACCGCTTGGATCCCCATCGCGGGACCGGGACGGAGGGGAAACGCCTGAGAAGTGCGCTGCTTTCGACAGCCTCCCGTCCCGCACGGCGAGGTTTTTTTCGTTCGGGGGCAGGGCCATGATCGTGATCGAGCAGGCCAGGGAAATGCAGCGCTACGCCGAAGCCCTGAGACGCAAGGGGAAGCGGATCGTCTTTGTCCCCACCATGGGGTTCCTCCATCGCGGGCACCTCAGCCTCATGGAAGACGGGAAACAACGCGGGGATTGCCTGGTGACGAGTATTTATGTCAACCCGACGCAGTTCGGTCCCGCGGAGGATCTGGACAAGTACCCCCGGGACTTTGACACGGACTGCCGGCTCTGCAGGGGGGTCGGGGTGGACGCGATCTTCTTTCCTTCCAACGGCGAGATGTACCCCGAGCACTACCAGACCTACGTGGATCTCGGGGGCGTCACGCAGAATCTCTGCGGCCTGTCGCGGCCCGGGCACTTCCGGGGCGTTGCCACCGTCTGCGCGAAGCTTTTCAACCTCGTGAAGCCCCACGTGGCGGTCTTCGGGAAGAAGGATTTCCAGCAGCTCGTCGTGATCAGAAGAATGGTTGCCGATCTGAACATGGATCTGGAGATCGTCGGTCTCGACACGGTGCGGGAGCCCGACGGACTGGCCATGAGCTCCCGAAACACCTACCTGAAGCCCGAAGAGCGGGAATCGGCCCTGAGCCTCAGCCGGGGTCTGAAACTGGCCCAGGAGATGTACGCCGCCGGCGAAAGGGATGCGGGCGTGATCATCGCCGCCGTCAGCCGCTTCATCGCGGGGCATCCCCATGCAAAGATCGATTACGTCAAGATCTGCGACACGACGACGATGAAGGACGCGGCCCGTCTGGACGGGGAGTGCGTGATGGCGCTGGCCGTGCGGGTTGGGGCGGCGCGCCTCATCGACAACTCCGTCTTCGGGGAGCCTTTGCTCGTCTGAACCTCCGGTGCGGGGAAACACCGGTTCTGGGAGGGAGAGAGACCATGCAGCGCATCCTGCTCAAGTCCAAGATTCATCGGGCGACGGTGACGGACGCAAACCTGAACTACGAGGGAAGCATCACGATCGACGAGGGGCTCATGCAGCGGGCCGATCTCGTTCCTTACGAGAAGGTGTCGATCTATAACGTCTCGAACGGCGAGCGCTTTTCGACGTACGTCATCAAGGGCAGAAAGGGCACCGGCGTGATCTGCCTGAACGGCGCCGCGGCGAGAAAGGTGTCCAAAGGGGATCTGATCATCATCGCGAGCTACGTCATGGTCGAGGACGCTGAGTCGAAGGGCTGGAGCCCCAAGTGCGTCCATGTGGACGGCCGGAACAGGGTCAAGCCATAGCGCAAACGGCGTTTCCGTCGCAAACCCGGGCAAAGCGTCTCGAACCTTTGCCTTTTTTTTATTCGAGGCTCTCCCGCCATGAAGCACAGGATCAAGAACGTTTTCCTGGCCGGCTTGGCCGTCACCGTGCCCATCGGGCTGACGATCTACATCCTGTTCTTCCTGATCGACCTGATGGACGGCCTGCTTCGGATCATCCCGATCTCCATCCACCCGGACACCCTGCTCGGGTTCCACATCCGCGGTCTTGGAGCCATTGCGACGGTCCTTCTGGTCCTCGTCGCGGGCCTGATCACGACCAGCTACGCCGGAAGACGGTTCTTCCGCTTTGCCGAAACGCTCGTCGAGAGGATCCCGCTCGTCCGGGGCATCTACCAGGCCATCAAGCAGATCGTCCAGACCATGGTCAGCAAGGAGGGGCAGAGCTTCAAAAGGGTGGTCCT
Source organism: Deltaproteobacteria bacterium (assembly GCA_012728915.1). Lineage (GTDB taxonomy): Bacteria > Desulfobacterota > Syntrophia > Syntrophales > UBA2192 > UBA2192. The sequence continues at coordinate 94,988 of JAAYEC010000028.1, read as the reverse complement.
CGTCGAGTTCCCGCGCCAGGGCCTCTACACGGTGGCGTTCGTGACCGGGCAAACCTCGGGCGAACTCAGGGAAAAGACCGGCGGTCGATGCATCAACATTTTCGTCCCCACGACCCCGAACCCGACCTCTGGCTACTACATGATCGTCCCGGAAGACCGCGTCACCGACCTCGAGATGTCCGTCGAGGAGGCCTTCAAACTCGTCATCTCGGGCGGCATGCTCTCGCCGTCGGAAAACAATAAGCAGTTGAGAAACGGGTGAAACTCTGCTACAAGACTCCGGATGACCACCCGCCGGCCGCGCGGGATCGGCTCGGAGGCCGGAAGAAAACCCCAACCACCATGGAGGACACATGCAGATCACATCGGAAAGCATCAAGGTCGGGCATCCGGATATCGTGGCCGACGCCATTGCCGCCAACATCATCGCCACGATTCTGGACGAGGAGAAGAAGCTCGGCCTGACGGTGAACAACATGCCGCACTGCGGCCTCGAGGTGTTCCTGGGCAAGGGATTCTGCGTCGTGGGCGGCGAGGTCTCCACGCGCTGCTACGTGGACGTGGAGAAGATCGTCCGCGACACGGTTCTCGGGATCGGGTACAACGACTTCTGTCTCGGTCTCGACGGCGGCTCCATGGGGGTGCTCAACGCCATCATTCCCCAGTCCCCCGACATCAACATCGGCACCCGGGCGGACCTCGGGAAATACAAGGAGATCGGGGCAGGGGACCAAGGGATCATGTACGGTTACGCCTGCTCAGACACCCCGGAGCTCCTGCCCCTTCCCTACGTCCTGTGCAACCGGATGATGCGGGCCTTCGAGCAGACGAAGCACCCCTACTTTGCACCGGACGGAAAGGGCCAGGTCAGCGTCGAGTACGACGACAAGACGGGCAGGCCTTTGCGCGTGGTCAAGGTCCTCATGTCCAACGCCGTGGACTACCGTCACGTCGGCAAGGGCAGGAGAAAGGATGTCGAGGCCACCGCGAAGAAAATGTGCTTCGATGTGCTCGGGGACTGGATCGACCGCAAGACGGAATTCCTCTTCAATCCCACGGGCGAGTGGCAGGCCATACACTCCTGCAGCGCTGCCGACTCCGGCGTCACGGGCCGCAAGCTCGTCGTTCAGTTCTACGGCGGCTTCCCCGGCGCGCAGCTCGGCGGTGGGAGCGTCATGAACAAGTCCCCCGAAAAGGTGGACTGCTCGGCCGCTTTCGGCGCCCGCTACGCGGCGAAAAACGTTGTCGCCTCTGGGCTCGCCGAAAAGTGCTCCATCCAGCTCTCCTACGCCATCGGGATGGCGAGGCCCTTCTCGATCTACGTGAACACCTTCGGCACGGGGAAGATCTCCGACCGGAAGCTGGAACAGATCGTCACGAAGGTCTTCGACTTCACGCCGGCGGGCATGATCCAGCGGTTCAACCTTCTCGACGGCGATGTCTACCGGAAGCTGCCCAAGACCTTCTTCATGGACAAATACGAGTGGGAGAAGACGGACCAGGTGAAGGAGCTGCGCCGGCAGATCAAGGCCTGATCCGCTCAACCTGGTGACGGCAGAAACTCCGGCCAACGCCGCGGCGCCGGGACAGGGAAGGGGACCGCATGGATTACGACGTCAAGGACATGACACTGGCGGAGCCGGGCAGGCTGGCCGTCGAGTGGGCCTACCGGAGCATGCCGGTGCTGGCGCTCATCCGCAAACGCTTCGCGAAGGAAAAGCCCCTCCGGGGGCTTCGCCTGGGGGCCTGCCTCCACGTCACGACGGAGACGGCAAGCCTGATGGAAACGCTCAAGGCGGGGGGGGCCGAGGTGCGGCTCTGCGCGTCGAACCCCCTGAGCACGCAGGACTACGTGGCCGCCTACCTCGTGAAATACCACTCCATTCCCGTCTACGCGATCAAGGGGGAGGACACCGAGACCTACTACCGGCACATCCACGCCGTCCTCGATATGAAGCCCCACCTGACCATGGACGACGGCGCCGATCTCGTCTCGATGATCCACTCGAAGCGAAAAGACCTCATCCGGGGCATCGTGGGAGGCACCGAGGAGACGACGACGGGGGTGATCCGGCTGCGGGCCATGGCCCGGAGGGGCGTGCTGCGGTTTCCCATCGTCGCCGTCAACGACGCTCAGACGAAATACCTGTTCGACAACCGTTACGGAACGGGCCAGAGCACGATCGACGGGATCATCCGGGCGACGAACCGCCTCGTGGCGGGTTCGGTCTTCGTCGTCTGCGGATACGGCTGGTGTTCCCGCGGGCTGGCGATGAGGGCCCACGGACTGGGGGCGAGCGTCGTGGTGACGGAGGTGGACCCCCTGAAGGCCCTGGAAGCCGTGATGGACGGCTACCGCGTCATGCCCATCGACGAGGCGGCGCAGATCGGGGATTTCTTCTGCACGCTCACGGGGAACATCAACGTGATCCGCAGGGAACATTTCCTCATGATGAAGGACGGCGCCATCGTCTCCAACTCGGGTCACTTCAACGTCGAGCTGGACCTTGACGGACTGGGGAGGATCACGAAGAAGAAGAGGAAGATCCGGGAGTTCGTCGAAGAGTACACCCTGAAGAACAACCGCCGGGTCTACGTGCTCGGCGAAGGCCGCCTCATCAACCTGGCTGCCGCCGAGGGCCACCCTTCGAGCGTCATGGACATGAGCTTTGCCAATCAGGCCCTCTCGGCCGAATACCTGGCGAAAAACGTCAAGATCCTGAAGAGGCAGGTCTATGCGGTCCCGGAGGACATCGACCATGAGATCGCGCGGCTCAAGCTGGCGGCCATGGGGGTCCGGATCGACGCGCTCACGCCGGAACAGCGCAAATACCTGGCCTCCTGGGAGATGGGCACGTGAAAGGGTCCCGCCGTACAGGGGCCCGGATACGGGTTGCGGAGAAAAGGATCGGCTCGCGTTCAGGCCGGTCCTTTTTCAGTTTCCCCGGCGCGAACGGCTGATTTTCCCTCCGCCCCGTGACCCTGGAGCCGACACCCCCATCAGCAGGGCCCCGGGGCCTACGTGTTGACCCGCCGGAACATGACCCCCGCCACGATCCCCAGGATGACGTTCGTCGCCCAGGCGGCGACAACGGGGGGGAGGGTGCCGGAGCGGCCCAGGGAGAGCATGAAGGCGAACACGATCCAGTAGGAAAACCCGATGATGACGCCGATCCCGATGCCCTGGGCGATCCCGCCGCTCCGCTCGGAGCGCATCGGGAAGGCGACGCCGATGAGGGCCAGGATCAGGCTCACGAAGACGAAGGCGATCTTGCCCTGCAGGTCCGTTTCGTAACGGGTGGCATCGTAGCCCTCCCCCCGGAGTTTCCGGACATAGTCCCGCAGCTCCCGGAAACCCATCTGGTCCGCGCTTTTCTGCACCACGTACAGGTCTTCCGGTTTTTCGATGTTTTCGATGGGGAGCGCTGCAAGGCGCTCGATGGCGGGGAAATCCCGGCCGTCGAAGGTCGTGCGCAGGACATCCCGAAGCTCCCAGCGCTCGCCCGTCCACACCGCCTCACGGGCGTCAAGCCTCGAGCGTAGGGCGAACCCCGCATCGAGATGGTGGATCGTGACGCCCCGGATCGTGTTTTCGGAAGGGGAAAACAGTTTGAAGTTGTAGATGGTGCTCTGGCTCTTGTACCAGATCTGGTTCTGCTTGAAAGTCCCCCATTCCTTCTTCTTCTGCACCTCCACATATTTGACGTATTCCGCCTTCCAATTGGACGCAGGCGTGACGAACTCGTTGAGCAGGAAGTTGAGGGCGCAGGCGGCGATGGAAAAGGCAACGACGGGCAGGGCGGCCCGGTAGAGGCTGATGCCGTTGGCCTTCATGGCCACGATCTCTTGATTTCTCGACAGGAGCCCGAAGGTGATCAGCGTCGCCAGCAGGACGCAGGCGGGCATCATCATGGCGACGATGGAAGGGACCGTGTAGAGGTGATAGGCCACGATCTGTCCCGGCGTTGCGCTGTTGCTGAGGAACATCCGGATCCGCTCGAAGAAGTCCACCAGCATGTACAGGCACAGGAAAGCGAGCAGGACGAACCCGAAGGTCATGAGGAACTCGCGGGAGACGTAGCGGTCCAGAACGGTCATGGGCTCACCCGTCCCCCTTTCGGGCGGGGGAACCACCGCGGGACAATCTCGCGTTCCCGGGCCCGGGCGAAATAGGCGAAGAGGCCCGCGGCCATGAACATCGCGTTGGGGGCCCAGACCCCGACAACGGGCGGGATCTTCCCCGTTTCCCCGAGGGCCTTCCCGTAGAGCAGGAAGACATAGTAGGCCATGACGAGCGCCAGCCCGATGGTAAAACCCCGCATCTTGCCCGACCGGCTCGACTGGACACCCAAGGGAATGCCCAGAAGGGCGAAGATCAGGCAGGTGAAGGGGCTGGCCAGCCTCTGGTTGAGCTCGATCAAGAGCTCCCGTCTCGAAGGGCCCTGGGGGTCGGGATGATCGAGACCGCCCCGGAGCTCCCAGAGGGTCATCTCGTCGAGCTTGCTGAACTTGACGCGGCGCTCGTCCGCGGCGGAGCCCGTGAAGTCGAGCCGCACGTCGTAGGCGCTGAAGTCGACCTTCCTGTAGTTCTTGAACTGGGCATCGACGGTGTGAATGCTGCCTCTCTCAAGCCGGAGGGTGACCGTCATGGATTGCGGATTCGAGACCAGCGTGCCCCTGGAGGCGATGATCGTGCTCGGCTCGTCGATGGTGCGCTCGTCGTAGAGGAGCACCCCCTCCATCGCCTCCCCGCCGACGGGGATCCGATCCGCGTAGATCACGATCCCCCGGAAGTCGTCGTTGAAAACCTTTTCCTTGATCCCTACGCTGGCCTTCTGCTTGACGATCGCAAACAGGAGGTTCTTCGCCTCGAGATTGCCCCTGGGGATGAGGAAGAAACTGGCCAGGGCCGCCAGGCAGGAGGCAATGAGAGCCGCCGCCATGACCGGGGCAGCGATCCGGTGGAGGCTCAGGCCGCAGGCCCTGAGGACCGTGAACTCGTTGTCCCGCGAAAGACGGCCGATCCCGATCAGGATGGCGATGATGAGGGCCAGGGGGATCGTGAACAGCATAAGCGCGGGCATCAGGTAGAGGATCAACCGAAGGATCTCCGAAAGGGAGACCCCCTTGTTGATCATAAGATCGACGAGGCTCAGGATGCGGCCCATGATGAGCACGAAGGTGAAAACAAAAAAGGTCATGAGGAAGGGGTAGAGGATTTCCCGGAAGATGTATCGATTCAGGATGCTGAACATGGCCGTGTGCCGTCCCAGCGCTTCAAGTATCAGTTTTTTCTTTATTAATCCATTCAAATCCTGTAAATCAACGATTACTTTCACCCCGTGAGAACCCCCCGGATCGCAGGACCGGAAGGAGGCAAGCCATGATCGATCTGCACATGCACTCGCTCTTCAGCGACGGGGCACTGATCCCGTCCGAGCTGGCCCGCAGGGCCTCCGTGGCCGGATACCGCGCCATGGCCATCACGGACCATGCGGACCACTCCAACTTCGATTTCATCCTCGGGCGGGTTTCCCTCGTCTGCGGGAAGATCTCCGAGGCCTACGGGATCTTCGTCCTGCCGGGCATCGAGATCACGCACGTGCCGCCCCGGTGGATCCGGCCGCTGGCGAAGGAAGCACGGAAGGCGGGGGCGAAAATCATCGTCGTGCACGGCGAAACCCCCGTGGAACCCGTCGCCGAAGGCACAAATCTCGCCGCCGTGCAATCCGACATCGACATCCTGGCCCATCCGGGTCTCATTGACGAGGACTCCGTGAAACTGGCGGCCAGGGCCGGCATCTGCCTCGAGATCTCCACGCGGAAGGGCCACAGCCTGGGCAACGGCCACGTGGCGGCGCTGGCCCGCAGGCACGGAGCGCCCCTCGTGCTCAACACGGACGCCCACGCCCCCGGAGACCTCGTGAGCGGTGAGTTCGCAAGGCGCGTTGCCCGATGCGCGGGGCTCACGGAGGCGGAGGCGACGCGGATGTTCCGGAACTCGGAGGAGATCGTCCGCAGGAAAGCGGCGGCCGACGCCGCGGTCAAGAGGACGCGGGCGAGGGGATGAGGGCCGCCTTTTTTTCCGACGTGCACGCGCGGGGGACGGCCGACGCCTCCATTCTCGACTTTTTGCGGGACATCGGGGCGGGCCTTGATCAGCTCTTTGTCGTGGGAGACCTGTTCGATTTCTGGTTCTCCCGGGACGGTGTTGTGTATCCCGGGTTCCAGCCCATCATCGACTGCCTGACGGCCATGCAGCGGCGGGGCGTGAGGATTCACCTCTTCGAGGGAAACCACGACTTCTTCCTGGCCGATTACTTCACCCGATGCCATCAAATCGAGGTATACACGGCGGAGGCGCAGATCCGGCTGGGTGGCAGGACGGTCTACATCGCCCATGGCGATCTCGTGGACGAGAGCGACCGGGGCTACCGGCTCCTCCGGAAGGTGCTGCGAAGCGCCGCATTTTACGGGCTCCAAAAACGGCTGCCGCTCGCGATGCTGTGGGGGCTTGCACGGAAGAGCTCCGACGCCAGCAAGGAGTATCTAGCCAAACCCCAGGAGGGGCTGGCCGCAAAGATGGAGGAATTCGCCCTCGCGAAGTTTTCCGTCGGTGCCGATGCGGTCATCCTCGGACACTGCCACCTGCCCCTGTACAAGACGCATGAGATGGCAGGCAGGACGCGCCACTTTGCCCTGCTGGGCGACTGGCTTTTTCACCGGTCCTACCTGATGTTGGACGGGGACCGGTTCGATCTCCGCTTCTGGGATGCGGGATCGGGAGGAAGCCGCCGAGGGCTCGTCGCCGGGGGGCCCCGGGGATGACGAAAAAAGTGGACAGCCGGGACGGAATGTGTTAGCAATTACGGCTTAAAAATTATCCGTGCAGGGTCCCATGAATTTCGGCGGAATCGAAGCAAAATACGAGGCCTTGGAAAACGCGCGGTTTGTCGTGGTTCCCGTTCCTTACGATCTCACGACGACCTACCAGGGAGGGGCTCGCAGGGGCCCCGCGGCCATTCTCGAGGCCTCCTGCCATATGGAGCTCTACGACGAGGAGATAGAAACGGAGACCTATCGGGCGGGCATCCACACGATGGAGCCGCTCGAGGCCGTCGCGTCGGGCCCCGCGGGAATGCTCGAACGCATCGAAGAGGCCATTGGCGGCGTCCTCGAACGGGGGAAGGTCCCCGTCATGCTCGGCGGCGAGCACAGCATCACGCTGGGTGCGATCCGGGCGGCGCGGAAACGCTGCCCGAGGCTTACCGTGCTTCACCTGGACGCCCACGCGGACATGCGGGTGTCCTACCAGGGGACGCCCTACAGCCATGCCTGCATCGGAAGGCGGATATCAGAGCTCTGCCCGGTCGTCCAGGCGGGGATCCGAAGCATGAGCGCCGAGGAGGCCCGGTACCTGCGCAGGCGGAAGCTGCCGATGATCCCGGCAGCGGACATCCGCCGAGATCGCGGCTGGATCGCAAAGGCGGTCCGGCACCTCTCGAGGGACGTCTACATTTCCGTCGATCTCGACGTCTTCGACCCCGCCATCATGCCGGCGACGGGGACGCCCGAGCCGGGGGGCATGCTGTGGAACGACGTGCTCGATCTGCTGCGCGAGGTATGCGGAAGGAAGAACGTGATCGGGTTCGACCTTGTCGAGCTCGCGCCCATTCCCGGCATGGTGGCTCCGGATTTCCTGGCGGCAAGGCTGACGTACCGGATAATGGGGTACGTGGCGCAAAAATCCAGATAAAGGAGAGTGGCCGTGAATCTCTGGGTACCGAAAAAGATCTTTTTCACCAAGGGCGTGGGGAATCACAAGGAGGAGTTGCACTCGTTCGAGCTGGCTCTCCGAAGCGCGGGCATCGAGAAGTCCAACCTCGTCTATGTGTCGAGCATCTTTCCCCCGGGATGCAAGATGATCTCCAAGGGCAAGGGGCTGCAAGCAAAGTATCCCGGCGAGATCACCTACTGCGTCATGAGCCGCTGCTCCAGCAATGAACCCTACCGGATGCTGGTCGCCTCCGTGGGATGCGCGATTCCGGCGGATACGACCCAGTACGGCTACATCAGCGAGCATCATGCCTACGGGCAGACGGAGAAACAGGCCGGAGACTACGCCGAGGATCTCGCCGCCGCGATGCTTGCCTCCACGCTGGGCATCGATTTCGACGTCGACAAGAGCTGGGACGAGAATAAGGAGATCTTCAAGATCAGCGGCAAGATCGTGCGCACGCGCAACGTGACCCAATCCGCCATCGTTCCCCGGAAGGGTGGTTGGACCACGGTCCTCGCGGCGGCGGTGTTTGCGTTCTAGGCGGCCCGAAACGCCCGCGCGCAGCGGGATTTCGGAAAAAGGGCTTGACTTCCCGAGACCGGGCCGGTATCGTAAACGAACTTGACGCGGGGTGGAGCAGTCAGGTAGCTCGTTGGGCTCATAACCCAAAGGTCGGTGGTTCGAATCCATCCCCCGCTACCAGTAACCCAAAGGGGCCGAACACCGTTCGGCCCCTTTTCTCGTCTCCCCCGGACGCCGATCAGCGGCGGGCCTTGTAGTACTGCATCGCCTCGGGCATCAGCGACTCGATGTTGCGGATCCTGGACTCCGGGGCAGGGTGGGTGGACAGAAACTCGGGCGGTCTCGCCCCGCCCCTGGCATTCATACGCTGCCACAGGCCGATTGCCGCCCGCGGATCGTATCCGGCCTTGGCCATCAGCACGAGCCCGATTCGGTCAGCCTCCGATTCGTGGATGCGGCTGTACGGCAGCAGGAACCCCACCTGGGCACCCACGCCGTATGCCTGCATGAAGATGTCCGATGTGACCCCGGGGCTTCTGGCGAGCGCCAGGGAAAGCCCGATGGCCCCGAACTGGGCCAGGAGACCCTGGCTCATCCTCTCGTTTCCATGCTTGGCGATGGCGTGGGCGACCTCGTGCCCCATGACGACGGCAAGCCCGCTTTCGTCCTGCGCCACGGGCAGCAGCCCCGTGTAGACGGCCACTTTGCCGCCGGGCATGCACCAGGCGTTGACCGTCTTGTCATCCTCGATGAGGTTGAACTCCCACTTGTAATTCCGGATGTCGCCCCCGCGTCCCGTTTCCTCCAGCAGCTCCTCCGATGCCGCGGCGATGCGCTGTCCCACCCGGCGCACCATGGCGACCTTCGTCGCGTCCGCAGAAAGCTTCGAGCTCTTCAGGACCTTGTTGTATTCCTGAAGGCTCATGGAGGTCAGCTCCGAATCGGGCACGAGATGAAGACCTCTGCGCTCCGTCACAGGTGCGGAGGCGCAGGACACGATCAGGAAAACGACGCAGGCTGAGAGGGCGACGAGTGCGGTTCGCCCCGTTCTTTTTCGGGACACGGCTTCTCTCATACACGCTTCCTCCTCGATGAATGGTCCTTTCTATTTCAGCCGATTATAGCGGACGGGTGCACAGGATGCAAACCATCTGCACTGGGACAGGGACCCGGGGTTGACGGAAGAGAGGGCAATCGGCCGTGTCACGAGAAACTGCGGATGGCGGACTGCGGAGGGGATTCGCGCTTCTCGGCCGTTTCCGCCGAAATGAAGATTCCCTTTGCAACGTAGCGGCCTTTGCGCTCGACGTACTTGACCGTCGCCCTCGTCCCCGGGGGGATCTCCTGCGGCTTCACGGCGTCCAGATCGATCTTGACGACGGTATGGTCGTCGAACCGCAGTTCGACGTCCACGTCGCGGGCACGCACAGTGATGGTCTTTGTCTTTGGATCAACGGAGAGGATTTCTCCGGCCAGGTGCTTGACGCGGATTGCCTTTGCCGGCCCGGCCGATGTCCTCTTCTCCGGTGCGGCAGGCCTAACTGCGGCTTTGTCCGCGGGTTGCCCGCAGGCTACGCAAAGCAGGCCGAACGACAGGAACGTTGAAATCATCATCAGGCGGGCACGCACGGGTTTCACACCTTTGCGGGGTTTTCGGTAACGTTGACGGCTCACAGGGACTGCGGATGCTAGCGCGCCAAAGGCGCCCGAGGGGCATCGATTGCTCGATGCCCAAGCGGGCCCAGGCAGTCTTGAGACGGTCGATAGGGAGTCTTACTTCTTCTCGGGAGCCTTCTTCTCCTCAGGCTTCTTGGGTTCTTCCTTCTTGGCCTCCTTTTTCTCCGTCTTCACGGATTTCTTCTCGGCCTTTTTCTCGGGCTTTGCGTCCTTCTTGGATTCAGCCTTCTTATCGGCAGCCTTGTCCGCAGGCGCCGCCGCCCTCTCCTGGTCCGGCTTTGCGGCGGGGGCGGCCTGGGCGAAGCACATACCTGTGGTTGCCATCACCAACAGCAGGGCAAAAAGAAGCGAGAGAAGCTTCTTCATTGCTTTGGCACCTCCTTTTCTCTGGCCCGAAACCATGCAATTTCAAGGAACATGCCAGCGCCAATCAAAATATATATTGAATATTATCGTATGGTTACAATTCGATTATGGAATCTCGAAGATGGGGATTTACGAAATTTGAAAGAACCCTTCCAAATTTGGAAAGGGCTCACAGATTTCGGATGGAATGACCGTGACCGCGGGATTTGAGATGACCTTTTCCCGTCGATCAGGACCTCTTCCTCGACAAGAAAAGAAAGGAGAGAAACCGGTCCGGTCGGAAACCGAACCGTCTCGCTGATCAAAAAAGAAGGGCGCCGGCTTACCGGTGCCCTTCTTCCTGACTGGCCTGCTACAGAAAGCCAGTGATTTACTTCTTCTCGGGAGCCTTCTTCTCCTCGGCCTTCGGAGCCGGAGCAGCTTCCTTCTTGGGAGCCTCCTTCTTCTCGGCCTTCTTGGCCTCCTTCTTCTTGGGCTCGGCCTTCTTCTTCTCCGCCTTCTTGGCGTCCTTCTTGGGCTCGGGCTTCTTATCCTCGGCCTTCTTCTCGGGAGCCGGAGCGGCCTTCTCTGCCGGCTTTGCGGCCGGGGCAGCCTGGGCGAAGCACAGACCCGTCGTCGCCACCACGAACATCATGGCAAACAGGATTGCGAGAACCTTCTTCATTGAGATGTCACCTCCTTTCGATTTGTTTTGAGACAGCGTTTTACAAGGAGCGTGCCACAACTTTTATTTCGTGAATCATGAACAATAATGCATAGTTACAATATGATGGCCTGCTGCATGGGAAGGGATCTTTACATTTCCGGGAATTGTCTTACCGATTCAGGAAAGGCCGGACAAAATCAGGAAGAATGTTTCATTATTGCGAATCGGGATTACAATATTCGGAACGATCCGGCAAGGCTCATCGTGCGCAGAGACTCAAAGTATGGATATGCATCGTGAATTCAAGTACATGACAGGCGGCCGGTCCGGAGTCGCGGACGGCCGGGGAGCATCAGGCTTGCGGGGGCCTGTTCAGGCCATACTTGTCCCATCGGTACGCAAAGGACCGGTAGCTCATGTTCAGGAGCTTTGCGGCCTTGGAGCCCACGTTGCCCGCCTTCTCCATGGCCTTCTGCAGCAGGTCTTTCTCGAGCTCCTCGTAACTGATTCCGGCGTCGGGTATCTCCACGGGAAGGATGCATTTGACGCCGCTCTGGTTTTCGGCTGAGTCGAGTGCATGCTTCTTCCAGCTGTACCAGAACGCGTCGTAATTCATGTCGAGCAGCCGCGCAGCCCTGGCAAGCACGTTGTTGGATTTGGCCATCGCCTTGACGAGGAGTTCCTTCTCCAGTTCCTCCAGATCGATCCCGCCGTCGGGAATCTCGATCCCCAGGGCAGGCCGGGGTATCGGTCTCAGTTCTCCGCGGATGTCGCCCAATCCGATCGTGTCCGACTCGCACATCAGGACCGCCTTCTCCATCACCGACTGGAGCTCGCGGACATTGCCCGGCCAGGAATACCCGATGACGGCTTTCATCGCGGCATCGTCGATCTTCAGGATGTTCTTGCCGAAGCTGTGGTTGAACTTCTGCAGGAAGAATTTCGCCAGATCGGGGATATCCTCCCTTCGTTCGCGCAGCGGGGGCATGAGGATCGTCACGACCTTGAGGCGGTAGAACAGGTCCTCGCGGAACCGGTTGTGCTTCATCTCTTCGTGCAGGTCCTTGTTGGTGGCCGAGACGATCCTCACGTCGACCTTGATCGGCTCGCGGCCCCCGACCCTCATGATCTCGCGCTCCTGCAGAACCCGGAGGATCTTGGACTGGGTCATCATGGGAAGGTCCCCGATTTCGTCCAGGAAGACCGTCCCCCCGCCTGCGGCCTCGAAGAGGCCCTTCTTGCGCTGCGTGGCGCCCGTGAAGGCGCCCGGTTCGTATCCGAACAGTTCGCTCTCCAGGAGGGTTTCGGGGATGGCGGCGCAGTTGACGGCCATGAAGGCCTTCTCCCGCCGGCCGCTGTTGTAGTGGATGGCCTTTGCGATCAGTTCTTTCCCGGTCCCGCTCTCGCCGAGGATCAGCACCGTGGCGGGGCTGTCGGAGACCTTCCGGACGATGTGGATGATGTCCCGGATGGCCTTCGAGTGCCCGATGATCCCCTGGATGCTGAACAGGTCGTTCAGGGCCTTGCGCAGCTCGAGATTGCGCTGCATCAGTTCCTTGCGCTCGAGGGCCCGGCGGATCGCCAGAAGGACGACCTCCTTGTCCAGGGGCTTCGTCAGGTAGTCGAAGGCGCCCTTCTTCATGGCGTCGACAGCCGAGTCGACGGTGCCGAATGCCGTCATGAGGATTACCGTCGGGGGCTGCTTGAGGCCCTTGAGTTTCTCGAGAAGCTCGATGCCGTCCATTTTCCCCATCTTGAGATCGGTGAGCACGATGTCCGGCTCGGTGGCCTTCGCGAGCTTCAGGGCTTCTTCGCCGGATGCGGCCGAGCAGGTCTCATATCCCTCGTCGGACAGAATGGTCGTGAGGATGTCGCGCTGGAGGGTCTCGTCGTCAACGATCAGGATGACCGCCATGGTTATGCTCCCTGGGAAACGTCGGGTTGCCTTGTCCCGTCAGCTCCGGCAAGCGGCAGGGAAATCGTCACCTCGCTGCCCCGTCCCTCGACGCTCGTGAACTCGATCCTGCCCCCGTGCTCCTCGATGACCCGTTTCGTCATGGCCAGCCCCAGCCCGAGCCCCTCTCCCTTCGTCGTGAAGAAGGGCTCGAAGATGCGCGCCATGTGTTCCTCCGACATGCCGGTTCCCGTGTCTGCGATGCGAAGCACGAAGCGCCCGTCCCGCTCCCCCGAATGGAGCGTCAGGGTGCCGCCCTCCGGCATGGCCTGAAACGCGTTGGTCACCACGTTGAAGATGCAGCTTTTCATGAGCTCGGCATCCAGCCTGAGCTCCGGAACGGCGTCGTACCGTTCGTCAATCCGGATACGGTCGGAAGCCGCCTTGGCCTTCACGATCTCGACGACATCGGCCAGCAGCTCCTGCGTGCGGCATGGCTGGCGGTCGAGTTTGAGCGGTTTGCCGTAGTCCAGGAAATCACGGACGAGGCGGTCGAGGCGGTGGATTTCCTGCTTCATGCTTTCTACCAGCTTCTCGAACCCCTCGAGACCGGAACCGTCGGCCGGGCGGTATTTCGTCCTGATGTGGTCGATGGAGAGGCTGATGAAATTGAGCGGGTTTCGGATCTCGTGGGCGATTCCCCGGGAAAGCTGACCCATCGCCGAGAGGTGCTCCGCTTCCCGCAGCCTCTCCTCGAGCCTTCGCTGCTCCCGAAGGCGCTGGACCATGAAGTTGAAGCTCCGGGTCAGGTCGCCGATCTCGTCCTTGCGGTCCACCGGAAGATTCTGGTTGAGATCTCCCGCTGCCACCCTTCGGGCGGCCGCGACGACGTTGTGGATGGGGTCGGTGTACCACATGGAGAGGAACGTGGAGAGGAGGATGCCGATGGCAAAGACGGACAGGGCGGCAATGATGCGCTTGGTCGTGTTGCGCCGCATCGTCTCCTGGAGGTTTTCGACGTTGATCTGGAGATGAATGTAGCCGTAATGGGCCTGTCCGGCGATGACGGGGATGATGACGTTGTAGGCTTTTCCCTCCTGGTCGACGGCGGGCTCCCCGAGCTCGGCCTTGATGATGAGCTCCTTCTTCCGCTGGCTGACCGGGGTGCCGACCTTGGTGGGGTTGGTGCTGGCGATGATCTCGTCGGCATTGCTGATGATGGAGATCTCCTTGATCCCCTTGGTCTTGAGCGAAGACAGGTACTTTTCCAGGCGCGTCTCGCTCGAGGCGCCCCCCGTCACTTCCTCGACACCCACCTGGACCGCCTGCGCCAGCTCGGCCGTCTGGCTCTCGAGCTGGGCCAACAGGTTTTTCTCGGACTGCCAGTAGATCGTGATCAGGGTGACCAGGAGGACCGCGGTCATGACCAGCATCATGAGGATGAGTTTCTTATTGAGCGAAAGGTTCAGAAAGAAGGTTTTGATCATGCCGCCGGGTCCTTCGCCCTCCCGCCTGTCCTGTCTGCCTGCAGGGATCAGGGGCCCGTGCCCCCCGCAGGCTCCACCCTTTAGCACCAAAACCCGGCGCCTGTCAACGACGCCCGACGGGGCATTCCGTCCGGCTCCGCCGTTGATTTTCAGAGGATGCGGCCCTATAATCAAGCCCTGTTTTGCCCAATCGTTCCCTCCCCAGGAGCCGCCTTGACTTCACATGCGACAGGCCGTACGTCCCGGTACCGCGACCGCTGGATCACCCCCGCAGTGGTGCTGCGGTTTTCCGTCCTGTCGTTCATGAGAAACCGCGATCTCCAGACGGCTGCCACGCTTGCCTTTTACGGCGTGCTCGCATGGATCCCCCTGTGCCTCGCCGTGCTCGTGGTGCTCAGCCAGGTCTTCGTCTCCTCCCGGCAGGTCAGCCGGGCCATCGAGGCCGTCATCATCCAGATCGTTCCCGAATATTACGAAATTATCCTCCGCGAGGTCTTTTCCATTGCGGAGCAACGGGCCCTCGGCCTGATCGGCCTTTTCCCGCTTCTCTGGTCTGTCGTTCCTCTGGTCACCGCGATCCGCTCGGCGTTCATCGGCATCTTCAAAACGGAGCGGCCCGCAGGGTTTCTCCGCGACAAACTCGTCGATTTTACGGCGGTCCTGTGCTTTCTGCTCCTGTTTATCGGGCTCGTGGCGCTCCAGGCGCTCTACGCCACGGCCACGGGAGGCCCCCTGTCCCCGCGCGGGCCCTGGTGGGGGGAGATCGCCAGGACGTTCCCCCTCCTGGCGGGGATCCTGTTCCTCGTCCTTTTCTTCCTGGTCTTTTCCCCGGTGCGTCTCGAGTGGTGGAATGTCCTCGCGAGCGCCCTGTTCACGGCCGCCCTCTGGTCGATCGTACGCCCGCTGTTCACGGCCTTCCTCCGGTTCAATCCCGACTACGGCCTCGCCTTCGGGTCTCTCAAGGCCGTCTTCGTGCTGGTGGTGTGGATCTACTATACCTTCGCGGTGCTCCTGCTCGGGACGGAGCTGCTGGCCAATACCCGGAGACGAGAGGCCCTGCTCCTGTCGAGGCTCCTGGAACGGGGAAGGCCGGGCCATGCATCGCCCCCGCCGGTTCCTTCCCGCTTCATCCGGTCCTTCGAGCCCGGGGAGATCATTTTCGAGGAAGACAGCGCGGGCCGGGACATGTTCTACATCCTGGCCGGGTCGGTCCGGATTCTAAGGAAAGGGCAGCCGCTGCGCGATATGACGGCCGGCGACTACTTCGGGGAGATGGCCATGCTGATCCAGGCCCGGAGAACGGCGACGGCCGTTGCCGCATCCCCGGACACGAGGCTCGTGGTCATCTCGGAGTCCAACTTCGACACGATCCTGAGGGAGAACCCCCGGATCGTCCTTGCCTTCCTCAGGGAGATCTCCGAGCGTCTGCGGGCACTCAACGAAAAGGTGAACGACGTTTCCGGCAACTGCAGGGCTGCGGCGATGGAGACGGAAGGGGAACGGAGCGCGGCGAAGGATCCGAAGGGCGGGTCGTCGCCGGACCGAACGAGACAAGACGGGAAAGGTGACAGGACATGAGGATCTGCATCTCCTCAACGGGGACCGGGCTCAACGACCTGGTGGATCCCCGGTTCGGCCGGTGCCGTTACTTCATTCTCTTCGATGAGGTCAGCGGCCTGTACGAGGCGGTGGAAAACTCGGCCGGCGTGCATTGAATCACGAGGGGAACGGCTGCCGGGAACCAAGTAGCCGGGAAAAACGTCGATGCCGTGATCACCGGGCACATCGGCCGGAAGGCCGCGGACATCCTGATCCATGCAGGCGTCCGGATCTTCCTGGGCGCCTCGGGGACGGTCCAATCCGCCCTCGATGCATTCAGGGCCGGGCAGCTCGAAGAAAAAACGGCTCAGGGCGGATGGCTGTTGGACCGATAGGGGATCTTCGTCTTTGCCCCAAGCCTTGAGCCCTGCGCCCCCAGTCTTCCCTAAAACGAGTGCTCCGGTCCCGGGAACGCCCCCTTCTTCACCTCGTCGACATACTGGGCGACGGCTTCCTTGATCTGTACGTTCAGGGATGCGTACTTCTTGACGAACTTCGGGGTGAAGCGTTCGAAGAGTCCCAGCATGTCGTGAACGACAAGGACCTGGCCGTCGCAGTGGATCCCGCCGCCGATCCCGATCGTGGAGATGGACAGCGAAGCTGTGATCTTTTCGGCCAAGGCGGCCGGGACGCATTCCAGGACGACGGAAAAGGCGCCCGCCTCCTCGAGGATCTTCGCGTCGTCGAGCAGCCTCGTCGCCGAGGGGTGATCCTTGCCCTGCACCCTGTACCCGCCGAGCTGGTGCACGGACTGCGGCGTCAGTCCGATGTGGGCCATGACGGGAATGCCCGCCTGCACGATCCGGCGCGTCACGTCGGCGACCTCCCGGCCCCCCTCGAGTTTGACTCCATGGGCCCCGGCCTCCTGCATGAAGCGGCCGGCATTGCGAACGGCCTCCTCGACGGACGCCTGGTAGGACATGAACGGCATGTCGCCGATGACCATGGCGCGCTTCGCGGCCCGCGAGACCGCCTTCGTGTGGTGGATCATGTCCTCCATCGTCACGGGCAGCGTGCTGTCGTAGCCGAGGACCACCATCCCGAGGGAATCCCCCACGAGGATGATATCGATCCCGGCCTCGTCCATGGCCGCCGCCGTGGGGTAATCGTAGGCGGTGAGCATGGAGACCCTCTCGCCCTTCCTCTTCATCTCCCGCACCGTTGCCGTGGTGACCCGCGTAATCCTGATCTGCGTGCTCATTTCCTTCTGCCTCCCTTCAGCGTGTCCCGTATGTCCGCCAGCTTGTCCTGTTCCACGTGACCCCCGAGGCGTGCAACCTCGGCCGTGAAAAGACCCATCTCCCGGTACAGTTTCGTCATCTCCGGGAATCGTCTCCGGAATCCCCGGAGGTGTTTCCGGACGGTTCCCCCGTCCCCTCGGGCAATCGGACCCGTCAGCGACGGGAGGGTCCCCCTGGTCTCCAGGTTGGCGACGGTCCCTCTGACGAGCGGCCAGAACGCTTCGTGCGCCTCCCTGCGGGAAAGCCCTATCCGTCCGTAGACCTCCTCGACGAGAAACATGAGCGTCACGAGGTAATTCGAGGCCATGCAGGCGGCCGCGTGGTAAAGCGGCTTGTCCTCCTCCGGGACGTGGAAGGGCCGTCCCCCGAGATCCGTCACCATCCGGTCGGCCCAGGGAACAATGTCCGCATCGGCCGTGATGCCGAAGGTGCTTCCGGGGATCTTCACGACGGCGCTCTCCACGTCGGCAAAGGTCTGGAGGGGATGGATGCAGCCGACGCGGCATCCCCGCCGGCGGGCCGCCCGGAGCAGCCCAAGGCCGCCGGCGCCGCTGACGTGCGCCACCTTCATGCCCTTCCGGAACCCCCCGCCCGCCGCGACGGTGTTGCACACGGTCTCGATGGCATCGTCACTGGTGGTGATGAAGACGCAGTCGGCCCCGCGTGCGGCCTCCGCAAAGTCCGTCGTCGCCGCCCCTCCCGTGAGGGCGGCGGCGAGACGGGCCGCCTCCAGACGGCGCCCGGCAACAGCGGTGATCTCGTGGCCGGCCTTTGCCAGGAGGTGCCCCACGGCCGTGCCTGCCTTCCCGGGCCCGAGGATTGCGATGCGTTCCCTTGCTGCCATGAAACCCCTCCGCCGCAAAACAAAAAGGCCCTCCCGATTGCGCAGGGAAGGCCTTTAGGCCCTTCAGTCGTAACCAATGGCTGTCCTTCGCCGTCCCAGTCCTGCAATCGGATCCAAGCGGTCGCCCCCTGTTAGCACGGCCGTGATGCCCTGTCAAGCATAGTGTCCCGCTCCCCGTTCCGCGTGACCAGATGCGCCTCTAATTTGCTTGTCAAGGGGACGACGATTCCCTATAGTGAACCGATGAAGCAGCTCTCCGGCAAGGTGTTCATCAAACTCATGGTCTTCGACCTGGACGGCACGCTCGCCGACACGGGGGCGGATCTCGCGTTCTCCGTGAACCGGACCCTATTGTCCATGGGACTTCCCGGACGGCCCGATGCCGAGATCCTGGGATTCGTCGGGGACGGGGTGAGGAAACTCCTGGAGCGCTCCCTGGGCGGGGGGCATCGGGAGCGCCTCGAGGAGGCGCTGGCCCGGTTCGCGGAGATCTACGCCGCGCACCTGCTCGACCGGACGGTCCTGTACACCGGCGTGACGGAGATCCTGAACCGCTTTGCCGGCAAGCCGAAGGTCCTCATCACGAACAAGGGCATGGAATTCACCCTTGCCCTGTGCAGGGGACTGGGCATCGGTCCGCACTTCCGGGAGATCATCGGCGGCGATTCGCAGGCGTTCATGAAACCGGATGCACGCCTTCTTCGCCCTCTCTTCGCACGCTACGGGGCGGGCCCGGAAGAGACCCTCGTGGTGGGAGACGGGGTAAACGATATCCTGCTGGCGCGCAACGCGGGGGCGCGATCCTGCGCCTTTCTCAACGGACTCGGGCGGCGGGACGACCTGCTGGATCTCAGGCCGGATTTCACTATCGAGAGGATGATCGAACTTGCGGAGATTGTCTGCTGACGGCGGTGCGGGGATGCTCGCGAAGGTGCGCAAGACAATCGGGGCCTTCCGCATGCTCGGGCCGGGCGAGCGCGTCCTAGTCGGGGTATCGGGGGGAGCGGACTCGGTGGCCCTGCTGGCGGCGCTTCACCGTCTCGCCCCGGCCCTCGGCGTGACCCTCTCGGCAGCCCACTTCAACCACGGGACCCGGGCTGGCGAGTCTGACCGCGACGAGTCGTTTGTGCGGCGCCTGTGCGGGTCGCTCGGGATCGGGCTTCTCACGGGATCGATGGCGACCGACAAGCGGAGGGCGGGGCTGTCCCTCGAGGACTTCCTGCGGCGGAAACGGTACGCCTTCTTCGAGTCCGCCCGCCGGCAGGCGGGCGCCGACCGCATCGCGCTGGGCCACCACCGCGGCGACCAGGCGGAAACGGTCCTCCTGCATCTCATCCGGGGCTCCGGCCTGAGCGGGCTTGCGGGCATCCCGCCCGTGAGGGACGGCGGACGGATCATCCGCCCCCTCATCAACTGCTCGCCGGGCGAGATTATCGCCTACTGCCGCCGGGAGGGGCTGTCCTTCGTCACGGACAGTTCGAACGCCGACGAACGGTTCCTGAGGAACCGAATTCGGAGAGTGCTATTGCCGGATCTCGAAAGGCGCTTCAACCCGGCCATCGTCGACTCCCTGTGCCGGCTGGCCGACGTGGTCCGGCAGGAGGACGATTACATGCGCGAAGAGGCCCGGGCCGCCCTGGAGACCCTGGCATCCGGACCGTCGACGTCCGTCATCCCCATCGACAAGCTTGACGCACTGCACCCGGCGATCAAGCGCAGGATCATCCGCGAAATCGTGCGCGGGTTTGCGGGGCCGGACGCCGCCGTCGGCCTGGACCACGTGCAGGCCGTCCTGGAACTTGCCGCAGGAGAAGGTCCCTCCGGCACTCGGGATCTGCCCGGCGGAACCCGTGCCCGCAGGGTCTACGGCCGCCTGGAATTCCAGAGCGGCGCGGGCAGAGGCGGGACTGCACGGGAAGGGGCGCCGCTGACCTTCTGCCAGGCCGTCCCCATCCCGGGCACCGTCGGGGTCGAGATGCTGGGGCTGCGAGTGCGGTTCCGCGAGCTTCGCCGCCCTCCCTCGAGGCCGGAGACGACGCCGCGCAGGGCATACCTGGACCTCGAGCGGATCGACGGCCCGCTCGTCCTCCGCAGCCCGAGGCCGGGGGACCGGATCCAGCCCCTGGGCATGAAGGGAACCCGGAAGCTCAGCCGGCTGCTGATCGACGAGAAGGTCCCGCGGGATCGACGAAGCCGGATCCCGGTACTCGCCGACGATCTCTCCGTGCTCTGGGTTCCCGGCCTTCGGCTCTCGGAGCGCGCCCGTGTCACGGGAGGGACTCGACGCGTCCTGAAGGCAGAAATCATTTGAAATTTTCAAGCTGCTGGGGTAAGGATCAACATCTAGACTCAAGCGCCGCGGCCCTCCCCCCTGAGGGGCGGCGGTACGGACCATGGAGGAAAGCGGGGATTGAATCCTTTACAGAAAAATATTGCACTGTGGCTGATCATCAGCCTGATCTTCGTGCTGCTCTACAACCTGTTCAACCAGCCCAAAAACTCCCAGGACAGCATCATCTTCAGCGACTTCGTGGCCGCCGTGGAAAAGGGGCAGGTCGTCGAAGTGAGCATCCAGGGGGAGAACATCTCGGGCAAGTTCGTCAACGGCAAGAGTTTCAAGACCTACGCGCCCAAGGAGGCCGGGGTGGTCTCCCTGCTGAAGGAGAAGGGGGTCCGGATCGCCGCCAAGCCCGTGGAGGACTCGCC
Organism: Deltaproteobacteria bacterium; assembly: GCA_012728915.1. GTDB lineage: Bacteria > Desulfobacterota > Syntrophia > Syntrophales > UBA2192 > UBA2192. The sequence goes on along the minus strand of JAAYEC010000028.1, from coordinate 74,226 downwards.
CTGGTACATGACGGTCCTGGTCTCATGGTTTCCGACGATCCTGCTGATCGCCATCTGGATCTTCTTCATGCGGCAGATGCAGGCCGGCGGCGGGAAGGCCATGTCCTTCGGGAAGAGTCGGGCGCGTCTCATGACGGACCGCTCCAAGAAGGTAACCTTCAACGACGTGGCCGGAATCGACGAGGCCAAGGCCGAGCTCCAGGAGATCATCGATTTCCTGCGTGACCCGAAGAAGTTCACCCGCCTCGGCGGCCGCATCCCCAAGGGTGTCCTGCTCGTCGGCCCCCCGGGGACCGGCAAGACGCTCTTGGCAAGGGCCATCGCGGGGGAGGCCGACGTGCCGTTCTTCACGATCAGCGGCTCCGATTTCGTCGAGATGTTCGTCGGCGTCGGGGCCTCCCGCGTGCGGGACCTTTTCACGCAGGGCAAGAAGAACGCCCCCTGCATCATCTTCATCGACGAGATCGACGCCGTCGGACGCCACCGGGGCGCGGGCCTCGGGGGAGGACACGACGAGCGCGAGCAGACCCTGAATGCCCTGCTCGTCGAAATGGACGGCTTCGAGTCCAACGAGGGGGTCATTCTCGTCTCCGCGACGAACCGTCCCGACGTCCTCGATCCGGCCCTGCTGCGGCCCGGGCGGTTCGACCGCCAGGTCGTCGTGCCGCTTCCCGACGTCAAGGGGCGGGAAAAGATCCTCGAGGTGCACATGCGCAAGACGATCGTCGCCGAGGATGTCCAGGGCGCCGTGATCGCGCGGGGGACGCCGGGATTCTCCGGGGCCGACATCGAGAACCTCGTCAACGAGGCGGCCCTGCATGCCGCGCGTCTCGGCAAGGAAAAGGTCTCCATGATGGACTTCGAGTACGCAAAGGACAAGGTCATGATGGGGGCCGAGCGCAAGAGCATGGTGATCAGCGAGAAAGAGAAGAGGATCACGGCCTATCACGAAGCGGGCCACGCCCTGGTGGCCAAGATGCTGCCCGGGACGGACCCGATCCACAAGATCACGATCATCCCGAGGGGCCGGGCGCTGGGTATCACGCAGCAACTCCCCATGGATGAGAAGCACACCTACCCGAGGCGCTACCTGCTCAACAGCATCGCGATCCTGCTGGGGGGCCGTGCGGCCGAGGAACTCGTCCTGGACGACTTCACGACGGGAGCCGGAAACGACATCGAGAGGGCCACCGACCTCGCGAGGCACATGGTCTGCGACTGGGGCATGAGCCCCATGGGGCCCCTGAGCTTCGGGAAGAAGGAAGAGCAGATCTTCCTGGGCCGCGAACTGGCCATGCACAAGGACTACAGCGAAGAGACGGCCAGGAAGATCGACGAGGAGATCGCCCGGATCGTCTCCGAGGGATACGCGACGGCGAAAAACGCCCTGTCGGAGAACCTCCAGACCCTGCACGATCTCGCCGAGGAATTGATCAAGCGGGAAGTGCTCAATGCGGAAGACCTCGATGCCATCATCAGCGGGCGCGGTCTATCCGGCCAGGACGCGGCAGCCCCCGGGTCCGCGAACTGACGGGACCGGGACTCCCCCGCGGCAGGAACAACCGGGTGCGTTTCCAAGGGAACGCACCCTTTTTTGAAGGCAGCCCGTGAAGAACCGCATTCGTCTCCTCCACGTCCCGTCGGAATCGGAGGCCGCTCAGCTCCTGAAGTCGATCGGCGTCGAGCCTTACGGCATTGTTTCGATGGCCCCCAAGATGCGCCACCTCAACATCCTCGTCGAGGGCCTGACGCCAAAGGTGGCCAACATCATCAAGCAGGAGATGCTCTCGCAGGGCGGCGATGCCGCGGTCTCCCGCGGCTGCGTCGACTGCAGCGTGAGCAGGACGGACGCGCTCATCATGGGCACCGTCAAGCAGGTCCTGCGGTTCGCCGAAAAGCTCAGCCTGCAGCCCTTCGGCCTGAAGGACGTCTCGTCGGATCTCCGCGAGCTGCTCGACCGCATTTCCCGGCGAAGGTTTCTGCTCAGGACGCCGAGGCGCGAGATCGGGATGGCCGGGCGCACCCTCGTCATGGGGGTGATCAACATGACCCCGGACTCCTTCTCCGACGGCGGGATGATCGCGGACGCGGAGTCGGGCCTGCGGCAGGCCGAGAGGCTGATCGCCGAGGGCGCGGACATCCTGGACGTGGGAGGGGAGTCGTCCCGGCCCGGCGCCGGGCCTGTCCCCCTGAAAGAAGAGCTCCGGCGGGTGATCCCCCTGATCCGCCGGATCAGCCGGGAAGCCGACGTTCCGGTCTCCGTCGACACGGCCAAGGCCGAGGTCGCCCGTCAGGCCATCGACGCGGGGGCCGAGATCGTCAACGACGTCACGGCGCTCCGGGGCGACCGGAAGATGGCCAGGATCGTGGCCGAGGCGGGCGTCCCGGTCATCCTGATGCACATGCGGGGGACCCCGCGGACCATGCAAAAGGGGGATCTCGTCTACCGCTCGCTGCTGGGCGAGATCCTCCGATTCCTGTCCGAACGGGTCGGACACGCCGTCGAGGCAGGCATCCCGCCGGACCGGATCATGGTCGATCCCGGGATCGGCTTCGGCAAGAGCGTGGAGGACAACCTGCGCCTGATCCGGCACCTCGGGGAGCTTGCCTCTCTCGGCCTGCCGCTCTGTGTCGGCGTGTCCCGCAAGCACTTCACGGGAAAGATCACCGGGGTGGTCCGGCCGGGGGAGCGCATCGAAGGGACGGCCGCAGCCGTGACGGCGGCCATCCTGAACGGGGCCGACGTGGTGCGGGTTCACGACGTGGGTGCCATGAAACGGGTGGCCGCCATGGCGGACGCCGTCCGGGGGAAACGATGATCGAGGCCGTCGGGATTGACATTGCCGATGCGGAACGGATCCGAAAGGCCCTCGAACGCTGGGGTGACCGATTCGTCGCAAGAACCTTTTCAGAGAGGGAGGCCGCCTACTGCAGGAAACACCGGGACGCGGCGTTACGCTATGCTGCGCGGTTCGCCGCCAAGGAGGCCTTCCTCAAGTGCATGGGATCGGCCCGGGGGATCCCGTGGAGCGAGATCGAACTGCTCAACGACCGCGCCGGGAAACCGCGGATCGAGGTTTCCGAGAGGATCCGCTCCAGGCTGGAGACGCGGAAGATCCGGCAGGTGCACGTCAGCGTCTCCCACACGGGGCCCTACGCCGTGGCGGTCGTCGTGTTCGAAACCTGAGCGGCAGAGCCGGAAAAACCGCCAGAGGGGAATTGATTTTGAAACTGATTTCTGATAGTCGGGAGCAGACCCTCGAGATCGGCCGCAGGATCGGCAACGCTCTCGCCCCTGGGGATATCGTCGCGCTCATCGGGGAACTCGGTTCCGGCAAGACCTGCCTCACCCAGGGGATGGCCAAAGGCCTCGGGGTGGCCGAGAACGTTCCGGTCGTGAGCCCCACCTTCACGCTGGTCAACGAGTACCCCGGCCGGGTGCCGCTCGTGCATCTCGACGTCTACAGGCTGTCGGGCCCCCGGGACCTGGAAGACATGGGCTACGAGGAGTACTTCTACGGCGGGGGGGTCGTCGTCATCGAGTGGGCCGAGAAGATCCGCCGGATCCTGCCCGAAAGGACACTCGTCATCCGCATGGCCTATCTCGACGAGAACACCCGGGAGCTCATCATCGAGGGTCCCCCGGGGACGATGGCGGAGCTGGAGAAACGACTGGAATCCGGAGGAAGCAATTCATGGCGCTGATCGTGCAGAAATACGGCGGGACGTCCGTCGCCAACCTGGAGAAGATCCGGAACGTGGCCGAACGGATCGCCCGCGTCAAGGAGGGGGGCAACAGCCTCGTCGTCGTACTCTCGGCCATGGCAGGTGAAACGGACCGCCTCATCGGCCTGGCGAACCAGGCCTCGGAAAACCGGCCCGATGAGCGGGAATACGACGCCCTGGTCGCGACGGGCGAACAGGTCACGGTGACGCTGCTGGCGCTCACCCTGAACCGGATGGGCCACAAGGCGAGGTCGTTCCTGGCTCACCAGGTGAAGATCCACACCGACCGGGCACACACCAAGGCCCGGATTCTCAAGGTCGACACCCGGGAAATCGAAAAAGAACTCAAGAGGGGACACGTCATCGTCGTGGCAGGCTTCCAGGGTGTTGACTCGGAGAATCACATCACGACACTGGGCCGCGGGGGATCCGACACGAGCGCCGTGGCGCTGGCGGCTGCCCTGAAGGCCGATGTCTGCGAGATCTTTACGGATGTCGACGGGGTCTACACATCGGATCCGAATCTCTGCCGTTCGGCCCGCAAGCTGGCCAAGGTCTCCTACGACGAGATGCTCGAGATGGCAAGCGCCGGGGCCAAGGTGCTTCATCCGCGGTCGGTGGAACTGGCGAAAAAATACGCTGTGCCCGTGTACGTGAAGTCGTCGTCCACGGATAATGAAGGCACGCTGGTCACGAAGGAGGACGAGGAAATGGAAGCAGTCGTTGTGTCGGGAGTCACCTATGACAGGGATCAGGCCAAGGTCACCGTCGTGCGCGTCCCGGACCGGCCCGGCATCGCGGCGAGGCTCTTCACGACCCTGTCGGACCGCAAGATCCCCGTCGACATGATCATTCAGAACGCCAGCATCGACGCCTACACGGACCTCTCCTTCACCGTCTCCAGGAAGGACATGAAGGAGGTCGAGCGGCTGATCGGTCCTGTGGTGCAGGAGATCGGGGCCCAGGGCGTCCAGTACGACCAGAACATCTCCAAGGTCTCCATTGTCGGGGTGGGCATGCGGAGTCACGCCGGGGTCGCCTCCCGGATGTTCGCAGCCCTCGCCAAGGAGGGGATCAACATCCTCATGATCAGCACCTCGGAGATCAAGATCTCCTGCGTCATCGAGTCGAAGTACACGGAACTGGCCGTGATGGTGCTCCATGAAACGTTCGGCCTCGACAGGAGGTAGCGAATCGCCGCACCGTAACGACCGGCCGGGCACGATCCCCCCCCCCGGGGGCCGGCCCGGCTTTTTTCAGCCTGGAGCACCTCATGAAAATCGACAGAGAAGCGGCGACGGGCGCCCTTGCCCTGCTGGCGTTGACGGCCCTCATCGCCCTGTTCCCGGCTCTGGGGTTCACCCCGCACGGCCCGTTTCCCAGCGGGATTCCCCATGCCTACCATGACGCGGGGACCGTTCCCGTGGAGCTTCTGGGAGACTCGGGACGAAACGGCGTCTATTTCGTCCCGAGGGGGACACCCGTCCCGGCATTTCTCGCCGGGATCGGGATCCGCCGGGAGGATGCGCGGCAGAGCCTGCCGGGCCCTTCGGTCCTGGACCAGGCGGCGACGGTGAGCGTCCTTCGGTCGGAGGAAAAGGTGGACATCCGCCCGATGGCCGCGGCAAAGCGGCTCGCCCTCGGCATCCCGATCGACCTGAACCGCTGCGGGCCGGAAGAGCTCATTCTTGTCCCGGGGATCGGGGAGGCGACCGCGGAGCGGATCCTCGAGCTGCGCGGCCGCGCCGGACGGTTCCGGGACCTCGACGATCTCACGCGGATCAGGGGCATCAAGGAGAAGAGGCTCGAAAGGCTCAGGCCCTATCTCTGCATCGGCTGCTGACCGTCATGCCCTCCTGGCAACCGCAGGATATCCTTTTCGTCTTTGCACATTACGGACATTCTGAGTTTTGCCTTGACTAACCCGGGGTTCTCCCCTATAGTGCCTGCGCCTGAATGCCAAGTATTCAAAGAACTTAGGGCAGCCTGCACTGCCTTTCCATCCGACATTTCGAGGGGATTCCGACATGCCGAAGCGAAGCGACATCAAGAAGGTCATGATCATCGGCTCGGGGCCGATCGTCATCGGTCAGGCCTGCGAATTCGACTACTCGGGCACACAGGCCTGCAAGGCCCTGAGGAATCTCGGCTATGAAATCGTGCTCGTGAACTCGAACCCGGCGACGATCATGACGGACCCCGGCATGGCCGACATCACCTACATCGAGCCCCTGAACGTGCAGAGCATGATCGAGATCATCGAGAACGAGCGGCCCGACGCCATCCTGCCGAATCTGGGCGGGCAGACGGGCCTCAACCTGACCTCCGAACTCCACAGGAAGGGGATCCTGGAGAAGTACGGCGTGGAGGTCATCGGCGTCCAGGTCGACGCCATCGAGCGCGGCGAGGACCGCATGGCCTTCAAGGAGACGATGAGCCGGCTGGGCATTGAGACGCCGAGGAGCGAGATCGCCTACACCGTCGAGGAAGCCGAGGCGATTGCCTCCAGGCTGGGCTACCCCACCGTGATCCGTCCGGCCTACACCATGGGCGGCACGGGCGGCGGCCACGTGTACAACCCCGAGGAACTCCGCGTCGTGGCGGCCCGGGGTCTTGCCGCGAGCCCCGTGGGACAGATCCTCGTCGAGGAGTCCGTCCTGGGATGGGAGGAGCTGGAACTGGAGGTCGTCCGCGACGCCAAGAACCAGATGATCACCGTGTGCTTCATCGAGAACGTGGATGCCATGGGTGTCCACACGGGCGACTCCTTCTGCACGGCGCCCATGCTCACGATCCCCGAGGAGCTGCAGAAGAGACTCCAGAAGTACTCCTACGATATCGTCGAGGCGATCCAGGTGATCGGCGGCACGAACGTCCAGTTCGCCCACGATCCGAAGACCGACCGCGTCGTCGTCATCGAGATCAACCCTCGCACCTCGCGCTCGTCGGCCCTGGCCTCCAAGGCAACCGGGTTCCCCATCGCCCTGATCTCGGCCATGCTGGCCGTCGGGCTCACCCTGGAGGAAATCCCTTACTGGAGGGAAGGGACCCTGGAGAAGTACACCCCCTGGGGCGACTACGTAGTCGTGAAGTTTGCCCGCTGGGATTTCGAGAAATTCCCGGGTGCCGAGGACAGGCTCGGCACGCAGATGCGCGCCGTGGGCGAGGTGATGAGCATCGGGAAGACCTACAAGGAAGCGCTCCAGAAGGCGATCCGCTCCCTCGAGAAGGGGCGTTACGGACTCGGGTTCGCGAAGGATTACAATGAGAAGACGCTCGGGGAGTTGATGGACCTGCTCGTCGAGCCCTCAAGCGACCGGCAGTTCATCCTGTACGAGGCCCTGCGCAAGGGCGCCGACGTGGACGAGCTCCGCCGGAAAACGCACATCAAGCAGTGGTTCATCGAACAGATGAAGGAACTGGTGGAACTCGAGGAAACCATTCTGCAAACGAAGGGAAAGGAGCTCCCCGATAAGCTCCTCGTCCAGGCCAAGAAGGACGGGTTTGCGGACCGTTACCTGGCCGGGATCCTGGGCGTGCCTGAGGAGACCGTGCGAAAGAGACGGATCGCCCTGGGTGTCGTTGCGTGCTGGAACGCCGTTCCCGTCTCGGGCGTCGAGAATGCGGCCTACTACTATTCCACCTACAACGCGCCGGACCAGGTCTCCGTAACGCCCGGCCGCAAGGTGATGGTCCTCGGGGGCGGCCCGAACCGGATCGGGCAGGGGATCGAGTTCGACTACTGTTGCGTCCATGCCGCCTTCGCGCTGCGCGATGCGGGCGTGGAGTCCATCATGGTCAACTGCAACCCCGAGACGGTCTCCACGGATTACGACACGGCCGACAAGCTCTACTTCGAACCCCTCACGGTGGAGGACGTCCTGGCGATCTACGAGAAGGAGAGACCCGAGGGCATCATCGTCCAGTTCGGAGGCCAGACGCCGCTCAACATCGCGGGCGAGCTGGCCGAGAGGGGGGTGAAGGTCCTGGGCACCTCGGTCGACACGATCGACCTGGCCGAGGACCGCGACCGGTTCCGGCAGATGATGGAGCGACTCGAGATCCCCATGCCGGCCTCCGGGATGGCCATTGACATCGACGAGGCCCTCGCCATTGCGAAGAAGCTGGACTTTCCTCTCATGGTCCGTCCGTCCTACGTCCTGGGAGGCCGCGGCATGGAGGTGGTGCATGACGAGGAGATGCTCAGCCGCTACGTGAGGAACGCCGTGGGCGTGACCCCGGACCGGCCGATCCTGATCGACAAGTTTCTCGACAACGCCATCGAGTGCGAGGCCGACGCGATCTCCGACGGGGAGGACACCTTCGTGCCCGCCGTCATGGAACACATCGAACTGGCCGGCGTGCACTCGGGCGACTCGGCCTGCGTCATCCCGCCGATCAGCATCCCGGCACGCCACATCGACACGATCGTGGAGTATACGAGCAAGATCGCCCGTGAGTTGAAAGTCGTGGGGCTCATGAACATGCAGTACGCCATCGCGAACGACGTCGTCTACGTCCTTGAGGCGAACCCCCGCGCCTCTCGCACGGTGCCGCTTGTCTCGAAAGTCTGCAACATCTCCATGGCCCGGATCGCCACCCAGCTCATGATGGGGAGCAGGCTCAAGGACCTCAACCTCAGGCACCGGGCGGTCCCGCATTTCGGCGTGAAGGAAGCGGTCTTTCCCTTCAGGATGTACCCCGAGGTGGACCCGCTGCTCGGCCCCGAGATGCGATCCACGGGCGAGGTCCTGGGCCTTGCGGACTCCTTCGGGCTGGCCTTTTACAAGGCCGAGGAGGCCGCCGACGCGGTCCTCCCCGCGGAGGGGACGGTGCTGATGACGATCGCCGAGCGCGACAAGCACGCCGCCCTGGAAACGGCCCGCGAGCTGCGGGCGCTCGGGTTCAGGATCAGGGCCACGAAGGGGACGCATCGATTCCTGACGGCCAACGGCATCGAGGCCGAGCCGATCCTCAAGATGCACGAAGGGCGGCCCCACATCGTTGACGCCATCAAGAACAAGGAGATCGACCTCATCATCAACACGCCGAGCGGCAAGCTCAGCAAGCACGACGACTCCTACATCCGCAAGGCGGCGATCCGGTACCGGATTCCCTACATCACGACGACGGCCGCATCGGCGGCCACCGCCAAGGGGATCGCCGCCTTCCGCAGGGGCCACGGCAGGGCCCGCTCCCTGCAGAGCTACCACGGGGATTTGAAATAGAACGGCGCTGGGCGTAAGGGAAAATCAGCCGCGGCTAGGAGGATTGCCCTTTAATCGCGCACCCCCTCGTTTCTGGACAGAAATTTGCAATGTCATGAAAGACGAGACGACGCCCTCTTCCGGTCCCGGGCCCGGGAGAAGAAAAGCCGCTGCTTGGACCCTGGACGAGGCCTGGGGAAATTGCCAGGGGCAGTGCGGGGCGGACCCCTGGTGCCAGGTCTGCCTGAGGGAAAAGCAGCGTCTCCATGAAGAGGCCCTAAACCGTAAGAGGCAAGCGGACGATAGGGAATAGCAGAAAGACTTTTCGGGGCGCGGAAAACGATGAAGATCCAACGGACGGACAACCTGCAATCCCCCCGGCCAGGCGCGCCGCGGGCGACCCCGGGGCCCGCCGGGAGTTCCTTCCTGGAGGTCCTGCGCGACGCCGTCTCCGCAGCCCCCGGTATCCCGAAGTCGGCGATCGCCCAGGGCCTGCCGCCCGCAGCGACAGGCATGGGGCCCAGGGTCACAGGGGAGAGGGAAGCGCTCCTGTCGCGGGCCGAGGAACTTCTCCGTCTCCTGGAGTCGCTTCATGGGGGAATGGCAGGCGCCGGCCTGCCGTTGGGAGAAGCCTGCGCCTTCGTGAGGGCCATCGAGGACCGCGCCGACGAGATTGCGGCCCTCATCGAAAATCTGCCGGAAGGCTCGGCGATCCGCGATTTCCTGAACCGTATCGCCATTACCGCCTCTGTGGAAGCCATCAAGTTCCGCCGCGGGGATTCCCTGTAGCGAAGACGCGCGCGCAAGTGCGCCACGTCCCCCCGTTCCCCGTCCCTCCGGCCCAGCCGCTGTGGAGAAGCAGTACGATCGCAGCACGGAACGCCGGACCGCCGCGAGAAACGATAACGCTTGACAGGTCATAGATAGGATGGTAGAAATCCTCACCTGAACCGAGTGTCGGGGCGTGGCGCAGTCTGGTAGCGTATCTGAATGGGGTTCAGAGGGTCGGAGGTTCAAATCCTCTCGCCCCGACCATGAAAAAAAAGCTCCCGCGACCCGCGGGGACGAAGGGAGTGGGGAAAACGGATGCCGCGGCGTCCCGTTTTCGCTGTCGTAAGCGGGCGGTCAGTCAGCAGGAACGATTGACCGCCCTCTTTATTCCATGGTGTTGACAATCGAAAAGGCAACGAATATATAAGGGTACCGTTTTTCAGGGATGCGAGAGTGGCGGAACTGGAAGACGCACTGGACTTAGGATCCAGCCCGCACTGCGGATAGGGGTTCGACTCCCCTCTCTCGCACCATTTCAACCGTGCAAAGGAGCTCGAGCGTGACTAGCGGAACCGGTGCAACCATCAAGATCGAGGAGATCAATCCCGTCAAGAAGAAGATTTCCGTCGAGATCCCCTGGGAAGAGGTAAAGAGGGAACTCGACGCCGCCTACCGGACGGTAGGAAAGAAAGCGCGGGTCAAGGGGTTCAGGCCCGGGAAGACTCCGCGTCACATCCTGGAGACCTACTTCAGGGAAGATGCCGAGGGGGAGGCCGTCTCGAACCTCGTGCAGCGCTCCTTTGAGGAGGCCGTGCAGGCCAACAGCCTCCAGCCCGTTGCAAGGCCCGAGATCGACCAGAGCGGCATCCAGCCGGAGAAGAGCTTTACCTACAGTGCAACGCTCGAGGTGGAGCCCGTCGTGGAACCCCGAGGATACATCGGAATGGAACTCAGGCGCGAGGACGCCTCCGTGACGGACCGGGATGTCGAGGAGCGGCTCGAGGAGCTCCGCCACATGTACAGCAGCCTGGAGGACGTGGAGGGCGACCGCCCTGTCCAGAACGGGGATTTCCTCCTCATCGACTTCGAGGGAAAACTGGGGAGTGAGCCACGGAAGGAGCTTACGGAGACGGGATTCCGGATCGAGGTGGGCTCGAAACGCCTGGTTCCCGGCTTCGAGGATGCCCTGGTGGGCATGCGGAAGGGCGAATCGAAGGAATTCACCGTGCGATTCCCCGAGGATTACCACATCAGGGACTTCGCCTCGCAGGACATCACGTTCCACGCGACCGTCAGGGACGTCAGGGTGAAGGTACTGCCGGCCCTGGACGATCAATTCATCAAGAACTTCGAGCGCTACGAAAGCCTCGAGGCGCTCAGGGCAGACCTTCGAAAATCCCTGGAAGAGGAAAAGAGCGTCCGGGCCAGGGATGCTCTCCGGAAGGCCGTCAACGACCGGCTCCTCGAAGCCAACCCCTTCGAGGTCCCCGAGGCCTTCATCGAGCGGCAGATCCTGGGGATGATGATCGAATACCAGCGTCGCATGGTGATCAACGGGATGGATCCCGACAATGCGGCGAAGGTGGCCGCGAATTTGCACGACCAGTTCCGGGACGAAGCCGCCCGCCTCGTCCGGGCGGGCATCCTCCTGCGGAAGATCGCGGAAAAGGAAGCCATCGCCGTCGACGACGTGGATGTCGACGCGCGGCTGCGCGAAATTGCAGGGCGTCACGGGCGGGACTTCGGGACCGTGAAGGCGTCGCACGAGACCGATAATTTGAAAGAACACTTGAAAGATCAAATACTTGAAGAAAAAACACTTGATTTTATCGAGTCGCGGGCTAATATTACATAAAAGAACGGCGGACGTTCAAAAAGGATTGAACATGGCGTTGATCCCGATCGTCATTGAACAGGATGGAAGGGGCGAAAGGGCCTTCGACATCTATTCGAGGCTCCTGAAAGACCGGATTGTCTTTCTAGGAGTCGGCATCGATGATGACGTGGCCAATCTCGTCATCGCCCAGCTTCTTTACCTGGAGTCGGAGGACCCCGACAAGGAGATCCACTTCTACATCAACTCACCCGGGGGGCTCGTGAGCGCGGGGCTCGCCATCTACGACACGATGCAGTACATCAAGGCGCCCGTGTCCACCTACTGCATGGGGCAGGCGGCCAGCATGGCGGCCATCCTGCTGGCGGCCGGGGAGAAAGGCAAGCGCCATGCGCTTCCCCATTCTCGGATCCTGATCCACCAGCCCATGGGAGGGTTCTCCGGACAGGCCACGGACGTGGAGATCCAGGCCCGGGAGATCCTGCGGCTGAAAGAGGAGCTCAACCAGATCCTGGCCCGGCACACCGGGCAGCCGATCGAGCGGATCGAACGCGACACCGATCGTGATTACTACATGTCCGGGGGACAGGCGCACGAGTACGGGCTCATCGACGCCGTGATCCAGAAGCGGCCGGCTGCCATCAAGAAATAAGAGGGAGACATGCCGAGGAAACAGCGTGAAAACGAGGGTGGCGGGGGCATTCTGTTCTGCTCCTTCTGCGGGAAGACCCAGAACGAGGTGAAAAAGCTCGTGGCCGGGCCTTCCGCATACATCTGCGACGAGTGCATCGAGCTGTGCCGCTGCATCATCCAGGAGGAGGCGGAAGTCCAGAGCATCGACGAGAGCCGCAGAAAGATCCCCGAACCCAAGGATATCAAGAAGTTTCTGGACTCCTACGTCATCGGCCAGGAGCGCCCGAAGAAGATCCTCTCCGTGGCCGTGTACAATCATTACAAGCGGCTCTTCACCGAGGCGGACCTGGGCGGAGTGGAGCTGCAGAAGAGCAACATCCTGCTCATCGGGCCCACGGGCTCCGGCAAGACGCTCCTGGCTCGCACGCTGGCCAAGATGCTCAACGTGCCTTTCGCCATCGCGGATGCCACGTCGCTCACCGAGGCGGGCTACGTGGGCGAGGACGTGGAAAACATCATCCTGAGCCTTCTGCAGAATGCCGACTACGACGTGGAGCGCGCCACCAAGGGCATCGTCTACATCGACGAGATCGACAAGATCTCCCGCAAGTCGGGCAGCCCCTCCATCACCCGGGACGTCTCGGGCGAAGGGGTACAGCAGGCCCTGCTCAAGATCATCGAGGGCACCCTGGCGAACATTCCGCCCAAGGGCGGCCGCAAGCATCCTCAGCAGGAGTTCATCCAGGTCGACACGACGAACATCCTCTTCATCTGCGGCGGGGCCTTCGTGGGCCTCGAGGATATCATCCAGAAGCGCATCGGCGCGAGCTCCGTCGGGTTCGGGGCGGATATCAAGGGCAGGAAGGAGCGCAGGCTCGGCGAGCTGCTCGCCGCGGTGCAGCCCGAGGACCTGCTCAAGTACGGCCTGATCCCCGAGTTCATCGGGCGTCTGCCCGTCATCGCCACGCTCGAGGAACTCGACGAGAACGACCTCATGCGGGTGCTCGTGGAGCCCAAGGACTCCATCAGCAAGCAGTACCAGAAGATCCTGGAACTCGAGAACGTGAAGCTCAAATTCACCGACGGGGCCCTGCGGGCCGTTTCCCGGCTTGCCGTGAACCGCAAGGCGGGCGCCCGGGGCCTCAGGGCCATCCTCGAGAACACCATGCTGGATATCATGTACGACATCCCGTCGCGACGCGACGTGAAGGAAGTCGTCATCAACGAAGACGTCGTCAAGAAGGGCGAGAAGCCCATCCTGCTCTTCGAGTCGAAGACGGAGACGGCGTAAGGAGACGTCATCCCAGAATGGCCATGTTTGATTTCTCGAAAAAGGAAGACAAGAAGATCATCGTCCCGCTGCTTCCCCTGCGGGACGTGGTGGTCTTCCCCTATATGATCGTGCCGCTCTTCGTGGGGCGCGAAAAGTCGATCAACGCCCTTGAGTCGGCCATGAAGCAGGACAACGAGATCTTTCTCGTGGCCCAGAAGAGCGCGCAGAAGGACGAGCCCTCCGAAGAGGACATCTACAACCTCGGCACGCTGGGGGTCATCATCCAACTGCTTCGCCTTCCCGACGGCACCGTGAAGGCCCTCGTGGAGGGCAAGAAGCGGGCCACCGTGCGGGACTACATCCCGAACCCGGATCACTTCGTCGTCGAGATCGAGGAGGTACCCGAGACGGGCACCGAGACCGCCGGGGCCGTGCAGGCCGTCGGCCGCGTGCTCGTGGAGGCCTTCAAGAACTACGCGAAGCTGTCGCGAAAGATCCAGCCGGAGTTGGTCGACACCATCGCGGCGATCGACAACGCGGCGAAGCTCTCCGACGTGATCGCCTCGCACCTGAGCGTAAAGCTCGAGAAAAAGCAGGCCCTCCTGGAGATCACGGACGCCGGCGAGAGACTGGAGAAACTCTACTCCATGATCATCGGCGAAATTGAGATCCTCGAGCTCGAGGAGAAGATCAAGCGCCGGGTCAAGAAGCAGATGGAGAAGACCCAGAAGGACTACTACCTCAACGAGCAGATGCGCGCCATCCAGAAGGAGATGGGCGAAAAGGACGACTTCTCGAGCGAGATCGAGGAGCTTGAAAAACGCCTGAAGGCCAAGAAACTCTCCGAGGAGGCCCAGAAGAAGGTCAAGCACGAAATCAAGAAGCTCAAGATGATGTCGCCCATGTCGGCGGAGGCCACCGTCGTGCGCAACTACATCGACTGGCTGCTCGACATGCCCTGGCAGGAGAAGACGGAGAACAAGCACACCCTGAAGGAGTCCGAGGCGATTCTCGAAGAGGATCATTACGGGCTCAAGAAGGTCAAGGAGCGCATCCTCGAATACCTCGCCGTGCAGTCCCTCGTGAAGAAGAACAAGGGCTCGATCCTCTGCCTCGTGGGACCTCCCGGGGTCGGGAAGACCTCCATCGCAAAATCGATCGCGCGGGCGACGAACCGGAAGTTCGTGCGCCTCTCGCTGGGCGGGCTGCGTGACGAGGCGGAGATCCGGGGGCACCGGCGGACCTACATCGGGGCGCTTCCCGGAAAGATCATCCAGCTGATCAAGAAGGCCGGGGCGAACAACCCCGTGCTGTGCCTCGACGAGATCGACAAGCTGAGCTCCGACTTCCGCGGCGACCCGAGCTCGGCGCTGCTCGAGGTGCTGGACCCGGAGCAGAACGGGGCCTTCAACGACAACTACCTCGAAGTAGACTACGACCTCTCGGACGTGATGTTCATCACGACGGCAAACATCCTGCAGACGATCCCGGGGCCCCTCCAGGACCGGATGGAGGTGATCCGCATCGCCGGGTACACGGAGCCGGAGAAGCTCAACATCGCGAAACGCTTCCTCGTGAAAAAAGAGATCGAGGCCAACGGGCTCACGGACAAGGACATCCTGTTCACGGACGGGGCGATCCTGGACATCATCCGGCGCTATACCCGCGAGGCCGGCGTTCGGAACCTGGAGCGCGAAATCGCCTCCATCTGCCGCAAGGTGGCCCGCGAGATCGTGACCAACGGCCACAAGAAGCAGATCCGGATCAATTCGAAGTCGATCGAAAAGTATCTCGGCATCCCGAAGTATCGCTTCGGGGAGTCCGAGGGCAAGGAAGCCGTTGGCCTGACACAGGGGCTGGCGTGGACAGAGGTGGGCGGCGAGCTGCTGATTGTCGAGGCAACGATCCTGCAGGGGACTGGGAAGACCATCCTGACGGGCAAGCTCGGCGACGTGATGCAGGAGTCGGCCCAGGCGGCGCTGACCATCGTTCGCTCCAAGGCAGACTCCCTGGGTCTGGACAAGAACTTCTATAAGGACACGGACATCCACGTCCACGTTCCCGAGGGCGCCATCCCGAAGGACGGGCCTTCGGCGGGGATCGCCATGGTGACCTCCATCGCCTCGGCCTTCACGAAGCGGCCGGTCCGCGGGGATCTGGCCATGACCGGCGAGATCACCCTGCGGGGCAGGGTGCTGCCCATCGGAGGGCTGAAGGAGAAGCTCCTGGCGGCCCACCGGGGGGGGATCAAGACGGTCATCATCCCCAGGGAGAACGAGAAGGACTTTGTGGACATCCCCTCGAACGTCCTCAAGGATCTGGAACTGAAAAAGGTGGAGCGCATCGACGAGGTGCTCGAGGTCGCCCTTGCCCCCAGGCAGGGGCAGGAGACCACCGCGGAGCCGGATGACGGGATCCCGGCGAGGGAGAGCCCGCCCATCGAGCCGGGGAGGCAGCTCAACGCCTGAAGAGCCCGGAAGAGCACAATATCACGGGAAAAACGTGATTTTCGCCCTTGACAACGATGGGTCGTTGTCGTACAGTATCGGCCCGACGGAACGGGCGGATAGCTCAGTCGGGAGAGCGCCACGCTTACACCGTGGATGTCACAGGTTCAAGTCCTGTTCCGCCTACCATAGCGGTCACAATGCGGGGTCGTAGTTAAGCTTGGTTATAACGCCGGCCTGTCACGTCGGAGGGCGTGGGTTCAAATCCCATCGGCCCCGCCAGTAAACGAAGGGGCTAACCGAAACGGTTAGCCCCTTTTTTCACCCGCCGCGACGCTCCGCAGCGGCGGCCATTCGTGTTCCTGCCATGGAACCGCGCAGCCGCGCCCTCCGGACGTTTCGCAATCGGGGCGCTCATGGAGGAAGGGATGACGATGATGAAGGAATGGCGGCGTCTGCCGGCCCTCGCGGCCCTCGGGATTTTCGTCACCCTCCTGGTTTTCTGGGGATGTGCGCAAACAAGGCAGGTGCTCACACGCGACCCGGCCCCGGAGCCCCCGGCCCTGGAAGGGCGATGGGATCTGGCTGAATACGGACCGGTGGGTACCCCTGTCCCCGTCCTGCCCGACACCCGCGTCTACGTGGAGTTCATGCCGGAGGGCAAGGTCAGCGGCTCCGGCGGGTGCAACCGGTATTCAGGCGGCTGGGGCTTCGTGGAAGGGGAGCCGGGTGTCCTGCGCATCTGGCGCACGGGATCCACGAAGATGGCTTGCCCAGTCCCGGTGATGATCCAGGAGCACCGCTTCCTGGAAGAACTCAGCCGTGTCTCGCGCCATGAAGCGGACGGCAGAGAGCTCCGGCTGTTCTACGACGGGGGAAGGGGTGTACTGAGGTTTACCCGGGGAGCCAACCCTCAATAAGAGGTTGAGAGCACAGGCAGGGAAGAGGCCTGGAGAGTCTTCACGCCGCCCTTTGCCCTGTGTTTCTCCCACCTTCTTACCTTCTTTCCTTCTCCCCTTCTGCATCAATTTTTCCGAGGGCCTTTACGTAGATCACCTTGTGATCCCCCGGGGAGTAGAACTCCCGGAGGGTGGCCTCCGCCCGGTACCCGCGGCGTTCGTAGAAACGGCGGGTATCCCGGTAGCTTGCCTTCGACGAGGTTTCAATGTAGACACGCAGGCCGCCGAGCCCGGAGATGGCCGCCTCGGACCGTTCCAGAAGCATCCTGCCGATCCCCGCCCCGTGGCGCTCTTTACGGACGGCGATCCAGTACAGATCGTAGCTCTGAAGGGTGAGGGGAATGGGCCCGTAGCAGCTGTAACCAAGAACGCGGCCGTCCTGCTCGGCGAAGATGAAATGATACCCGCTTGCCGGCCCGACCCGGAGCCGCTCCTCGACGAGTTCCACGGCGATCCCGATCTCCTCGGGCCTGAAAAGCCCCGTCGAGGCCACGATGTCCCGGACGGCGATTCGGTCCCCCTGCACGACGTCCGTCCGGAGAGTCAGGGACGGCGGCTCTCCCCGATCGACGGTCCGTGTTTTCCCCGCTGTCCCCTTCATTCATCCCTCTCCCGGCGCGTCGCCGATGATCCGGCCGATCACGTCCCCGTAGCGGAGACCGGCCCGTTCGGCGGCAGCCGTGAAGCCACTGTCGGGGGACAGGCACGGATTCGAATTGATCTCCAGGATCCACGGGGTCCCGTCGCGCCCCACCCGGTAATCGACACGCGCGTAACCGCGCAGGCCGAAGAGATCCCAGCACCGCAGGGCCGTTCTCTCCAGGGACCGCAGCAGTTCGCGGTCGCCCGGTCCGAAATCGAAGCGGCGGGGGGTGTGATGGTACTCGTAGGCCTTTTCGTCCCACTTGGCCCGATACCCGACGATGCGCAAGCGGCCGTCCCCGTAGCCCACGAACTCGATCTCCGCGGGCGGAAGGACCTCGGGCCCGCGGCGGCCGGCCAGGACGGACAGGTTGAACTCGCGTCCGTCGACATAGCGCTCTGCATAGGCCGAGCCGCCGAGCGCGTCGAGGCGTCCCCGGATTTCTCCTCGAAGCTCCTCCCGATTGCGGGGCGAGACCACGGAACCTTCTTCGAGCCCGACCGAGGCGTGCTCCCAGACGGATTTGACGATGAACCGGGAACCGGCAGGGAAGGGGCCTTTCACGCTTCCCCCCGCCAGGTCGACCCAGTCCGGCGTACGGAGCCGGTTCGCGCGCAGGATCCTCTTTGCGACCAGCTTGTTGGAGCTCAGGAACGTCGCCTC
Organism: Deltaproteobacteria bacterium; assembly: GCA_012728915.1. Taxonomy (GTDB): domain Bacteria; phylum Desulfobacterota; class Syntrophia; order Syntrophales; family UBA2192; genus UBA2192. The sequence goes on along the minus strand of JAAYEC010000028.1, from coordinate 56,070 downwards.
CGTTCCGGCCCCCGTGTACGGAATCCCCAGGAAATCGAGCAGCGCCGGGGCCATGTGGATCAGGCGGCCCTGCCCGCCGCAGGTCTCGACGAGGTTGAAGACGACATCGCAGGACGCCCGCCTCAGCCGGCTGGCCATGGAGACGAGATCGAGGCAGAAGGGAAGTGCCTGCACTTCGTGGCCCAGGGCGAGCAGGGCTCCCTTCACGGCATCGACCTGCACGAGCACGTCCTGCTCGTCCACCGAGGCGCAGTCTCCGATTTCGCTGTGGAGAATGACCACCTTCATGACTCGCTCACCGCCCGCGAACGAGCCGCTCCTCCGCGGATGTCATGATCATGCGGAGAAGGTCGCGGTAGGAGATCCCTGCAAGGGTCGACAGGATCGGAAGATCCGAGTGCGTGGGATGCAGCCCCGCCAGGGGGTTGACCTCGAGGAAGTGGGGCCTTCCCGCGGCATCGGCCCGGATGTCGAGACGGCCCCCGTCCCGGCATTCCAGGCCTCTCCAGGCCGCCAGGGCGACCGCCGAGACCTGTTCGGCTTCCGCTCCCTTGACGAGCGTGTAGCGCACGTGCTCCTCGCAGTATTCCTTGTTGAACAGGGAGTAGACGCCCTTCTCCGCCGATTCCCGCAGCAGAACCTCCATGACGGCGATGACGCGAGCCCTGCGTCCTGTCCCGACAACCCCCACGGTGAATTCCCGTCCGGAAAGATAGGTCTCCACGAGAACGGGCTGCGCAAAGGACGCGAGCAGCGACCGGCACTGCCGATCGAGTTCGGCCCTGTCGCGGACGATCGACCTTCCGTCGATGCCCTTGCCCGTTCCCTCCGAGACGGGCTTGACAAAGAGGGGAAAGGGGAGAACGACCGCGGCGATGTCGTCGGCATCCTCCACCACGGCAAAGTCGGGCGTGAGGATCCCCAGGTCGCGGACGACGCGCTTGGCCATCGCCTTGTGGAGCGTCAGCGAGAGCGACAGAGGGTCCGAAAAAACGTAGGGGACCCCGTAGGCGTCGAGCAGGCAGGGAACCTGGGCTTCGCGCCCGAAGCCCTTCAACCCTTCGGCGATGTTGAAGACGAGATCCCAGCGCTCGCCCGCCACGAGGCGCCTGGCCAGGGCCCGCACGTGACCGATGCGGTCCGTCCGGTACCCGAGGGACTGCAGGGTCTCCTCGATGGCGTCGATGGTCGCGGGCTGGTCGAACTCGGCGGTTTCCTCCTCCGAGTACCCTTCCCGGATGTAATCGGTGCGCAGGTCATAGGTCATCCCGACGAGCGTCATGGGCGTCACCTTCTTTGTCTTCATTCAAAGAACCCCGCCGATTGGGCGGCGGGGTTTCTCTTCGGTTCTTCCGTCGGCTTGACGACAGGGTCAGACCCGTGCCTCGCTGTCGGTGACGGCAGCCAGGTCCGGGTACCGGAACGTCCGGCCCTGGTAGTTGCGGAGCCTGATGTACTGGTCGTCGTGGCCGAGGACATACCCGGGCAGCAGGGGAATCTTCCCGCCGCCTCCGGGGGCGTCGATCACGTAGGTGGGTACGGCGTATCCTGTCGTGTGCCCCCGGAGACCTTCAATGATCTCGATTCCCTTCGCGACGGGGGTGCGGAAATGCGCCGAGCCGGTGATGGGGTCGCACTGGTAGAGATAGTAGGGTCGCACGCGGTTCATCACGAGGGCATGGACCAGGCGTTTCATCGTCTCGACGCTGTCGTTGACGCCGGCAAGGAGCACCGTCTGGCTGCCCAGCGGGATTCCCGCGTCCGCAAGCCGGTTGCAGGCCTGGCTCACCTCGAAGGTCAACTCGTCCGGATGGGCGAAATGGATACTCATCCAGAGGGGGTGATGACGCTTCAGGGTGTGGCACAGGCCCGATGTGATCCGCTGGGGAAGCACGACGGGGACCTTCGTCCCGATCCGGATCAGCTCGACATGAGGGATGGCCCGAAGTCTCGAGAGCAGCCAGTCGAGGGCTTCGTCGGGCAGGGTCAGCGGGTCACCCCCGGAAAGCAGAACGTCTCGGACGGCCGGCGTGTTTTCGATGTAGGCGATCGCACGCTCCCAGCGATCGCGGTCGGCAAGGGTTTCCTCATGTTTTCCGACCATCCGGGAACGGGTGCAGTAGCGGCAGTGGGTGGAACAGAACCCGGTGACCAGGAAGAGCGCGCGGTCCGGATACCGATGGACCAGGCCCGGTACGGGACTGTCGTGGTCCTCGCCGAGAGGATCATCCGATTCATCGCGGGAGCGTTCGAATTCGGCGCTCACCGGGACGACCATCCTGCGCAGGGACTGATCGGGGTCCATCGGGTCGAGCAGACTGGTGTAATACGGCGTGATGTTGAGCGGAATGGCGCCTCCCCGGGCCTGGATAGCCGTCTCCTCCCCGGCCGACAGCCAGAGCATGCGCGAGAGCATCCCGGCGCCCGTGATCCGATTGCGGATCTGCCAGCGCCAGTCGTTCCAGTCGGCTGCGGAGGCGTCGGGGAAGTACTGTTTCCGGAAGGATTGGGACCGGGGGCTCGGCTTGCAGGCGGCAGCCCCCCGCGAGGGCATGATGAACACGCGACTCGCGATCGCTTTCGTGACGGGTGTCACGGCGGGTACGGCAAGGGAGTTTTGAAATAGCTCATCCAGAGCTAAACCGGTCAGACCGGCATGCTGACCCGGAGGCTCCGCCTCCTGGCTCAGACAGACGTTTTCTTCCATCCGCTGCCCTCCTGCTGTCTGTTCCTGACGATGTGCCGTCCGCTGTCGCGCTTTCAAGTGTCGTTCCTGTCGCGATCGTCTCTTCCGCCGGCCGCGGGCGTGGCGCATTCAAAAAAACGGCCCTGAAAACGAGATCGTGCCTGGTTCCTTTGTACGGAAGAATATTTTAATGTCAAGTGTTTTTTGCAAAAAAAGCGCTTTTTCCGCAAAATTATTCCGATGGAAATCCGCGCACATCAGTCGGTACTGCAAAATGCTTGCCACGACTTGCTTTCAGGACACCCCCCTCGCGTCGCGCCCTCTTCGCCTGCCGTACTGGAGGAGGATGTCCCGAGAGGCGCTCTGCCAGGGTGTTTCACGACGTGCCCACGTCAACGACGCCGGACATCCCGTCGGGGCTGAAGGCTTGCCTTTTTGTGTCTCATCGGCTACAGTAGCGCCTACGTTTGACCATCGAGGAAATCATTTCCCATGATCGTCACCGACGGCAAGGAGTTCTGTCAGGTCTGCCGGGAAAAAAAGTCCGTCGTCCTCTGCGACGGCTGCGCCATCCACCTCTGCACGGACTGCCGGCGCTGGGACCTCTGGGGGTACGGCTGCGGCCATGTCGATACCAAGTCCTTCTGCGCCGCCTGTCATGCAAACCCCGTCATCAATCCCTACGGCGGGGATCACGGAGAGTGATGAAGTACGAGGGCGACATCATCAGGCCTCCCAGCGAGGCCTTCAGCCTGTTGCTGCAGGTGACCGTCGGCTGCTCGCACAACCGCTGCACCTTCTGCCCCAGCTTCAAGGGCAAGCGCTTCCGCATCAAGGGAATCGACGAGATCGTGGAAGACCTGGAGTACGCCGCCCGCCGGTTCCGGCAGGCGGAGCGTCTCTTTCTGTGTGACGGTGACGCCCTCATCATCCCCCAGCCCCGCCTGGTCGAAATCCTGGAGGCGGTCCGCGCCCATCTGCCCGGCGTGAGGCGCATCGGGACCTACGCAAACGCGAAGAGCATCCGGAAGAAGACCGCCGCGGAGCTCCGCGAACTCAGGGAACGGGGTCTCGGGATCGTCTACCTCGGCATCGAGTCCGGCAACGAAGAGATCCTCAGGAGAATCCGGAAGGGCGCCACCTATGAGCGGATCGTGGAGGCGGCCCGGAAGGTCAAGGATGCGGGGATCACCCTCTCCGTGACGGTGATGCTCGGTATCGGCGGCGCGCAGAACAGCACGGAACACGCCCGGGACACGGCACGCATCCTCACCGACGTCGACCCGGACTTCGCCGGGGTGCTGACCGTGATGGTCGTGCCGGGTACACCCCTGTACGAGGAAGCCCGGACGGGGGCGTTCGTTCTGCCCGGCAACTTCGAACTGCTCGGGGAACTGGGCATTATCGTGTCGCAGGCACGCTTCAGCAACTGCTTTTTCACGGCCAACCACGCCTCGAATTATCTTCCCATCCGTGCCAGGATGCCTCAGGATCGCGAAAAGGTCCTCCGCCTCATCGGCCAGGTCGTTCAGTCGAACGACCCCTCCCTGCTGCGGCCCGAATCCATGCGGGGTCTGTAAATGAGCCGTCCCTCCGCCATCCAGCACGTTTGGACGCGGCTGAAGGCCCTTCTCGGCGCCGGAAAGGAGGAGGAGCAGTCCCGTCTCGAGGAGGAAATCCAGTCCATCATCGACGAGGGGGAGGAGAGGGGCCTCATCGACGAAAAGTCGGGCGAGATGATCCAGAGCATCCTGGAATTCCGTGACACGGTGGCCCGCGAGGTGATGGTGCCGCGCACGGAGATCGTCGCCGTGCCGAGCGATGCCCCGGTTGCGGAGATCATCGACCAGGTCAACCGGCACGGCTACACCCGGATGCCCGTCTACGAGGGCAGCGTGGACAACATCATCGGTGTCCTCAATGTCAAGGACCTGATCCGCCTGTGGTCCAAGCCGATCGGGGAGGCCGACATCCGGCCGCTGCTGAGGAAACCCTATTTCATCCCCGAGACAAAGAACATCCACATGCTGCTTCACGAACTCAAGGACCTCAGGCAGCACATGGCCGTCGTGATCGACGAGTATGGCGGAACGGCGGGCCTGGTCACCCTCGAGGATCTCGTCGAGGAGATCGTCGGCGAGATCCACGACGAGCGGGACGTCGAGGAGGCGGATTTCACCGAACTCCCCGACGGGTCCATCCTCGTGGACAGCCGCGTCGAAATCGAAAAGATCGAGGACCGTTTCGGCATCACGATCCCGGAAGGGAAGTACGAAACCCTGGCCGGCTTCATTCTGCACCTGATCCGGAAGATCCCCCTCACGGGCGACACGATCCGCCACGGGGAGCTGGACATGGTCATCGCCTCGGCCGACGAGCGAAGCATCAAGAAGGTCAAAATCCGGAAATCGGGAGAGACGCCGTCATCAACACGCTAACGAACCCTCGCCCGGGACTCCGCGCCGCACGGGCCACGGGACTTCCCGCGGTCCCCGCCGGACTGGCCGCCCTTTCGGGGATCCTCCTCGTGCTGTCCTTCCCGAAATTCGGGCACGGGGCTGTCGCCTGGGCCGCCCTCGTTCCGCTGCTGTGCGCCCTGCGCGCTCTCCCCGTCCTGCCGGCGGTTCTCGCGGGCATCCTCGCCGGGTTCATCCAGCACGTGGGCCTGCTGTACTGGGTGACCCACGTGGTCGTCCACTACGGGAAGCTCCCCCTGGTTGTCGGGGTCCCCGTCATGATGCTGCTTGCCCTCTACCTGAGCCTCTACACGGGGCTTTTCGCGGGAGGGACCGTCTTGTTCCGGATGCGGGGCATCCCGGCCGTTGCTTCCGCCCCGCTTCTCTGGACGGCTCTGGAGTACGCCAAATCGATGCTGCTCACGGGGTTCCCCTGGGAAAACCTCGCCCATTCCCAGTACCTCAACCTGCCCATCATCCAGATGGCTGACGTCACGGGCAGCTACGGGGTGAGCTTTCTCCTCGTGCTCGTCAACGCCGCGCTGGCCGCCTTCATCGGGGCAAACCGGGAGGGGATGCGGAAGGCACTTGCCGGTGCTGCCGCCGCGGCGCTGCTCGTCAGCCTCGCCACGGGCTACGGCCTCTGGCGCCTGTCGGATGTGACGGCCCGCTTCGAGCCGGCGCCCGAGCAGTACGTGGCGCTCATCCAGGGCAATATCGACCAGAGCATCAAGTGGGACCCGTCGTACCAGAGAGAGACGCTGCGGATCTACCGCGACCTTTCCTTCGAGGCCGTCCGCGGCGGCGCCCGCGTCCTCATCTGGCCCGAGACGGCAACGCCCTTCATGTTCCAGAACCGCGACGAGCTCCATGACGCCGTCGTCGGCGTCGCGAAGGCGACCGGGGCCTGGCTGCTTTTCGGGACTCCGAGCTATACGCGCCACGAGGGAACCCTCCGTTTCCAGAACAGCGCCGTCGTACTGTCCCCCGCGGGCGAGATCGCCGGCGCGTACAGCAAGGTCCACCTCGTCCCTTACGGGGAATACGTGCCGCTCAGGCCCCTGTTTCCCTTCATCGAAAAGCTCGCCGTCGGTGTAGGCGACTTCCTGCCCGGCTCGGGATTCGAGCCCGTCGAGGCGGCAGGGGCCCGGGTCGGTTTCCTGATCTGCTATGAGGGGATCTTTGCCGAGATCGGCAGGGCTTACGGGCGCAGCGGGGCCTCGCTGCTCGTCAACCTCACGAACGACGCCTGGTTTGGCATGACCTCTGCACCGTTCCAGCACCTGTCGATGACGGTGTTCAGGGCCGTGGAAAATCGGCTCTACGTGGCGAGGGCGGCCAACACGGGTGTGAGCGCCGTGATCGACGCGACGGGCCGGATCACGGCCCGGACGGGCCTCTTTGAGCGGACGCAGCTGACGGCTCCCCTGAAGATGCAGCGGATCGGGACCTTTTACACGGCCTACGGCGACACGTTTGTCTTCGCATGCGTGATCGCCCTGCTCGCGCTATTCTACAGACCGGGAGGAAGGAGACCATGGTTGAAGAAATCCAGGAAATGATGGCTGATCTCCGGAAACGGGCGGAAACCCTCCGAGGTCGCCTTTGACATCGACGGACTGGGCAGGAAACTGGTCGAGATCGAAAAGGAGGCCGGCAAGGCGACTCTCTGGGACGACCCGGAACGGGCGAAGCTCGTCCTGAGAGAAAAGAACCGGCTCGAGTCCATCGTGAAAACCTGGTCGGGAATCGACGGGGAGCTGAAGGACCTCGATGTGCTCTTCGAGCTGGCCCGCGAGGCGCAGGACGAAGCGACATTCGGGGAGGTCAGGGCAGGGCTGGAACGCCTGGAAGCGGCCGTTCGGGGAGAGGAGGTCCGCCGCATGCTGGGCAGGGATGAGGACCGGCTGAACGCGATTCTCACGATTCATGCCGGGGCCGGAGGAACGGAGGCGCAGGACTGGGCAGAGATCCTCCTGCGCATGTACCTGCGGTGGGCGGAGAAGAGGGCCTTCAGGACCCAGATCCTGGACTTTCAGCCCGGTGAGGAGGCGGGACTCAAGAGCGCCACGGTGGAAATCGAGGGGGACTACGCCTTCGGGTACACCAAGGCGGAATCGGGGATCCACCGGCTCGTCCGGATTTCGCCTTTTGATGCCGCCGCCAGGCGCCACACCTCATTCGCCTCGGTCTTCGTCTATCCCGAGGTGGGCGACGAGATCGTCATTGACATCGACGAAAAGGACCTGAAGGTCGACACGTACCGATCCTCCGGAAAGGGAGGCCAGCACGTCAACAAGACAGACTCCGCCGTCCGGATCACTCACCTGCCCACGGGAATCGTCGTGCAGTGCCAGAACGAGCGCTCACAGCACAAGAACAGGGCGATGGCCCTGAAGGTCCTCCGGTCGCGCCTCTACGAGATCAAGCTTGAGGAGCAGAGCGCCAGGATGGAAGAACTCCACAAGAGCAAGAAGGAGATCGCCTGGGGAAGCCAGATCCGCTCCTACGTGCTCCATCCCTACAAACTGATCAAGGATCACCGGACCAATCTCGAAACCGGCAACGTCCAGAAGATTCTCGACGGGGACCTCGACGAGTTCATCGAGGCCTACCTGATCGCCGTCGCGCAGCCGTCATCATGAGAAATGACCCGGAAATTGCAAGGGAATCGCATTGACGGGCTGCAGGGGGATTTCCCCGTTGACAGCCGGAAAGAATGTCTGTTAGAAGCCGTAAGGACTGCCTCCGCGCACGGGCAGCCGTGAAAGGATCAAGCCTATGCCGTCATTCAAATGGGGCTGCGGCCTCCTCGTCCTTTTTTTCATCTGTGCCTGCTCGACGACGGCGCAGCTCCAGACCGATCCACAGGGGAGGATCTCCCCGTCGGACCGGCCGCCGGTCGGGAAGAATGCGAAGAACGGCAGAGCTGACGGCGCGCCGGCATCGCTGCCGCGGGGAACGGAGACGAAGCCCCAGGGACTCGGGCCGGGTTTTTCCGGCGTGGACCCCTCCGTCAGGCCGCCGGCAGACTGCCCGCCCGGGACGGAGCCCGGAACGCTCGCCGCAGGACAGACCGCCAGGGCTGCTGGCGCCAACGGGTCGGAAAACGGGGACCCCGACATCGACGAGGAAATCGACGAAATCGTGGAGCTGCTCAGGCTGGCGCAGGCCTACCGGGACAAGGGGGACATGGACAGCGCCCTGAAGTCCCTGGACAAGGCCTACGGGATCCTGCTCGGAGAGGAGGAGAGCAACTCCACCGTCATCCGCCAGAAGGACGACCTGAGACTCCTGATCGCGCGCAAGATCCTCGACATCTACACCGGCAAGCGGGTATCCACCGTCGGCCGGCAGAGCGAGATCCCGCTCATCATGAACGCCGATGTGGAAAAAGAGATCCGGAGCTTCCAGACGGTGGAGAGAAATTTCTTCGAGCGATCCTACGAGAGGGCAGGCTACTATCTCCCCATCATGAAGCAGCACCTGCGGCAGGCGGGCATCCCCGAGGAACTGGCCTGGCTTCCCCTTGTGGAGAGCGGCTTCCAGGTTCACGCCCTCTCCAAGGCCCGCGCGCTCGGGCCCTGGCAGTTCATCCCGTCGACGGGATACAAGTACGGCCTCAACCGGGACCTCTACATCGACGAGCGCATGAACGTCGAGAAGTCGACGCAGGCCGCCATCGCCTACCTGACCGACCTTCACAGCCTCTTCGGCGATTGGCTGACCGCCCTGGCAGCCTACAACTGCGGGGAGGGCCGCGTCCTGAAAGTCATCTCTCGCCAGCAGAGCGACTACCTCGACCACTTCTGGGATCTCTACCGCCAGCTCCCCTACGAGACGGCCCGGTACGTGCCAAGGTTCCTCGCCACGCTGCATATCGTCAAAAACCCGAAAAAATTCGGGATGAACCTCCCCGATCCCTACGCCAAACCCATCGCCTTCGAGACGGTCAGGACGTTCCGTAGCATGAAGCTCTTCGATATCGCCTGCCAGATGGGCATATCGACGGACACCCTCGTCATGCTCAACCCCGAGCTCCGTCACCAGATCACGCCGGACCGCCCCTACGAGCTCAAAATTCCACAGGGGCTGGGGCCGCAGTATGCCCTGGTCGCGGACCAGATCAGGGAGTCGAAGCCGCCGGCGCCGCCGGAACGGGAGCGGAAGGCAAAGATCGTCAAGTACAGGGTGAAGCAGGGGGACTCCGTCGCCTCGGTCTCGAAGAAGTTCGGCCTTTCCTCCAGGTCGCTCATGGCTGCCAACGGGATGAAAAACGAGGGGCCGCTGACGACGGGCAGGATCCTGAAAATCCCGGTCAAGCCGAAGGACAGGGGAACGGCGGTCGCAGCGGGCAAGAAGGGAAAGTCCAAGAAGGCAGCCGCGACGGCCGTGGTCAGGCACACGGTGAAGAAGGGGGAAACGCTGACCCAGATCGCGAAACGCTACGGGATGACGCCTGCCGAGATCCAGAGGATGAACGAGCTCCAGACTACCCGGCTCAAGAGCGGGCAGGTGCTCAAGATCCGCGGCCCCCACCCCCAGGCCGGCGGTTGAGAACCGGACCGGGTGCGGACAAGCGCTTCCAGCAGCCCGACTAGAGGCTGAAATCAAGCCGGTAGCCCCGGATTTCGGAAAACACGGTTTCCTGCACGGCGGACATCAGGCGGGCCCGGGCCCGGTTCCCGGGCCCTTCGTGCTCGTAACCCGCCAGGTGGAGGACCCCGTGCAGCACGAGATAGAAAAGGGCGTCCTCGAGGGGAATCCCCGCGGCCTGAGCCTCGCGGCGAGCCGCCTCCACGGAGACCGCCACGTCGCCCAGCAGAGAGGGGTTGAGCCCTCCGTAATCGCCCACGGACTGTGGGAAGGCGATGACGTTGGTTACTCGGTCGCGCCGCAGCCAGTCGCGGTTGAGCGCCCGGATCCCCGGGTCGTCCACGAACAGGAGGCTCAGCTCCCGGTCCGGAATGCCCAGAATGGCCAGGAGCCTGTGCGCATCGCGGCGGATGGCCGCCCGGTCCAGCCTAACCTGCCTCTGGCGGTTTTCGATCAGGACCCTGCACCCTCCTGACTTCGATCCGGTTTTCATGTCGTCTTCTTCGTCTCCTGAACCCCGCCTGAATCGGCCCTGTCGTCCGTCTTTTTCCGGGCCAGGTGGTTGTAGGCCTTGATGATCTCCGAGACGAGGGGATGCCGCACCACGTCGATCTCGGAGAAAAGGACGAAGCGGATGCCCTCGATGCCGTCCAGGGTCTGCCCTGCCTCCACAAGGCCGGATGTCTTGCCCGCAGGCAGATCGATCTGGGTCACATCCCCCGTGACCACCGCCCGTGATCCCCACCCGAGGCGGGTGACGAACATCTTCATCTGCTCCGGCGTCGTGTTTTGCGCCTCGTCGAGGATGATGAAGGAGTCATTGAGCGTTCGCCCGCGCATGAAGGCCAGCGGCGCCACCTCGATGATGCCCTTCTCGATCAGGGCCTGCGCCTTGTCGAATTCCATCATGTCGTAGAGGGCGTCGTAGACGGGGCGGAGGTAGGGGTTGACCTTTTCCGCCAGGTCACCGGGAAGGAACCCGAGCTTTTCCCCCGCCTCGACGGCCGGCCGGGTCAGCACGATCCGGTTGACACGGCGGTCCATGAGGTACGAAACGGCCATGGCCATGGCCAGATAGGTCTTCCCCGTGCCCGCCGGGCCGATGCCGAAGACCATGTCGTTTCTGCGGATCGCGTCGATGTACTGCTTCTGCGCGATACTCTTGGGCGTGATCACCCTCTTCTTCGAGGTGATGTAGACCTTGTCGAGGAAGATCTCCTCGAGTCGGACGGAGCGGCTCTCGGAGAGAATGCGGTGGGCGAAACCGACATCGGTGGAGTAAACGGGAAACCCCTTCTGGATCAGCTGGTAGAGCTGGCCCAGGAGGGTTTCCACGAGATCGACGGAGCCGGGTTCGCCGGCCAGCGTGATCCTGTCGCCCCGGGCCGTGATGCGGACCGGCTCCAGCTTCTCGAGGAGCCGAAGGTTCCGGTCCTCGCCCCCGAGAAGGGTCCTGAAGGCGCCGGCGTCGTGGAAGATGAGCTGCTTGCTGGTTTCGTTCTTCTCCATCCGACCGTCTCGCCTTCTCGCGGTCTTGCCCTCTTCATTTCTGCAGGAACAGGTGCGCGTAGACCTTCGCGTTGCCGACCATGTTCTCGACGAGGCAGTACTCGTTGGGCTGGTGGGCCATATGACAGTACCGCGACCACACGGCGGCCGGATAGCCGTATTTGCGGAAGACGGCGGCCACGGTTCCCCCGCCGACCCCCCGGGGCTGGGCGCGGACTCCATAGACGTCCCGGACCGCCTCCTCAAGGGCCCGCACGACCGGGGCGTCGTGTGCCGTGGCTGGCGGGGCATCGTACTTCTGGACCGGCGAGAGATCGACGGCCACGCCGAAGGTCCTGGCGATTTCGTCGGCTATGCCGCTGATCGTCTTCAGGACGTCATCGACGGGGTAGAGCGGCAGGATCCGGCAGTCCAGAAAAAACACGTCTTCGCCGGGGATCGTGTTCACGTTGGGGACGTTGGCCTCCTTTTTCGTCGGCTCGAAGGTGCTCTCGGGGGGATCGTAGAGGGGATCCCGGGCATCGAAGACCCCGGCCAGGCCGTCCAGACGGACCACGAGATGCGAAGCCGCGCGGAAGGCGTTTTTCCCCAGCGCGGGGCGGCTGGCGTGGCACTGTTTGCCCGAGACCTGGACCCGCAGCCACAGGACGCTCTTCTCCGCCACCTCGATCATGGATCCCTCCTCGTTGCCCGCGTCGGGCACCACGATGAGGTCGTCCCTGCGGAACCAGTCACGCCGGTTCTCGAGGACATAATCGAGGCCGTACCCGCTCCCGGTCTCCTCGTCGGCGGCCAGGAGGATCCCCGCTGTCGACTCGGGCACGATCCCCTCGTCGAGGAAGGCCTTGAGCGCAAAGACCGAGGCCACGAGGTCCTGCTGGTTGTCCTCGGTGCCGCGTCCGTAGACCCTGCCGTCACGGACCCGGCACTCGTAGGGGTCGTGCTCCCAGAGTCTCATTTCGCCGGGCGGCACGACGTCCGTGTGCGTCATGACCCAGACCGTCCGGTCGGCCCTCCGGCCCGGAACCCGCACGGCGACGTTGGGCCTCGCGCCGTCTGAGACCCTGTCGTCGGGCGCGTTACAGAACTCCGGCGCGGGGAAGCCCATCTCCCGGAGCGCCTCGACGAGAAAGGCCGCTTTCTTCATCTCGCCGTCTCCCCCGTTTTCCGGGGCCAGCGCCGGGATGGCCGTGAGGCCGGCCTGCAGCCGGATCATGTCGGGCTCATACCCCTCGATCCGCTTCCGAATCCGTTCGAACACCTTGCCGTCGATCATCTCATGCCGTCACTTTACCCGCTTCACGGTCCCGAAGGACTTGAGCGGCTCGTCGAACTTGCCCTCGTCGCCGAGGACAAAGACGGTCCTGCGTTCCGGGTCCAGGTACTTCTCGGCCGCCTTCAGCACGTCTTCCCGGGTCACCGCGTCGATCTTCGCGGGGTACTCCGTCAGGAATTTCACGGGCAGCCCCTGGAACTCGAGCGCCATGTGCTGGAAGGCGATCATGTGGGACGACGTGAAGGAGAAGATGTAGCTGTTCACGAGGGAGCGCTTCGCCAGGTGAACGTCCTGGGCCGGCACCCGGGCTTCCCGGACGTCCTTGAGAATGCCCTGCATGAGGGAGAGGACCTGTCCGGTGGATTCCGTCTTCGTCATGGCATAGGCCCCAAACGTCCCATAGCCCTGCCGGCCCTCGTAGAAGCTCCCCGCGCTGTACGCCAGGCCCCGGTTGCTCCGGACCTCCTGGAAGATCCTGGAGCGGAACCCCCCGCTGCCGAGGATGTGGTCGAGAACCGTGAAGGGGTAGAAATCGGGATTTTCCTTCCCGGGCCCGATCGTGCCGATGATCACCGTCGACTGGGGGGCCTTCTTCTCGTAATAGACGATCGGCGACTGTTCCTGCGCCCTGGGAAGCGGCACGCTGCCGAAATCCCCCTCGTCCTCCCAGTCGCCGAAGTGGGCGCCGACCAGTTCCAGGGTCTCCTGCTTCGAAAGGTCACCCGTGACCGCGATCCTCAGGTTGCGCGGGAAGAAGTGCGCCCTGTGAAACCCGGCTACGTCCTCCCGCCCGATGGCCTCGATCGTTTTGATCTCCGGCAGCCTCCCGCGGGGGTTGCCCGCGTAAAGCGCGCGCCGGTATTCCCGGAACGCCAGCCTCTGGGGCTTGTCGAAGACACGGCGGAGCTCCTCGATCTTGAGGTTCTTCACCTGCTCGATCTTCGCCTCCTCGAAGGCGGGCCTGCGGAGGATGTCGGCAAAAATCGCAAAGGCCCTGCCCAGGTCCTTTTTCAGGACCGAGAGGCTCCCCGTCCCGTACTCCATGCCGATGGCGACGGAGATCGACGCCGCCAGGTATTCGAGCTGTTCGTCGACCAGGTCCCCGGCGAGCTTCCCGGCGCCGCCGGTCCGCATCGCGTCGCCCGTCAGCTCCGCGAGGCCCGCCTTGCCGTCCGGCTCGAACACGGCACCCGCCCCGACGATGAAGGAGACCTGCACCAGAGGAAGCTCCCGGTCCTCCAGATAGTAGACCGTGAGACCGTTTTCGAGCACGACCCGCTCGGGCTTGGGCGGGGAGAACCGCATTTCACCGTGGGGGATCCGGTCGGGGTCGGGCCATGCCGGGGCCGGGCTCACTCCGGTCTCGGCGGGACAGGCACCGGCTGAAAAAAGGACAAAAACGAGGCTGAGGGCGAGGGATCGTTTCACGGCATTACCTTCTTCCGGAGAACGGCCACGGTACGGTTTTCCTCGATCAGATATTTCTTTGCCGCCTCCATGATGTCCTTCGGGGTGACCTTCTCGATCATCTCGATATAGCGGGTCATGTACCGGTAGTCGCCGGCGATGATCTCGTAGTAGGAGAGCCGGCTGGCAAGGCCGGCATTCGAGTTGAGCTCGCGTATGAACTCAGCCCGGAGCTGGTTGACGATCTTCTCGAGTTCCTGCTTCTTCACGGGTTCCTTCTTGAGCTTTTCCAGCTCCCCGTAAACGGCTTCTTCCAGTTCATCCGCGCCATGGGGGTGGCGGGGCGTCCCCGTGATCATGAAGAGGTTGGCGTATCGCGCGCCGGGCATGCCGTTGACGGCACTGACCTCCTCGGCGATCTGCTTGCCCTGGACGACGGCCCGGTGTAGCCGGGAGGTGCGACCCTTCGACAGCAAGGCCTCGATGACGTCGAAGACGTAATCCTCGAAGGAGGGCAGGGTGGGCTTGTGCCAGCCGATGATCAGGCTGGGGCTGGCGTCGGCGACGAGTTCGATCCGTTTCTGGCCGTTCTGGGGCGGCTCTTCCGTCACTCGGCGCACCTTCGGGGGATGGGCGGGGATCCTCCCGAAATACGTCTTCACCAGCTCAAGCGTCTTGCCCGCATGGATATCCCCCACGATGGCGATAACCGTGTTAGCCGGGGAATGGTACTGCTTGAAAAAGGCCTCGAGGGTATCCGGCGACAGGTAGGCGATGTCCGACGGCCAGCCGATGACGGGCCGGCGGTAGGGGCTCGCCGTGAAGGCCGTCGCGAGGAAGAGCTCCGAGAGCTTGCGGGCGGGAACGGACTCGTAGGTCTGCCGGCGCTCCTCCATGACGACATCCCGCTCCGTGTAGAATTCCCGCAGGACGGGGTTCGTCATCCGGTCGGCCTCGATCCGGGCCCAGAGTTCGATACGGTTCGAGGGCAGGCTCACCTTGTAGGTGGTCACGTCCTGCCCCGTCGAGGCGTTGAGGTCCACCGATCCGTTTTCCGTGTAGAGCCGGTCGATCTCGTTCTCGACCGCCCATTCCTTGGCCTCGTTCTGCAGCTCCTTCAGGTCCTGCGCAAGGCGCCTGAGCTCCGCCTCGTCTGCCCGGGCCCCCTTCATCCGCTCACGGTCAAGCGCCGCGCCGGAGGCCCGGACCCGTTTCAGCACACGCGCCTCCTCCTTGAAATTCTTCGTGCCGATCGTGCGGGTGCCCTTGAAGAGCATGTGCTCGAGGAGATGGGCCGTCCCGGTCTGCCCCTCGGCCTCGTCGACGGCACCCACGAGGTGACGGATGTAGAACGAGACGGTCGGACTCGTGTGCCTCTCCACGAGCAGGACTCTCAGGCCGTTCTCCAGGACGACCCGCTGGACACGGTCTTCCAGGCTGTAGGCCGGGGTCGTGACGGGCGCCAGCGCGACGAGGACTGCCGCCAGGGCTGCAGCGGCGACGGCCTGCGCGGCGATGCGTTTCTGCCGCTTTCCGGATGGTCTCATGACGGGCGATAGGTCTCCTTCCAAATTCTCCAGAAGCGAAAAGCCGCAAAAAGAATGCCGGCGCCGCTGATCAGGACGATGAAATTGGACGCGAAAAAAACCATGACGAACTCCGCGGGGTTATTCATGCTGTAGGCGCCAATGAGGAGGGAGATCCCCCAGCAGAGGAAAAAAGCCGACAGCAGGCCGATGAGGATTTCTCTGAAACACAGCAGCAGGTTCATGGACCGTCGCGCCGGGAAAACGGTTTCTCTGCGCCTCCCCGCAGGTGCGGGGATCGGCAGTGCGGACATTATGACGAATCAAACGGGATAATTCAATCCTTTTCAGCGGTTCCCCTCGTCCTCGACGGCAAGCCTGGCCCGGTTCTTCAAGGCCTGGAAGTCGCCGGGAGACAGCCGGCGGTCCAGGCAGGGCAGCAGGGAATTATTGTGAAAGAGAGGCTCGTCGGCAAGGTCGTAGCGGGAATGCCGCAGGGCCTCCTGCCACTGGGCCGTGCCGGGAATCGGGGAGTATTCGGCCAGGATCGGACGCGCCCCCGTCGCCGCGACCAGGTCGATGCCGTCCGCCATCTCCCGAGCGTCCTGCCCGGGGAGCCCGCAGAGAAGGTAGACCCCGATGTCCCGGGCCCGGTACCCCGCCTCGCGCAGGTAGGCGACGGCCTGCCGCAGTTCGTCCGTCGTGACCTTGCCGCCGGTGGCATCCTGCCTTTCGACAGAGGCTGTTTCGAAGCCGAAGCGGATCGTGCGAAACCCTGCCCGGTGCATGAGCCTCGCCAGCCGGGGCGAGATCTCCCGCAGGTGCAGCCCGTTTGGGCAGTGGAACCGGCACTCGAGGCCGCGCCGCAGGATCTCCTCGAGCATCGGGATGGCCCGACGGGTCGGATCGACCAGCAGGGCATCGTCATAGAACGCCATGTCGAGGACCCCGCGGCGGCGGTGCCAGTGCTCGATCTCGTCAACGACGCGGATCGGGTCTCTTGCCAGGAAGCGCGGATTCAAAAGGCCAGACGCACAGTAGGTGCACTGGAACGGGCAGCCCCGGGACGTGCGGATCGGCGCCGATTCCATCCGAACCGCAAGCTCCAGGGCGGGATAGGGGTAGCTGTCAAGGTCTCCCGTGTCGATGCCGAAATCGACCCTCTCGCCCAGAAGGCCTTCGAGGACGGGCGGCAGGGCCGTCTCGCCGTCGCCGGTCAGCACGAAATCGGCGCCGGATACGGCCTGCGCGTGGCGTTCGCACAGGGTCGCGTAGTTGCCGCCCAGGATCACCGGCACGCCCGGCCATGCGGACCGGATGTCCCGGATGGCTTCGACGACCCCGGGGTACCAGTAGGTCATCATGGAACCGACCAGGACGGCATCGGGCCTCGGCGATGCCGCAAGCATCTCCCGGAACAGAACCGGCGGCATCCCGTAGCGCCGGAAACGCCTCAGGACGTGCCGGAGGGCGTCGGGCTTCGGGATCCCTTCGCTGAAGAACTTTCCCTGCCCCCACTCGCCCCGCCTCGGTGCCTGCCGCACGGCATCCCCTCCGTAGTCGAGGCAGTCGATCAGGCGGACCCCGCAGCCGGACTCTCTCAAGAGGGACGCCAGGACAAGGAGACCCAGCGGCCTCACCCAGAAATCATAGGCGGCAAAATCATGAATCCATGGGTTTACGAGGAGCAGCGTCCTGCGGGCCATTCGTCGACTCCGTCCCGGCGGCGCGAGTATAGCAGGCGCCGCCCAGACGGGCAAGGACTGCCGGATTTTCCAGAAAAGGCTTGAAGGGGGAACGGATAATTGCTACCATGCCACAACGACCGACAGGGGGTCCCGAACGGCCGAAGCCTTCCGCCGTGCGGTCTTATGAAAGCCGTCATCCAGCGAGTCGACAGCGCCTCGGTGAGCGTCGACGGACACGAAATGTCCCGCATCGGCGCGGGGTTGCTCGTCCTGCTCGGGGTCGAACGGGGCGACGACGAAAGGGATGCGGATTTTCTACTCGACAAGATCATCCACCTGCGCATCTTTGAGGACAGCGACGGGAAAATGAACCGTTCCCTGGCCGACATCGCAGGCGAACTTCTCGTCGTGTCGCAGTTTACGCTGCTGGCGGACTGCCGCAAAGGACGGAGGCCCTCCTTCGCGGATGCCGCGGAGCCGTCGGAGGCCGAGAGGCTGTACGGCTACGTGCTGGCCAGGGCAAGGGAGAAGCTGCCCCGGGTCGGCGAGGGTCGGTTCCGGGCTATGATGAAGGTGAGTCTGGTCAACGACGGACCCGTGACAATCCTCCTCGACAGCCGGCGATGAGAGACGGATATCGATGATAATCAAGGCGGAAGATCTACCCCCCAGCTTCATCCGGATCGACAAGGAAGGGACCTGGTACTACAAGGGCAACGAGATGTTCCGAAAGGACATCGTGAAGCTCTTCTACGAGGGACTGAGACGTGACGAGTCGGGCCGGTACTACATCGAGCTAGACAATGACAGGGCCTCCCTCGAGGTGGAAGACACGGCCTACGTGGTGAGGGCCGTTTACCGGTTCGGCACGCGCGAGGAAGGCAACGAGCGGATCGCCGTTCTGCTCAACGACGAAACGCTCGAGGAAATCGACTGCGGCACCCTCTGCATCGGCAGGGAAAACATCCTGTATTGCAGGGTCAAACCCGGCGGTCACCCGGCGCGGTTCCTCCGGCCAAGCTACTATCAGATGGCCGCTCATTTCGACTACGACGAGTCGCTGGATTCCTACTACCTTCCGCTCAACGGCCAGCGGTATTATATCGCCGAGCGCGACGTGAACTGATTTGCCGGGGCCTCGCCGGTATCCCGGGGGATCCGGTCAACCCATTGGAGGCAACCATGCTCGAGACGGACATCAAGATAGCCCTGACCTTCGACGACCTGCTGCTCGTGCCGGCGGAATCGACGATCCTACCCAAGGACGTGGATACGAAGACGAACCTGACCAACGGCATCGTTATGAACATCCCCATCGTCAGCGCCGCCATGGATACCGTGACGGAATCGCAGACCGCAATCTGCATGGCGCGCGAGGGAGGCATCGGGATCATCCACCGCAATATGAGCATCGAGCGCCAGGCCCTCGAGGTCGACAAGGTAAAGAAATCGGAAAGCGGCATGATCGTGGACCCCATCACGATCGGGCCCGAGCAGAAGGTGAAGGACGCCCTCGAGCTCATGAGCCGCTACAAGATTTCCGGCGTTCCCGTGGTGAAAGGGCGTAAGCTGGTGGGGATCCTGACCAACCGGGACCTCCGCTTCGAGACCAACCTCGAACAGCCCGTCTCCAGCGTCATGACCAAGGACAAGCTCGTCACGGTGTCGCAGACCATCAGCCTCGAGGACTCGAAGAGGCTTCTTCACAAGCACCGGATCGAGAAGCTGCTCGTCGTCGACGATGACTTCAGCCTCAAGGGTCTGATCACGATCAAGGACATCGAGAAGATCCAGAAGTACCCCAACGCCTGCAAGGACCATCTCGGGCGCCTGCGGGTCGGCGGGGCCGTGGGCATCACCGACCGCGAGGCCCGGGTCCAGGCTCTCCTGACGGCCGGATGCGACGTGATCTGCATCGACACCTCCCACGGCCACTCGAAGGGCGTCCTCGACGCCGTGCGGGACACGAAACGCAACTTCCCGGACTGTGAGCTGATCGCCGGCAACGTGGCGACCGCCGAGGGGGCCGAGGCCCTCATCCGGGCGGGCGTGGACGCCGTCAAGATCGGCGTGGGACCGGGCTCAATCTGCACGACCCGGATCGTGGCCGGCATTGGCGTGCCGCAGATGACCGCCATCCTGGAGTGCGCAAAGGCCTCCACGAGATACGGGGTCCCCATCATCGCCGACGGCGGCATCAAGTACTCCGGGGACATCACAAAGGCCCTCGGGGCCGGGGCGCACTCCGTTATGATCGGCGGCCTCTTTGCCGGAACCGAGGAGAGCCCCGGCGAGACCGTCCTCTTCCAGGGCCGCAGCTACAAGGTCTACCGCGGGATGGGCTCGCTCGAGGCAATGAAAGAGGGAAGCCGCGACCGCTACATGCAGGACGACATCGAGAGCGCCCTGAAGCTCGTGCCCGAAGGCATCGAGGGCAGGGTGCCCTTCCGTGGGTCTCTCTCGAACAGCATCTACCAGATCATGGGCGGCCTGAAGGCCGGCATGGGTTACGTGGGCTGCCGCAGCATCGCGGAGCTGCGGGAAAAGGCCCGATTCGTCCGCATCACCCCGTCGGGCCTGCGGGAAAGCCACGTCCACGACGTGATCATCACGAAAGAGGCGCCGAACTACAGGATCGACTGATCGACGGCCCGTCACATGCGGCCGTCGGACTTTTTGACGATACCCCATTGAAACCGTCACGCATGATTTCATGAAGCACGTCGATTTCGTTCATCTCCATCTTCACACCCAGTACAGCCTCCTTGACGGCACGATCCGCCTCGGCGACCTGTTCAAGAAGGCCAGGGAATACCGGATGCCCGCCGTGGCCATCACCGACCACGGAAACATGTACGGCGCCGTCGATTTCTACCAGCAGGCCTACAAGGCGGGAATCAAGCCCATCATCGGCTGCGAACTCTACGTGGCCCCGAAAAGCCGGTTCGACAAGACATCGGAAGGGCCGGGAGAGACGGCGCACCATCTCATCGTCCTGGTCAAGAATCTCCAGGGCTACCGGAATCTGATGAAGCTCACCTCAGCGGGCTTCCTCGAGGGCTTCTACTACCGCCCCCGGATCGACAAGGAGTACCTGGCCGCCCACAGCGAAGGCCTGATCGCCACGAGCGCATGCCTGCACGGCGAGTTGGCCCACTGGATCCTCAGGGGAGACATGGAAAGGGCCAGAGCCTCGGCCCGGGAATACCGGGAGATCTTCGGGGAGGGAAACTACTATCTCGAGATGATGGAAAACGGTATCCCCGAACAGAGGACGGTCAACGGGGAACTAATGGAAATCTCCAAGGAATTGTCCATACCGCTCGTGGCGACCAACGACTGCCATTATCTCGAACGGGCCGACCATGAGGCCCACGAAGTCCTGCTGTGCATCCAGACGGGAAAGACCATGGAAGATCCCGGGCGAATGAAGTTCGCCACAGATGCCTTCTACGTCAAGTCGCCCGACGAGATGAAACAGCTCTTCTCGTACTGCCCCGAAGCGGTCTCCAACACGATGGTCATCGCGGAGAAGTGCAACCTCGCTCTCGACTTCAAGCGGGTCTACCTGCCGCATTTCGAGATCGGCCAGGGCAAGTCCCTGGACGAACACCTCGAGGGGATGGCCATCGCGGGGCTTGAGCGGCTCATGCCGAAGATCCTGAAGGACCGGGATCCGGCCCTGCGGCAGGCGTATCAGAAGCGCCTGGCCCGGGAGCTCGACATCATCCGCTCCATGGGGTTTGCGGGTTACTTCCTGATCGTCTCGGATTTCATCAACTATGCGAAAAGCCGGAACATTCCAGTGGGACCCGGACGCGGCTCCGCGGCGGGCAGCCTCGTGGCCTACTCCATCGGGATCACCGAGATCGACCCGATCCGCTACGGCCTGTTCTTCGAACGATTTCTGAACCCCGATCGCAAGAGCATGCCCGACATCGACACCGATTTCTGCATGGAAGGCCGCGACGAGGTCATCCGCTACGTCTCGGCGAAATACGGCAGCGACCGCGTGGCGCAGATCATCACCTTCGGGAAGATGCAGGCGAAGGCCGTCATCCGTGACGTGGGGCGCGCCCTGAACATGCCCTACGGGGAAGTCGACCGGATCGCGAAGCTCGTCCCCAACGTTCTCAACATCACGCTCGAGGAAGCCGTCAAGCAGGAGCCGCGGCTCCAGGAGGAGCAGAAGAAGAGCGAGAAAGTCCGCCGCCTGCTGGCCCTGTCGCGCTCGCTGGAAGGGCTCAACCGCCACTCGTCGACACACGCCGCGGGGGTCGTTATCTCCGACAAGCCGCTCGTCGAGCGCGTCCCCCTCTGCAGGGGCCCGAACGAGGACGTGGTGACCCAGTTTTCGATGAACGACATCTCGGCGGCGGGACTCACCAAGTTCGACTTCCTCGGTCTCAAGACGCTGACCGTCATCCGAGATACCCTGAAATTCATCGAGAAGGGAAGGGGCCTCCACGTGGACATCTCCGATATCCCGCTGGAGGACCGGAAGACCTTCCAGCTTCTGTCGAAAGGGGAAACGGACGGCGTCTTCCAACTGGAAAGCCGGGGGATGAAGGAAATCCTCGTGGGCATGAAGCCCGACTGCTTCGAGGACATCATCGCCCTCATCGCCCTGTATCGCCCGGGCCCTCTCAAAAGCGGAATGGTACAGGAATTCATCGCCCGAAAACAGGGCAAGACGAAGAGTACCTATGAGGTCCCTGCGCTCGAGCCCATCCTCAAGGAGACCTACGGGGTCATCCTCTACCAGGAGCAGGTGATGCAGATCGCCAGCGCCCTGGCGAGCTACACCATGGGCGAGGCGGACACCTTCCGCAAGGCCATGAGCAAGAAGAACTCCGCCGAAATGGAGAAGGAAAAGCCGAAGTTCATGGCAGGCGCCCTGAAGAACAGGATCCCGGAGGCCAAGGCGAAGAAGATCTTCGATCAGATGGAGACCTTCGCCGGATACGGGTTCAACAAGTCGCACAGCGCTGCCTACGCGATGATCTCCTACCAGACGGCCTATCTGAAGACCCACTACCCGGTGGAGTTCATGGCGGCCCTGCTGACGAGCGAAAAGGGCAACCGCGACAAGGTCATCAAGCACATCAGCGTCTGCAAGGAAATGGGGATCCATGTCCTTCCACCGGACATCAATCAGTCGGCGCTCGATTTCAGCGTCGATGGCGGCAACATCCGATTCGGTCTTGCCGCCGTGAAGAACGTCGGTGAAAGCGCCATCGAATCCATCGTTGAATCAAGAGATCGCGAAGGACCTTTCAAGTCGTTTCTCGACTTTTGTACGCGAGTGGATCTCCGCAAGATCAACAAGCGCGTCGTGGAGAGCCTTATAAAATGCGGCGCCTTCGACTCCTTGAAATACGGCAGACGGCAATTGATGGAAGGCTTCGAGCGGGTCATGGATGCCGGGCAGAGGCTCCAGGACCAGAAGCGGAGTGACCAGGCCGGCCTCTTCGACGGCCCGGAACACGATGAGGCAGGGCCCATGCTCTCCGAAAAAGACCTCCTTCCTCCGCTCGAGGAGTGGGACCACGGCGAC
The DNA here is from genome assembly GCA_012728915.1 of Deltaproteobacteria bacterium. Taxonomy (GTDB): domain Bacteria; phylum Desulfobacterota; class Syntrophia; order Syntrophales; family UBA2192; genus UBA2192. The sequence goes on along the minus strand of JAAYEC010000028.1, from coordinate 33,369 downwards.
GTGCTCCTCCACGAAAAGGAGACCCTCGGGTTCTACATCACGGGGCATCCGCTGCTTCGGTTCGCGGACAGGTTGGCACTCATCACGGATGCGGACTCCGAGCGGATGTCCGAACTGAGGGACAAGGATACCGTGACCGTGGCGGGAATCGTCAGCCACAAGCGTGAAGTCCCTACGAAGAGAAAGGATCTGATGGCCTACGTGACCATCGAGGATCTGAAGGGCTCTTACACGGGCATCGTTTTTTCCGACGTGTACAGGAATTATAGGGAATTGCTGGATTCCGACGAGCCTCTCCTCTTCAAGGGCTCCCTGGATGTCACCGAGGAGAGTATTCGCCTGATCGTCTCCGATGTGCACCGGTTGACGGAGTACAACGGGGTGAGTTTCACCTCGATCCACGTCTCGTTTGATGCGGGACGAATGGACAACGACCACCTGGAGCAGCTCCGCGACATTTGCCGCAGACACCCGGGAAAGCATAACTGCTTCCTGCACATCCTGCTTCCCAACCAGAGTGAAACGGTCGTCTACCTCGGCCATTCGTCGAGAGTCAGCATCTCGCAGCCCTTGAAAGTTGATGTGGAGCGTCTTCTCGGTCCCGGATCGACCCGTTTCCAATAGACGAATCCTATGCGGAACGGGTTCTTCCTGCCAAGAGGCCGCCGCGACGCCGACCGGGTGAGTCCTTGTCCAGTTACGTCCAAAGAACCTACCGGGATATTTCATCATCCCGTAGTTTCTCGCGATTTTCCGTGAAGATCAGCGAAACGGACCTCTATGTCCTGGCCGACTCCGACTTGAAAACGCTCGCCCTGGAATCGGCTCACCAGTTTCGCTCCCAGATCGAGGAATACATCCGGATACATCCCGAATTCCGCACCTCTCTCGTCCCTCTGCTCAACGACCCCCTGGCGCCACCGGTTGTCAGGGAGATGATCGCCGCCTCCGGTGCGGCCGGTGTGGGACCCATGGCTACCGTGGCGGGAGCGATCGCCGAGCAGGTCGGTCGGGCCCTCCTGCCGCACACTTCCAATGTAGTGGTTGAAAATGGGGGCGATATCTATCTGAATACAAAAGAGAATATTACCGTTGGCATATTTGCCGGCCCGTCTTCGCTCAGCGGCAGGATCGCCCTGCGCATCTCGGCTGCAGAGACGCCTGTCGGCGTCTGTACGTCATCCGGCACGGTAGGCCATTCACTGAGCTTCGGGACCGCCGATGCCGTCTGCATCAAGTCGAAGTCCACGGCCCTTGCCGATGCGGCTGCTACCGCCGTCGGCAACCTGATCAGGACCAGGGCGGACGTGGGAAAGGGGATTGCGCGCGCCATGTCCATTGAGGGCGTCCTGGGTGTTTTGATCGTCGCGGGAGACACCCTGGCCGTGCAGGGAGCCATGGAACTGGCGGAGACCCGATGACACTCGCAGGGATAAGGGCGGTCCGTGAGACATGCATTCAGGACCAGGCAACACAGGAAAAGGGAAGGATGATGCAGATATCCGGCTGATTTACGAGTAAGTGTTTGTATGGCTCAGAGAGTTTACATAACATTTCTTATCAGACATTTACTTTTTTCTGGCCAAAAGTCCCGTGGTCACCTGAGCGTTTCCTCACTTTCTCGCGTGCTTCTCCGGCCTGGCCAGGGGGCCGGCATGATCGCTTATCTATTATTTTATGTTTCTCTTGTAACGGATTAATTATCTGAAATAATTTCGTCTACGTGTCCACATAGAACAGCGCTTCTTTCTAACCGGTTCAACATATATGGAGTCTATCAATAGGTTCAATATCCGATGCTTACCCATGAATTACAGAATCGAGTTTATAGAATTTTAGAATTCATATTATGAATCGTGCGTAACTGTTTGTATTGATTTATACGATGCTTACAATCTATGATACAGACGGGAAAAACTCAGGGCGGACGGCGACTCTTCATAGACCTTCGTCGGAGAGTCGCCGGACCAGGTCCGCCTGCCGGGCGTTGAGCTTCTTCGGCACATCGACAAAGATACGGACGTACTGATCGCCTCGTCCATCACCCTTCAGATGAGGCACGCCAAAGCCCTTCATGCGGATTTTTGTGTTGCTCTGCGTCCCGGGGGGAACCTTCATGCGCTTGGAAGGGCCTCCGAGTGTGGGGACATCGATCGTGGCACCGAGACAGGCCTGGGAAAAACTGACGACCCTCTCCACGTAGAGGTCATCCCCGTCCCTGGTGAACAGGGGATGCGGCAGCACCTGTATATTGAGGTACAGATCCCCCGCCGGTCCGCCGAATATCCCTCCGAGCCCTTTTCCAGCTAGCCGCAGCTTTTTACCCGAGGAGATCCCGGCCGGGATCTTCACATTGACCTCCTCGGCGACGTCGCCCTTCTTAAGGGAAAGTTTCTTTTCCGCGCCGAGAACTGATTCTTCCAACGTAATCGATAGGTTGTATTCGATATCCTGCTCTCTGGCCTGGACCTGTTCCCGCTGTCCGTAGACCTGCTCCCCGAAGATGTCACCATAAGGATCCATTCGCCGCTGCGTATAGGCCCTTCTCTTGCCCCCGCCACTGCCGGCACCGCCGTACCAGGTGAATCCCCCGCCTAGATTGCCGAACCCGAAGCCCCGCAGGATATCGTTGATGTCGAAATTACGGAAGATATCTTCCTGTGTGTACTTCTGCCGGAAGGCATCGGTTCCGAACTCGTCGTATTGCTTACGCTTTTCAGGGTCGCTGAGGACCGCGTAAGCTTCGCTGATTTTCTTGAATTTCTCTTCGGACCGCTTCTTGTCGGTGGGGTTGCGGTCGGGGTGGTACTTCAGGGCAAGCTTGCGGTATGCCTTCTTGATCTCGTCCAGATCGGCCCCCTTTTCGAGGCCCAGCACCTTGTAATAATCTTCGGCCATGAGCAGTCGCCAAGCAAAGCAGGATCTTTTCGGTCCCTAAGATAACGATCGGACGCCGTTCCGTCAATCACCCCCGCCCGTTTTTCTCAGGCCGCACGCCCCAGGTCGAAGGCTTTGAGGTTCGCCTCGATGATCTTTTCGGGCAGCGACGCGGCGAGGACGTTCTTCCACTCATCGACGCCGATCCCGGGAATGTACCGGGAGATGGCCCCCAGCATGACCGTGTTGACGGCCCGCCGGTTTCCGGCCCTCGCGGCAAGTTCCGGACCGGTGACCACCTTGACGTTCTCCGCCCCGATCCGGGAGCGGAGGCTCTCGTAGATCCCCACCGGATAATCGGCCTCTCCCAGGTTCACGGAAGGCGGGTAGATCTCCTCGTCGTTGACGAGCACCATCCCGCCCGGCTTGAGATAATCCAGGTAGCGCAGCGACTCGAGCTTCTCGAAGGAGACGATGATGTCGACGTCCCCTTTCCGGGCCAGCGGCGAGTAAACCTTTCGGCCGAAGCGAACGTGGCTTGTCACGCAGCCGCCGCGCTGGGCCATGCCGTGGACCTCGCTCTTCTTCACGTCGTAGCCCTTCCCCATCATGACCTTGCAGATAATGTCGCTCGCGAGCAGGATTCCCTGGCCCCCGACGCCGGCAAGCAGCAGGCTCTTTACCCTGTCTTCCATGTCCCTGTCATCCCTCCCGCATGATGGCTTCCTGTCGGCAGAGCTGCGCGCAAAGCGTGCAGCCCGTGCAGAGCGAGGCGTCGATGACGGCGATCCCCTTCTGCTTCTTCCTGTCCGGTCTCGGGGGCATGCCCGCCTTCTCGAAGTCCTTCCACGAAATGGCCGGGCAGCCGCAGCTCAGGCAGACCTTGCAGCCGATGCACTTGTCCGGATCCGCATAAAAGTGGCCGGCATGGGCGGCCTTCCGACTCATCAGCAGCACGCAGGGCGACCGGGAGATGATCAGCGACGGGCCTTCCTTCCCGAGTTCCCTCTTCAGGACCTCCGCCGTGTTCTTGAACTGCAGCGGGTCGATGACCTCGACGCGCTCGACGCCCAGGACCTTCCCCAGGGCCGCGAAGTCGAGCTCCTTCGTCTTCTCTCCCTGGAGGGTCTGCCCCGTCGCCGGGTGTTCCTGCATCCCCGTCATGGCCGTTGTCCGGTTGTCGGCGATGATGAAGACGGCGTTACTGCGGTTGTAGGCCGCGTTGAGCAGAGGCGTGATTCCCGAGTGAATGAACGTGGAATCGCCGATGACGCCAACGACCTTCCCCTTCCCTTTCGGGCCCAGCGCCTTGCTCATGCCGTGGGCGATCCCGATGCTCGCGCCCATGCAGACGCAACTGTCCATCCCCGAGAGGGGCTTCATGTAGGACAGCGTGTAGCAGCCGATGTCGCCCGACACGAAGGCCTTCGTCTTGTTCAGCGCATAGAACAGGGCGCGGTGCGGGCACCCCGGGCAGAGGTTCGGCGGCCGGGGCGGGATGGTCGGCAGTTCGACGATCGGTGCCGACGATTTCCCGGTGACGGCCTTCTCGACGACGCCGGGATCGAACTCGTTGGTGTAGGGAAAGACGGCCTTTCCCGTCACCTCGATGCCCATGGCCTTGACCTGCTCCTCGATGAAGGGGTCCAGCTCCTCGACGACGTAGAGTTTCTTCACCTTCGAGGCGAAGTCCCGGATCAGCCTCTCCGGCAACGGGTGGACCATTCCCAGCTTCAGGCAGGAGTAGCCCGGGAAGGCGTCTTTTGCGTAGTTGTAGGGCATGCCCGCCGTGATGATGCCTGCCTCGGCCGAGTTCAGCTCCACGCGGTTACCCGGGAAGGTTTCCGCCCACTCCTGGAGGGCCTGCATGCGCTTTTCCACCTCGAGGCGCCGCGCCCTCGCGTTGACGGGCACCATGACGTACTTCAGGGGAAGGTGCCTGATGTCCGTCCGGTCCTCGATGGTTGCCTTCGGTTCGAGTCGCACGACGCTCTTGGAGTGGGACACGCGCGTCGTCGTCCTCAGGAAGACGGGCGTGTCGAACTTCTCGGACAGATCGAAGGCGAGCTTGATGAAGTCCTTCGCCTCCTGACTGTCGGACGGCTCCAGCATGGGGATCTTGGCGAACTTGGCGTAGTTGCGGTTGTCCTGCTCGTTCTGCGAGCTGTGCAGCGAGGGGTCGTCGGCCGTGATGATCACGAGCGCCCCGTTGGTGCCCGTGTAGCTGACGGTGAACAGCGGGTCGGCCGCCACGTTGACCCCCACGTGCTTCATCACGGCCATGGCCCGGGCCCCTGCAAAGGCGGCTCCGATCGCCACCTCGAGCCCGACCTTCTCGTTGGGGGACCACTCGGCGTAGACGCCCTCGTACTGGGCGAAGGACTCCAGGATTTCCGTGCTCGGCGTCCCGGGGTATCCCGCGCCGAAGGCGGCGCCGCACTCCCAGGCTCCGCGGGCAATGGCCTCGTTTCCCGACATGAGTTCCTGCATGGCTCTTCTCCGTACTCCTTTACCCGAGCTGTGCGATCTTGCGCTTGAGGATCGTCGACGCCGAGGGATCCTTCGTCTTCTCGAGGGCCTTCCTGTAGTACTCCAGCGCCTTGCCGCGGTCGTTCATTTCCTCGTGGATGCGGGCGATGTTCCGGTAGCCGATGCCTTCGTGCACGTCCCCCGGCTGCATCGCGGCGACCCGGTTGAAGGCCTCCAGGGCCTTCTCGTACTCCTTCTTGGCCTCGTAGGCGTACCCGATCCCGAACCAGGCGTAGATCGTCCGGATGTCCTTCCCGCCCGCTTTGTCGATGAACTCCCGGTATAGCTGGATCGACCGGTCGTAGTCCCCTGCGTTGAAGGTAAGACTCCCCAGCTGGTAGCGGGCGCTCTGGGCCGCATCGCTCGAGGGATACCTCTCCACGACCTCGGCAAAGGCCCCGGCGATTTCCGGAGCGGCCGAGCCCGTCCCCATGGGGTCGGCCTTCAGGGCCCTGACCCGGGCGTCGAAGTAGAGCCGATCCGCGTCCTTCTCCCGGGATGCGGAGTAGAAGAAGTACCCCCCCGTCAGGGCGATCACGATAACGAGCGCACCCGCCGCGGCGTAAAGCTTCTGCCTGTTCTCCGCGGCAAACGCCACGGCCTTGCCCATCGCCTCCTGGAAGGCGTCGGGCCGCTCCAGGTCCCTCTTGTCCATTTTTGCTGCGGCCATGATCCTGTTCTCCGGAACCGATAAAAAATGTTCGGGCCTCCGCCCGAATCCTTCTTCCCCGAACCCGTCGTAAAGGGGACGGGATCACCCGCCGACGACCGGCTGCCCGCCCTGCAGGGCCTTGAAGACCTCTGCCGCGGCGACCGGTGCGCGAACGATCCTGCCTTCCCGATTCAGGAAGGCGTGGAGCGTGGAGCCTTCGACGAGCAGTTTTTCCCTCTTCTCGTCCCAGATCTCGTAGGCGAACTTCACGCTGGCCCGCCGGAAATACTCGACGCGGGTCTCGACAAGCACGATCTCATCGTAGCGCGCCGGGTAGAGATAGTGGCACGCGAGCTCCGTCAGGGGGAGGAAGAATCCTTCCTTCTCCATCTCGTCGTACACGACGCCCGCCTCCCGCATCAGTTCCGTGCGGCCGATCTCGAACCAGCGGATGTAGTTCGTGTGGTAGACGATCCCCATCGCGTCCGTGTCGGCGTAGATGACACGGATCCTAACGACGCCTGTCTTCAATGAACCTTCTCCAGTCGCCGATGAACCCCTCCATGAGCTGCCAGCCCGGTGACACGACGATGCGGCCCGCAACGGCCTCTTCCTCGCTGAAGGCGGCGGCGCCCTTCACGTTGTCCCCCGGTCTCGAGCTCAGGACCGCGAAGGGGCTCGGCTCGGCCGTGTGCGTCTTCTTCGCGACCGGTGTCGGGTGATCGCTCAAGACGAGGACCCTGTGCTCGCCGTAGCGCGCGATCCCCTCCAATACCGGCCCTACGACCTTCCCATCGAAATCCTCGATGGCCTTCACCTTCCCCGGGGCGTTCCCCTCGTGGCCCATCTCGTCGGGCGCCTCCACGTGCACGAAGACGAAGTCCTTGCGCTCGAGCGCCTCGAGGGCCTTCTCGGCCTTTCCGGCGAAGTTCGTGTCGATGTATCCCGTGGCCCCCTCCACCCTGAGGATCTCGAGACCCGCGTAGACCGCGAGGCCGTTGAGGAGATCCACCGCGGAGATCATGCCCCCGCGCAGACCGTATTTCTCCGACAGCGGCTCCATGGCGGGCTTGCCTCCCTGTCCCCAGAGCCACACGGAGGTGGCCTCTTTTTTCCCGGCTCCGGCCCTCCGGCGATTGACGGGGTGGCCCCTGAGCACCTCCCGGGAGCGCAGCATGACGTCGATCACGTCCTGCGCCCCTTTGCCCTTCGGCAGGTATCCCGTCGTGGGCTGTCCGGTGATGTCATGGGGGGGGGTGGTCTCCACGTCGGGACCGCCTCCCTTCCAGACGAGCAGATGGCGGTACCCCACGCCCGGGTAGAACTTCAGGGTGGATGTCCCCAGCCTGCGGTCGAGCTCCAGGAGGATCTCCCGCGCCTCGTCCGAGGAGATGTGATCCGCCGTGAAGTCGGCCATGACGAGGTCCGGCCCGTCGTCCAGGGTGACGAGGTTGCATCGGAAGGCCAGGTCCCCGGGGTCGAGCTGAACCCCCATGCTGGCCGCCTCGAGGGGCCCGCGCCCCGTATAGCAGCTCAGGGGGTCGTAGCCGAGAACGGAGAGGATGGCCACGTCGCTTCCGGGCTTCAGGCCCCTGGGGACCGTGTCGATGAGCCCGAGGGTCCCCTCGCGCGCGATCCGGTCCATGTTGGGGATCCTCGCGCTGGCCAGCGGGGTTTTCCCGCCCAGGCTGTCGACGGCCCAGTCGGCCATGCCGTCGCCGAGCAGCACTGCGTATTTCATTTCAGTCTGTCGTCCTCGATGCGGATCCTCACCGTTTTGCCCTTCAGGACGGCGAGGCGGTCGATTTCCTTCAGGGCCGCCCGGACGTCCTTCTCGCGCGACTCGTGCGTCGTCATGACGACAGGCACGGAGCCCGCCTTGTCCGGCGCCCTTCCCTTCTGGATGACGGAGGCAATGCTGATGTTGTATTTGCCGAGGATCCCGGAGATTCTCGACAGCACGCCCGGCCGGTCAAGGGCGGAGAACCGGAAGTAGTAGTTCGTCGCGATCTCGTCCATGGGCATCAGGTCGATCTCCTCGATGCCGTCCTCCGTGAGCGAGCGCGACGGGACGCGCCGGGAGATGCCTTTCTGGAGATCCCTCGCGATATCGATCAGGTCGGCCGCAACGGCGCTCGCCGTGGGCATCATGCCGGAGCCCTGCCCGTAGAGGAACACGGGACCCGAGGCGTCGCCGCGGATGTGCAGGGCGTTGTAGTTGCCGTTCACGCTGGCCAGAAGGTGATCGAAAGGAATCAGGGTAGGATGAATCCTCGCCTCGACGGCGTCGCCGCGCTGGATGGCGATGGCCAGCAGTTTGATCTTGTACCCCAGCTCCTTGCCGAACTCGATGTCCTGCTGGCTGACCCCGGTGATGCCCTCCCGATAGATCTCGTCCAGGCTGACCCGCTTGCCGTAGGAGAGCGACAGCATGATCCCGAGCTTGTGCGCCGTGTCGATCCCCTCGACGTCGAAGGTGGGGTCGGCCTCGGCGAACCCGAGCGCCTGCGCCTCCCGGAGCACGGTCTTGTAATTTTTCCCCTCGTCGCTCATCTTGGAGAGGATGTAGTTCGTCGTCCCGTTGAGGATGCTGAAGATGGAACGGATCCGGTTCGCGGCGAGGCTCTCCCGGAGCGTCTTGATGACGGGAATGGTACCGCCGACGCTCGCCTCGAATCCGATGTCGACCCCCCCGCGTTCGGCGGCCCTGAAGATTTCGTCGCCGTGGGTGGCCAGCAGCGCCTTGTTGGCCGTCACCACGTGCTTGCCCTGCCGGATCGCCTCGAGGATAAAGCTTCTGGCCGGTTCGCAGCCGCCCATCAGCTCGATGACGATCGAGATCTCGGGGTCGTTCAGGATGGCCTTTGCATCCCGGGTGAGCAGCTTCCGGTCCACGGCGACCGGGCGGGGGGTCTTCAGGTCGAGATCGGCGATCCGCGAGATGACGATCTTCGCCCCGATGCGCTTCTCGATGAGGCCGCCGCTTTCCATGAGCAGCTTCACGGTGCCCGAGCCGATATTGCCGAACCCGATCAGTCCGGCCTTGATGATTTTCATCGGCCACGCTCCTGTTTCCATGGGCCTGCGGCACGGTCCGCAGGCCGGGGGTTGACGACGTTCGAAGGTGTTGATTATAGTGAAAACCGCTGCTTTGTCAAAAGAAATCCAAGCGCGTCAGCCGGTCCGGGCCAGGTCGAGGCGCCCTTGCCACTTCCACAGCAGGACCTCCCTCAGCACCGCGTGCTCCGGCTTTTCGAGACGGGGGTCTTTCCTGGCCAGGGCGAACGCCTCCGTACGCGCCTGCCCCAGCAGCCTGCCGTCGCGCAGGATGTCCGACACCCGGAAATCGGGAATCCCCGACTGGCGCGTACCCATCAACTCGCCGGGGCCGCGGATCTCGAGGTCCGCCTCGGCGATCCGGAATCCGTCACCGGTCTGCTCCATGATGCCCAGCCTCTTGCGGGCGTTCACGGAGCCCCCGGATCCCGCCATCAGGACGCAGTAGGACGGGATGTCGCCTCGGCCCACGCGCCCCCGCAGCTGGTGAAGCTGGGCAAGCCCGAACCGCTCGGCGTGCTCGATCACCATGAGCGAGGCCTGCGGGATGTCGATCCCCACCTCGATGACCGTTGTGGCCACGAGGATATCGAGGTCCCGGCGGTTGAAGGCCTTCATGATCTCCTCCTTCTCGGGCCCCCTCATGCGGCCGTGGATCAGCCCGAGGCGCAGCTCCGGGAACACGTCCCGCTGCAGGTGCTCGGCCATGCGCGTGGCATCCTTGAGATCGAGGGCCTCGGATTCCGTGACGAGGGGATAGACGATGAAGACCTGGTTCGACCTGGCGGTTTCCCTGCGGATGATCTCGTAGACGCGGGGGCGCTCCCGCTCGTAGAAGACCTTCGTCCTGACCGGCTTCTTGCCGGGGGGCCTTTCGTCGATGACCGAGATGTCCAGATCCCCGTAGACGGTCATAGCGAGCGTCCTCGGGATGGGGGTGGCCGTCATCACCAGGACGTCCGGGTTGGTTCCCTTCGCGCGCAGCGTTGCGCGCTGCACGACGCCGAAGCGGTGTTGCTCGTCGACGACGACGAGTCCCAACCTGTGAAAATCCACCCCTTCCTGGATGAGCGCGTGGGTGCCCACGACCATCTGGACCTCGCCGGTCTCGATCCGGTGGGCCATCTCCCTCTTCTCCGGGCTGCGCATGCCCCCCAGCAGCAGGGCCGTCCGGAGTCCCAGGGCCTCGGCCCACCGCTCGATGTTGCGGTGGTGCTGCTCCGCGAGAATTTCCGTCGGCGCCATGAGGGCCGCCTGGTAGCCGTTCTCGCAGGCTGTCAGCATGGCCGCCATGCAGACCACCGTCTTGCCGCTTCCCACGTCGCCCTGCAGCAGGCGGTGCATGGGGGAAGGTCTTGCCATGTCCGCGCGGATCTCACCGATCACGCGTTCCTGGGCCGCCGTGAGCGTGAAGGGCAGGATGGCCGGAAACCGGCCCGAGAGCTCCCCGCCGGTCCGAAAGGCGATCCCCTCGTCGAGGACGTTGCCCGCGTGCTTCAGGGCCATGGCGAGCTCGAAGTAGAACAGCTCGTCGAAGATGAGGCGCCGGTGGGCCTCGGACCGCATGCCGTTGAGGAGCTCCATGTCCCCGGAGGGCCCGGGAAAATGCACGCCGCGCACCGCCTCGATGATATCCATCAGCCCCAGGCGTTCGCAGATGTCCCGGGGGATGGGCCCCGGGACGCAGCGCGCGTAATCCTCGACGGCTCGCAGGAGAATGCGGCGGAGGTGCCTCTGGCCCAGCCCCTCCGTCTCGGAGTAGATCGGCACGATCCGCCGGAAGTGCAGTCCGCTGTCCTCTCCCTCCTCGAGGATTTCGAAGTCCGGGTGGACCATTTCCGGATGAAGCTGGAAGATCTTCACCTCCCCCGTGAGGATGACCCGGCAACCCGGCTTGAACGCGTTTCGCATGTAGGCGAAACTGCCCTTGAACCACTTGGCTTCCAGGGTCGCCGTGTCATCGCGGATCAGCGCCTCGAAGACCCTCCTCTTCTTGTACGGGTGAATCTCCGCCCGGACGACCTTGCCCACGACGGTCTCCCTGCGGCCTGCCTCGATGCGGGCAATGGGTTTGACGACGCGTCGGTCCTCGTATTTCCGGGGGAGGAAAAACAGGAGGTCCTCCACGGTTTTCAAGCCCTTCCGGGCAAGCAACTGCCCCACCTTGGGGCCCACCCCCTTGACGAACTGGACGGGCTGCGCCAGCTTCTCAACGGCTTCCTCGAGCGACAGGAGGGCCTCCCGGGGAAGGCCCTTCGGAACCGGCCGCTCACCGGGGCCGCCCTCCCGGAAGAACTCGGCCCGGATGGCCTCCACCCTGGCCAGTCCCTCCGAGACCCGCCTCTTCCTCTCTTCCGGGGATGCCCGGTCGAAGCCGGCGGCAAGGGCGTCCAGCTCCGCCAGGAGGCGGTCGATGCGGCCCGACAGCCCGGCGTCTCTCACCCTCAGAAGGACCATCTCCCGCAGCGCCGTGATTTTCTTCCGGAAAGGCTCTTCGAGGTCGCGCAGGAGGGCCAGGTTCCTGAATTCATTCCCCGAGGAAAAGCGCAGGGGCGCTTCCAGTTTCCCCAGGGCTTCTCTAAGTGTCTCCATGGCCCCCTTTTCCTGCCCGTCGCCGCGGTTCTTTACCGTTCTTCTGTCCGCGGAAGCTGTCGATATGGTTATCAAAATTCCTTTCTTTTCTCAAGGCCTGGTTGGCACGACGGCACAGGAACGAATTGACAATTCCGTAACTTTCGGATATGGTGCCCTCGACTGTCCGCCGAATGGGATCATTCCATACGTTCTGCCATTTTTCCAGACATCCGAGGGGTGCATATGGGGGGGGATATCTCGTACAAAGACTCCGGGGTCGACATCGACAAGGGCAACCGGTTCGTCGATGTGATCAAGCCGTTGGTGAAGACCACCTTCCGCAAGGAGGTCATGGGGGGCATCGGCGCGTTCGGCGGGCTTTTTCACCTCGACAAGGTGAAGTACAAGGACCCCATCCTCGTGGCATCCACCGACGGCGTGGGCACCAAGCTCAATGTCGCCCGCATGATGAACCGCTACAATACGATCGGCATCGACCTGGTTGCCATGTCCGTAAACGACGTGCTCGTGCAGGGCGCCGAACCCCTGTTTTTCCTCGACTACATTGCCTCGGGCTCCATCGACATCGAAGTCGGCAGGCAGCTGATCGAGGGAGTCGTGAAGGGATGCAAGGACGCGGGATGCGCCCTTCTCGGGGGCGAGACGGCCGAGATGCCCGGGTTCTACGGAAAGGGGGATTACGAGCTCGTGGGGTTCTGCGTCGGGATCGTCGAGGCGGACAAGCTCATCGACGGCTCCCGGGTCGGCATCGGGGACAAGATCATCGGCCTGGCTTCCAGCGGCATCCACAGCAACGGGCTTTCACTGGCCCGAAAGGTCTTCTTCGACCGCTGCGGCCTGCAGGCAAAGGATCCGGTCGAGGGCCTGCTCCTGCCCGTGGGCGAGGAGCTGCTCACCCCCACCCGGATCTACGTCAAGAGCGTCCTGAACCTGCTCAAGAACTTCAACCTCAAGGGGCTCGTCCACATCACCGGCGGCGGCTTCTACGACAATATTCCGAGAATCCTCCCCGAGCGCTGCTCGGCCCTGATCCACCGGGGGAGCTGGCCCGAGCTACCCGTCTTTCAGACCATCCGGAAACAGGGCGGTGTCGATGATGCCGAGATGTTCCGAGTCTTCAACATGGGGATCGGGATGATGATCATCGCGGATAGCGAAACGACCCCGGAATTGATCGAGCGGCTCGGGGCCCTGGGGGAAAAGGCGTACCTGATCGGCTCGATCGAGAAGAGACGGCAGGACGCGCCATCCGTCATCATTGCCTGAATCGGGAGGGCCTGAGTCCATCCATGACGAGAATCGTGAACCTGGGCGTCCTCGCGTCGGGGAGCGGCTCCAATTTACAGTCCCTCATCGACAACATCGAGAAAGGGGCCCTGCCCGCGGCAATCCGCGTCCTCGTCAGCAACAACCCCTCCGCCTTCGCCCTGGAGCGGGCGAAGAAGCACGGGATCCCGACGGCCGTGATCGAGCACGGCGGCTTCGCCCGCCGGGAGGACTACGACCGGAGGATCGTCGACGCCTTGAACGACCGCGGTGTGGAGCTGGTGGTGCTGGCCGGATTCATGCGGGTTCTCTCGGCCTACTTCCTGCGTTCCTTCCCGATGCGCGTCATGAACATCCACCCGGCCCTGCTTCCCTCGTTTCCCGGCACGCACGGCCAGAAAAAGGCCTTCGACTACGGGGTGAAGTTCTCCGGTTGCACGGTCCACTTCGTCGACGAGGGGGTGGACACGGGCCCCATCATCATCCAGGCCGTCGTCCCCGTTTGCGACACGGACACCGAGGAAACCCTCTCCCGGCGTATCCTCAAGGAGGAGCACAGGATCTACCCGGAAGCGATCAAGCTCTACGCCGAGGGGAAACTGCTCGTCGAGGGGCGGAAGGTCCGCATCCTGGACCACCCGCTGCCGGAAGACAGTCCACGGCACAACCCCCCCGTCACGGATTTCTGAGAAACTGATCCGGCGCGGCGCCCGACCTTGCCCGACCCCCGGCCGCGGCCGGGCAAGGCCCGCATTTGACAGGGGAAGCCGCTTTTCGGAAAATCAATTGTCACCGGCAGGGTTCCCGGAGGGTGCCCGAGGATGGCTCATCATGTTCGATGTGATCGTTATCGGCAGTGATCTCAGCTCCCTCATCGCCGCGCTGCTGGCCTCCCGTTACGGCCGGAAGGTCCTGCTCCTGGCCGAGAGCGGACTCGATGACGGCCTTGCCCGATCCGGCTACACCTTCAACGTCGACCCCTTCCCCTGGAGCGGCTTCGGCGTGGGACAGGTGTTCTCGAGACTGCTCTCCGAGGTCAACATCCCCCTGCCGGAGACCTCGCGTGTCTCGCCGCTCAATCCGGCCCTGCAGGTCATCCTCCCGGGGCACCGCATCGATTTTTTCATTGACCGGGACGCCACCGTCCGCGACCTCGTCCGCGAGTACCCCGACGAGCAAAGCCTGATCCACTCCCTGTATCAGGCCGTCGTCACGGCGGGCGAGACCCTCGACCGTACCGTCCGCGATACTCTCGAGTCGCGTGATCGGTCCATCGCGGACATCCTGAAGAGCTGCCTTGACACGCCCTTTTTCCTGGGCGGGATCTGGAGGTTCGAGCAGAGGCTCCGGTCCGCCGGGAAGCGGGCATCCTTGGGCGCGGTCTTCGATTCAGAGCTCACCCTTCTGTCGAATCTCCACGTCAACCACGCCAAGCCCCTCTCCTCGGCCTACCTGCTGTCGCTTCCCTGGCGGGGACTGTACTACCACTTCGGCGGCAAGCACCTCCTGCTCGGACAGCTCCGCAGGCGCTTCGAAGACCTTCGCGGCGAGACGATGACGGATGCCGCCGTCGAAGCCGTCCGGGCAGGAAACCGCATCGAGGTAGACGTCCGGGTGGGCGACAAGACGATCCGCCCCATGGGGCAGCGACTCGTGATCAGCGCCAAGGCACCGGCCCTGGGAAAGCTCCTGTCGTCGGAGAGGAAGCTCTCGAGGCTGGCCCGAAGGCTCCGCCGGGTCGAGACACTCGGCTACCCGTTCACGCTTCACCTCGGCGTGGACAACCGCGGGCTTCCCGAACGCATGGGCGAGCACGTCATCCACGCTCCGGGACCGGAAGGCAACGCGCCGGCGCCGCTGGGCTCCTTTCTCTACCTTGAATCGAGCGTGTCCGAGGACGCGGACGCGGCACCCCGCGGAAGGAGGACGCTCGCCCTCACGGCCCTGCTTCCCCGGTCCCCGGTCCAACTGGCGGACAACGAGCTCGAAATCGCCGCGGACGGCATGATGCGGTCCCTGGAAGGGTTCCTGCCCTTTCTCAGGGAGAACATCGATTTCATGGATCTTGCCTTCTCCATGGACGTGTCCCGCCGCTACCAGCAGGTCCTGAATCCGCGGTACCGGTTCCCGGGACACCGCCTGCCCGGCTTGATGACCCTCCCGATCCGCACGCCCCTTGCGAATGTCCTGCTGACCGGGGGAATAAACTTTGCAAGCCTGGGCTTCGAGGGAGAGGTGCTGTCGGGCATGAAGGCGGGGTTCCTCGCAGCGGGAGATGTGGTACGATGAAAAAGAAGCAGCGCGACTTCGCGATCAGAAGCCTCGGCACGTGCAAGATCCCCTCGCCGCTCACGGTGGGCTATTTCAAGCGCGATGACGAGCGGATCCTGTCCGACATCAGCATCGATGTCCGCAAGCCCTTTCCCGCAGACCGCCTGCGGTCCGTGTCCCTGGAGGTGGCAGGGCCCCGTGAGAGGATCTACTTCGAACCCCGGAAGGTCAAGGCCGCCGTGGTCTCCTGCGGAGGCCTCTGTCCCGGCATCAACGATGTGATCCGCGCCCTGGTCATGGAGCTTCATTTCCGCTACGGCGTCCGGAACATCATCGGGGTCAAGTACGGCTTCCAGGGTCTGATCCCGCGATACGGGCACGAGTTCTTTGAACTGGCCCCCGAAGGCGTCAAGGACATCCAGGGGCTCGGGGGCAGCATCCTGTCCTCCTCACGGGGCAGCCAGGATATCGGGGAAATGGTCGACGCCCTGGAGCGGATGAACATCAACCTCTTCTTCGTCATCGGCGGGGACGGCACGATGAAGGCCGCCCAGCTGATCACGGAGGAAACCGCGCACCGGAAGCTCAAGATCGGCGTCATCGGGATCCCCAAGACGATCGACAACGACCTTGTCCTGATCCAGAAGAGCTTCGGATTCGACACGGCGATCTCCGAGGCCGTCAAGACGATCCAGTGCGCCCACGTCGAAGCGAAAGGGGGTCCCATGGGGATCGGCCTCGTGAAGCTCATGGGGCGCCAGTCCGGCCACATCGCCGCGTCGGCGGCCCTGGCGCAGGGTGATGCGAATTTTGTCCTCATCCCCGAGGAGCCCTTCGACCTCGGCGGGGAGAGGGGGTTCCTCCGGCAACTCGAAAAGCGGATGATGGCCAGGCATCACGCCGTCATCATCGTGGCCGAGGGAGCGGGGCAGAACCTCTTCGCCCGGAAAGGCCCGATCAGGCGAGACGCGTCGGGCAACATCCGGCTCAACGACATCGGGGTCTTTCTGAAGGACCGGATCGAGGAGTACTTCCGGAAGAAAAAGATCGACATCAACCTGAAATACATCGACCCGAGCTACACCATCCGCAGCGTGCCCGCCAACGCCAGCGACAGCATCCTCTGCGGGGTGCTTGCCCAGTATGCGGTCCACGCGGGCATGTCGGGAAAGACGGGCATGCTCGTGGGCCTTGTCAACGACACTTACGTCCACCTGCCCTTCCAGGCCGTCGCCGCCCAGCGAAAGACGATCGACCCGAAGGGCAACATCTGGATGCTCGTCCTCGAATCGACGGGTCAGCCCCTTTCGATGAAGAACTGAAAAAACACTTGCATTATTCCCGCCGTTGGTTTAGAAAAACGAATTGATTTCTTTCCGAGAGGTGTCCGTCATGGCAAGAGTCTGCGACGTGTGCGGCAAGGGCCCGGTCGTGGGTCACAACGTCAGCCACGCCAACAACAAAACGAAGAGGGTCTGGTATCCCAATCTCCAGAAGCTCCAGGTCGTGGACAGCAGAGGGTCCGTAAAGCGGATGAAGGTCTGCACGCGCTGCCTGCGATCGGGCTCCGTGCGCAAGGCGCTATAGGCCGCCCTCGAACCCCGACGCCGAGATCTCCCGGAGCGTTGTCTGCAGGAAGTCTTCGTGGTCGGCAACGCTTTCGATCCCTTGCTCCACGAGAGCCCGCACACCCCTCCGTTCCGGGTCCCCGGCAAGCCCCCCGAAAAACTTCCTGAGGAACAGTTCGACTCGACCCTCGAGGCTCACCGACCGCCGCAGGATCTCGTCACGGTAGGCGGCCATCCCCTGCATGACCGCATCCCGCACCAGCCACTCCGGCATCGCATAGGCCCAGCCGAGCGTGCTGACAAGCCCGTCGACACGCTCCCCGAGAGTCGCTTCAACGGCCCTCGAGAACAGGTCGACGACCCCCGGCTGACGCCTGTGAATCACCAGATCCACGGCCATTTCAACGATGAGGTGGGATCGGTAGAGCGCCTCGCCGGCATCGATCGCCAAGCCGAGCCGGCCGTGCAGGCTCCCCATTTCCCCGGAAAGCGCCTCTGCCTTCCGGAAGGCGTAGCCCCCCGTTTCGTTCTCCGAACGATCATGACCTCGACGGGTGATGCGACCGTAGTGGGACAGGTCGTCGACGAGCAGGTGAAACTGGATGAACCGGGCCTTCTCGCGCCCCGGCGGCACGCTGCGGAGCCGCTCCAGGCGGTGGGTCATCTCGGGCGTGATATCCGGGTGGATGGGCAGAATGTCCGGCATCACGTTGTAGATCAGGACGTCGAGGTTGTCCTGCCCTAGGCGGCCGCCGGCATATTCCCTGAGCAGCAGGGTGTGCGTGTTGAGCAGCATCTCCCCATGGGCCGGGGCGCCTCGCGTCTCCACGGCCCCGGTCCCTCCGAGCGGATTTTCCTCAATATCCGTAACATCGGCCTCATCAAAGATCAACGGGAATAATTCTTCTCTTGACAGGGAGCCCGACGCTGCTAATATAGGCGGAGTCAACACGCCGGTCTCCTCCCACTCAGGCCTGCGATCAGGTCACGCGGATGAATACGGTTCTATGCTGCCGATTACACGATGGAAACTCTCTGAAGCGAATGCGGACGTCCAGTCCCTTTTCGTGGAAGAATTCAAGCTCGACCCCATCGTTTCCCAGATTCTCGTCAACCGCGGCATCACCGATCTCCCGACCGCCCGGAGATTCCTGAACCCCTCGCTGCACGACCTGCACAGCCCTTTCCTCATGAAGGACATGAAGGAGGGCGTTGCGCGCATGATCCGCGCGATCCAGGGGAAGGAAACGATTGCGATCTACGGCGATTACGATGCCGACGGAATCACCGCCCTGGCGATCCTGTACCGGTTTCTGCGCGGGATCCACGATCGCGTGATGTACTACATTCCCGACAGGGTGGACGAGGGATACAGCCTGAACCGCGCGGCCATCGACCGGCTCAAGGCCGGGGAGGTCGGGCTGATCGTCACGGTCGACTGCGGGGTGTCGGACCGGGAGGAAATCGAATACGCCCGCACACAGGGCATCGACACGATCGTCCTGGACCATCACGAGGTGCCGTCGGCGCTGCCCGCTGCGGCGGCCGTCATCAACCCCAATCGCAGCGACTGCCCCTTCCCCTTCAAGCATCTTGCCGGCGTCGGAATCGTCTTCAACTTCCTGATCGCCCTGAGAGGCGGGTTGCGCAACATCGGCTTCTGGGCAAACCGCGCCTATCCGAACCTTCGCGACTACCTCGATCTCGTGGCCCTCGGGACGATCGGCGACCTGTCCCCCCTGGTGGACGAAAACCGGATCTTCGCCCGCATCGGCCTCGAGCTTCTCAACGAGGACCGGCGCGTGGGCCTGAAGGCCCTGCGCGACACGGCGGGCCTCGGCAACACGGTCATCGACTCCGGCGTTGCCTCCTTCGCCCTCATCCCCCGGATCAACGCAGCCGGCCGGATCGGCACCCCCGACGATGCCGTGAGACTGCTCCTGACGGAAGACCCGGCCGAGGCGCAGAAGATCGCGGGCCGGCTGGATTCGTGCAACCGGGAGCGGCAGCGCCTGGAAAAGGCGATCTTCGACGAGATCATCGCCCGTATCCATTCCATGGGCGACGCGAAGGAAAAGGGCGCCCTCGTCCTGGCCTCACCGGAGTGGCACCCCGGCGTGATCGGGATCGTCGCCTCTAGGGTCGTCGACCGCTTCTACCGGCCCACGATCCTCATCAGCCTCAAGGACGGCATCGGAAAGGGTTCCGGAAGGAGCATCGCGGAGTTCAACCTTTACGAGGGGCTCAAGCTCTGCGACCCGCTGCTTCTCTCCTACGGGGGGCACCGCTATGCGGCCGGGATCTCGGTGAAGGAAAGTGACATCGAGACGTTGAGCGAGGTGCTCGGGGACATCGTCAAGGAGGGACTGGTCATCCAGGAACTCATCCAGGAAACGCACATCGACGCCCAGTGCGCCCTCAACCGGATCACCCACGATCTCGTTTCGCAGTTCGACCGGCTTGCCCCCTTCGGGACCCGCAACCCCGAACCGATCATCTGCACCCGCAACGTTCAGGTCTCCTACCCCACCGTCGTGGGCAACCGGCACCTGAAGATGAGGGTCCACGGCGACGGGGTCTCCTGCAGTTCCATATGGTTCAACCGCGGCGATTACGCGCAGGATATCGGCGGAGTGCGCCTGGACATCGCCTTCACCCCCCAGATCAACTACTGGAACGGCTCTTCGAACATCCAGCTGAAGGTGCGCGACATCGCCGCCACCTCGCCGCAGGACCGCTAGGAATCGTCCTGCCTTTCGCCTTTCGCCCTTTGCCTTTAGCCTCTTTCTCTTGTCAGGAACTCCACGACGGAAACCATGCCGCGGACGATCTGCGACATCCTGTCGAACCGGAGCGTCCCGATCGTGTCCCTGGCCGTGTGGTAATTGGGGTTGCGGTAGAACGCCGTGTCCGTGACCATGACGGCACGGTACCCGAACTTCCAGAACGGCCCGTGATCGGAGAGGCCGACCCCGGAGATAAAGGGAAGGGCCACGAGGTGCTCCACGGGAATTTCCGATCCGGCCTTGAGCGCTTCGGCAACCGACAGCGTGAGTTCCCTCGAATGCACGTTGCCGATGACCCCGATGAAGTTGCCCCGATCGGGATACAGCCAGTGCATCCCGGGAAGGGGGAACGTCTGGCTGCCGTCGGCGTCGCTGAAGTATCCCAGCATCTCCAGGGCGATCATGCCCGTGATGTTCTCCCCGCGCTCCTTCGCCTGCGAGGCGAAGAAATAGCTCCCCATGGCGGGAGTCATGAAGGCCGGGGGCTCTTCGAGCACGAAAAAGACCATCTTCAGCGTCCGGTCGGGCCTGTAATCCCTGAGCTCGCGGCACATTTCGAGCAGCACCGCCACGGCGCTGGCGTTGTCGTCGGCGCCGGGTGTGCCCTGCACCGAATCGTAATGCGCCCCGACGATGAGCGACTCATCGGGGAAACAGGTTCCCTTCCTGGTCACGACGATATTGTTGAGGTGCATCTTCTCGTAATCGTACCCCTGCAGTTCGAAGGGGATCCCCTGGCTCTCGAGAAACAGCCGGATATAGCGTTCCGCTTCCCGGAGGTTATCCGGCTCCCGGATGCTGCGCGAGCCGATGACGACGCTGAGGGCATGAACGTGGCTCCTGAGCGCCTCCTCGTTCGAGGCGGGGAGGAATCGCGTCTCGGGGTGGATCACCGGGGCGGATAGTCTGATCTTGGCGACCGGGTACAGGAGGACGGCGGCAAGGCCGAACAGAAGGATGAGCAGGGTGTAGATCATTTTTTTTCTCATGGGCTGATCCGTTTCCCCGATTCAGCCTCGCCATTTTTGCACAGCGGTCGGTCGATTTCAAGCGAGACGACGTCCGCCAGCGGAAAACCCCGGAAGCCGAAATAATCCGTTTTCGTCACCCGGGCGATCTGCTATAATCTCACTCGAGGCACATCATCCCCGTCAAGGAGTGTATCAATGAAGAAGGAAGACCGCCTGAATGCCCTCGAAATTGCCCTCAGCAACGAAGCGAGGGAGCGAGAATTCTACCTCAAGAACGCCGAGCGCTGCCGCAATCCGCTGGGCAAATCCATGTTCAGGCAGATCGCCGACGACGAGCTGGAGCATTACGAACGGCTCAAGGAGATCCACGCCCGCTGGACGAAAGAGCAGAAGTGGCCGGAGTCGCTGCCCGTGAAGGTCAAGGGGACCCTCGTGAAGGACATCCTCAAGGATTTCCTCCTGAAGGCTGAAGCCGCCGCCCCCGGCGACAACGATGACCTTGAGGCCGTGCGGACAGCCCTGGATTTCGAGGCCAAGGGGGAAAAATTTTATGCCCAGCTGCGCGACGCCTCATCCGACCCGAAGGAAAAGGCCTTCTTCGAGCTTCTCTCGAGGATGGAGCGCCAGCACTACCTGTCTCTCAAGGACACCGAAGACTACTTCTCGGACCCCGAAGGGTGGTTCCGTAAGAAGGAGCACCACGGCATCGACGGGGCCTGAGGCCCCGCAAGACGGCATAACGCTTCATCACCGGTGTAATCGTTTTCAGGAAGGAGGAAACCATGGCAGTATCGCTTGCGGCAGGGAAGAGGGTCAAGGACTTTACGCTCAAGGACCAGAACGGGCAGGACTTCACCCTCTCGGCGTTCAAGGGTAAGAAAGTGCTCCTCTCCTTTCACCCCCTGGCCTGGACCTCGATCTGCGCAAAGCAGATGCAGGCCCTGGAGAAAAACGTGAAGGTCTTCGAGAAGGCGGGGGCTGTCGCCGTCGGCCTGAGCGTGGACAGCGTCCCCTGCAAGACCGCCTGGGCGAAATCCCTGAAGATCAGGAAGACACGGCTTCTGGCCGACTTCTGGCCCCACGGGAAGGTGGCCGCCTCCCTGGGGCTGTTCCGCAAGGAGGGCTTCTCGGAGCGCGCCAACATCCTCCTCGACGAGAAGGGCAAGGTTGCCTGGATCAAGGTCTACCCGGTCCGCGAGCTCCCGGATATCCGGGAAGTGCTGGCGGCCGTGAAGAAGTAACCCGCTACGTCCAGCTGCGCCCGTCCACGATCGGCTTGCCGCCCTCGGGGAGAGTCCCCGGCGGGACTTCCTCGAAACGGTCGATTCGCACCGTGCAGATCTCCGCAAAATGTTCTTGGAACGGGGCAAGGGCTTCCTTGCCCCGTTCCGCATCCTGCGTTTCGATGCGGACCGTGAGGCAATCCCGGTTGTCGACCCGGGTGACGACGGCCTGGAACTTCAGCCCCGGGAAGCTCTCGGCGATCTTTCGGAGCTGGCTGGGGGCGACGAAGAGGCCGCGCACCTTGACGGCCTCCCCGACCCGGCCCGCGATCCCCGCGAGCCTCGGCGTTGTCCTTCCGCAGGGGCAGCGCCCGGTGATCAGTCTCGAGAGGTCTCCCGTCCCGAACCGGAAAAGGAAAAGGATCGTGTTGATGCGCGTGACCACCACCTCGCCCAACTCACCGGGCTTGACCTCGCGTCCCGTCTCGGGGTCCACGATCTCCACGATGACCTCCTCGCCAAGGTGCCATCCGTTTTTCTCCCGGCACTCGTAGGCCACGTCGCCCACCTCGGTGGCACCGTACATCTGGTAGGTGTCGATCCCGTAGGTTCCCTCGAACTCGGCCCGCAGCGAGGGAAGAAGCGGCTCGGCCGCGAAGGACGCCCTGCGAAGCCTGAAGTCCTTCCGAAAATCGTGCCCCTCCTCTTCGGCCCTCCCGATGACGGCCTTGAGAAAGCTCGGCGTGCCCGTGTACCCGGTCACCTTCAGGTCGCGAATGAGCTGCACCTGGACGGCGGTGCTCGACGCGCCCGAGGGGACGACGGTTGCGCCGACACGGCGAAGCCCGCTGTGAAAGGTCAGGCCCGCCGCGACCAGATGGTAGGAAAAGGCGTTGAGGACCACGTCACCGGGTCCGAATCCCGCGGCGCGGTAGGCCCTCGCCCAGATCGGCTCCGCCTCGGAGAGGTGGGGCTCGTAGACCGGTCCCGGAGACGTGAAAATGCGGTCCACCATGGCATCGGGGTTGCCCAGCCCCGCGTAGGGCGGGTCTTCGATTTCCATCTGGACGAGTCTCTCGCGCGAGATCACGGGGAGCCCCTTGAGCAGCTCGAAGGCATTGCGCCTGGTGGGCGCAATCCCGAAGGGCTCGATCAGCCTGCGGACGGCCGGCGACTTCCTCACGGCGAGCCGCATCATCGCGGCCAGCTCTCCCGCCTGATCCGCCCGCCGCTGCTCCTGGCTCCGCCTCTCCTTCCCGTCGAAATACCGGCTCGTCTTCTTCACCGCCATCTTCTCCCTCCCGTAACCTGATCATCGTTTCCTTCCCGGGATACCCGATCCCCGGAATCCGCCCTCATGAAAGGATCCTCTTCCACCCCTGTGCCCGGGATCCCGCGTCAGAGCCACCTCTTCCTTCGCTTGTACGCCTTCACGTCCCTGTATGACTTGGCCGTACCGGCGGCCCCCATGCCGAGGTAGAACTCCTTGACGTCGGGATTCTCCCGCAGATCTCCGGCGCCGCCCTCCATGACGATCTTTCCGTTCTCCATGACGTAACCGTAGGTCGCGATCTGGAGGGCCATGTTGGCGTTCTGCTCCACGAGTACGATCGTCGTGCCGTCCTCGCGGTTGATGCGCTCGATGATCTGGAAGATCTCCTTTACGATGAGAGGCGCCAGCCCCAGCGACGGCTCGTCCAGCAGAAGCAGCCTCGGGTGGGCCATGAGCGCGCGCCCGATGACGAGCATCTGCATCTCGCCCCCGCTGCAGTATCCGGCGAGCGTCTTCCGGCGCTTTGTCAGCGCCGGAAAATAATGGTAGACCTTGTCGAGGTCCTGCCGGTAGGGCTTTCCCCAGCGAGTGGCCGTGCCGACGCGGAGGTTTTCCTCGATGGTGAGGTACTTGAACGGCTGGCGGCCCTCGAGGACCTGGATGATCCCGGCCCGCGTGATCGTCTCGGGCGATTGATTGTGAATCGGCAACCCGTCGAACAGGATGCTCCCCTCGGTGACCTCCCCGTTCTCGGGTTTCAGGAGCCCCGAGACGGCTTTGAGGGTCGTCGTCTTGCCGGCGCCGTTGCTGCCGAGCAGCGAGACGATCTGCCCCTGCTCCACAGAGAGCGAGACCCCCTTGAGGACCTGGATCACGTCGGAATAGACGACGCTGATATTGTTGATGACGAGCTGCTTGCTCTCCATGTTCTTCCCTTTAGCCTTTGCCTTACGCCATTCGCCTTTCCTTAATACGAGAACGGCCACAGCTTGAAGCTCGACTTGATGATTCTCCACACTTCCGCCAGGCCTCTCGGTTCGAACAGAATGAAGAGCACAATGGCCAGGCCGAAGACAAACTCCCGAAGGGGGGCAAGCGTCAGCTCCACGCCGGCGACCCCGCCCATGTTCATGATCGTGTCCGTGACCCAGCGCAGCCCCTCGTTGAGCAGCGTGATGAACACGGTGCCGAAGATCGCCCCGGAAATACTCCCGAGCCCCCCGATGATCACCATGGCGATGTATTCCACGGAAAGTCCCAGATTGAAGGGCTCCGCCGTGATGCTGATCATGTAGTAGGCCCAGAGGGCGCCTGCCACGCCGGCATAGAAGGAACTCACCGCGAAGGAGAGCAGCTTGTACGGAAAGATCGGGATCCCCATGCCCTCTGCGGCCCGGTCGTTGTCCCGGATGGCCACGAAGGCTCGCCCGAAGCGCGTCCGCATGAGATTTACCGCGGCAAAGACCATGAGGACCGCCGTGCTGTAGATCGCGTAGAAAAACATTGTGTCTCCCGCCAGGGGAATCCCGAAGAGCACGGGCGCGGGCAGTGTCATCCCCATGGTCCCTCCCGTTACGCTCTCCCAGTGAACGAGAACGTACTCGATGATGAACTGGCCCGCCAGCGTCGCGATCGTCAGGTAAAGCCCCTTCAGCCTTCCAGAGGGGATCCCGAAGACCATCCCGACGACGGCTGTCGCCAGCCCGGCCAGGGGAACGACCACGAGGAACGGCACCCCGTACGTGACGGACAGGATACCCGCCGCGTAGGCCCCCACCCCGAAGAAGGCGCCGTGACCCAGGGAAATGAGGCCCGTGTATCCCACGAGGATGTTGAGCCCCAGGGCCGCAATCGCCGATATCCCGATGAGATTCACCACGTAGAGCAGGTAGGGGGTGGTGACCCAGGGCGTGAGGACGAAGAGCGCTGCAAGACCCGCAGCGGCCCACAGCCTCCCGAAGTCCGTCTCGAAGACGGCCAGTTCCTCCCGGTACCGGGTCTTGAAGTTTCCGCAGGGGCGGAAGCGAAGGGTCCTCATGCTCGTCGTCCCTCCCTGTTACACCCGCTCGATCTCGACCAGGCCGAAGAGGCCGTAGGGTTTCACGAGCAGGATGAACACCAGTGCGATGTAGGGCACGATGTCCCGCAGCGACGGCGAGAGGTAGCCGCCCGTGAAGGTCTCCAGCAGCCCGATGATCAGTCCGCCGATGATGGCCCCCCCGATCGAGTCGAGTCCCCCCAGGATGACAACGGGAAAGACCTTCAGGCCGATCGAGGAGAGCTCGTGGACGTTGATACCGTTGATGATGCCGAGCACGATCCCGCTGATGCCCGCCACCATGGCCGCAATGGCCCAGGACAGGGCGAAGACCCGCCGGACGTGAACGCCCAGGGAGAGCGCCGCCGGTTGATTGTCCGCCACGGAACGCATGTAGATGCCCTGGGAGGAAAACTTGAAGAACAGGCCGAACATCAGCAGGAAGAGACTGCCGATGAGAACGGCCGCCACGTAGACGGGGGGAACCTGGACGATGCCCCAATGGATCCCCAGCCCCTCGGGAAGGAACTCGGGGTAGGTGTAGAGATTGCCTCCCCAGAGAAGCAGCATCCCACCCTTGAACATGGCGGCAAGCCCCACGGTGAGCATGATGACCTGGATGAGGGGCTCGCCGATCAGGGGACGGAGGAAGATCCGCTCGATGACGAATCCCAGGACAAAGGCCCCGGCCAGCGTCACGACGAAGGCGAGCGCGATGGGCAGCTGCGCCCAGGTCGCGAGCGCCAGGAACAGGAAGGCGCCGAATGCCAGGATCTCGCCGTGGGCGAAATTGAGCACGCTGGAGGACTTGAAGATCATGACGAAGCCCATGGCGGACAGCCCGTAGAGGAACCCGATGCTCACGCCGTTGATCAGCAGCTGCACAAAGAAGTCCATCTGAATCTCCTTATGGAACGTCGTGTATTTTCACCGTCGTCTCGATCTTCCCCACCTGGCCGTCGCGGTAACGAACCTGGCTCTTCACCTCCAGCTCCTTGAGGTTCTTATACACGGCCTCGATGAGATTCAGGTACAGACCGTAGACAAAGCGGCGCCGAACCTTGCCCGTCCGGGTCAGCTCCTCGTCGTCGGCATCGAGCAGCTTGTACAGCAGGAGAAACTTCCTGATCTTCATGTAGTCGGGGAGCCGTTCGTTGACGGCCCGAATTTCCCCGAAGATCAGCTCCTCCACCTTCGGCTGCTGGGAGAGGTCCGTGTAGGTCGTGTAGGGGATCATCCGCTCCTCGGCCCAGTTGCCCACGTTGCCCATGTCGATGTTGATGAAAGCCGAGATGTAAGGTCTGCCCTCGCCGAAGACGACGGCCTCCTTGATGTAGGGGCTGAACTTGAGCCGTGTCTCGATGAAGTCGGGGGAAAAGGCGGCGCCGGACTTGTTGCGGATGATCTCCTCCTTGCGCCCGATGATGACGAGGTGCCCGTCGGCATCGAGGTATCCCGCGTCACCCGTGCGAAGCCAGCCGTCCCGGAAGGCGTTCTCGGTAGACTTGAAGTCCTTGTAGTAGCCCGCGAAGTTGGCGATGCTCTTGACGAGGATTTCCTGATCCTCGGCAATCCGCACCTCCGTCCCGGGCAGGGCCTTGCCCACCGTCTCGGGCTTCACCTCGCCGTCCGGCTGAACCTGGAAGATGCCTCCCGCCTCGGTGAGGCCGTAGCACTGCTTGAGGTTGAGACCACAGGCCCGGAAGAACCGGATGACCTCGGGACTGATGGGATGCCCGCCCGTGTAGGCGGTCGTCAGGCCGAGGCAGCCCACACGGTCCATGAGCGGCCGGAAGACAAGCGACGAGGCGATCCGGCGCATCCAGCGCATCGAGGCCGTCAGGGGCGCCTTCTCGGCCTCGGCATCCACAACCCTCCTGCCGATCTTCTCGGCCGTCTGGAAGAGTCTGCGTTTCAGGACGCTGGCGTCCGCCATCTTCACGCGGATCTTCGAGGCGAGGTCCTCCCAGAACCTCGACGAGGACACGATCACGTCGGGCCCGATCTCCCGGAAGTCCGTCTCGATCGTCTCGGCCGTCTCGGGGAAGTTCATCGTCAGGCCTCCCGTGAGCGCGATGCCCACGCCCCAGATCTGGTCGACGATCCAGGCGGGCGGAGTGATGGAAAGCCAGTTCGACCCGATGCCGATGGGGGTCGCCTCGATCCACTTGCGCGCCATGGCGGTGAAATTCCGGTGCGTGAGCATGGCGAGCTTCGGCAGGCCCGTCGTCCCCGAAGTCTGGATCATGACGGCCACGTCGTCGGGCTTTCCCCGCCAGAGCTCCGACTGGAAAAGCTGCGGATTCTCCTTCTCGATCTCGTCTCCCCTTTCGAGAAGTTCCCGGAAGCTCATGAGCCAGGGGTTGTCGCGGTAGGTGCGCATTCCCGTGGGATCCACGTAGACCACGGTCTTGATGAAGCCGAGCCTCGGGCGGGTTTCAAGGAGCTTGTCGACCTGCTCCTGGTCCTGCACGACGGCCACCGTCGGCTGGAACCTCTTGAGCGCCTCGGCCAGTTCGTCGGCGATCGACGAGGTGAAGAGATTCACCGTCACGCAGCCCACGGCTTGCGCCCCGAGCTCGCTGTAGAGCCATTCGGGGTGGTTGTTCGTCACGATGGCCACATTGTCCCTCCGACGCACGCCGATGCCCATCAGACCGAGAGCCGTCCGCCGCACGTAGCTGAAGTACTCCTCCCAGTTGACCGTCTGCCAGATGCCGTAGGCTTTTTCCCGTATCGCAACGTCGCTCGCTTTCAGGCGCCTGGCCTGTTCGCTCAGGATCTGCGGAAGCGTGTGCCTGCCGTAGGCCTCGAGCGTCTCCGCATCGAGCCTCGTCCGGCCGTTGCCGTTGACCAGCCCCTTGCGTTCCGTCACGCTCATCCGCCACCCTCCGCCTTCGATGCGTCGTCTCCCGCACCGTCGCGGTCCCCGAGGTAGGCCCGGATGACTTCGGGGTCGGCCTGGATCTCATCCGGGGTCCCCTCGGCGAGTTTCTCGCCGAAGTTGAGCACCATGATCCGCTTCGAGATGCTCATGACGATCGACATGTCGTGCTCCACGAGGATCATGGTCTGCCCCCACGACTCGGAGAGCTCCAGGAGAAACCGGACCATGTCCTCTTTTTCCTCCAGGTTCATCCCGGCGAAGGGCTCATCCAGGACGAGGAGCCGCGGCTCCAGGGCAAGCGCGCGCCCCAGCTCCACGCGCTTGCGCATCCCGTAGGGAAGAGACCCCACGAGCTTCTTGCGGATCGCCTGGATCTCGAGGAAATCGATGATCTCCTCGATGAGCCGCCGCTGCCGGATCTCCTCGTTTCTCGCCTTCGGGGAGAAACAGGCGGCCGAGGCAAGGCCGTAGCGGCAGTGCAGGTGGCGTGCAAGCAGGAGATTCGCCAGGACCGTCATCCCCGGAAACAGCTCGATGTTCTGGAAGGTCCTTCCGATCCCGTGCCGGATATGCCGATGGGTGTGGAGGTTCGAGATATCCTTGCCGTTGAAGAGGATCCGCCCTTCCTGAGCCTTGTAGTAGCCCGTGATGCAGTTCAGCAGGCTCGTCTTCCCGGCCCCGTTGGGTCCGATGACGGAAACCAGC
This sequence comes from Deltaproteobacteria bacterium, assembly GCA_012728915.1. Classification (GTDB taxonomy): domain Bacteria; phylum Desulfobacterota; class Syntrophia; order Syntrophales; family UBA2192; genus UBA2192. The sequence continues at coordinate 4,671 of JAAYEC010000028.1, read as the reverse complement.
TCGCCCGTCGAGACCTTCAGGTCCACGCGGTGGACGGCCGTGATGCCGCCGAAGCGCAGGGTGAGGCGCTCGACGACGAGCTCCGCCTGCCGCTCCTGCGGAGGTCTAGAGGCGAAGATGGAGGGTTCCCCCCGGTAAGTCTTCATGCCCCTCTCCTACTTGAGGTGCCGGATCTTCTCTTTGCCGGGCGTGTAGAAATCGGTCAGCGGCCTGAAGGAGCCGTCCTCGCGCACCTGGACGATCCGCCCCCGGAAGGACGCCTCGTGGCTGGTCTTCGTGTACGTCACGGGAGGGAGGATTCCGCCGAAATCCTCGTTCGCGAACGTCTCCATCGCCCTGTTGATCGTGTCGCGGTCCACCTTCCCGTGCTTCTGTTGAGCCCGCAGGGCGGCGCGCTCCACGATCATGCCCACCACGACGCCTTCCCAGTAGGCGGTGTCGAAGCGGGTGACCGTCTTATAGCGCTTCCAGAGTTCCTTGAGCGTTTCGACGCCGGCTCCCTTGTCGCCCGGCAGGCCGCCGGGGAACTGCATCTTCAGGCGGTCGCGGATGAGCCCCTTGCCCAGCTTGAAGAAGTCCGGGTCTGTCGAGGTCCAGGTGCCGAAAAACTGGGGGCTGTACTGGATGCGGTCTGCGCTCTTGAAGGTCGTCACGATCGTGGCCGGCAGCATCTGCATGAAGACGTACTCGGCGCCGTTCTTCTTGAGGCGGAGAAGCTCCGTCGTCAGGTCTACGGTCCTGGGCGGGAACTCCTCGATGGATACGATGTTGATCCCGTTTGCCTTTGCGTATTCCTGGCTCGGCTTGTGGATGGAGCGCCCGTAGGCGTTGTTGTAGGTCAGGAGGCCCACCTTCGGCGGATCGCTTCCTTTGTGGATGGACTTGATGTATTCGAGGATGGCGGCGCAGTCGAGTCGGTAGCTCCCGAAGGGAAGGTACATGTAGTCGACGGGTTTCTCCAGAAGCTCCCAGCTGGTCGAGTAGTTGATCGTGGGGATCTTGTAGCCCTGGACGAGCGGTTTGGCTGCCAGCCCCTCCCCCGCACCCCAGGTGAGAATCATGTCGACCCTGTCCTGGATGGCAAACTTTTTGACGGCCGCCACGGCTTCGGGTACCTTGTAGCCCGTATCCACGAGGATCAGATCGACGGTGCGCCCTCCGACTCCTCCCTTGACCTCGTTGACGTATCGCAGGTAATCCTGCGTGCCCTTCGCGTGGTACTGGCCCCAGGTGGATGCCGGGCCGGTGAGGTTGATGGCCGCACCCACCTTCACGGGCGCTGCCGCCGGGGACGTTGCGGGCATCGCCAGCAGCGCCGCCGCCAGGAGCCCCGTCATGGTTTTCGAGATCGAACCCTTCATCGTGCTCTCCTCCCCTTGAAATGAAAAAAGGCCGTGTCGATCACGGCCCGGTTCAAAAAAAGGCCGTGGGCAGCTTTGGTCTGCCCACGGCCCGGTTGTTCATCTGCAGTCAGGCGCTATGGGCAGACCTCCCGAAAGAAGCCGAAAAAGCTAAAAAAAGCGAAAAAGCTGCCCGCGTCGATGTGCCTGTACATCATAAACCCCTTGTTCAAGCCTTCTACCCGATGGCGGCAGGGCCTGTCAACACTTTTTTTCCCCTTACCGCACCGCGTTCCTGCCGAGAGGTTTTTCGGCGCCGTATCCCGCCGCAGTGATTGTCTGGATCCCCAATCTGTGATAGACATTATCCCTCGTTCGGAGGTGATCATGAACCGCTCCATCTTCAGGGAATATGACGTCAGGGGGCTGGTCGAACAGGACCTGAAGCCAGACCTCGTCGTGAAGCTCGGCCGCGCCGTCGGCACCTACGCCTCGGATAGGGGGGTCGGGACGATGACCCTCGGCCGGGACTGCCGCCTCAGCTCCCCCGCCCTTTCGGCCAGCCTGAAGGAAGGTCTCCTCGCCTCTGGTATCGACGTCATCGACATCGGAACCTGCGCCACGCCGATCCTGTACTTCTCCATCCGGCACCTGAAGACGGGAGGAGGCGTCATGGTCACGGGAAGCCACAACCCGCCCGACTTCAACGGGTTCAAGATCTGCGTCGGTCCCGACACGATTTACGGCGACGAGATCCAGTCCCTGCGGGAGATCATCGAAATGGAGGCCTTTCGCGCCGGCAGCGGCAAGGGCTCGAACCTGGACATCTCGCAGGCCTACCTCGACTGGATCCACGGAAATGTGACGGTGCGTCCCGGTCTGCGGGTCGTCCTTGACGGTGGAAACGGTGTGGGCGGGCACTTCGCCGTCCCCCTTTTCGAGCGGTTCGGCTGTGAGCTGCACGGTCTCAACCTGGAAATGGACGGCCGCTTTCCGAACCATCACCCGGACCCGACGGTGCCCGAAAATCTGCGCGACCTCATCGTGCAGGTCCGGCAGAGAAAGGCCGACGTGGGGTTCGCCTTCGACGGGGACGCCGACCGCATCGGGGTGGTCACCGACCAGGGGGAAATTCTCTGGGGGGATGAATTGCTGCTGCTCTTCGCTCGCTTCATCCTGAAGGACAGGCCCGGCGCGACGGTTATCGGCGAGGTGAAGTGCTCACAGCGGCTCTACGACGACATTGCGGCCCGTGGCGGCAGGCCCATCATGTGGAAGGCGGGCCACTCGCTGATCAAGGGCAAGATGAAGGAGGAAAAGGCCGTGCTCGCCGGGGAGATGAGCGGGCATCTCTTCTTCGCGGACCGCTACTTCGGCTATGACGACGCCATCTATGCGGCGGCTCGCCTCCTGGAGATCCTCTCCCGGACGGACGAGAAGCTCAGCGGCATCCTCGCCGATGTCCCGAGGACGGTCACGACGCCCGAGATCCGTGTCGACTGTCCCGACGAGATCAAGTTCGACGTCGTGCGGGACGTGACCGAGGCGTTCCGGAAGCAGTATCGCATCATCGACACCGACGGCGTGAGGATCCTCTTTCCCGACGGCTGGGGTCTCATCCGGGCCTCGAACACCCAGCCCGTCCTCGTGCTGCGCTTTGAATCGTCGACGGCGGAAACCCTCAGCCGGATCCGTGCCCTCACGGAGGCGGAGTTGGAAAAGGTCGTTTCACGCTACCGCGGGAGACCATGAAGAACGTGCGAGTCACGAGCGCGCTACTCGACAGGCGAACCCCCGTTCTCCTCGTCGTGACCCTGATCGCGGCCTCCTTGGCGTTCGCGCAGGGAATTGCCTGGTCCAGGGACCTTAAAACGCCCGGGCTCAAGAAGATCCTCGTGGGCAAGACGCCCCTGTGGGTCGAGGTGGCCGACACCCTCGAGAAGCAGGAGCGGGGCCTCATGTTCCGCCGCTCCCTGCCGGAAAACGAGGGGATGCTCTTCGTCTACAGGGAACCCGTCGAGATGAGCTTCTGGATGCGCAACACCCTCATCCCCCTTGACATCGTCTTCGTCGGGGCCGATGGCGTGATCCTCAACATCCACCAGGCGCGCCCCCTCGACGAGAGCATCCTATACCGTTCGGCCGGGGCAGCCAGGTATGTCATCGAGACCAACCAGGGCTGGTTCGCCCGCCACGGGATCGCGCCCGGCGACAGGGTCAACCTGCTGCAGCACCGCAGCGGCAATCCGGTCAAATGAAAGAGGCGCAGACCGTGCGCCTCTTTTTCATATCACCATCCGTCCGGCCGACTGTCGTCCCGCCGGGCCTATGCCTTCTTCGGCCGCTTCGGTTCCGTCTTCTCGTCCGGCAGCCGGGAGCGCCACAGGGAAAAGAACGCCTGGGCCTGGTCCGTGACGAAGGCGGCCCACTGCTGCATGAACTTGTCCGAGATCTCCGTGAAGGCTCCCATGGCGGCATCGGGGTTCTCGCCTTCCGACACGGCGGCCTTGCAGGCCTCGCCCATCGTCTGCATACTTTCCATCCAGGCCTGCCAGACCTTCGAATAGCCCTCGAACCAGTGTTTCGAGAAGTTCATGAACTCGTCGCCGGACGTCGGCGTCGACCCGGAAGGCATCGCGGTGAACATCTTCTGCCATTTCGAGAAGGCATCCTGCCAGGCTTCCTTCCCGGGAATTTCACCGGCTGCGCCGAACATCTTGAAGGGCTGCGTGTACATCTCGAAGAGATCCTTGTAGGAGCCGCCGAAGGCATCCGCCCACTTCTTGATCGTATCCTCGGGTTGCTCGGCCTGCGCCTGCCCGCCGACTTCCGTCCAGGCGCGGATCATCTTGTCGTACATCCCCAACCCCTTGGACATCATCTCGAGAGCATCCTTGGACCACTTCGCGTAGAACTCGGTCAGGGGCTTCATCTGGTCGGCCATCTCGCTCGCCATCACGCACCTCCCTTTGAACGACGCACTCCCCGCCATTCACGTCCGGTCTTCGTCGCGAAGTGCTGGCAGGCCAGTTCGCTCTCAGTTTGCAGGCATGGAAGTTAATTGAGACGTTTCGGGTGGACGCGCCGACCACTTCTGTTTCAGAAGCTCGGGATCCCGCAGCAGACGGACCCTATGACATGCCGCATCTCCGTCACAGTGCAAAACTACACGGAATTCATGGGTTCGTCAACCAAAAAGGACCCTGCGAATTGCCTCACAATAAATGTTACCGGAGGTGACGATGCATAGTGGTCGTTGACTCATAATTCATGTTACCGGGAGAGAGACCTTCTCTGGGAGCCGTGACGATGAGTCCGCGAACCAAACGCG
>JAAYEC010000027.1 GCA_012728915.1 Deltaproteobacteria bacterium | reverse complement strand
CGTCTCCGTGATGATCCGGAGGTCCATGATCGGGGACAGGTGCTTGATGTAGTACAGGTCGTATTTTAATTTCTCCTGCGCATCTTCCTGCGTTGCCCCGTAGGGATACAAAATCTGTGCCCATCCCGTAATGCCGGGTTTCACGGCATGGCGATGACAATAGAAGGGAATCTTTTTCTCCAGCTTTCTCACAAAGAACGGTCTCTCGGGCCTCGGCCCGACGAGGCTCATCTCCCCCCGGATGACGTTGATGAACTGGGCAATCTCATCCAGCCGCAGCTTTCGAAGCCACCGTCCGACACGGGTTACGCGCTGATCATTGATCACGGCCCACACCGGCCCGTCCTTCTCCGCGTCCACCGTCATCGAGCGGAATTTGAACAGGTTGAAGAGCCGTCCGTCCTTGCCTACTCTCTCCTGCGAGTAGAGCACGGGTCCCCGTGAATCCAGCTTGATGGCCAGCGCGATCAGCAGGCTCAGGGGCAGAAACAGGACCAGGGCGAGCGCGGATGCCGCCAGATCGAAAGCGCGCTTGATCCCCCTGTAAATCATCACCCCGCGGAACCCGTCCGAAAAGATGATCGCACTGGGCGGAAGATGCTCGATGGACAGCTTGCCGAGCACGCTTTCACGGAACGAGATCCCGTCATCCACGTGAATCCCCTTGAGCCGGCACTGCAGGAGCTCGCTCAATGGAAGGCTCCCGCGCCGTTCATCGAGGGCCACGATCACGCGGTCAATTTGACAGGTTTTGCAGATGGAAGAGATTTGCTTGAACTCCCCGATGATCATCGGGTGAGATTCTTTCTCCGACTCTATTTCGGTTCTCATCCACAAAACCAACGACTTCGTAAGCGTCCAGTCCATTTTCTTCGATATCCTTGTAAATTGTCATGGCCAGATCGCCGGTGCCGACGATCAGTACCCTTTCCTTGAATGCGGCATTATTGGCAATCCACGGATACAGAAGCCTCCACGTAAACGTCACCCAGAAGATCAAACCCAGGCTGATGAACAGTGCCCCGTGACCTATGGATACAATCGGAAACATGTAGTAAATGACGGCCAGGATGACCGTATAGATACCCCAACCTTGAGAAGCTGTACGCCTGTCCGGATTCGATGCCTGAGAACTTTGAGGTCCATGAGGTCGAGGTAATAGAGCGTCAGTTCCACCACGGCAACAACGAGCATGATTTTGATGACCGGGTGAAGTTCCGAGACAAGAACGGCATCCCGGTCCCCTGGATTCACGAAGAAGGCCGCGATGACCGCCGACAGCACCAGTGCCGCATCCACAAAAGCGAAAATATAACTCATCGCCGAACGATGATTGAAGCTGATCATTTCAGACATTCTTCAGACCGGTCCCCGCTTCGTTCATATGGTTGCCGGTGTGCGCGCACGCTTCCGCCTTCTCGGTTACGTGAAGGCCCCGATGAAGGGTTGCTTCGCATTTTCCGCAGCAGCATTCTCCAAGACCGACGGCCGTACCGGAAGTGGCCATCATTCGTCCCTCTTGAAAAACCGCGACACGTTTTTCAGGACCTTGTCAGCCCCCGTTTCCTCCTCCGGCTGCTCCTTCGATTCACCATACCCGTAGCGGTAGTAGTATTTCGAGGTCCCGAAATACCTGGCATTGAGGTCTTTTGACTGCAGCGCCAGATCATTCAGAACGATGCCCAGGATCTTCGCCGGGTCGATCGTCGTGAGGGCCTGCTTTACCGACTCGCGGGGCGTGACCCCTGCCCTCACCACGAGGATGATCCCGTCGACAAGCTTCGTGAGCACGCTGGGCTCCGTCGTGGCCAGCAGCGGGGACGAGTCGAAGATGATGTACCTGTCGCTGTAGCGGCTCTTGAGTTCATTGACGAGGGCCTCCATTCTTTTCGAGCCGATCAGCTCGACGGGGTTGTCCCGGATCGTCCCGCTCGAAAGGATCGAGAGCTTGGCGATCTTCGTCTTCAGGAGAAGCTCCGGCATGTCCGCGCCGCCCGTCAGGTAATCGGAGAGCCCGCGCCCGTTGGACAGCCCGAACCAGCGGGACAGGGCCGGATTGCGGAGATCGGCATCCACGAGCAGGGCATGGGAGTTCAGGTCGTGGGCAAGGACCGTCGCAAGATTCGTGGATACGAGCGTCTTCCCCTCCCCCTCCGAAGCGCTGGTGACCATGATCGTCTTGGGCTGTCCGGGTAAATTCAGAGTCAGCAGCTGCGTCCTCAGTTTCCGGAACTGTTCCGATACGACGGACCCCGGCTCGCGGTACGCCACGAGTTTCTCATCGAACTCCGGGAAGACCGTCTCTTCGGGCAATGCCATGCTGATCGGTGCTGGTGCCCTTACAGGTTGCGGTTCTGCGCCTCTCGCGGTTCGGATTTCAGCCCCATCAGGCATTGTCACGGTTACCGGCGCTGCTGCCGTTGCATGCTGCGGCTCCGGGAGCTCCACGGCTGGCTCCTCCCGGGGCACCTGCGGCAGCTGGATACCTATGCGCTCTTTTTCGGCTTTCTCGAGGGCTTTGTAGAGCTTACCCATTTTCGTTTTCCGTAAACAGTCTTGAGTTATGAGTTTATGTGCGATCCGCAGTTCCTATGTACCCCAATCCAGCGATAAGAAGCATAAATACGGTTAGAAAGGGTCATTGCGAGTACCCGCAGGGTGCGCGGCAATCTCATGGAAACAGCGAGATCGCCACGCTTTGCTCGCGATGACGTGGTTTATCGCTGGATTCGGGATGTATGTGCTCGTTTTACGATGTCCGTCTTATCCTTCTCTTCGAGCTGATACGTTGTTCTGTTCATCGAATCTGTCGTTCAACTCGAAATTCAACACTCAAAACTCATAATTGACACGGAGTGCCTACTTGTTCGGCTCCGGCGAATTGGAGGCCGGGGTGTCCTGCTCCGCGGCGGAGTTGTTGTTTTGCGAGGCTTCTGTGGCCCTGTCAATGCGGTCGAGTGAGGTAACCTCGAGGACCTTGGAGATCTTGCTGCGGAAGACCTTCTGGATGCTTTCCCCCTCACAGGACCGATCGCCGAAGCTCAGATTGCCCCACCAGGCGATGAGAACGCCTGCGATCGCAAGGATGACGATTGCGGGGATAAGGATGGCCTTCCATCCCTTTCTCACGGCAGGCCCTTCCATATCCTTGATGACCTCACGAACGATGCCCCGGTCAATGATATGTTTCTCGTACACAAAGCCCGTCATGAGCGAGTTGTCACAGACCACGTTGATGAGCCGGGGAATGCCTTTCGAGTAACGGAAGATCTCCTTGACGGCGTCGTCGTCGAACAGGCTCGTGTTCCTCGCCCCTGCCGCCTTGAGGCGGCGGACGATGTACTCCCCTGTTTCCTGCCTGTTCAGGGGCTTGAGGTTGAAACGCAGGGAGATCCGCTGTTTGAGCTGCCGGAACTCGCTCATGGCAAGGGTTTTGTCAAGCTCCGGCTGGCCGAGAAGAATGACCTGCAGGAGTTTGGCCTTCGGCGTCTCCAGGTTGGTGATGAGCCGCACCTCCTCGAGCAGCGCCGGCGACAGCGTCTGGGCCTCGTCAACGATCAGGACCACCCGCTCCCGCCGTGCGTAGCACTCCATGAGGAACGTGTGAAGCAGCGAGAGGAACTCCCCCTTGGTGGCGATCCCGTCCGTCTTCAGCCCGAAGTCCTGGCATATGTACTTGAAGAAATCGCGAGTGCCGAGCTTCGGGTTGAACAGGTGGGCAATCCGCGTGTGGCTGTCGAGCCGCGAGAGGAGCATCTGGACAAGTGTCGTCTTCCCCGTTCCGACCTCGCCCGTGATGACGGTAAAGCCCTTCGACTCGTTGAGCGCGTAGGTCAGGTGGGCCAGGGCCTCCCGGTGGCTTTCGCTCAGGTACAGGTACCTGGGATCCGGCGTGATCTCGAAGGGTTTGTCTTTCAGTCCGTAGAATTTCTTATACATGGTCACTGTGCCTTGCTTGTGATTCTGGGGATGCTGGCGAGCACCCTGAAGCCCAGGGTGGCCTCAATGTCCTCGGGATCGTGGAAGGAACGGTCGAGCTGCTCGCGGGCAAAGATGCCGCCGAATCCGCAGGCCAGGCCGCCGATCAACCCTAAAAGGAGCACCTTCGGAACATCCGGCTGGACAGGCTTCTCAGGCACCCTTGCGGGATCTACCACGCGGAACTGCTCGCCCTTCTGTCGCCGCTCGAGGTTTTCCGCCTGCTGGGCCTCTTCGCTCTTTCTTAAAAGAGACTCGTAGAGCCTCTTCGTGTTGTCATACTCCTGGACGAGCGAAGACATCTGCTGTTCGCGAACCGTAGCGCCCTCGACCCTTCCCCGGTACTGGCCGATTTGGGCACGCAGCTTGCCGCTCTCGTCCTGGAGCCGCTTGATCTCGAGGTCCGTTGCCGCCATGGCATTCGCCAGCTCCCGGTACCGCGGGTCATTGTTGATGTTGAAGGCGTCTTTCCTCTTTTCCATTTCGGCGATTTTTCTCTTCAGCGAAACCACATCGGGGTGCCGCTCGGTGTAGCGTGACTGCAGTTCCGCCAGGTTCTTTTTCATGTCATCGAGCTGGGTCTCGAAACTTCCCCGGGATCTGCCTCCCGAACCCGTTTCACCCGGCTGGACGGTTGGATTCTCGAGATCCCTCATCTGACGTCCGATCAGCAGCTGCCGGTCCTGCGCCGCCCTGAGACTCTCCTCGTTCCGCTGGTATTGAAGCTGGATCTGCTCCAGGAGCCGGATGTTCGTATCCCTCTGCTCCGGAAGTTCCCCGAGGTGCCGTCGTTTGTAATCGGCCAATTCCTTCCCCTGTGTCTCGAGACGCTCCCTCGTGGTCTTGAGTTCGTTCGAGAGAAACTCCGACGTGCCGACAGCCTGTTGTTCGCGCTGTTTCAGGTTCTCTTCGATAAAGAGCGAGGAAAGCTTGTTGGCCACCGCAGCGGCGACAACCGGGTCTTTCGAGGTGTACTTGATTGCAAAATAGCCTACGTTCTCCGATGTCCTCTGCGGAATGTCCACCCTGATGTTCTGCCTCATCAACTCGACAAGGACTTCGCGGTCCACCTTCTTCGATTCTTCAGGAAACAGCTTCAACTCGTCGATGACCGCTTCCAGCCGTGTGCGGCTCATGATCTCCTGGCTGATGGAGTTGAGACGTTCCGTGATGCCGCTGGTCACCGTCGACCGGACCAGTTCGGCAGGAACCCGTGGAGGGGTAACCAGGACGAGAGTGGACGCCATGTATTTCCGCGGGGCCAAGGCCGCCCAAACGCAGGCGCCCAGGAAAACGACCACGAGAGGGATGATAAAATAGAGTCTCCTGCGAAGGAAGATTTCCTTGTAGTCTTCGACGTTGTATGAACGGCCGGGGTTGATCATGTTGGCACCAATCTATATGGCCTGTTTTGTCTATTTTGTCTATTTTGTCTATTTTGTCTATTTCGTCTGTTCGGTCATTCAACCAGGCAGAAAAAGCTGCGGGTTTTGAATGGTGAACAGACGTTAGAAAACGTTGTAGCTTGCCGTCAGGGTCAGGAAGGCATGCCATTCATCGTAGCATGCAGTGGGGATGTTCGAATCGTCTTCCCCGTAGCCCGCCCGAGCGCCGACGGTCAGCCACCGCAGGATCCGGTAGTCCGCCGTGACGTCCGCCGTGTAGAGCCAGTCCTTCCTGGAAAATTGGGTATAATCGGTCCGTTCGACGATGCCGATCAGTCCGACGGAAAACCGCTCCGTCAACCGGTGGTTCACGATGGCCGAGCCCCGGTAGTACCTGGCAAAGCCCAGGTTGTCCGCCGAGAACAGATCCTCCCGGTAACCGCCCTCCAGAGTCAGCGTGTACGTCGTCACCCTGTCTCTCTGCGTCAGGCTCAGCAGGCCGTTGAACCCGTCCTCGGCATTCCCCCGGTCGGGGTCCCATCGAAAGTAACCGGCCCGGGCGGTAGCGGACAGCGTCGGGCTGAAACGATAATCGATCCCGACCGCAGGCGCATGGACGACATAGTCGTTTCCCGGGTCCTCGTAGTCGCGTGCCAGGAACTCATAATCGACGAATAGCGTCGTCATCGCGCTTGCACGGTAGTTGTACCGTGCGTAGGCACGATGCCCTTTGAAGTCGGCCGAGGTGTCGAAATCGCCGGCCGTGTACCCGTACTCGAGGACGATCCCGTTGCGCTGGTCAAACCAGTAGGTGAGGCGCGGGCCGACGTAATTTTCCGTGCTGTCTTCGTACAGGGCGTTGTCGTCGTTTCGCAGGATGTTGTTGCGATAGTAGAGGCCGATCGTGCTTTCCCGGGCGAACTGCCAGTCCACGGCCGGCTCGAACACGTTGCGCCAGTACCGCTGCCTGCCTTGGTATGATGTCAATTGGTATCCTGCCTGCCCCGCCCCGTAAACTGCAGGCCGCGGATCGTCGGAGCGCTGCAGAAAATCACGGAGGCGAAAGGTCAGGCGCGGATCGGGGTTGTACCGCAGATTCACGAGGCCGTCGTGGCTTACATAGTTCCGGTCGCTCTCATGCGCGTAAAAGTTGAAGCCCGCGCGGTAGTTCAACTCCGCGCCGAGCCGCGCGTCGTTGCTGATAAACGAGATCCCCGGATAGACGGTGGTGATCCAGTCCTCTTTTTTCCCGGGCCCATCGGGAGTCAAATCAACATTGCTCGTGTAACGTTCCTGAACGGTGACGTAGGGCCTCAGTTCGAAGCGCGCCTCACCGGGCAGCGGCACCGGCCCGGCCGGACCTCTCTCGCCGGTAATATATATTGGGGCTGAACGATCGGATGTATCGGGTGTTCCGGACGTCGAAGGAGTGCCGGATGTGCCGGAGGTTCCGGAAGCACCGGGTGAAGCGGCCTGGCCGGCCGCGTTGGTTGACAGAATAAGCAGTAAAAAAAGACTCGCCAGCGCGATCGAGTGCTTGCGTTTCAAGGGGCCCCCTCCTTCTTTTTCCGTCTATCCGGTCGTTTCGGAAGAAAGTCTGTCTCGGTCAAAGGTCGTTGGTTCGTTGATTTCCCTTGTTTCGTCCATCCGCAGACCGCGTTGGTAGGGGTTGCCCCGTCGGGCTCACGCCCTCCTCGCACTGACGGATCGGCGCTGTTCCTTTCATCGAGTACTCCGTTCCCAAACGGGGCCCGGGGCTCGCAATGACATTCTTGTTGGTCGGGTTAATTGGGAACGATGATGATGTCGCCGGACTTGAGGATGATGTCCCGGGCTCCTTCGTCCCCGTCGATGATTTTTTTGTAGTTGACCCGGATGCGGCTCTCCTTGCCGCCTTCCTTGCGGAGGATCGTGATCTTCTTCTTGTCGGCCCAGTCGGTAAAACCGCCGGCCAGGACAATGACCTGTACGAGAGAGGTCTCCGCACGGAGGCGTATGACACCCGGTGTCCTCACTTCGCCCTGGACGTAGACCTTGTAGCTGTTGGCCTCCGTGACGATGACGGTGACATCAGGGGTGTCTACGAACTCCCGCAGTTTTGCCAGGAGAAGCTCCTTGAGCTGCAGCGGCGTGAGGCCGGCCGCCTTTATGTCGTCGACGAGAGGGATGGAAATCATGCCGTCCATCCGGACGGGAACCGATCGGGAGAGGTTCTCCTCTTTCCACACGTAGATGTAAAGGACGTCTTCGGGACCGATCACGTATGTTCCGCTGTCGGCGGCGACCTGTGCCGTGGCCTGCCTCGCCTGAAGCTCGGCCTTCGGCGCGACGGCTTTCTTCTCAGCCTTTCCGGCATCTTGAGCCGCCTGCTGGGCAAAGACAACGGCGACGCCGGCCAGCAGACAATAGGCGATCAAAAAAAGACCTGCGATCTGAAGTCTTCTCATCATCTCTCTCCAGCGGCTAGGTGAACGGGCCGAACCGACCCCGTGGAAAATGATTTCCGATGCCGTGCGGGCGTCTGCAGCGTTTTTGGCTGATGGGTCATTATAAGTGCTCGCCACTCTCATGGCAATAAATAATTGTAAAAAAAATTTACAAATTTGAATTTTGCGGGTGTTTCCGATCTTTAACGCATTCTACGTAACCACTTGTGGAAATCAATACGACGGAAGTATGATTTATGTCGTATTTTTTCTCTTTCAAAGAGGAAAGCATCTCCGGATACAGCTTCGCCCCGTCGATTACATCTTTCTTAAAATGAATCGATTGCAACATATGCAATAGTCTCCTCGATCCGGATACGCTCAAAAATCTGTTTTGAGAAAGAGGAGAATTCCTGGATCGTCCAGGGACGTTTTTGAATGACTTCCGCCTTCGGAACTTCTATCGAACTTGCTGAGCGGCATCTGCTTTTTTGATTGCAACTATCATTCCATATTAGGTCATTGTCATCGTTAATATTCGCTAATGATATTCAAGTATTACTCTGTAACCCGCCACAGCGAAGGCTCTCCGGAGAGACTATTCTTTATCCTGTAAAAATTTTTTACAATATCTTTCTTCAATCGGGTGAATTTAAGGGTTATTTCGGATTTATGATGGATTTCCTGCAAGCAAAGAAAAGAAGGTCGGCTAAAAATACCGACCTCCTTTTTTTGTAGGTGGCGGTCTTCGGGCTTACTTTTTTTGCAGGATGGCCTTCGCCTCTTCATTTCCCCTGAGTTTCGGGTCAAGCTCGAGGGCCTTGCCGAGTTCTTTCCTGGCAAGGTCGGCATTGCCGTTCTTGTGATAGGCCATGCCGAGGTGGTATCGGACCGTGGGCTGGTTGGGAAGCTTTTCGGCCGCCTCTTTCAGGTAAACGATGGCCCGGGTGTAGACATTCTTTCGATAGTAGACCCACCCCAGTGTGTCGGCCATGTAGGGGTTGTCGGGCAGGGCCTCCCTGGCCGACTGGGCCAGGGTCAGGGCCTCGTCGATATTGGTGTTTTCGTCTGCGTAGATGTAGGCGAGGTTATTGGCCGCCGGTGGGAATTTGGGGTTGATCTTCAATACTTTCCGGTAGTTTTCCTTGGCCAGGTCATACTTGTTCTGGCTCTGGTAGATGCCGGCCAGTGCCATGAGGGCCGAGACGGAATCGGGGTTCTTCTGCAGGGCCGCGTTGAGCTCGCCAACGGCCTTGTCGGCCATGTTCCGCCTTGCGTAGAAGCTGGCAATGGACACGTAGAGGTCGGGGGCGTCGGGATTCGACTCGATCGACTTGCGGTAGTACTGCTCGGCCCTGGCCATATCCTTCTTCGTCTCGTAGAGTGCCCCGAGCAGGTTGTAGAAGTAGGGGTTGCCGGGGGCCGCCTTCAACTGGGCCTCGACCCGGTCGATCGCCTTCTGGGCCTCGCCGCGGCCCATGTAGGCGTTGACGATGAACCGCATGGGCTCGGCGGCGCCCGGCTGCAGCGTCAGGGCCTTCTCGAAGCGGGCCAGGGCCTCCTTCTCATGCTTGCGGGCAAGATAGACGCGGCCGGACTGGACATAGGCCATGGCATTCTGGGGGCTCACCCTGATGAGTTCGTCAAAGACGCTTTCGGCCTTCGCCCAGTCGCTCCTGACGGCGTAGGCGTTTCCGAGACTCATCAGCGCGCGCGCGTTTCTCGGGTCCTCCTTGAGGACGGCCTGGAGGGTCTCGATGGCCGTCTTGCTGTCGCCCGTCGAGATTGCCAGGTCCGCCAGCACGAGCCGGGGTTCGAGCCACCGGGGGTTGAGCTTGATGGCCTCTGCGATCGAGGCCTTGGCCTGCTGCACCTCGCGGTTTCCGAACTGGGCCAGCCCCAGGTAGTAGTGCCCCGCGGGCGACTTGGGATTATCCTTCAAATAGCCCTGCAGGAGGGTAATCCCTTCGGCGAACTCGTTTCTTGCCACGAGGATCTGCGCCTTGATGATCGTCCCCTCGTGGCTCCTGGGGTTGATCTTCTGGATCTTCTCGAGCGCCTTCGATGCCTCATCGGTCTTGCGCTCGGCCAGGTAGTACTCGGCAAGCTTCACTTGGGGCGCGATGTTTTCGGGCTCGCTGTCGGCGGCCTTTCTGTAGCTCTCGAGGGCCTTGTCGCGCTTCTGCCAGGCCAGGTAGAAGTCGCCCAGGTAGACAAGGGCGGCGGCCTTCTTCGGGGCCGCTTCAGCGGCCTGGATGAACTGCTTTTCCGCATCCTCCAGCCGCCTCTGGGAGAGGTAGAAGTTCCCGAGGGCGACCCGGGCGGAAGGCTCCCTGCCGGCCGCCTTCGTCGCCTCCAGGTAGGTCTCCTCGGCCTCCTTCGGCTTGCCCGAGCGGGCATAGAAGCCCGCCAGGGCCAGGCGCGCCTGGACGGAATCGGGTTCGGACGCCACGGCGGCCTTGAAGGCCTCCTCGGCCCTGGGCAGGTCCTTGTTCAGGATGTACAGGCCGGCCAGGTGCAGGCGGCTCTCCGCCTTTTTCGGATCGGCCTCGACGGCCTTTTCAGCCTCGGCGATGGCCTCGGGGAGCTTGCGGTCACCGAGGTAGACCATGCTCATCAGCTGATGCCCCTTGGCGTTGCCGGGTTCCTTCCCGATGATGTATTTCGCCTGCTCGCGGGCCTTCTCGGGTTCCCGCGCCATGAGGAAGAGCCGGCCCAGCTGCACCCGGGCCTCCAGGGAGTCGGGATCAAGCTCGATCGCCTTGCTGAATGCCGCATAGGCCTCGCGGGGATCACCCGCCCCCAGCTGGGCTATGCCGAGCTTGAGCTGCGCCTTCGCGTCGTTGGGGTCGATCTGCAGGACGTTCTTGAACTCGATGACGGCTTCGCGGAACTTGTCCTCCGACAGGTAGGTCTCGCCCTTCTTGAAGTGGCCCTCCTTCTTGCCCTCCTTGCTGCAGCCGGCAATGCCTGCGAGGAAAACGGCGCAAAGAATCGCCGCGATGGCCAACGTCCAGCGATTGCGATGATGCATCAGTACCTCCAGAAAGGTCTTGTATGTTTACTTCAGTCTTTCAAAATCCGTTTCAGTGCCGATCCGTCATTGCGAGGAGGGCGTAAGACCGACGCGGTAATCCCGTGACACGGTTGAGATTGCTTCGCTGCGCTCGAAATCCTCGAAGTCTATACCACTATCCGCTCAAAATTGAAACAAAAGGCCTGCAGTACCGCGGCCATGCCGCGTCGCTGTGGCCGCTGCAGCGACGCGGGGTTGATTTTTCCCGGGGAAAACCCAATTTTTCCTTGACAGTGCGGCTTCGACTAATATAAAGCCTTCTTGTATTACAGGAGTGCCGAAAACACCTTTTTTCGGGCTTTGATATACGCTCTCCCGACATGATGTTCTCCGCCGAGCGGGGTTTCCGATAATAAGGAAGTCATCCATGCGGCGTCGGGCCCCAGCAGGGCTTCGCGCCCCTACCCCGTCAACCAATGCGGCAGGTGCCGGGCGAAAGCGGCCGCTTTCCCCGGGAACATTCACTCGCTGAACAAGCGCGATCCGGAAGAATCCCCGTTACCACGGGCATCGTTCTTCACGTTTTTCATCCGAACAGGAAAGACCGAACACCTGAAGTGCGCCCGGGGGATCATCTTGCGGGTTCCCAAGCACGGAAGGTCTCGTGTTCACGTTACGGCAACGAAGGAAAGAGTAAAGCATCAGCAGTCAGGGACTGAGCTTTTCTCATATTCAATTGGAAAGGAGGTGAATCGCCGGCTTTAAGCGTTTTGGGGGGAGTTTTTTATTAATTCATCTCAGGATTCTTCGTGGCGCTCTACCTGTCAAGAAAAGGAGGTAACAATGCTTAAACGTGGAGCAACGAAAAAGGCCCGGGTCATGTCATTGGAAGAGGCCGTTAAGACATTCATCAAGGATGGATGCATGATCGGGTTTGGTGGATTCACCGGTTTCAACAGGAACCCTACAGCCGTCGCCTGGGAAATGGTCCGGCAGGGCGTCAAGGACCTGCACGTGATGGACCGCCACGGCAGCGTGTGCACCTGGATGCTCAATGCCGTCGGGGCCATCAAGATCTACGAGACGGACTGGATGGGCTGGGGCGAGATGGCCGGCAAGCTCGACGTCAACCTGGAGCGGAACTACAAGGCGGGGAAGATGATCCTGGAGGACTACTCCCATGGCGCCATGGCCATGCGCTTCCTCGCGGGCGCAATCGGCGCGCCATTCATTCCCTATTACGCGCCGCTGGGTTCCGACCTGTACAACCCCAAGTACGACGCCCTCGGGCGGGCCGGCTTGAGGGGCAAGAATCCCAAGATTCCCAAACTCAAATTCCAGGAAATGGCCGACCCATTCTTCGGAGCGGGCAATGTCATGCTGCTTCCCGCGGCCCGACTGGATGTCGCCGTCATTCACGTGGCCCAGTGCGGTGAGAAGGGAACAGCCCGCTGGCGCGGCATCGGCACGATCGACAAGGAGATCTGCTTTGCCGCCGACAAGGTCATCGTGGTCTGCGAAGAGCTCGTGCCCGAAGCGGAGCTTCGCAAAAACCCGGAAAACAACCAGATCCCCTACTTCGTCGTGGATGCCATCGTCGAGTGCCCCTGGGGCGGCTATCCGAGTTCGGTGCCCTTCTACTACGACTACGATGCGCCCTTCATGAGGGTCATGGACGTCGCGTCGAGAAATACCGAAGACCTGAAGAAATGGGTTGACGACTGGGTCAGGGGGCCGAAGACGTGGGAAGAGGTGATGACAAAAGTCGGCGCCAAGCGGCTGCTCGACCTCAAGGCCGACAGCGTCACCGGCTACAGCACGAGGATCATGAGGGGTAAGAAACCGGCGCCCAGGATGAAGATGCCTCTGTCCGTTGCAAGAAGCGGCTACTAAAGAAAGGGGGGACACAAACAATGGCTAAAACGTCAGAAGAGTTGATGGCATTGATCGACAAAATTCCCGATGAGCCGGCAAAGTCGGGCGAGTTCATTCTCCCCGAGCTGATGGCCATCCAGATCGCTCACCAGGTTCGCAACGACGACATCGTGTTCGCCGGAACCGGCCTTCCCATGGTCGGCATCATGACGGCGAACATGCTGAACGCGCCGAACGCCCTTCTCATCTACGAGGCGGGGATCTGCGACGGCAAGACGATGCACGTCCCCATGTCCGTCTGCGACCAGAGGGCGGCCAACATGAGCTCCTCCCTGGGCGGCCTCGTGGACACTTTCGGCTTCTTCCTCCAGCAGGGCTTTGTTTCCCTGGGGTTCCTCGGCGGGGCGGCCATCGACAAGTACGGCGGCGTCAACGTCACTTCCATCGGCGACTACTGGTCGCCCGCGCACCGCTTCACGGGCTCCGGCGGCAACTCCGACATCGGGACGCTGTCCAAGAGGGTGGCTTACATCATCCTCCAGGAAAAGAGGCGTTTCCTGGAGCGTAACGAGTACACCACGACCCCCGGCTGGTGGTGCTGGGACTTCAAGAAGAACGAGTGGAGGCCCAAGAAGGAAGTCTGGAAGGGAACTCCCTACGCGGACTCCGGCCCCGTGGCCGTCGTGACCAACATGGGCGTCTACAAGTTCGACGACAAGGGCGAAATTTTCCTCGAGACGTTCCACCCCGGCGTCACCGTGGAGCAGATCAAGGAAAACTGCGGGTTTGACCTCAACGTGAAGAACGTCAAGGGCGAGACTAAGCCGCCCACCTATCGGGAGCTTTTCGTCCTGAGAGAGTTCGTCGACGCGGAGCTGATCTTCCTGCCGCAGAAGGTTGAATACCCTGCGTCGATCCAGAAGATCATCAACGGCTGATTCGTCCGACGCCAAGGAGAGAGGTCAAGGGGTGCGGTTCGGCGACGAACCCCTCCTTGACCTCTTCCTCATTTCCTGATATGGGCGAACATCCATCCGCGCCGGGAGCGCCGCGGGCGGGTGGTTTCCTAACGGGGGCAAAAGAAGACGGCCCTTGCGCCCGCAAGGACCGTCCAGCTTAAATCCTGGAGAGGGGAGGAAGCATTTATGAATCTGGAGCTGACAGAAACCCAGAAAATGATACAGGACACGGCGCGCAACTTCGCCAAATCGGAGCTTGACCCCGTCGCCGCCAAGCTGGACCAGCAGGGAGACCGCGAGACCTTCCTGAAGAACCTGCGGAAGCTCGGCGAATTGGGGCTCATGGCCATCAACGTGAAGGAGCAGTACGGCGGCTCCGAGGCCGGCGTCATCGCCTTCAGCCTGGCCATCACCGAGATCGGCAAGGCCTGCGCCTCGACGGGCGTCACCATGTCCGTCAACAACATGGTCTGCGAGGTCATTCAGGCCATCGGCACGGAGGAACAGAAGAAGGCCTACATCCCCAAGATCGCCTCGGGTGAATACTACGCGGGGGGCTTCGGCCTGACGGAGACGATGGCGGGCTCCGACCCCTCGGGGATGAAGACCACGGCCGTCCTGGACGGCGACTCCTGGGTGCTCAACGGCTCGAAGATCTTCATCACGAGCGCCGAGTACGCAGGCGTCTGCGTCGTCTGGGCCGTCACGGACCCCAAGGCCCCGAAAGGCAAAGGCATCAGCACCTTCCTCGTGGAAAACGGAACGAAGGGGTTCACCGTGGGACGCGCCGAGCACAAGATGGGACAGCACGCCTCGGCCACCAACGAGTTGCTCTTCGAAGACTGCCGCATCCCGAAGACGGCCCTCATGGGCAAACTCAACGACGGCTTCCGCACCGCCGTCGGCGAGTTGGCGGGCGGGCGCATCGGCATCGGCTCCCTGGGCCTCGGCTGCGGCCTGGCGGCCATCGAGTACGCCACCAAGTACGCCATGAACCGCACCCAGTTCGACCAGCCCATCACGAACTTCCAGGCCATCCAGTGGATGATCGCCGAGAGCTACACGGAACTCGAGGCGGCGCGGCTGCTGCTCATGAACGCGGCCTTCAAGAAAGAGCAGGGCAAGTTCTTCGCGCGCGAGGCCTCCATGGCCAAGTACTACGCCACGGAAGCGGCCGAGAGAGCCTGCTACAAGGCCATCCAGATCCTGGGCGGATACGGCTACACCAACGAATTCCCCGTGGAGCGCTACGCGCGCGACGTTCGCATCACCTCGATCTACGAGGGAACGAACCAGATCCAGCGCCTCATCATCGCCAGGGACATCCTGAGCAGCCTGAAGTAATTTGCATAGCGAATCAGCAAAAAGGCGATCCCCCGTTCGGGATCGCCTTTTTTGCGTGGGGTCCAGGGTTCAGTGAAGAAGGGATTCGCGATTCCGGCGTTGGCGTCGGGATCGGAAAGTGGAAAAAGAGTCATTGCCACGCCTCGCAAGGCTCGTCTCGCAATGACATATTTTTCTATTCACTCGCAGCGAAGCTGCTACGTCAGCGGGCCGATCTCTCCCGGGCTGCTTACGCCGGTGATGACGCCCTCGTCGTCGATGTCGATGTTGTAGGCGGCGGGCATCTTCGACAGGCCTGGCATGCGGAGGATCTCGCCCGTGATGGGGATGAGGAACCCGGCCCCGGAGGCGATCTTGATCTCCCGGACGGTCACGATGAAGTCGCGGGGAAGCCCCAGGAGGCTGGGGTTGTCGGAAAGGGACTGCTGCGTCTTGGCGATGCAGACGGGAAGTTTATCGAAGCCGTAGCGGTTGATCAGGTCGAGATTTCGCCGGGCCAGGGGCTGGTAGTCGATGGAGACGGCGCCGTAGATCTCGCCGGCCACCTTGAAGATCTTGTCCTCCACGGGGAGTTCCCAGTCGTAGAGAGGACGGAAACAGCCCGGCGCGTTTTGAAGGATCGAGATTGTCCTTTCGGCCAGTTCCAGACCCCCTTCGCCGCCCAGGCGGAAGATATCGCAGGGCGCGATGTTCATCCCCTCGTTTTCCGCCGCCTTGACGACGGCCCTCACCTCCTCGTCCGTGTCGGACGGAAAGCGATTCAGGGCGACGATGCAGGGAATGCGGAATTTGTCGATGTTCTGGTAATGCTTCCGGAGATTGGCCATGCCGAGGACGGCCGCCCTGGGGTTGGACCGGTCGAGATCCTCCCGGGCGACACCGGCGTGGTACTTCAGGGCCCGCACCGTCGCCACGAGGACCACGATGCGCGGGTCCAGGTTGCCGTAGGGGGCGACGATGTCGAAAAACTTCTCGGCGCCCAGATCGAACCCGAACCCGGCCTCGGTGACCACGTAATCGGCCAGGCGGAGCGCCAGATCGGTGCCCATGATGCTGCTCGTGCCCTGGGCGATGTTGGCGAAAGGCCCGCCGTGGATGATCGCCGGGACGTTTTCCGTGGTCTGCACGAGGTTGGGCAGCAGGGCATACTTCAGCAGCGCCGTGACGGCCCCCTCCACCTTCAGGTCCGCCGCCATCACCGGCCGATTGTCGTGGGTGAACCCCACCAGGACCCTGCGGATCTTCTCTTTCAGCTCCGCGTAGGTCCGGGAAAGGCACAGGATGGCCATGATCTCGCTGGAGGGGACGATGTCGAACCCCGTTTCCCGGGGCACGCCGTTGATGGAGCCGCCGAGGCCGATGACGATGTCCCGGAGGAAGCGGTCGTTCATGTCCAGGACGCGGCGCCAGGTGATCTTCCGCGGGTCGATGTTCAGGGGGTTGTCATGGTAGACCGAGTTGTCCACGATGGTGGAGAGCAGATTGTGGGCGCTCTCCACGGCGTGAAAGTCGTTGGTGAAGTGCAGGTTGATGTCATCCACCGGGTGGACGCGGGAGAGCCCTCCCCCCGTGGCGCCTCCCTTCATGCCGAACACGGGGCCCATGGACGGCTCCCGGAGCGCCGCGATGGTGGCCTTTCCCAATCTGGCCAGGGCCTGGGCGAGCCCGATGGAGACGGTGGTCTTGCCCTCGCCCGCCGGGGTGGGCGTCATGGCCGAGACGAGAATCAGCGACGCATCGGGGCGCCTCTGAAACCGGCGGATGGCCTCGAGCCTTACCTTGGCCTTGTACCGGCCGTAGGTTTCCAGGTCGTCCTCGGAAAGGCCGACGGACGCCGCTATCTCGATGATGGGCTTCAGGGCCGGCGCCGCCGGTCGATCGCTGTGCCGTGTCATGCGTCTACACGCTGATCACCGCATCGAACCGGATATCGATGTTGGACTCATCTCCGATGCGGTTGAGGTCGTTCTTCAAATCCAGGATCTTCACGGCCGGCGGCAGCGAGAAATAACAAACCATCCGGAAGACATCGGCGCCCGTGACGGGGTTGCTGTCCACGTTGGTGGCGATGTCGTCGATGTTGATGCCCCTGCTGTGCAGGGCCCTGCAGATCTGGTGGATGATCCCCGGCCGGTCAATGGAGGTGGCGATGAGCTTGTAGGGGATCGACGGGGTGATCTCCCGGTGCAGCGGGGCCTTCGTCTTGCGGACGTGGATCTCGAGGCCCGTCTTTTCGCGCAGGCTGTCCAGGTCCCTGATGAGCCTCTCGATGTCGTCGGTGCTGCCCGAGGTGAGAATGACCATGCCGAACTCGCCTCCCAGGACGCAGCCGCGCGAGCGCTCGATGTTGATGCCCCGGGCGGTGAAAAATTCCGCGATCTGCCTCGCCAGACCCGGGCGGTCGGGCCCCATGGATGAAAAAACGACGTAGGATCTCATCGGTCAGCTCCGTGGCGTTCCCGGTTTCTTCCCCCGCGGCGGTCCCGGCGTCCCCGGCTGGCCGCGCGACTCGTCCTTCACCGCCGTGCAGGTATCAGGTCGCGGGGGAAAAAGCAAGCGCAAGATGCAGCCGCCCCCGTCGCACTCCCCACGTCATTTCGGCTGCGATGCGGTCGAGGCCTTCTTCAGCAGGTACTCCTGGAACACGCAGTCGTGCTCCTGGCAGAAGGACTCCTCGAACCCCTTGCCCGAGCAGTCGATCATCAGCTTCTTGGTCAGCGCCAGAGCCTCCGGCGATGTCTCCATAATCTCCGTGGCGATCTTCACGGCGCGCTCGAGCAGCTTGTCCCCCTCGACGACCTCGCTCACCAGGCCGATCCGGCAGGCCTCCATGGCATCCACCCGTCTTCCCGTGAGGCAGAGGTGCCGCGCCAGCCCCTCCCCGACGATCCAGCGCAGGGGTGTGACGAGCGGCGGGATGCCGAACTTGATCTCGGGGTGTCCGAAGACGGCCGTGGGCGAACAGATCCGGATGTCGCAGAGCTTCGCCAGGTCGAACCCTCCCGCCAGGGCCGCCCCGTTGACCGCGGCGATCGTGGGCTTGGGAAAATACCAGAGTTCCCGGTGATACGCCGAGGAGGTCCTGAAGATCTCGCTGAAGAGCTCCGGCCTCGCAAACTCCGTGAGGTCGAAGCCTGCCGTGAAGGCGTCGCCCGCACCGGTGAGGATCGTCACGCCGATCGTCTCCGTCTCCTTCCACCGCTGCAGGCACTGGATGATTTCCCGCCGCATCTCGATGGAAATGGCGTTTCTGCGCTCGGGCCGGTTCAGGGTGAGGATTCCGATCCCGCCTGCCAATTCAACGGTCCGGATAGTCTTGAAGTCCATACGCTTCGCTCCGTCTGTCCCGTCTGTTCCGCCTTTTCCGTCTTCGGTCCAAATCCCCCTCGTTCCCCCTTTGACAAAGGGGGATGTAAGGGGGATTTTCACCGATCACTTGCCCTTGAAAACTGCCGGTCGCTTGCCGAAGAACGCCGATAGGCCCTCGCGGTAGTCGTCGGATTTGGCCGCGGCGATCATCCCCGAACGCTCCAGCTCCAGCTGGCGGTACAGCAGCCCGAGCATGGCGTTGTTGAGGTTCTCCTTGGCGATGGCAAAGGCGCGCGTGGGGCCTGCAGCCAGCCTGCCGACGATCTCGTCGGCCGCCTTCCAGAGCTCGGCGTCATCGACGACACGGTGCACCAGGCCCCACTCGAGGGCTTCCTGCGCGGAAAGGATCGGGTCGAGCAGCACGAGTTCCATGGCCTTGCCGAACCCGATCAGCATGGGGACCACGAGGGTCCAGGCGCCGTCGGGAACGAGGCTGACGCTCGTATAGGCCTGCCGGAAGATGGCCGAACGGGCGGCGATCCGGATGTCGCAGGCCGCGGCAAGGCTGAAACCGCCCCCGCCGACGGGCCCGTTGACGACGGCCACGACAGGCTTCGGCATTTGCCGCAAAGCAAGGATGATCACGTTGAAGGCCTTGACGAGCTGGCGGACGATGTCCTGGGGATAGGGCTGCATGTTCTCGTAGAACAGCTTGAGATCACCGCCCGAACAGAACGCCTTCCCCTGCCCCGTCAGGACGATGACGCGGACGTTATCGTCGTCGTGGCAGATTTCCAGGGCCCTCGCCAGCTCGCTTCCGAGGCCGAAATTGATGGCGTTGAAATTCTTCGGCCGATTGAGCCGAATCGTGGCCACCCCGTCCTTTCGCTCGAAGAGGATGTTGTCGAACGTCATCGCTGCGCTCCGCCTTTCCGGTTTCTGAAGAAGGTCTATTCCGTCTGTTTCGTCTGTTCCGTCATTGCGAGAAGCGAAGCGACGAAGCAACCCCGCCGTTCAACCGGTGCCGCTCTTCGCTCGCCGCAATGACTGCCTTTCATATCTTCACTCAGCCGCCTTGACACTCACGCACTAAGACACTTCTACTCGCCCATGTTCCCTTCGTTACGGCAGTGACCTGACAAATGCCGACAACACCGAGTTGAACTCCGTCGGCTTCTCCCTCATCACGTAGTGACCGGCGCCCGCGATGAGGGTCAGCCTTGCGCCCGGGATCGCCCCGGCGATGGACCGCGACAGGTCCGGGGGCGTCATCTTGTCGTCGTCCCCGCAGACCACGAGTACCGGGATGGCGATCCTGCCGACCCCCTGTGTGATGTCCATCCTGTTGCAGGCATAGAGATCTCCATGGAATACGTCCGGGTCGGCCTGCTCGAGCCCCTCCTGCAGGTACGGGCCGACGGCCTCGCGGTTCGGCTTCGAGATGGCGAACTTGACGACCATGGAGATCACGGAAGGCAGATCGCCGTGGATCTTCTCGAGGATCTCGGGGTTGACGGGCATGGTCAGCCCGCCCCCCACGGGCACGATGGCCGACAGAAGGTAGCCCTCGTGGATGGCGAAGTTGAGGCTGATCGCCGCCCCGAGGGAATGCCCGACCAGTACGGGCCCCCGCAGGCCGAGTGCGCCAATTGCCTTTTTCACCCACTGCACGTAGCGCATCACGTCACGCTCGCCTGCACCGCCGGACAGGCCGTGCCCGGGCAGGTTGAGGGCGGCCACGTTAAACTCTCCCTGGAGGGCCTTGCTCTGGCCGTCCCACAGGGTGTGGTCGCCGCCCGAGCCGTGCACGAACACGATGCCCTTCCGCCCCTCGACGAACCCGTCATCGTTGACCCGGCAGGCAATCGCCGTCCCGTCGATCATCATCTCACGAATCATTGTTTCTCCCCTATCGCTTCGCTCTGGCCTGCCCGGTCTGCAGAAAGCCGTTTAATTCGTCTATTTTGTCTATTTCGTCTATTTTGTCTGTTTTGTCTGTCTCGTCTGTTCCGTCATTGCGAGCGAAGCGAAGCAATCTCGCTTTTGACCGGGATTGCTTCGTCGTTCGCACTCCTCGCAATGACTGTTCTTATATCTTCACTTCTTCCACTTCCTTCGCTTCCGCCACTTCTGTCACGGTTTCTAGATGACGCCCTTGCCCTCGAGCTCCTTGAGCTTCTCGGGGCCGAAGCCGAAATAGTTCAGATAGACGTAGCCGTTGTCGAATCCCACGGGACGGCAGGCCCACTTGGTTCGGGGCGGCGTTTCCGTGGCCTTCCACTGGGCCTGGGCGCACACAATGGAGCCGTAGACCGGATCCTGGACCGGCGTGAAGATTCCCCGGTCCTGCCAGTTCTCGTCGTGCATCGCCGCCCAGGGCGAGACGATCTCGGCGACGACCGGGGTGATCGGGGCCAGGCGACCGCTCTTGGCATATTCGATGGACTTCATGGTCAGCTCGTGGCTCGTGTATTTCGCGGTCTCCGGGTCGATCATGGACTGGTACTTGAGCTGCCAGTCCTTCTTCATGAAGGGCGCCAGCGTCGTCCACTCCTCGGCCTTCCACTCGTCGTACTTGCCGATGATGTCGACGAAGGCCTTCCACATCTCGAGCCGCAGGCCGCCCAGGAACACGCCGCCGTCCTTCGTCGGGTAAAACCCGTAGAGCCACAGGCACGTGTCCAGGCTGCCGAAGCGCTCGTTGCAGACCCCCTGATCGGCATACCAGTGCAGGGCGTAGTCATTGAGCCGCTCGTAGGCCTCGGGGGTGGACACATCGATGGCCTGACCCTCGCCGGTCATTTCCCGGTAATGGACAGCCGCCAGGATCGAAAGCGCCGCAAAGGTGCCCGACGTAGACCAGGCAATCCAGGGGCCCGCCTTCGTCGAAACGGCATGGGGCACCTCTTCCATCGTCTTGCCCTCGGGCAGCACCTCCCCCGTCGCGTACTGGATCGCGGAGCGGGCCTGGGCGACGTTGTCATAGTCGTACTGCCCGCGGCCGCTCTCGGGGCCGAACTGCCCGTGTGCGGTGATGGAGCACAGGATGAGGCGCGGGTTGATTTTGGCCAGCTCCTCGTACCCGAGCCCCCAGGCCTCCATCTTGCCCGCGGGATAGGTCTCGATGAGGATGTCCGCATGGCCCGCAAAGGCCTTCAGCATGTCCCTGCCCTCCTCCGTTTCGAGGTTCAGGGTAACGTGATACTTGTTGCGGCCTTCCTGGAGGTAGGCAAGGCCCGTGTCCTTCACCATGATTCCGTCGGGGGAGTACGTCCTGACCAGATCGCCCCCCGGGGGCTCGATGCGAATCGTCTCGGCGCCCAGCTCGGCCAGGAGCGAGGAACAGTAGCAGCCCGCCATGCTGCGGGAGCTCAGGTCGATCACGACGAGGTCATCGAGGGCCTCGGGCTTCTCGAAATTCCTGGCCGGGTCGTCCAGGGAGCGGATGTGATCCGCCCAGGCGGCCCATTTCGGTCTCTTCTGATCTGCCATGGCTCTCACCTCCTTATGATCATGCCTTCCTTTCCGTCCCAGCCGGGAGGCGGCCTGCGGCCCTGTTGATCTTTCCACTTCCCCAGCACGCCGTGTCCGTAAAGCTCGTCGATCTGTCGCTGGCTGCGCCCCAGGATCTTCGTCATGACGTAGTCATTGTCGAACCCGACAGGCCGGACCGTCCATTTGATCCTCGGCGGCGTCCGGGACATCATGACGGGGAACTCGTGCTCCACGTATCGTCCGTAGAGCGGGTCGTCGATCTCCTTGACGAACCCCCGCGCCCGCCGGTGCGGATCGGTATTCTGATCGACGGCGTTGTGCAGCCGCGTGGCTGCAAAACCGTGCTTCACGCCCGCCGCCTCCACTTCGTCGGCCGTTTTCGAGCGCGCCCAGTCGGCGACGATCTTGAGGATGGCCAGCGCGTTTTCCGTCTTGAGGCGGTCCGTGTGCTCCCTGAAGCGGGGATCCCCGGCAAGCTCCGGTTTGCCCATGGCCGCGCAGAGGCCCTTGAACTCGTCCGGCGCCGGCGCGGCGATCGCGGCCATCCGGTTGTCCTTGCACAGGAAGGTGTCGGCGGGGCATATGCACTGGTCGCGGTTTCCCGACGGCTCGACGCCTTTCTGCGTCGCCTGCTGGAAGGGCCACACCCAGCTCATGGCTCTCATGAGATTCTCCGTCTGGGACATCTCGATGAACTGCCCCCTGCCGGTTTTCTTCCGGTGGTGCAGGGCCGCCAGGACGGCCACCTCGCCCATGAGACCGCCGTAGTAATCGGCGATCCAGATGGATTGCTTCAGGGGCGGGCGCCCCGGAAAGCTCGAGATCCACGCATACCCGGACAGGGCCTGGGCGGCGCCGTCATTGGAGGGACGATCCTGTTCGGCGTAGGCTCCCCATTGCCCGAAGCCGTTCTTCTCGATGTAGATGATGCCGGGGTTGATCTTCCTGATGTCCTCGTAGCCGATGTTCCAGCGGCTCGTGACGGCGGGCCTCAGGTTGAACTCGACGATATCGGACTTGGCGCAGAGCTCCTTGAAGATCTGCTGGGCCATGTCGATGTGCAGGTCCAGGGCCATGTAGTACTTGTTGGGGTTGATGTGCATGAACATGGGGGACTGTTCCCTGTAGAACCATCCGAAGGGGTTCAGGGAACGGGTCACGTCACCCGCGGGGGGAAGCTCGACCTTGATGACCTCGGCGCCCAGTTCCGCGAGGAAGGAGGGACCGGAGGGGCCGAAAAGGAGCGTACAGACCTCGATGACCCGGATGCCGCTCAGGGGCCCGGGCCTCCTGTGTTTGTTTTCGACGTAATGATTGAAGACAGTCATAAAGCTCCCTCCTTTGAAGACCGCAACGATTGAATGCAGGACTCGGATCATCCCCACGATCGCCGTGCCGATCGATCACTCGGACTCTATGACCCTCGGTTCACCTCCTTTCCCTCCGTCCCGAATCTGCGGAGTCAGGCGCCGTGAGACCTCACGTGCAGGGTTCAGGCGGATCGCGGTCCAGGGTTTCGCGTACAGGGATTGAGCTCGCTACAGATTTCTCTGCCATTGGAATCGTCCTTCCTCCCCATAGCCTGGAATCGACAGCCGATACCTTTTTCCATGAGTCGGGCGGCAGCCGGTGCCGCAGGACCGGCGGGGCGTTCTTCTCTTGCAGTCGGGGATTGGCGCAGCGGACGGGCCGCGGTTCGCCGGCGAAAGGGTGATGGCGTAATCCATCATGTTGCGCCACCCAAGAAGATCGGAAAGCAGGAAGAGAAAGGTGTCGCCCGGTCCGTGGTCACGCCGCCGTCTTACGATTGAAACGGGCGGTCGTGTTGACCGATGGACGGGCTGAAACGTAGATATTCTGATAACATCCCGGCAGTCGGAAAGCAAGGGAAAAGGTGATCCTCGGACGGGTCGCAAGGCCTTCGACAGGGAGGAACGGCGCAGCGGGGGCAGCCGGAGAAAAGGAGGAAGACGACAGGCGACCCCGTTACCGGTTGCCCGTCGCCTCAGCCCTCTGACCCTGCGGGGCAAGGCCGGCCTGCCGCTTCCGGAAGACGCCGGCAATGCGCGTGCCGCAGCGGGGGCACTGGCCGTCGCGAAGGTCGTTGCGCTCCAGCCAGAAAGCCCTTCGCCGTATGACGGGGTTTCCGCAGCCGGGGCACAGGGTCTCGGCCGCCTCGCCGACGACGTTTCCGATGTAGACGTGGCGAAGCCCGGCCTCCCTGCCCGCGGAGAGGGCGCCGCGCAGCGACTCGACAGGGGTGGCATCCAAGCCCGACATCCGGTAATCCGGATGAAATCGGCTGACGTGCCAGGGGATGTCCCGATCAACCTCGGCAATGAAGCGGGCGATGTTCGAGAGCTCCTCGACACTGTCGTTGGCGCCGGGGATGACGGGGGTGGTGATCTCGATCCAGATACCCAGTTTCTTCATGAACCGGATGGACTCCAGCACCGGCATGAGACTCGCCCGACAGATCGTCGCGTAAAACTCCTCGCGGAAGGATTTCAGGTCGACGTTCGCCGCGTCCAGGAAGTGGCCGATGAGCGCGAGGGCCTCCGTGGTCATGAAGCCGTTTGTCACGAAGATGTTCGCGAGCCCCTCGAGCCGAGCGAGGCGCGCGATGTCGTAAGCGTACTCGAAAAAGACGGTCGGCTCGGTATAGGCGTAGGATATACTGCTGCATCGGTACTCAAGGGCGATCTCCACGACATCCTTCGGCCGCATCCGGTACCCCTCGGCCAGCGGGCCGTCGCGGACCGACAACTGGGAGATCTGCCAGTTCTGACAAAAGGAACACCTGAAATTGCACCCCATGCCGGCCACGGAGAGTGACGTCGTGCCGGGCAGGAAGTGATAGAGGGGTTTCTTCTCGATCGGGTCTGCGTGTGCGGTGACCAGTTCGCCGTAGGCATGGGTCCGGAGTCTCCCGTCGCGATTCTCACGCATCCCGCAGATGCCATACTCCCCGCCCGCAATCCTGCAGTGATGATTGCAGAGGTAGCACTCGACGCCCCCACCTTCCCTGCGTGGACGCCAGAGCATGGCCTCACTTGGCAGGAATCTATTCATGCGATGCTTCATGAAATCATCACAACTTCTTGTGTTGGAAAAATATTTACGGAGATGGCATCTGACATCTGCCCGATGAGGGACGCTCGATCCGATGCGCCCTGCCGGGAGCCGTTGCACGTTGACGGCGGTTGGCGTCTTTTGCAGGAATCGGGGTTATCGGGCCGGTCCCGCCGACGCCGAAGCGGAACAGCCGAAATGAGCGGAGGCTGCCCTGTCATCGCGGCCGCCTCTGCCCGGTAAAGGTTCACCCCTGGAGGGCATGACGACGAAATTTCCGAGAATGGCCTTCTGCCCCTTGTATGTCACGGGGCGAACCCGGGCACGCACCCATCGCACGCGGCCGTCGCGGGTGACGATGCGGAAATCGCAGGATGGGTGATGCTCCCCCTTGAGGAAACCGATGTTGCTCCGGCGGACCCTGGAGCGGTCCGCGGGGTGGACGATCTCCATCGGGTCGATCGAGGGGAGATCCCTGCGCCCATAGCCGCAGCTCTCCTCGAATCGGGGGTTGACGAAGAGCATCTCTCCCTTGCGGAAAATATACACGCTCGCGCCCCGCCGGACCCGCTCTCTTCCCGGCGCCGGGGAGGAACCGGGCTCGCTTCTCATGATCCCCCGCACCCCCTCGATCTCACCGGACCGAAGGGCCGGGAAGAGGTCCAATCGTGCCGGCACAAGTGCGCCGTCCGCTCTCCGAAGTCGGACCCTCAGGCCGGAGACGCTTTCGCCACGCAGCACGCGGATGAACCCGTCGATCACGGGGGGAATATCCTGTTCCTCGAGGAAGCGGCTGAAGAGGGAGCCGATCATGGACCCGCGATCGGAGCCCGTCAGGCCCTCCGTGTCGGCGGGCGCTTCGATCACGCGGCCCCGGAGGTCGAAGCGGAACTCTGCTGAGCCCGGTCTGCCTGCAATCCGGACACAGTTTTCGGCATGCGGCACGCGAGCCGATTCGGGGGCAGACTCCCCGATCCGGAAGAGGGGAACGGCACAGCGGCGCCACAGACCGAAGAGAAGGGCCAGGAAAAGACCCAGGACCGTGGCCAGAGGGCTGTCTTCATTGTCCAGGATGGAGGATTCGATCCAGGCCTCGATCCTGCCGACGGCATCCAGAATCTGCAATGCGAGAAGATTGAGAAGGCACATGATCTCTTCCGGATGAACTGCCTGCCATACGTAATCGAATCACCTCTGCTTTTCGGAGAGCTTGCCCTCGAAGTAGCGCTTCACGGAATTGAGAATCGTGTACTCGAGGTCCCCCTTCGTCTTCCCCGTATCAATCTGGAAATATCTGCGCATGGTCTCGACGATATTGGACTCCATCTGTGCCTGCCTGCCCGCCCGGCTCTCTCTCTGCACGCCGGTTGCCGCAAGTGCTTTCATCTTTCCGCTCCTTCCATTCGCTGCCCGCGCCGCTTTCGCCTCGCAGGGCCGTTTCGCCGGGTCCACCGGCCGGCCGAACCGATCAGCCGGACCGAACTGAGGCGGATCCGGACTCACGGAATTCGCCATCGAGTCCTGCCCATGTATAAGCAAGGGAAATGCCAGTGTGTCACGGACGGGGAAAGATCGTTAAGTACGCCCCGGAAAAGATGAAATTGACTGAAAGGGCGTATCGATAAGGATGGGAAGCCGTCGCGGCGGGTCACAGCCCGGCTTACGGCAGCGGGGACAGGAGCCGGACGACGGCACAAAATCATTTGAAATAACGGAGGATATGGACAAGAGACCTTTCTGTCACCTGCCGTGACTTAAAGGTCGCCCAGCAGGAGTTTCCATCGGGGGTTGCGGCGCATCTCCACGAGCTTTCGCTGCAGTTGCCTGACCGTGATGCCAAGGATTCGGGCCGCCTGCTTGCGGTCTCCTCCGGTGTGGTTGAGCACGTACAGGACGTGGGTCTCGTAATTTTCCCTGAGGCTGCAGAGGGTCCGTGCATACAGGGGCGCAGCGGCGATTTCCTCTCCAAGGTGCCGCGGCATGATGGCGGCCGAGTCGGCCAGCAAAACCGCATTTTCCACGATCTGGGCCAGCTCCCGGACGTTGCCTGGGTAGTCGCGGCGCAGGAGGATATCCATCGCCTCCGGGCTGAACCCGTGGATCTGCCTGGCATGCTTCTCGACGGCCAGCTTCAGGAAATGGGAGGCCAGCGCCGGGATGTCCTCCTTGCGCTCCCGGAGCGGGGGCAGGTGGATGTGGGCGGACCGCAGCCGGTACATAAGGTCGAGCCTGAATTTTCCTTCCTGGCAGGCCTTGTCGAGATCCTTGTTGGTCGCCGAGACGATCCGCACATCGACCCGAATGGGTTTCGTCTCACCCAGCCGCGTAAAGGACTTCTCCTCGAGCACGCGCAGGAGCTTCGACTGCATCTGCTGCGGGAACTCCCCGATTTCATCGAGGAAGAGCGTCCCCCCGTCCGCCTGCTCGAAGAACCCCTCGTAATCGCGAAGGGCCCCCGTAAAGGCCCCCCTGATGTGCCCGAAGAACTGGCTCTCGAAAAGGGTATCCGGAATGGAGGAGATGTTCACGGCGACAAAGGGCCCCGCCGGCGAGGGGCCCTCCCGGTGAATTCCCCGGGCGAGCAGCTCCTTTCCCGTCCCGGATTCACCCGTGATCAGGATGGGGTTTCCCCCCTTGGCCATGATCTGGGCGTAGGAAAGAAGCGACCGGATCTGCGGCGACTCGGTCACGATCGCCGCGAACCCGTCCGGCTGACGGGCGTCGCGGGCCCGGCGGGCCGGATTCATCCCGGCCAGGAGCCCCTTGCGCTCGTAGGCCCGCTCGAGGACTCTCATGAGGTGCTCGTTGTCCACGGGCTTGACGAGGTAATCGTAGGCGCCGAGACGCATCGCTTTCACGGCCTGCGCGACGACGTCGACGGCGGTAATGATGATGAATTCCGTATCGGGCCTGAAGGGCTTGGCGGCCTCCAGCACCTGGATGCCGTCCACCTCGGGCATCAGCAGGTCGAGCAGCACGATGTCGTAGTCGCCCTCCTTGATCCATCGTATGGCCTCTCTGCCGCTGTCGCAGGTCTCCACGTTCTTGATTCCCTGCCACCGCAGGAGCCTTTTCATGGAGGAAAGGACCACGTCCTCGTCGTCGACAACAAGAATCCTCATCGCGCACCTTGAAAGAGTCAGTTCGGCCTGTTTCGCCTGCTTCGTCCAGAGGGCAAGAGGCTGTCCAGCCCTCGTCCCGGCCCCTAGAATCGCTGTCTCGTCAGCCCTTCGAGGACCTCCTTGAGCTTCCGGATATCCGGAGGGCCCTCGATGTGGATGTCGGGTTTCTCCCCGCCGGGTCCCGTGAAATCACGTTCCGTCCCCCCGAGGGCGATCGTCTGGACAAGCGGGTGCCTCTCGCGGATGATCTTCACATACTGCCCTGGATCGACGCCCGCCCCGGCTCCCGCCAGCATGACGATGTCCACCTCGGGGTGCCGGTCGATGTATTCCGAGAGGCGCGCCGCCGACTGTTCGCGGCGGAAGAACCAGTGAGCGAAGCCATCGTCGATGCCGCCCACCTCCATCTGCAGTTCCTCAAGGCGGTCGGGATCGGATTCCAGGGGCAGGATGAGCGGGCGGAGGTTCAGCGGCATCCCGGGCCTCACGGGGAGGAAAACGGTGAACCGGCTCCCATGCCCCGGTCGCGACAGCACGCCGATGACGCCCTGATGCTCCCGGATGAGGCCGTAGGACACGGAAAGCCCCAGGCCGGTTCCTCCCGCATCGCGTCGCGACGTGAAAAAGGGCTCGAAGAGGCGATCGAGGACGGGTCTTGCCATGCCGATCCCGTTGTCCTCGATGGCAACAGCGACGGCACCCAGTCTCGGGAGGTGCCGCGTGGAGACCCGGATCCGTCCCCGCCCCTTGTCGGAGATCGACTGCTGGGCGTTGACGAGAAGGTTGGCCATGACCTGCTCGAGCTTCTGGAAATGGCCCATGACCGGCGGAAGGCCGTCGCCGAGCTCGAGATCCAGCCTGGAGGCGGAGCGACGGATCTGGCCGCCCACGATCAGGAGGGTCTTCTCGACCACGTCGTTGACGGAAACGGGCTGCGCGCGCTCTCCCTCCTCGGCGCGGGCAAAGTCTTTCAGGTTCGACACGACCCGGGTGATCCGGTCCGAGCCGATCCGGAAGGCCGCGATGATCTCTGCCATGTCGTCGCGGATCTCCTCGAATCTCACGTCACGCTTTCCCCAGCCCGGGTTGGCGGCGGCATGCTCGGCCAAAACAGGCTCGCAGAGCTTCCAGATCTCTTCCAGCAGGGGGATGTTGTAAGCGATGAAGCTGTTGGGGTTGTTGATCTCGTGGACGACGCCCGCCACGATCTCGCCCAGGGAGGCCAGCTTGTGGGCCTGGATCACCTGCTGCAGGCGCGTGTTGGACTCCTTCAGGATGCGCTTCTCCTCGGTGACGTCCTGCCACATGCCCACGATGCGCCCGGTCGATCCCTCGGACCCGCCGGTCAGCCGGCAGAACTCGCTGAGCCAACGGTAGGAACCGTTCGCCGCGCGGAAGCGGAACTCGCAGTTGCAGACACCCTTCGACGCCACCCCGGCTCGGCAGCTGCGGACCTGCGGACGATCATCGGGGTGGACCTGCTCCAGGAAAAATGCGGGGTCCTTGAGGAACGCCTCGGGACGAAACCCCGTGATCTCCTCCACGGTGCCGGAGATGTAGGCGATCTCCCTCCCTTCGCCCCCGGATGCGGCGAAGGTGACGATGGGCAGGGATTCGAGGACCACGGAGAGCCGCTCAGAGGTCTGGGCCAGCCTCGCCTCGACGTGCTCGCGGGACAGGGCCGCACTCAGCGTGCTCGCCACGACGCTGAGCGCCTCCATCTCCACCTCGGACCACTCCCGCTCCCTCGCGCAATCGTCAAACCCGATGAACCCCCACCAGCGATCGCCGGCATAGACGGGCACGTGGGCAATGGAGAGGATGCCCTGCGATTCCAGGAGGGGCTGCTCGCTGTCGGGAAACTCCCGGACGATGCCGGAGATGTTCCCCCCGCGGCCCATGATCTCGACCCAGCGGGTAAATCCCTCCCGCTCCAGGTGGAGATCCTGCAGGGCGGGGTTTTCGATCTCGGCCTTGATCCCCCCCGCAACCCACTCGTAGCGCTGGCTCGTGAGCAGGGCGCCCTCCGCGGAGGTCCGGTTCTCGAAGATGTAGACCCGGCTTGCGCCGGTGACCGTGCCCAGCCGCGCCAGAATCTCCAGGATGTCCGTCTCCCAGGAGGCCGCCTTCAGGAACCGCTCGGCGGCGAAGCTGGCCACTTCCAGGATCGCGTCGCGGTAGCGGAGGGCCTCCTCGGTGCGCTTTCGTTCCGAAATGTCGCGGATGGACTCGACGGCGCCGACAATGCGGCCGCGGGCATCGTAGAGGGGCGCCGCCGTGCCGGAGAGATAGACCCGATCGCTGCGGCCGGCGAGGGCGGGGGTGTAGCTTTCCCCGAAAAAGATCCCGCCGCGCTTCACGATCCCGGCTTTCCGGCCCGCAGC
Organism: Deltaproteobacteria bacterium; assembly: GCA_012728915.1. GTDB lineage: Bacteria > Desulfobacterota > Syntrophia > Syntrophales > UBA2192 > UBA2192. The sequence goes on along the minus strand of JAAYEC010000027.1, from coordinate 20,609 downwards.
GTCCGTGTCGCCGGCCAGGGCAATGTCGATGAGCATGGGCCTTCGTTTCCCGTAGAACGGCAGGGAATGCTCATAATCGCCCTTGCCGAGCATCTCCGCCGCCGCAATCCCCGTCATGGCCTCCATGGAACGGTTCCAGGCGATGACCTTGCCGTCGCAGTCGACAACGAAGGTGGCGTCCGGCAGGAAGGAAATGATGTCGGAGAGCTTTCTCTCCGAATCCCTCAGGGCATTCTCCGCCCGCCTGCGCTCCTCGATCTCCAGGCTCAGGACCTGGTTGGCCATCATCAGCTCCGAGGTCCGCTCCCGGACACGCTGCTCGAGATCGTCCTGGTAGCGGTGCAGGGCCTCCTCGCTGCGCTTGCGGTCGGTGATGTCGAGCGCCGTGAAGACCACCCCGGCGGAGAGGTCGTGGGGGTCGATGGCCTTCGAACTCAGCAGGATGTCCAGCAGGGCGCCGTCCCTGCGCCGCCACCGGGTCTCGATCACGCCCGTTCCTCCCTGCCGGACCTCGACGTACTTTTCACGCCCCACCCGCTCGAATTCCTCGTCGCTGTCGTAAAATATGCGGGCGCTCTTCTCCGCCAGCTCCTCGGCGGAATACCCGAGCATGCGCGCGATCTGGTCGTTGGTCCAGCCGAGCACGCGGTTGTACACGATCCCGATCCCGATCGGGGCCGCCTGGAAGATGCTCTTCAGCAGCGCCTCGCTCCGCATCAGGGTCTCTTCGGAGCGGCGCCGGTCCGTGATGTCCTGCGCGTAGATCACGAGCCGGCCGACCCTGCCCCGCGAATCGAAAATGGGGTAAATGCTGTTCTCGAGCCAGCGCCCCGCCCGCTCGTCGGTGAAGCGGAGGGGATGCCCGTTTCGAATGACCTCCCGGACCAGCTCCCTGCGGCACTCCGCCGACGCCCCGCCCAGTTGCCCATAGACGGATGTGCCGATCACAGCGTCCAGCGTCGTGCCGAGCCCCCGGGCAAACGCCTCGTTGGCCGCAATCACGACTCCGTCCGTGTCGACGAGCAAAAAAGATTCCGTGACAGCATTGAGCATGGCGCTTGCCGTCTCGAGGCTGTCGCGCAGGGCCTCCTCGGCCCTCTTTTGCTCCGTGATGTCGACACCGATTCCGATGATGTATTCGATCTCTCCCGCAGCGCCGGTGATCACCGTATTGGACCAGGAGATGAGGTGTCGCAGCCCGTCTTTCGACACCCACCGGTTCTCATGACGGTTCGGGGAAGACCCCGCGCACAGGCCGGACCACGTTTGCTCAACCCCCTGCCTGTCCTCCGGCGGCACGAGGGATTCCCAGACAACCCGTCCGACGAGCTCCGACTCGGAATATCCCGTCATGGCCTCGCAGGCCCGGTTGAATCTCGTGATCCGGCCCTCCCGGTCAAGGACGACCACCAGCGCGCCGGCCGTGTCCAGCACGGCCGTGCTGAAATCGCGCTCCTTCCGCACCGCCTCCTGCGCGTGCACGCGCTCCGTGATGTCCTCAATGATGGAATAGAGAAGCGTTCGGCCCCCGAGCCGTATGGGACCGCTGTGGACCTCGACGTCGCGAACCGCCCCCATGGCAAGTCGGTGTCGGAAATGGAATTGGCGCCTCTCCTTCCTTTCGGCCTGCCCCATGTTCTCGCGGAGGGGCCCCTCGTCGAGCAGATTGACGTCGCCGATCCGCATGGATTTCAGCGTGCGGGCCGGATACCCGTAAAACCGGACGGCCGCCCGGTTGGCATCCACGATCCGCCCGTCTCGGGGGTCGATGAGAAGCATGATCGTATGGCTGTCACGGAAGAGGCTCGTGTACAGCGCTCCGGCGTCGCCCGGGGGTGCGGCTGCGGCCTTGCTCGTCCGCCCGGCGCGACCCGCGGCGGACTGAGTTCCCCGGCGTTTCCGCGACGCCGGGTCGCAGTGCAGTTCGCCGTCCTTCTTCTTGCGGACGGTTTTCTTTTCAGGGCCCCTTGCAGGCATGGGACACCTCTTGAGGCGGCAGCGGAGGGATCTCTCCAACGGCCGGGAAATCCGGAGTGTAACAGCGCTGACCCGGCATGGAACGGTCGACCGGAACGGGAAGCACAACGGGAGGCCGGGACACCGGGAACGGATCGATCCGCCCGCCACCGGCAAACAGCCCCTTGCGTTTCCCTCCCGTGATGGGCTTCATCTAACTGATCGATTCCGGAAATGTCAAGGCGTATGAAAGCACCCGCGCCCGTGCCGGGTCCTGTCCACCGGTTTTCCCGGCGCGCCCCGGACCCGATCCCCCGGCTCCCGGGCCCCTTATTTGAGCTCCCTCGCGTACTCGGCGATGTTTTCGCAGTGATCGGACATCCGCTCGAGGCGCAGAATCATCTCGACGAAGATGGGGCCCGCATCAGGCTGGCAGGCGCCCGTGTGGTAGCGTTCCTGGTGTCGCTTACGGGCCTCGCGGACCAGCCGGTCGACCCTGTCCTCGCGGGAAAAAATCCTCGAAACCAGTTCACTGCTGCTCCCGTCGAGGAGGGTCACGGTATCCTCGAGATTCTGGACGATCAACCCGGCGATCTCGTCGATCTCCGCGTGGGCCCACTTCGTGAACTCGATGTTGCCCCGGCGCTTGTCCCGCACGAGGCCCACGACGGAGACGGCATGATTGCCGATGCGCTCGATGTCATCCGCGATCCCTGAATAGGCGAAGAGCTTCCCGGACAGCTCGACCGCGAGCCCGCCCCTGGAGATCTTCATCAGGTATCGGTTCAGTTCCCTCTTCAGGTTGTTCACGACCAGCTCGAGGTAGCGGATGTCGCGGGCCCTCCCTTCTTCGAAAGAGGAAATGAGCCGCATGCTCTCGACGCACATCTGCCTGACGAGGTACATCTGGCGGCGCAGCTCCTTGCGCACCTGCTCCAGGGCCGCTTCCGGGTTCTGGAGGCACTTCTCGTCGAGGAACTCGGGCCAGATGGGCAGCGTCTCGACCTTCCCGGGGATGATCCTCTCCACGAGATAGGAGAAGGGCTGGAGGAGGAAAAAGAAGAAGGTCACGATGAAAAGGTTGAACAGCAGATGGCCGAAGGCGATCTGCTGGGGCACTTCGGGGGATAGGACCGTCACGGCCCGCATGAACAGGGGAAGCGCCAGCATGCACAGCAGGGCGCCGATGAGTTTGAAGAGAAAGTGCGACAGGGCCGTCCGTTTGCCGTTGACGTTGGCGGTGAGGCTTGCCAGCAGGGCCGTGACCGCCGTCCCGATGTTGGCGCCGAAGACGATGGGCAGCGCATGGGAGAGGGAGATGACACCATGATGAGCCAGAACGACAAGGATCGTGATCGGGATGGCGGAGGAGGCAACGGCCGAGGCCGTCGCAACGCCGATGGCAAGTCCCAGCAGCGGATGATCGGCCAGCCGGAACATGGACGCCATGGCGGCGCTCTCCTTGAAGGGCTCCGTCGCCATGGAGACCAGCTCCAGGCCGAAGAAGATCAGGCCGAAATAGAAGATCCCCTCGCCGATCTTTTTCCACCGTTCTCCGCCGAAACGCCAGATCATCCCGCCGAAAAACACGATTACCGGCGAGAGCGCGTTGACCTTCCAGACGACGAGCTGGACCGTGACGGTGGCGCCCACGTCGGCCCCGAGGATAATGGCCAGGGACCGGTAAAAGCTCATGAGCCCGGCGCTGACCATGCCGACGACGAGAACGGAGGTTGCCGTGCTGCTCTGGAAGAGGATGGTCGTGACGATGCCCGTGATCAGGCCGTAAAGCGGCCTCTTTACGGCCAGCCGGAAGAACTGGCGGATTCGTACGTTGCTGAGGTACTGCTGGACCTCTTCGCTCAGACGCATCATCCCGAAAAGGAAAAGAGCGATGCCTGCCGCGAAAAGGAGGGCTTCCCGGACCCACGTCATGGCTTTCAGTCTCTCCCGCGGCCCCAGCCGGCGCTGACCTTCCACTGCCCGTTCTCCCGGACGAGCAGGATGGTCTCCCGAACCGTTCGTTTCGGTATGCCCTGTTCCTGGTACTTCCGCTCGAAGGACCCCACATGGCGGCGCACGAAGGACACGTTGTCGAGGGCGCCTTCGGGCCACGCGGCCGCCTCCATGGCGCCGGACACCTCGCCGACAATGGCGCGGAAATCGGGGATACAGACGTCCACCGTGGCGCGGGCGCAGTGTTCATTCACCCGCTCGATGTCCCGAATGTCGTGGCTGATGAACCTGCCCAGGTTTCTGGCAAGCAGGGTGCCGGGATCCTTTCTCTCCTCGACGTAGGCCTCGAGGGGCTTTTGCTCGCGGTCCGCCGCGCTGAGGTGCTGCCACGCATCCTCGTAGCGCCCCTCGAGGCAGGCCGAGACATACTGCGAGAGCGCCGCTTCGGGCCCGGACGCCCCGCCCCCCCCCGCACACGCCGCCAGCCAGGCGCAGAGCCCGCAGGCAAGGATGAGCCGGATGAGCCGCCACCTCATGAAACACCTCCGCAAAAAATCGGAATGTGCAAAAAACACGCCGCCTTGCGGCATTGAGGAATGGGAGAAAAAACGCGGGAAGGGCCCCTTATTATGAGACTTCTATCTTGGCGTCCACTGCGATGCAGCCCTGCCCCTTACCGTAGAGGATGAGCGGGTTGATGTCAATGTTGCCGATCTCGGGGTGATCCGCCAGGAGCCTGGAGACGCCGGCGATGCAACGGCTGAGCGCCTTCACATCGAGCGCCCCGCCGCCCCGGAACCCCTTCAGCAGGGCCGCTGCCTTGATGTCCAGCGCCATGGCCACGGCCTCTTTCGCCGACAGCGGGGCGACCCTCAAGGCCGTGTCCTTCAGGACCTCGACGAAAATCCCGCCGAGGCCGAAGAGAAGCACGTGGCCGAACTCGTTGTCCCTGCGGGCCCCGATGATGACCTCGGTGCCCGCCGGCGCCATCTTCTGGACAAGGAAGCGTCCGGCCTTCATGGCCCGACAGGCTTTCCGCAGCTCCGCCTCGGACCGGATGCCCAGGGCCACCCCGCCTTTCTCCGTCTTGTGCAGCACGCCGGGATCGGCCGTCTTGAGCGCCACGGGGTACCGCAGCCGGCGCGCCGCCTTGACGGCCTCTCCGACGGAGGCAACGGCAGCCGAGGCGGCGGCGGGCACACCGTAGGCGCCCAGAAGCGAGAAGGCCTCGAGCGGGCCCATGAATCCCCCGGGCAGGGCGGCCTTCCTGCGGGTGCGCGCGGGTTCCCCCGGCACCCTCGCCTTCCGTTCAGAATGAAAACGGTGGTGCCGCAGCGATCGGGACAGGGCCTTCATCGCCAGATCGACGTCCTCGAACAGAAAGGCCTTGGCGTCCTCCTTCACGGAGAACCATGCGTGCCTGTCCGGGATGATGCAGGGGATGACAGGCTTGCCGTATCGGCGGGCCAATTCGAGGGAGGCCCCGAGAAGACGCTTCGACGGCGCCACCTCCAGGCTGGCCACGTAGGCATGGCTGAAGACGACCCCATCGACCCCGTCCTCGGACAGGGCCTTCTCCACGATCCCCGCGTAGGAGTCGATGTTGAAGATGTCCCCCATGTCCAGGGGGTTGGACATGCGGATCACGCCGGCCCGGAGATGCTGCCTGACATGGCCGAAGAAATCATCGGAGAGCGCGGCGAGTTCGAACCCGTAACGGTGCACCGCGTCAGCCAGCAGGACGGCCTGCCCCCCCGAGCGGCCCAGCACGGCCAGCCGCGGCCCCTTGATGACGGGAAGCGAAAAAACCTTGAAGCACTCCATCATCTCGGAGAGGTTCTGGACCCGATGGATCCCGGCCTGGCGGAAGGCCGCCGTGACGACCTCGTCGTCCCCGGCGAGTGCCGCCGTGTGAAATTGCGCCGCCCGGTGGCTCACGGGATTCGTGTTGGCCTTCAGGACGACGAGCGGCTTGTCCGTCCGGCCCGCCAGCCGCATCAGCCGGGCGCCGTCGGCCACGTTCTCCAGGTAGCACCCGATGACACGGGTGTCGGGGTCGGCATTCAGAAACTCGATGAAATCGTTCTCGTTGACGTCGAGCTTGTTGCCCATGCTGATGAGCTTGCTCGCGCCGAGGTTCTCGTAGGAGAGCAGGCGCATGCAGTCGATCGCAACCCCTCCGCTCTGGGCCACGATCGAGATGTGGCCCTTCCGCACCTCCCGGTCGTCGAGGGGCACGAAAGGCAGGGCAAGACCGTTTTCCAGGTTGACAATGCTGATGCAGTTCGGTCCCACGACGCGCATGCCCCACCGCCTCGCGATGTTGAGGACCTCATCTTCGAGGTCGCGTCCCTCATCCGCAAACTCGCCGAACCCGCCCGATTCGATGATGACCCGCCGGATGCCCTTGCGCCCGCAGGCCTCGACCGCCCCGGGGATGTACCGCGCGGGCAGCAGGAAAACGGCCAGCTCCGGGACGGCCGGGACGTCGTCGACCGTCGGGTGGATGCGCACGCCGTTGACCTCGCCGCCGTCCTTGCCGACGGCGTAGACGGCCCCCTTGAAGCCGAAGCGCTGAAGGTTCAGGACGATGTTGCGGGCCAGATTGGCGGGTGACGCGGAAACCCCGAAGACAACGACGCTTGCCGGGAAAAAGACCTTCTCCATCCTTCACCCTCCTTGAAGAACAGCATTGCCGGGTTGAGGCGACATCCCCCGCGAGTTCGAGCCGCGCAAGAACCGGGTATCGGGAGACGACGGAGGCCCTCCTCGTCGTTTTCCTCCGGGGTCCGGCCCCCGTTACTCCCCGATGATCTTCACCAGCGCCCGCTTGCGGCGCCGGCCGTCGAACTCCCCATAGAAGATCTGCTCCCAGGGACCGAAATCGAGCCGTCCTCCCGTCACGGCCACGACGACCTCCCTGCCCATGACCTGGCGCTTCAGGTGGGCATCGCCGTTGTCCTCACCCGTCCGGTTGTGTCGGTAGCGCGAGACCGGCTCGTGGGGGGCCAGGCCGTCCAGCCACTCCTCGTAATCCCTGTGAAGCCCCGGCTCGTCGTCGTTGATGAACACCGACGCCGTGATGTGCATGGCGTTGACGAGGACGAGACCCTCCCGGATGCCGCTTTCGGCCAGGCACGATTCGACCTGGGGCGTGATGTTCACGAAGCCCATCCGGGCCGGCACGTTGAACCACAGCTCCCTGCGGTAGGATTTCATGGACGCTCCCCCCCTGGTGCAGTCAAACGGGTTCCTATGTACACCCAATGGCAGGCAATGAAAAGGAGTTTTTCCATCGCCGCCTCATCGATCTTTTGGTTTTTGCATTCACCCCCGCGATTTCCTATAATCCCTTCCGCCATGAGACGCATCCTGCACCTCGACATGGATGCCTTCTTCGCGGCCGTCGAAGAAAGGCGAAACCCCGGCCTGCGGGGCAAACCCGTCGTGATCGGCGGGGGCGGCGACCCGGCGAGCCGGGGGGTCGTGGCCACCGCATCCTACGAGGCCCGAAAGTACGGAATCCATTCGGCCATGCCGCTTCGCAGGGCGTACCGGCTCTGCCCCCGGGCCGTCTTCCTGCCCGTGGATTACGATGAGTACCTGCGCTACTCCGTTCTTTTCAAGGCCGTGCTGCAGCGGTTCAGCCCCGCCATGGAAGACGTCGGGATCGACGAGGCCTATCTCGACCTCTCCGGGATCGACCGTCCGTCCCGGGAGATCGCCGCCGAGATCAAGAAACAGATCCTTGACGAGACGGGACTGACCTGCTCGATCGGGATCGCCCCCAACAAACTGCTGGCCAAGATCGCCTCGGACCTGCAGAAACCCGACGGCCTGACGGTCCTGTCCGAGGAGGACGTGCCGCCCCGGATCTGGCCGTTGCCGGCACGGAAGCTCCCGGGCGTGGGGCCAAAAGCGGAGGCCCACCTGAAGCGGATCGGCGTCGAGACCATCGGGCAGATCGCCGCCCTGCCGCTCGGCCGGCTGACGGAGGAGTTCGGCCAATCCTGGGGCCGCGGCCTCTACGACGCATCGAGAGGCATCGACGACCGCCTCGTGGTCACCCACTGGGAGCCGCGCTCGATGAGCCGTGAGACGACATTCGCGTCGGACGTCCGCAACTGGCAGGCCATCGCCCGGGCGACGGCGGAAGCCGCCAAGGACGTCGTCGCGGCCCTTCATCAGGACGGATACCGGGGACGCACGGTGACGCTGAAGATCCGCTTCAGCGACTTCGAGACGCACACGCGCTCCATCAGCCTCAAGGAGCCGACGGACTCGGAGGAAACGGTCCGCCGCACGGCGTTCGAGTGCCTCAAGAAGGTCGAGCTGAAAAAACGGGTGAGACTGATCGGGGTGCGGGTCAGCAACCTGGAAAAAGCGGAGGACCGGGTTCGGGGCTCAGGGGCCGGGGAAGAACGATAGAAGGCCGGGGACCGGGCCCGGCTTCCCTTTTTCCCCGATACCCTTCTTCTGTATTTCCGAGGCCTTTCTTCACGAATATTGTCTCATGTAATTCTGTATGTACGTCCGGACCTGTTCCTTCGTCCGGAAGATCCCGAAGTGGCCTTCGCAGAGGATGTCGGCCTCGAGGGCGAGCAGCTGTTCCATGGATTTTCGCCACCGGCCCACGTCGGAGCCGAAGCTGGGCAGGAAGGGGCCGTGGATGTCCTGGCCGAAGAGCACCCTCCTGCCCGCCCGGTCGAGGTAGACGGACAGGGAACCCGGTGTGTGGCCGGGCGTATGAAGCAGGTGGAGCTCCTCGCTGCCGTACCGCAGGATCTCGTGGTCGGCCTTGAAGCGGATGTCGATCGGGGTGGGGGGGAAGTCCGTCTCGTACCAGTTGGCGGCCGTCAGGACCGGGTCGCCTTCTTCGATGGCGCGGGCGTCCAGCTCGTGGGCGGCCAGCCTGCAGCCGAAGCGGTCCCGGAAATAGGGCGCCGCACCGATGTGATCGATGTGGCAGTGCGTGAGGATCACCGTGGAGATTTTCGCCGGGTCGAGTCCCGCCCCCTCGATGTTGCGCACCAGCGTGCGGGCGCTCCGCCCGGCTCCCGCGTCGATCATGACGAGATCGCCTGAGAAGTCGATGACGAAGACCGTCGCGTCCTCGGAGAGGGAGATATTGGGGCCGCCCACGAGCCAGACGCCCTCTATGATCCGTTCCGCTTTGCCCATGTCAACCGTCCCTGCAGGCTCTTTCGTCTGCTCCATCCTGTCCGAACGTGTGGCACGGGGGCGTACAACAACCTCCCCCTGCCCTCTGCCTTATCCCGTCTTCAGCGAGCCGATGACTTCATTGACATCGCCGAAGCCATGACGCAGGAGGTACTCCTCGATCCCGTCGACGATCTCCATCGTGACCCGGGGATTCACGAAATTGGCCGTTCCCACCTGCACGGCCTTCGCCCCCGCGATGAGGAACTCGAGGGCGTCGCCGGCCTCCATTATTCCGCCGATCCCGATGACCGGGATGGAAACGGCGTTCACGGTGTTCCAGACCATGCGGACCGCCACGGGCCTGACGGCGGGGCCCGACAGGCCGCCGGTGATGTTCCTGAGGTGAGGGACGCGCCTTTCGACGTCGATGGACATGCCCAGCAGCGTGTTGATCAGCGACAGCGCATCGGCCCCCGCGGACTCGCAGGAGCGGGCGATCTCCGCGATGTCGGACACGTTGGGCGAGAGCTTCACGATGACCGGAAGGTCCGTGGCCGATCGCACCGCGCGGGTGACCTCGCCGGACACGCCGGGGTCGCAGCCGAAGACGTGGCCCCCCTTCTGCACGTTGGGGCAGGAGATGTTGACCTCGAGGGCGTGAATTCCCGGCACACCGGTCAGCGCGGCGGCCACCTCGCCATATTCCCCCAGCGTCTCGCCGAAGATGTTCACGATCACCTTCGTGTCGAATTGCCGCAGCCAGGGAAGCTTTTCGGTGACAAAGGCCCTCGCCCCCACGTTCTGCAGACCGATGGCATTCAGCATCCCGCCGGGTGTCTCCATGATCCGGGGCGGCGGGTTCCCCTTGCGGGGCTCCAGGGAGATGCCTTTCACCACCACGGCCCCTAGGCGGTTGAGATCGACGTAGGGGGAATACTCCTCGCCGTAGCCGAAGGTCCCCGATGCCGTCATGACGGGGTTTTTCAGGACCAGGCTGCCGATCTTCACTTCGGTGAGGGGTCTCAACAACGCAATCCCCTTTTTTTCTTCCTTCTTCCTGCACGCGCGCCCGGGCCGCAGGATACAGGTTGCAGGCAAAAAACCAGGCAGCTTTCCGCCCTTCGCTCTTCGCTTTAGCCCTTCGCCTTTGGCCTTTGGCCTTTAGCCTTCGCCCTTTGCCTTCCTCGTCATCGCCACAGGATGTCGCGCAGATCGAAGACCGGGCCGTCCGTACAGACCTGGCGGTACTCCGGTCCCCCGGGCCCTCGCACCTCGATGGTGCACCCGAGACACGCGCCCATGCCGCAGGCCATGCGCTCCTCCATGAGCACCTGGCAGGGCATGGGGCGATCCGCGACGATCTCGCCCATGCGCCTCAGCATCGGATAGGGACCGCAGGCGAAGACCCCCGTCCTGGCCGTGTCAAACGACCCCATTTCATTCCGGAACAACTCGGTCACGGGCCCCCTGTGGCCAGCGCTCCCGTCATCCGTGCTGATGCGGACCTCGGCGCCGAAGGCCCTCACGCGGTCCACGCCGAGCAGTGTCGCCGCATCCCGGGCCCCGATGTAGGCGACGACCCGCACCCTGTCCTTCGCCGGGCCGGTCGTCAACCGTTCGGCCAGAAAAACGAGGGGCGCAATCCCGATGCCTCCCGCCACGAGAACGGCGGTATCCATCCCGGGAAAGCAGGTGAACCGGTTCCCGAGCGGGCCCAGGACCTCGAGACGGTCCCCCTCGCAACGCGTCGAGATGACCTTCGTCCCCCGTCCCGCTGCACGGTACAGGATCTCGATCCGTGCCCCGCGCGCATGGCCGGAGAGGCTGTAGATCCCGAGCGGCCGGCCCAGGAATGGTATCCCGAGGCCACCGGGACGAAGCATCACGAACTGCCCCGGCCGGGCATCCCGGTAGACAGGGCTGACGGCAAGCGCCAGGAGGTAGTGGCAGGGAGCCACCTCCGCGTTCGAAAGGATTTCGGCTGTCAAGTCTTCCCTGGTAACCATCGTGTGTCCGGTCACGGTCTACCCCGTCCGTTCCCTGCCGTGCCTGCCCGGCTTCTTTCACGCCTCCGGCTCTCCGCGAGCGGCTCCGATGCTCAGAGATCCAGGGCCATGACCAGGGCGTCCTCGTTGTTGTCGGAGTAATACCCCGGGCGGATGCCCCGAAACTCGAAACCGAACTTCCCGTATAACGCCCTGGCCGCCTCGTTGGACCGCCTGACCTCGAGGGTGCAGACCCGCATCCCGCACTGGCGGGCAAGATTCAGCGCCCCTTCGACCAGGCGCCCCGCAATCCCGCGGTTGCGCCTGTCCCTCCTCACGGCGAGGTTCGTGATGTGGACCTCGTCTGCGACGAACCAGCAGATGAGGTAGCCTGCCAGCGGCTTTCCCCCCCCTTGCGGACAGCGCGCCGCAAGGCAGCGGGCAAGGGGAAAGTTCAAGTCCTGCCGGAACATGCCGGGGGACCACGGGGCTGTGAAGGAGGCCCGTTCGATCCGCAGGACCTCGTCGAGGTCCCCCTCCGTCAGCGGCCCGATCTCGATGTCGCCTGCCTTTTCCACGCCGACTGCCATGCCTCGAGCGTCTCGCATCCGCATATCCCATGGATGCACCCTTGCACGGCGGGTGCGGGCCGTGCAGACCTGTTTCACTGCCGGTGTTTAAAGGAATTCCAAGGCAAGCGCAAGCAGTAAAAACACGCCGCAAAAGACGGGAACGGTCCCTCGCCGCTTGACCGTGTTGAGAGCCACGCCCACCCCGATGAGCGGCAGCAGGGAATAGGCGTACGCCAGGACCCGGAGCGCCGCTGGCGGCAGGGAGACATAGACGAGCCGGAGCAGCGGAACCCCGCAGAGCATCCCCGCCGTCAGGCAGAAAAGGGATGCCGCGAAGTAGCCCGCAAGCGCCGAGAGGTGACGGCGCGAGAGCCTTGCCGGGTCGCCCGCCCTTGCATCCTCGAGGGCCCGGCCCAGCCACCTCTCGTTCCATTGACGGAGGAGGATCTCCATCCTCTGCCCGAGCCAGGCGGCGGGGGCAAACAGGAGGACCGCCAGGGCAATCAACTCGCGAGGGGGGGGCGCCCCGGACGGGGCGGTCAGGACGGCCCCGGCCGTTGCGAGGACCGCCACGAAGGTGTCGTGCGGGGGCACATGGGAGCCGACCGGGATGCGGTCGATCCAGAGCAGTTCCAGGAGGGCCCCCGTGACGAGCCCCGTGAGCGCATCTCCAAGGATCAGGCCCATCAGCGGACCGGCCACGACGGGCCTGGAAACCATGAGCTGAACGGCGACCCGGTCGAGGCAGATCAATGCGCCCGCCCCCGCCGTGACGGCTGTCTCGATCAGCATGCTCGCTCCCCCGGACAACGCGGCCCGGCCCTCGAGTCCCGCGAAGTCAGCGCCCCTGTTCATTGCCGGGGGCGAGAAGCGCGCGAACGTCCAGCGGCTTGTCGCTCGGCACGGATCTCAGCTCCACCGTCACGCCCGACTCGAGCAACGTCCGGATATGGGCAATGTCCGTGGCGGCCAGGGCGACAGACGGGGAACACCGAAGCGTGCAGTCGTCGCTGTAGAGGTTGCCGATGTTGAGCGACGGAAAGCGAAACCCGTCCTCGAAGGCCCGCATGATGTCGTTCAACCCGCTGAAGAGAACAATGGTCCTCCCGTCTTCGTTCTGTCGGGCGTTGTCGCTGAGGCCGAACTCCTCCACCCCGTAGACCAGGACGTCCACTTCACGCGGAACCGCCATGCGGATGACGGTCTCGCGGAAGAAGCTGCTTGCCACTTCGTCGTTGACGACGATGATCCGTGTCGCCCTGAGGAACGGAAGCCACGTCTCGATGATCTGCCCATGAACCAGGCGGTTATCGACTCTGACGAGGGAGAAATCCATCGGGCGTCCACAACTCACGCGACGGGGCAAAAAGCCGGATGCCCTTCGGGGCGGGCGCCCGGCCCTGTGTCAACTGTCGCCAATTTTCTTCTTGAGAACCTCGCTTGCCAGGTAGATATTCTTCTTGCCGTAGTCCCGGATCTCGGCGGCGAATCTCGAAAGGTCGTCCTCCTTCTCCCTCACGTCGGGAACCTTGAGGAGCATGGGCAGATTGACCCCCGTGACGACCTCGACCTTGCCCTCCTTCAGAAAGGCCAGGGATACGTTCGAAGGGGTTCCACCGAAGAGATCCGTCAGGACGAGCACGCCGGAGCCCGAATCCACTTTCCGGATGGCCGACGTGATTTCCTTTCTCAGGTCATCGAGCCCCCTGGTGGCGTCCACCGAGACGCAGAGGGTCCCGTCCAGGCTTCCCTTGATCAGCTCCGCCACCTTGACCAGCTCGTTCCCGAGGTTGCCGTGCGTGATGACCAGGACCCCGATCATGACTCACTCTCCCGATTCTGAAAGTGGACTGTCCAGGCGCCCCGCAGGGTCTTCGACAGCCCGTTTCGCGATGGGTAACGCTAATGCATTCACCATGAATTGTCAAGATAAATCGGGCCGATAGCCACGGAACCGGACGGGGCCTCGACGGCGTCTCTTGCGCCGCATCGCCCGGCTTCCCCTTTTGCCCCGCACGGCACGCGCCCCCGGACTGCTGAGAGAAATCCGGCTGGATGGCGACAACCGGGCGGACCGGTCCCTGATGTGGACATGGGGGCGGGCAATCGCGGATTCCCGTGTCCTTGAAGGAAAAATGAACGTCAAAAAGACAGACAGCCGGGCGGGCGCCACTTACCTCTGCCGCGGCCCCGAGCTCGGAAGCGGGACCACGAATATCATAACCGGTTGAAATAATGCCGCTATTCCCTGTGACGCCAAAGCGTGCATTCCGGTATTTCCTCTTTTGCTGCACTGACTTACCCGAAAGGCCAACACATTTATCCACAGATACTTCACAGTGCTTGTGAATGGTCTCGGTTTTATGAATTCTTTAGTATATTCCGATACATATACGGCCGTCATTCCGTCAAAAAAATGTCGGAACACCGAGCCCTTTCTGCAACGTATGCAACATTTGCTCGACCGGGATTTGCCGCGAACGGGCCTTGCTCAAAAGGTCCTGCGGCACCCGCCTCGCATGACGGGCAAGAGGCCGCCGCCGGCCGGGGGGCCGGCAGCCGAACGCCATGAATCGGAAAAATGGGAGAAAAACTGCTCCTTTGGCGTTGACAAAATAAAAAGGGGCATTAGTATAGGAACAATTCTTCACCGCAGGAGACCGCAGCGCGCATGTACAAGTGCAAGAAGAAGGCGATCCTCATCACCGATCCCTGCCAGGATACGGTCTGCGAATGGTGGCTCAAGAACGAGATGTTCTGCAATTGCACATGGGTTGCCTGCAACTACGGTCCCTTCACGCTGGAGGAAGTCGGCGAGATGATGGGGGTAACCCGTGAGCGTATCCGCCAGATCGAGGCAAAGGCCCTGCGGAAACTGCAGCACAAGAAGCGACGGGACCAGCTGAAGGATTTCGCATCGCCCGACTTTGACAAGGATTACCGCTGAAGGAAGGCCAGGGCGGCAGGCGGCAACGCCGCATCACTTCTTTTTTTTCTGCTTCAACTCCTCGAGAAAACGGCGCATGCACTCCTTTCGCTCTGCGCGCGAGTACAGCAGGGCGGACATCTCGAACTCGTATCCCAGGGCGGAGCTCTTGTCGAGGAAGGGCGCCACTTCCGAGATCCGCTTCACCGCCTCGACGGCCCTGGGCGGCCTTGCCGCAAGCTCCCTGGCCATGACCCGGGCCTCCTCCATGAATCGATCCGGGGGGGCCACCTTGTTGACCAGCCCGATCCGCAGGGCCTCCATGGCCCCGATCGGCTCCCCGAGCATCGTGATCTCCTTGGCCTTGGCCGTTCCGACAAGGCGGTTAATCGGGTTGAACAGGGGGTTCAGGCCGAACTTCAGCTCCGGGTGACCGAAAATCGCGCTTTCAGAGGCAACGATGAGATCGCAGACGGTTGCCAGGTTGAAGCCGCCCCCCAGGGCGATCCCTCCCACGGCCGCAATGACCGGCTTGCGGAAGGCGAAGATCTTCTGCAGGTAGCTCGCGATGAGGCCGAAGTAATCGTCGATCTCCTCGTCGCCGAGGGCCGCCATTTCCTTGAGGTCCATCCCGGCCGAGAAGAAGTAGTCGCCTCCCGTGAGGATGACGGCACGTACGGCATCGTCGGTTTCGAGCACCGAGAAGCAATCGACGAGTTCGGTCTTCATCTCCCGGGAAAGGGCGTTCATCTCGTGCGGGCGATTGAGCACGACGACGGCATAGCCGTCCTCCCTTGTGATGCGGATGGTCTTATAGTCCATAACCGGTTGACCTTGAAGGCAGGCCTGGTTTGTGCCGGCGGATCGGGCGGAGCTGATCGGCTCGATCGGATGAACGCGCGGTCGGGGCGGCAGGCTGCAGGCGGCTGAAATGAACGGGGGCGTTCACCGATTACCCGATATCCTGTTTTTTTCGGTCGACCCGCTCCTTGAGGTCCTTCCCCACCTTGAAGAAGGGAAAACGCCTCGTCGGGACGTCCACGGACGCGCCCGTCATGGGGTTTCGCCCCCGCCGCGGGTCCCTCTTGCGAACCGTGAAGTTGCCGAACCCCCGGATCTCGATGCGCTCGTCCTTCTTCATGGCCTGCACCATCGATTCGAACACGATCTCCACGGCGTGCGCCACATCCTTGCGCGGGTACTCCGTGAGCTGTTCCTGAATCCTCGCGATCAAATCCCTCTTTGTCATGGAAGCGTCACCTTCCCCGACCCAGATAAAGGTAGCCCAGGCCCGGTGCCGTTTCCGCCACCGTTGCCGCCATCTCCCGCTTGAGAACCGAAACCGCCTCTTCCATCACGTAACGCCAGACCGAGCGTTTTTCCTCCCTGGGGAAGTACAGCTCCGGCTTGCCTTCGAGCTGTGCCAGCTTTGCCGCGATTTCCGCGGCATGATCCAGGTCCCCGAGTTCGTCGACGAGCCTCAATTTCAGCGCCTGACGGCCCGTGAAGACCCGGCCATCGGCCACCTCGATCACCTTCCCCTTCTCGATCCCCCGGCCCTCGGACACGGCATCGACGAACTGCTCGTGGACGTCATCGATCAGCGCCTGCAGCAGTTGCCGTTCCTCTCCGGTCATATCCCGGAATGGGGAGCCGGCATCCTTGTAACGGCCGCTCTTGATGACCGACGCGCGCAGGCCCACCTTCCTGAAGAGGTCTTCCATGTTGGTGAAGTGCATGATCACGCCGATGCTGCCTGTCAGCGATCCCGGGTTGGCGACGATCTTCTCGGCCGCACAGGCGACATAGTAGCCGCCCGAGGCGGCCATGGAACCCATGGACGCCACCACGGTCTTCTTCTTGCGCAGCGTGCGGACCTTCTCGTAGATCTCCTGGGAGGGGCCCACGCCCCCGCCGGGCGTGTCGATGCGCAGCACGATCGCCTTGATGCTGTCGTCCTTGCCGAACTTCTCCAGGACGTCGAGGACGGGCCTCGAATCCGTGATGACCCCCTTGAGGGTGACCACGCCGATACGCTCCTTCGCGATGAAGGCCGCCTTTTCCCCCGTCACGGAACTCATGCTGTAGACGAGAAGGAAGAACCCCGCCCCGATGACGAGCAGCAGGAGCAGTCCGAAGAGAACGGGATGCCGTTTGCGCATGGTCTCCCTTTCCACCCGCCGGAAAGCGGGCACGAGACAAGAAGATGCCCCCTCTTGCCTTCAGCCTCTCATTTATGAATCGAGCTTGATGTCCGCCAGCGCCTTGCCGAGGCTCGACCCGAGATTCTCCTTGTTGTTGATGTACTGCCGGGCCGGGGAGGACTGCTGGACCGTCGCCTCGTGGTCCTTGATGCTCAGCCGGATCTTGCGGTTTCTCGGATCGATGCTCTTCACCACGGCCGTGACCGCGTCGCCCACGCTGTAGAGGTCCGATGCCGCCTTGACCCGTTTCTGGCTCAGCTCGGAGATGTGCACGAGGCCCTCGATTCCCTCCTCGATCTCCACGAAGATGCCGAAGTCGGTGATGTTGGTCACCTTGCCGGTGATGACGGCGCCGGGGTTGTAGCGCTCGCAGAACTCCTCCCAGGGGTTTTTCTCGAGCTGTTTGATGCCCAGGGAGAACTTCTCGTTTTCGACATCGACATTCAGCACGACAGCGTCGATTTCCTGGCCCTTCTTGTAGAGCTCCGAGGGATGCTTGACGCGGTGCTTCCACGAAATGTCGGACACGTGCACGAGGCCGTCGATCCCCTCCTCGACGCCCACGAAGACTCCGAAGTCCGTGATGTTGCGGATGCGGCCCCGGATGACGGTGCCCTCGGGATACTTTTCCTGCAGAGCCAGCCAGGGGTTCGGCGTCGTCTGTTTGAGGCCCAGCGAGATGCGCTTGCCCTCGGCATTCACCTCGAGGACCATGACGTTCAGCACCTGTCCGACGGAGAGGACCTTGGAGGGGTGGCGGATCTCCCTTGTCCAGAACATTTCCGAGACATGGATGAGGCCTTCGACGCCCGGTTCGAGCTCGACGAAGGCGCCGTAGTCGACGATGCTGACCACCTTGCCTTCGAGGATGGCACCGACGGAATACTTCTCGGTGATCCGCTCCCAGGGGTTCGGGGTAAGCTGTTTGAGGCCCAGGGAGACCCGCTCCTTTTCGCGGTCGAAGGACAGCACCTTCACCCGGATCCTGTCGCCCTTGCCGAAGTTCTCCGAGGGCTTCGGAACCTTGCCCCAGGAGATGTCGGTGACGTGGAGCAGCCCGTCGATGCCGCCCAGGTCAATGAAGAGGCCGTAGTCGGTGATGTTCTTGATGATCCCCTCGATGACCTTCCCCTCTTCGATCGTCTCGAGGAGCTGCTTGCGGTCCGACTCGCGCTCCTTCTCCATGATGGCCCGCCGCGACAGGACGACGTTGTTGCGGTCGCGGTCGAACTTGAGGATGTTGAACTGCATGGTCTGGCCGACGAAGCGGTCCAGGTCCCGGACGGGCCGGATGTCCACCTGGGAGCCGGGCAGGAACGCCGGGATCCCGATGTCCACCGTCAGGCCGCCCTTGACCCGCTGCGTGATCGTCCCCTGGATGGGCTGGTCGTTCTCGAACTTCTCCCTGATGACCCCCCAGGTCTTGATCCTGGCGGCCTTGTCGCGCGAGAGGATCAGGCTGTCGTCCTCGCCCCTTCTTTCCACGAGGACCTCGATCTCGTCTCCCACGCTGACGGTGATGTTCCCGGCCGCGTCGCGTAGCTCCCGCGCGGGGATCATCCCTTCCGTCTTGGAGCCCACGTCCACCATGATCATATCGGCGCTGACCTGCACGACCCTGCCGGTCACGATCTCACCGGACCGAAGCTCCTGCAGGCTCTGCTCGTAGAGTGCCGAAAAACCGACCTCGTCCTCCTTTTTCGCCGCCGCCTGCTCCTCTGCCGCCTCCCTGTCTTGTTCTTCCACCTTCACACTCTCTTCCGTAACCATCACCCGCATTACCCCCGTTAGAATTTCACACGACGCCCGATAAACTACTGAGGCGTAGCACACTGATTTCAAAAGATCAAGGCTTTATAACACTCTGTTCTCTTTATCTTTTATGGCGCGAAGCATCTCGTCGACGACCTGCTCGACGGTCTTGCCCGTCGAGTCGATGACGATCCCGTCCTCGGCCGGCCGAAGCGGGGCGATCTCCCGCTCGCTGTCCTGGTGATCCCTCCGGACCACGTCCTCGATCACCTCTCCGAGACCCGCCTCGTGACCGCGCTCCCTCAACTCGAGCCAGCGCCTACGGCCTCTCTCCTCGGGGCCCGCCGTGAGGAAGAACTTCACGTCGGCGCCGGGAAACACCACGGTCCCCATGTCGCGCCCCTCGGCGACGATCCCGCCGGTCAGGGCCGCCTCCCGCTGCACCGCGAGCAGCCGCTGCCTCACCTCGGGCACGGCCGACACGGCCGAGGCCAGCATGCTGATCTCCGGCGTGCGGAGGAGTTCCGTGACGTCCGCACCGTCCAGGAGGACCCGCGTGACCCCGTCGAGCCCGGCAATCGTGACGGTCGTCTCGCCGCAAAGGGCTGCAATGCCGGCCCGGTCGCCGGCGGCAAGGCCCGAGCGGCTCACCTTCAAGGCCACGGCACGGTACAGGGCCCCCGTGTCGAGATACACGTAGGCAAGCTCCCGGGCAAGCAGCCTGCTGACCGTGCTCTTCCCCGATCCGGCCGGCCCGTCGACGGTCACCACGTATCGCCTCGTCAACGGCGGCTCACCTCTGCTTCGATTCGATCCTCCAGGGCCCTGACCGGCCCCAGCCGATGACGGACAAAGGAGAATGTGCAGGCTGCCAGCCCGACGCCCGCGGCATCGAACAGGAGATCCCACAGGCTGGCCACCCTGCCGGGCACGAAGGCCTGGTGCATCTCGTCACCCAGCCCCCAGGCGCTTCCGACGAGAATCGCCGCCGCAACGGGGCTCGCGGCCAGCACGGGGATACCCGATGTCGTGAACAACCTCATGAGCAGGTACCCGAGGACGTAGTACTCCGCCAGGTGCAGAAGTTTGTCAAAGGCCAGGATGGGCTGCAGTTCCTCCATGTCCAGGGTCATCGAGGACAATGCGAAAATCAGCGCCGCATACCCGACGGCAGGCAGGTGATAGAGGAGAGTGCGTTTCCGGTTGAAGCCTTCCAGTTTACGATTCGTTGCCATGTGAACGCGTCAGTGAGACCGTCTACGCTTTCCTCTCTCTCTCCCCCCGCAGGTTTGTTACCTTCTCGAAGAAGGGTCCGTCTTCGCGCCACAGCCAGCAGCTGTTCTTCAGGATGTCCGGGTCGTAGTCGAGCGCCCTCGTGCCTCCACCTTCCCGCCTCCGGCTCAGGGCGGCCCACATCCCCTGCACGGCGGCCGCCCCCATGTGGAAGATCAGCGTCGCCATGTGCAGACACCCCGCCGTGCCGCCCAGCCTCTCCTTGAGGGCCCGCGAGAAACCGGGCCGGATCCTGAGGCCGACGATTTTCCCGGCGCCGGCCTCCACGCCGAGGCATTCCTCGACGGGAACCTTCCGCATCGCGGCATGCACCCCGGTGATCTCGAGCGATGGAAGGGCCACGTTCATCTCGACGCGGATGTCGTGTACGATCCCGGGGTCCAGGAACTCGCTTCTGCTGTAGTAAAAAGAGGGAAAGAAACGCTCATCCACCAGGCTGCCTTCTACCAGCAGGGACGAGTCGTCAGTCTCGTAGGAGTGTACGGTAATGGTTCTCGAATGGATTCGTTCTTTTTTCTGCAAAACTTCCCACAACCGCCTCCGGTGGCCGGTGACCTCCGGCGCCTCGTCAGGGCGCCGCCGGAAGAGCGGGGACCCCTGTTCTTCAAGCTGCCTCACGTTCTGTATACCACCTGGTGGCACTTGTCAACAGCAATCCTGCGGGCCCCGCCCCGGAGGTAGCGTATCTTATCTTGTGTCAGAGACAGGAAAGGGGTACCTCGAGATTGCCAGATCCCATAAGGAGGTACCCCATGAAGACACCGTTGTTGTTGATCGAGAGTTTGCCACAAGCGTTTCGGAT
>JAAYEC010000081.1 GCA_012728915.1 Deltaproteobacteria bacterium | reverse complement strand
GCTGTTTCAATCCACGCCCCTGCACGAGGGGCGACCTTGCAGGTCTAACTATCAACAACATAAGGGCGAGTTTCAATCCACGCCCCTGCACGAGGGGCGACGCGGGTATGAAATCATAGACCCTGTTTATAGTCCGTTTCAATCCACGCCCCTGCACGAGGGGCGACTCTAAAGGCGGCTCGGTTACAGGGCATCATCGGGTTTCAATCCACGCCCCTACACGAGGGGCGACAGCGCCCCGCTCCCCGCTTTGACCCGTCGTTGATGTTTCAATCCACGCCCCTGCACGAGGGGCGACCCCACCACCGCCCTAGCCGCTACATCAGCACACATGTTTCAATCCACGCCCCTGCACGAGGGGCGACAGCTATTGGTCGTGCTACCAGCACCTATCAGTTGTTTCAATCCACGCCCCTGCACGAGGGGCGACATCGGCGCGTATTCGTCGCAGTCCTCACAGTAGATGTTTCAATCCACGCCCCTGCACGAGGGGCGACCGCATAAAAAGCAAAGCTTTGAAGTTGTTGCGTATTTCAAGCGAAATCCGCGCACCGTCGGAAAGATCCGACGATTTCGTTTGCCTTCCCTTCTATGAAATCCATTTGTCTAAATAATTCAGTTACTTGCCAATGTCGCGAAGGTACCTTGAAAATTCTGCTCACTTGGGGTTCGCATTTCGCCTTATACGATGAGCGGCCCCTCCTGATCGACCGTCTTTTTTGCCCCGACGTGCTCCACGCGCCGCTTCCAGTTTGCACCGAGATAGTAAAAGCGCAGGCTGTCCTTTTCCTCGTTGATCTCTTTGACAAGCCTTTGCTTCAACACTGCCCACTGGGCCGGATCCACGATGCACTCGAAAACAGAATATTGCACCCTCTGTCCGTAATCCTTACAGGCTTTCGCGACGCGGCGCAGTCTTCTGGCTCCAGTCTCGTCATCAAGCGCGACATCATAGCTGACAAGCACAAACATGCGACGGCCTCCATATTCCAGGTCATTTCCAAATAAACGGGGGATACCCGTCCAACTCTCCCCGAAGGTGCCTTGCAAGCAGGAGCGACTGCATGAAGAAAAGAATGCCGATCGTCATCTTCTCGCCTATGAAAGGATGCAGAATTTCCTCGCGCTTTCTTTCCTGATAGGCAACCAGCAGAGTTTTTCGGGCATCGTCGGACATGGTCACGGCACCGGCTTCGGATCTTCTGAAGTCGGCCTCGTCTACTTTCCTCAAGTTAATCAGAGAGAGAGCAAGCCGGTCCGCAATGAAGGGCCTGAATTCCTCCATCAAATCCAAGGCGCAGCCCGGTCTTCCCGGACGGTCCCGGTGAAGGAAACCCACGGCCGGATCGATTCCGACCGTTTCCAGGGCAGACCGAACGTCATGCATCACCAGCGTGTAGATGAAAGAAAGAAGGCAATTCACGTTATCGAGGGGTGGACGGCGGTTTCGTTCCTGAAAGGTGAACGAGTCCTTCTGGGCCACAATCAGGTGGTCGAAGACATTGAAGTAAATCCTGGCCGCATCGCCTTCAATGCCCCGCAAGGCATCCAGATCGTCCGACCGGTCCACGGCATCGAGGCAATTGTTGAGCCGTTGGACCGCCCTTCTGACTTCCTCGGCCGCGATCTTGTCGCTATGGTCGCGCAGGGCCCGCTGGAGGACCGTCCTCGAGTTTGCAATCTTCCCGGCAAGGATGGACCTTGCTATGCTGGCCGAAAATTCCTTGTGGTCAGCTTTCCGATACTGTTCTCGGCGAAGTAATACATTGCCTGACACTGCACCCTGCACCTTCGCCAGGAATCGTCCGTGCTCGGAGAGAAAGCTGATGCCCACGTCCCTCTCCGAGCAGAACCCCATCAGGAATGGGCTGACCCCAACGTTACCGAAACAAACGATTCCTCCCAGGGTATGGACGGGCACCTGTAACCGGGTCTCACCGTCCACCCGAACGACCACCGTCTCGCCTTCCTTCGACAGATAGGCGCCCTGGGTGGTGACAAAGAGTGTATTGAGGTGTTTCCTCATTCTGCCGTTTCTTTTTCGAGATATTTCGAAACAGACCTTTTTCTCTCGATGACCTTGGGCAGGCAAAGCCCCGCCATTGAGCAATTATCACAACGCTTTTTGTACTCCGGGCCGGGAGTCGCTCCTTCTTCCAGGAGTCTTCGGACCGCCCCCGCCGCATCTGCTGTCTTGTCTCTCAGTTCCTGCGTAAAATCCACCACCTCCCGGCGACGGGGCGTACCGTAGAAAATTGCACCCTGCGGAATGCAGACACCCAGCATTTCCTGCAGGCACAGGGCCTGCGCACAGAGCTGGACCCTGTCCCAGTCTTCGATCTTCGGTTTTCCGCGTTTGTACTCTACGGGAAACGGCAGCCACGTACCATCGCCGGTTTTATGGAATTCCACCACGTCCGCCTTGCCGATCAGGCCGAGTTCGAGCGAACGAAGTGAAACCCCGCGCTCGGTTCTCACATCCCCGCGCGACTCAGCGCCTTCATCGTGGACCCTGTCGTGCATGATTCGCCCCTCGGCTGTCAGGCGGTTCTCGGCCCATGCCTGCTCGACGTGGATCAGGGCACATTGCCGAGAGCAGAACAGGAAATGCTGGAGTGCCGAGATAGGGATGAGATCGTCTTCGCCGTACATAACCGACATCAGATCTTCTCCTCCAGGGTTACGCCGGGGGGCAGGCTCTCTCCAGCAACCACCACCTCATAATCGGAAAAGGAACGGGGGGGCTGATCGTCAGCGGACTTTCTACGCACCGTTACGAGATCAAAGAGTTTGTATGCCGGAGCATTTCCGATCTTTGAGTCATGGCGGAATACGATAAGCTTTCGGGCGCTCATCTTCCCCCGCGCTGCCGAGTGGTCATGGTCGAACATGTTTGCCAGAGCCTCCCATAACAGGGACAAATCGTCGCCGGAAAAGCCTGTCTGCGCCGCCAGACTGGCGGATACGTATCCTTCACAGCGGTATAGGGCATAGGGAACGATGTGCTTGCGTCCCATCGTGCGATTGTCTCCACTCTGCTGCTCTGCCTCCTTCTCCGTTGCCACAGCCATCCGTGTGATGGTTATTTCCGTGGGCACGATTGGATCAATGCTCCGGGCAAAGTTGATCTGGACAGGGCCCCGCACCTGACCACAATTTACTCCCGTAGACATGACGGCGCCAAACGTCCTGACATCATAGAAGTTCTTGCACATCCATGCGCGAGCTTTTGCCACTTCTTCTCCCGAACCTTTCCTTTTTTTGGTCTCTGGCGTATCTTCGACTCCAATCGCCTGATGCGCCCTAGTATGGATCTGATTAAGGATTGCCTTCTCTCTGACGTAGATCTCAAAGGGCGCCTCATTGCCCTTGAGTAGCTCCGCATAATTCCGGATTTTCCGCTTCAGGCAGACATCGGTGACAAGGCCATAGTTGGTTTCCGGATCGATGCGAGGCATATTCCCTGCGTCGGGATCACCGTTGGGGTTTCCATTTTCAACATCAAAAAGGTACACAAACTCATATCGGTTCTGGATTGCTTCGCTCATGCGTTTTCCTCCTTTGCAGGCTCTGCCGGTCTGGAATAAAAGGATTGTCGCTGATGATAGTATCCGAGGGCGAAAAACCCCTGGTTATCGAGGGAGAGATGAGCAGGGAACTCCCCGATTCCCGAGACAATCTCTTCGATCAGTTTGTCGTTCCTCGTTCCGTAATCCGCCTTCTGAATGTGATGCTGCGCGAGTCTCAGCAATTGCGGGAACACGACTCGTGGCGTGGCAGATGCCGCGCCGTAGAATCGATCCCTAATCGTGGCATTCGCTCCGGGGACAGCATCTCGCTGAGCCTTCTCCAGCACGGCAAAGAGCCGTCCCAACCTGTATGCGATATTGGTCGATTGAGCATCCAATGCCATGGTAACCTCCTTTTTCTTTTCTGACCCGGTCAACCGATATCTCCTAACCAGACAGGCCTTGATCATGGCCGCCCTCAGGTAATTGACGGTCTGGTCGGCCCTGATACGCAGGATGATCGCGGCAAGAAGAGCCTGCGGGTAGGCGGCGCCCGTGAGAATCGAGCGCATGAAGGCGCCCGCGAGGTTTGGCGACACGTTGTCCAGTTCCCTCTGTGCGGCCGTCTCCCTGAGCATCTGCCACATGCCGGGGAAATCAGGGTCGGATGGGGAGCTTTTCGTGATTGTAAGATCGTTGAAGTGCGTGCCGATCATTGAACTGATTTCGCCTACGGAGCTGACTTGCCAGAATCGGACAGCCAGCCGCGCGGCGTTCGGCGAAAGGCCGAGAATGTAAAAGCGAACACCGCCGTCGATATCTGACGGCATCTTCCCTTCGCGGACGGCCTCCAGGAACCTGCGAACTTCAGCAACGTCTCCGCGATCGTCGCGCGGGTCGAGAATATATCCCATGAATCCTTCTATGGGCGAGTCTCGCTCCGTCCAGAAAACCGTCGTGGCATCCCCAATCTGAACCCTCTGACCTTTTTCATAGCGGAGCAGTTCATTGAGGGCTGTTGTATAAGCAAAGGCAACCCGTTCGCCCACCGGGGCGTTGAAGCTCTGTTCCTTGCCATAGGAGCAAAAGGCATCGAGGTTGAATGAAACGACGGATGCCCCCTTTGTTTGAGCCCCTCTCACGCCCTTTATATCGGGGTGCAATCGAGCGATAGGAGCGTCCTTACCGGTAACGAGACACACCGCGCGCTTTTCCGATGTGCGCCGATCAAGGTCGCTGAGCCAGGCTTCCTTTATAAGGGGCCGGTCATGCAGATACTCGAGGGCTCGATCAAGCCTGAAGACGAGATTCAGCCCGGCTATTTCGTCCCAGTTTTCGAGTTTCTCCGCCATGTCAGGAGACCAATTGTCCAGGAATCGCAAAAGCGCCTTCATCCCATCATCGTCAACGTCATCACCCAACTGATGATGCAGAAGCCGGAATGCCTCAAATGTCTGTCGCGCCCTGTCAGGCTTTTCCTTGTTGTCAGCACCAAGAACGTATCCCGTGGCGCCCCACATGAAATTAGCGACAATATTGACAGATTTTTTCGCGGGCTCCGGCACGACAAGAGACTTCGGAACTGCCTTCCCCTTGACAACCTCCCTAACGTCCTGCACCTGAAGCAGATTGCCTTGACGATCCAGAACCAGCGCGAAGTGAATTTTCTGCCTGCTGAACCCCCCGAGCGGAATACCCGAGTCGGGGTTGTCTTTCAGTCTTTCGTAATAATTATTCAAGGCAGCCAGAATCACTCAATCACCCCCTTTCCTGCAAATGGCGGCATCTCGATGACGCCGTTCACCATGCGCGCTTGAAAAAAGACCGCCTTCATGTCATCCCGATAATCAATATCATGCAGCATCCATCCCAGATCCTCTTCGCTGACAAGACTTGAAGAGGGCACAGGTCCTTCCAAAAGCTCAAACCGCGCGGGGAATTCGCGGCACCCGAGGCAGGGCTGATGAAAACACTGCCCTTTTCGCGCCCTCCGTTCGAAGGCTTCCTTGTGTTTCGCCGGATTCCGGTCTTCGCCTCCCGTGAATTCAAAGTGGGCTTCGATCACATACGCCACGTCCCGCAGCACCATGGCCGCCCTCTGCTGGCGGTCATCCTCGATGAAAAGCTCAAGCGGCGTTGTTCCGTCGTTCATGGCCCGCCGCACTATCCCCATAGGGACCTTACCCGACACTTCGTTGCGCCGGACATTGCAGAACCGCACCGGGTTCAACACATGTATGCGGTCCACCACCCACCGGATGGCGGGTTTCCAGTAGATCGCCTCGAGAATGCCGCGTGCCGCGGACGGTGTCATGACGTCGTAACTTACTCGCTCGACTTTCATCTCAGGCCTGGTGAAGCAGGCAAACTCCCCCCACACCTTGAGTTTCACCCCATAGGACATCCCATCACCTCCTTTCGGCTGGATTTATGCGATCAGACTCTCGATTTTGTGAAACTGCGGATCTTTCGGGCACAGCCCGAGATCGTCCCGGTACAGGTCCCCGTTGATGAGAATGTTGAATTGATCATGCAGTCGCTCGACGCTGCCCGCGTGAAGCAGACGCGCCAGAGCATCGCGCGGTATCTGAATGGTATATCGTTGCAAAGCCCGCGCCAGCCGTCCATGGCTTTCGGCATATCGAAGCGCCCTGACCATTCTCGCGGCCTCAGGGTCATGGGGAATGATCAGCGGTTCGTTGTACTGCTCGATCAGCCTGAAGCGGTCGGCTATTGTACGAAACGGGAAATCGCCATTTCTTGCGCCCTCAGCAAGGGTCGTCAGGATCTGTCCGGAATCAAGATGTTCGCATCTAAGCCAATAGAAATGACGGAAATAATCCTCAACGGCACGAAGAGACAAGGGATCGTCATGTTGTCGAAGCACCATCTCCGCCGTTTCCGCGGTCTGCCGGAAATGGCCTGCCGGCAATCCTTCCGCGGGCGTAAAGAGAAATACCCGTCCCGTACCGGTCATTCGCCCCTCCCGATTGCACCGGCCCGCTGCCTGCGCCAAGGAGTCGACCCCCGTGGCTGCTCTGTATACGACGGGGAAATCCACGTCTACACCGGCCTCCACAAGTTGCGTGCTGATCAGACGGCACGGACTGCCTGACTCCAACACGGTCTTGATTTCACGCAAGACGCGCGATCTGTGCTCCGGACACATGAGCCCACTGAGATGATATGCCTGTTGAGCCTCAATACATTCGTAAAGCACGCGTGCATGCTTGCGGGTGTTCACAATGCACAGAACCTGGTTCTCCTCGTTTATACGGTGCACCAGCATGTCATCCGCCAGTGTGCCGAGATTCTGTACTTCAACACGTTTGAACTCCCGGTACAGCCCCGCCGGGTCGGGAATGATCTCCCGCACATCATTCAGTCCATCCTTGAAATATTCCGATGACGAGAGCGCCGGTTGCGTTGCCGTACAAAGGACAATGCTCGTTCCATAGTGCTTCCGGGAAAGTTCACGGAGACTCTCAATGCATGGGCGCAGGAGATGCACCGGCAGCATCTGCGCTTCATCGAGGATGACAACACTGCGGACGATATTGTGCAATCTCCGGCACCGGGACGTTTTCGCAGCAAAGAGTGATTCAAAGAATTGCACGTTTGTTGTCACAATAACGGGTGCATCCCAGTTCTCGGAGGCTAGGCGTGAACGCTGATCATCCTCGGCCGGCTCGAAGTTGCTGTGATGCTCCAGAACGGCATCATCGCCCAGAACATCCCGAAAGACGGAGGCTGTCTGCTCTATGATGCTTGTGTAGGGGATGACATAAATGACCCGCTTCAACCCGTGTATGAGGGCATGCCTTAATGCAAAGGCAAGGGAGGACAATGTTTTGCCGCCCCCAGTTGGCACCGTCAACGAAAACAGACCCGGTTTCCAGGAAGCTGCAGCCCTGCACAGTTTCAAGATCCCTGCGCGTCTTTCATTGATAGGCGTAAGAACTGCCGTTTCCGTTTTTGCGTCCAGAGCACTGTCAAGTTTCGACTGTAATTCTACAAGCGTAGGATAACCTTTCCGCGACGCGGTTCGGGATGGCTCCATGAAGCATTCCGTATCCAGAAAATCGGCATCTACGAGGCATGAAAAAACCATGCGTATGAAAAAAGCCGCTTGAAAGGAGAAATGCTTCGCGTCAGGCGCAAAGGGCAGATTATCAAATTTTTCGGAATTTAGGATGCTGGCCGGTGCGGCGGAAAAATCCGGAATGACCTTCTTCAACCTTTTCTCAAGCGAGCCGTCAGACCCCTTTCCGTCGAGAAGCCCTGCATGATGCCCCGCAATGGCATAAGCCAGAATCTTCCCCCCCCTCCCTGCATTTGAGAAAGCATGTTGTGCTCCCGCTGTCGAATGATCCGGACGGCCGATCCTTGTCTCGGAATTGGTCTCCGGATCAGCCGTCGACAGCAGCATGCCCTGAAATACATCTGAATACTTACCGAGGTCATGCCATAAGCCTGCAAAATAGGCCCACCTTCCTGCATCGAAGTCATTCGCAAATGCCCGTGACAACTGAGCCACGTTGCGAAGATGCTCGTCCAATGGCTGCCAATCTCTTACAGGTCGTCCTGGCAAGCTATGCGCAAAGTGGCACTTGTCCATATGCACATCTCTCGGGCGTCATGTCATCTCCATCTTTCAACCGCGTTGCGGACAGCAAAAAGCCCGAATCTTGGGCGGTCTCTCGATTCGGGCTTTTTATCTTTTATCCGGTCGGCAAGGTTCACTCTCGCATCGTGGACGGGAAAGGGTTGGTTGACTGGATCCGGGTGACGCCGTTGTCGGGTAAGAAATAAATCCTGTGGCTTTATTCCGTCAAGAAAATACTCGATCGGGAAGACCCTGCTCCCCAGGGCTACGCGACCATTTTGTATGGGCATGCAAAAGTCATGACTTTCTTGCACCTTGATGCAAATTGGTCAGGCCGCGCTTCGCCGAGACGCCGGACTCGTATGCCTTCTTTTTCCCGGAACGGTATCCTTCTTCCGGGACGGCGCGGTGATCCAGCGCCAAGTCGACATCCATACTGCCGACGTGGAAGCAGCAGTGCCGCCAATGAGCATTCCCGGAACCCACCCGCCAATCAGCACGATGTGGTCCCTGTATTCACCGAGCCGGTTTGCGGCTTCTTCCCCCGACCCCTGTACCCCCTCGAGGTCAAGATACGCATGAATCGGGAAGGCGGTGCGGATACCATCGATCACCCGGGCGCCGGAGAATACTCTTTCGTCATAGGGGACCATCAGCGTGACGCTCGATCCGCTTGTCAGCTCCTTCAGATCCAGCCGCGCGGGCGCCTCCCCCAGGCCGACGCCGATATAAGCCATGACGCGCTGGTATTTCACCGCGGGATTCTTCAAGGTGTAGAGTTCGCGGATCTCGCTTTTCGGAAGGTGCAATGACCGGCCCACTCTCTGAGCCGCTCCGCCGGCTTTGAAATTTCAAGGCTCCCGAATTTCGCTGCTAGCCGGTTCTCCTGAACAACTTTCGTAAAAACGATCGCTGCTCCTTCGCTTTTTTCCGCCAGGGAGCGAATTCCTCCGGCAGCAGGGCGACCACGTCGGGGCCCTTCATGCTGAACAGATCGTGCGTCAGATCGAGCTGCTGGATGACGTCAACGAACCTCCCCAGGGCGCCGGGCTTCCGCACGGTCGTTCCGGCTCCCCGCTTGGCTCGCCCGGTCCTGGGATCGTAGTACAAAAGGGTGGCCGCATCGATGACTCCGCGGTTCGTGAACAGGGCCTGCCGCGATGTGAGTTCGATGAAAAACCGATTCGTCTGGTGAATCGGCCCGTACAGAAGAAGCGCCGCGTTTTCCCCGTGAAGCTTGTAGGCGTTGTACGGCCCCAGCAGAAGGTGGCGGTTGAATCGCCGAAAGTCCAGGTCCAGGATGTAGCGATAATGGGGTCCGGGGGCGCGCCTGCCATACTTGTTCGGGGGACAGACGTCATCGAAATAGAACAGGCTCAGCCAGCTCCAGAGGCCCATCTGCCGCTCGATCTGCGAGTGGGGCATGAGACGGAGAACATCGTTCAGGTATGCGGCGACGGCCAGCTTGTTCTGAAAGACCCTGCGCTCCACGGAGACGTCCAGTGGAAATCGGGCGGAGCACCAGGGATCGGCCAGCAACTCCCGCGGGGGCTTGCGCTCGGAGCCGCCGCGCAGCTCGTCGAGGTAATCCCGATACAGCGCGACCCCCCGGTCGTTGAGGATTCTGAGTTGAGCCTGCATGGTCAGTCCGCCGCCTGATGGTTCCGCATAAAGCGATCGACAACCTGCTGGGACGCGCAGAACGCGTCCACGGCGTCGTCGATCCACCGCCCCTTGTCCAGCAGGACCTGGTCCTCCCCTCCCGACGGGGGAAGGGTCTTTCGCCCCATGAGACCGATGGCAAACCTGAGCCACAGGCTCATCCAGTCATCGGGGTCCGTGTCCGGATCGGTGTGGTCTTCCCCGACCACGATGTGATACAGGACCTGCCGGACGACTTCCGGGTAGACCAGCGCCTGAAACGATTCGTCGGCGCGCGCAATCTCCCGGATGTTGTCGATCCGATTGTTCAAAAGAAGGCTGGGCCACTCTCCCTCCAGGTCCAGGCGCCAGATCGAATGCCCAAGATCGGCAAACTCGACGGGAAGCAGGCACTGCTTGCCCGCATCCTCATCGTCCGATCGCCGCGGGATGATTCGATCCGCGACGGCAAGGATGCGGCCCCTGCCGTCCACCGCTTTTACCCGGAACATGACCAGGGCGCGCGAATCCAGCCCGTCGAGGATCTGTCCTCTCGGAAGCCGCGGCTGGGCCGGGGTCCCGCATGCAAACCGTCGCAGATACGTCCTGCGATAGGCCTCGATGTAGAGCTTCGCGTCGAACGGAAGCGAGAGGTTTTCCATATCGAGCCCGGCGTCGAAGGCAAGGTTCCCCTCCGGCGTCGCATACAGGAAGATGTTCAATCGCGAACGCGGAATCCTGCGGCGGCCCGTAAAGTTAAACCGGCGGATCATGGGATCTTATCCTGGGGGGTAACGATCTTGATCTTCAAATCTCGATTCGGATCGAACCCTGTAATCGTCAGTTGAAAATCCGGCTGCTCGGTCGAGATTTTCAATCCGTTGGGCTGCACGATGCGGTAGGTCAGCCCGACTCCTTCGATGCGGATGGGGGCCTTCTCCAGATCGAAGTCGAAGGTTCGATACAGTCTGAAGGGATTGCCCTGCCGCACGTCGTATGCCATTTCCAGTTCGATGGTCCGCGGATAGAATTTCGCCTCGGGGTGCAGGGAGATCCGGAACCCGCTCTTGAGGCGGCCCAGCAGCAGTCTCGACGGCCGCGCCGCCGGAGGCTCCGCATCGCCCGGGTTGCCCGCTCCGGGGCCGTCGGTCGGAAGCCGGCGAGTCGACTTCGACTCCTTACCCGGGTCGAGATCGATGTAGAACAGGTCCCGGAGCAGTTTCGTGTCCCTGCCCTCGGCGGGCATGGAGAGGATGCGGATGATCTCGCGGGGACTGTTCTTGACGAAGCGAAGGCACGCCGGTCCCAGATGGTAGCGGTTCTTGAATTTGGGGGAGCGCTCCTGCCATTCCGTGTGGGCGGGGTTTTCGGAGTCGCCCAGGAGCCGCGACAACGGCCTGTCGGCTGCCGAGACGATGACGCGCATCCCCTTCTGGCGCTGCGAGGACACCCCGGTGACGGTGATCCCGTCGCGGATGAAAAAATCCTCGCCCCTGTCGAGCGAGGCGTCCCGCTCCAGGAAAAGCCTGAAGTGGGAGCGCTCGATGTCCTTTTTCCTCGGCTCCACCCACAGCGGCACATGGAAAGCGAGCCTCTCGCCCGAATCGAAGCGGCTTCGCAGGCGCTTCATCTGCCCGGGCTCGAAGAGCGCTTCCTCCCACTTGGGTGCGCGGCTTTCAGGCGGCTCCTTGAGCCGCTCGAAGGCCTCCCCGGGTTGCGACAGGCACCACCGTGCAAACTCCAGGCGGCGGATCAGCCCCCTTCGATCCGGCCAGTCGGTGCTTTCGATATAGGGAAAGAGATTCTTTTCATCCAGGGCCTGCCGATTCGCTCCGCCGGCTATGGTCACGGCGAGATCTCCCGAAAGGATGGGGAAGAAATATTGATTGATCACCGAACGAATCACGGACTCGATCTCGATCTCTTCGTCGGGATAGGGGATGATCACCGACAGGCCGGGCTCTGCGCTGCGGCGGATCGAGAAATCGCGGCAGAACCGGTCGACGAGCTCCGGCTCCTCAACGGGGAGGGCGAAGTCCTCTTCGAATCTGCCGTAATACCCGTAGGGCGCGTATCTCCGGCCGTTTGCCCGGTGGATTTTGAGAACGGATTGACCCATCAGGAGGCGGCGGGTCTCTTCCTGTCGGACGGTCAGGCCGAAAAAGGAATTGATCCGCGATGCGGCCTGAAAGACGGTTTTGCCCAGGCCCCAGCGCCCTCGTGTCGTAGTCCCTTCGACGGCGCGTCCGATATTGCGCCAGAAGTAATAGAAGTCGTTCTTCACTGCTGTTTCATCCTGGCTGCCGTCATCCCGTATGTCGCCCGCGAGTCCCCTGGTGCCGAAGTCCTCGATGAGAAGAAAATCCATGGGCCGCTCGAAGTCGACACCATTCGCAAGGCCACTGCTCTTCGCCTCGAGGTGGTCTCTGAGCCCGTCAAGATACCGCTCGGCTGTGTCCGCACGGAGTTTCTGATCCGGCGAGGGGAACGTGATCACGATTTTAACCTGTTGCCCGGGCATGCCGGCATCGAGGGAGTTTTGAATCGCTTCGCGGATCACGGCATCGGAAAGACTTCCCAGGATCTCCGTGGAGAAGAATTCGCCTTCGATGGGATCCACATTGATCTCGCCGCGAGACATTTCGCGGAATTTCCAGATCGGTCGTTTCATGGAAATGTGTCCGGATGACCCTGTCATCAATATGATTCAGAACGGTCCGGCTGAGCGTGCCAGATTACCATAAAAATGAAAAAGCCCGACGAGGAACATGCAATCCCTATTCGGGCTCCCTGATTTCAGTCCGGTCGGCAAGGTTTCCCTCTCGCATCGCGGACGGGAAAGGGTTGGTTGGCTGGATCCGGGTGACGCCGTTGTCCGGAAAGAAATAAGCTTCAGGGCCAAGGATTGTCAAGAATATATGTTCAAGTGAAGAAAGCGGCCAATAAGGGTTGCCTACTGCGTCGCGGGCTTTCTGCCTGGCTTTCGAACAGTTCGGTCTGCCTTGGAAGACCTCTCGGAGGATGACCCTGTCGTTTTCTTTGTGATCTTCACCGTGGCGAATTTCATCGTGGCGCCGGCGCCATAAGCCATTCGCTTCTCCGAGACCTTGATCTCCGCGCTTGCCTGAAATGCCTGTCTTTCCCGGCTGTCCTTTTCAAGAACTCAGGCAATATACTGATTTAGCGACATTCCCTCGTTCAGTGCGGTCAGAGCGATCTCCTGATGAAGGCGGGGTCCGATGCGCACGTTAAAACTTCCTTTGAATGGCTTCTCCGGTTCCCGCTTCTGCTTGCGGCATAGTTCCAAATAATCGTCGACGGCCTCCTCGAAGGCTTTCCTCAACGATTCCACATCCATGCCTTCATAACTGACCAATGCCCGGATGAATTCCACCTTGCCGTGAAAGACCCGTTCGTCATCGTCGTAGCGCACAGATCCGAAGTAGTCCTTGTATTGCATCAAATCATTCATAGGATGATCCCGTTGCCTCATAAATAAATGTTACCGAAGATGGGGCTCAGGTCGCTGACGACAGAGAGTCCGTTTATAGCAGAGATCGAAGATTTTTTTAAGTTTGTGTTCCATGGCCTTGCGCAGCACGAAGG